>NZ_JBFAHN010000001.1:0-531109 GCF_040654175.1 Streptomyces sp. NPDC050738 | reverse complement strand
TCCGCCCGCCGGTAGCGCTGCTTGCCGGTCAGGCCTGCGCGGATGCCGTGGCGACTATCGGCGGGCTTGCCGTCCTCGCTCGCCATGGCGTCCACGAGGCAGTCATCGAAGATCGGGCAGAAGCCGCATTGGCGCTTCGCGTACGCGGAGTCGGCGACGGCCTCGTCGCTGGTCTTGCCCTCGTTGAACCACCGGTCCCCGTCGTCGCCGCAGCACAGGGCCTGGGACCAGTCCACTTCGTCCGTCATGCGAGGTCGCCACCCTTCGGGAAGCGGGGAGCGTCGGACCAGACGCCCCAGCAGTCGATGAGGTCGGCCGACGGACCACCAGGCTCCGTCTCGCGGTTGGCGGTGAGGACAGCAGCCTTCATCGCGTCGAAGCCGACCAGGTAGTCCTCGGCGAACAACCCGCCCTTGTCCGCGGCTTGGTCGTCGCACTCCGCGCATGTGTCGCAACTTGGGAGGGAGGAGGCCCGGAACATGCCGACCAGACCGGCAAGGGTGGCGAGGGTGGCTGTGACTGCGATGAGCGCGTAGATCTGCCAGTGCGTCATTCGGTCACCCCGGTCACGGTGTGGACCCAGTCCAGCGCTTCGCAGTCGAGGTGCTGACGGGCACGGGTCACGGCGACGTACGCGAGACGTCCCTCTTCGCGGGTGAGCGTCACGTTCCCGGTCTTGGGGTCCGCTTTCGGTGCCCGAAAGTCTCCGTGGATGCGGACGGACGGCCACTCGCGGCCCTTGGCCTTGTGCGCCGTGGAGACGACCAGCTCGGCGCGCGCCTCGTTCGCGGTGAGCGCGTCGGCCGCCGTGAGGATGGCCGCGGTGCCGTGCTCATCGATGAGCTTGACGAGGACTTCGAGGCTGCCGTCCTCCTCGGCCGCGTACTCCCGCACCGCATCCCATGAGGGGAATCCGAGGAGTTCCGGGTGGTCGGTCGGCTTCCCGTCCTGGAGGGCCTCAGCGGCCCACGCGAGGCGTTTGATTTCCGCGCCGCCACCGACCAGAGCGACCTTTCGGCCGGCGGCCAGGCCCTCCATAACGACGCCCATTGCGCCGGAGTTGGTGCGGCAGAGGATCGCGTCGGGGTTGCTGGCCGGGCCCACGCTGGAGGTGCAGGCTTCGTACCCTGTGAGTCGTAGAGGTGCGTCGATTTTGGTCAGCCAGAGGTTGGCCTGCGCGGCGATGGCCGGGCCGAACCGGAACGACTGGGAGAGCGTGAGCTCCGTGGCGTGGAGCTCGCGGACGAACGTGGACAGGGCATCGCGTGCGCCGCGCCATCCGTAGATGGCCTGGGCGGAGTCGCCGACGGCGATGCGCTGCGCGTGGTCCTGGTCAAGGAGGACGGCGCTGAGCACGTCGTTCGTGTCCTGCGCTTCGTCGAGCAGCACCACGTCCACGGCCAGCTTGGGCCCGGAGAGCGCCCACATCTTCATGTAGTGGTCGTGGTCCAGGCGCAGGACACCGTCCTCGTCCGCCAAGTCCGCCCACGTGGCCAGGGCCACAGGCAGCGCGAGACCGAGGAGCGCGTTCCGGGGCTCCGCCGTGGTGAGGCCGTCGTACTGCGGGACATGCTTCGCCCTGATCTCCGAGTCCGAGCTGTGGCACCAGCGGGACACGGTGTCCAGCGCCACCCGCATGATCAGCCGTGACGTCATGGCCTTCGGCATTCCAGCGTCGGTGGGGATCGCCGGCGTGGAGCCGATGATGCCGAGGATCTGCCTGACGTCGATCGCCTGCGAGGCTTGATGCGCGGTCTGCCGCGGCCTGTTCAGGCGCGGGAGGTAGCGCGGGTCGAAGGCCAGCCCGTGCCCGGTGCGGCTGGTGACGTTGGACGGGAATGACCGCTTGGCGTCGGCGGCGATGGCCTTGTTGTACGCGACGTATGCCATGCGGCGGCGCGGGTCGCTGCTCGCGATCATCTTGAGCGTGCTCGACTTGCCGCAGCCTGCGCCCGCCTGGAGGACACAGTCGATGCCGTCTCCGTAGGTGGCGATCGCTTCGGACTGCTCTGGGGTGGGGTTCACCACTGTGGTGCTTCTCCTTTCTGGGTGGGTGCGGGCCCCGCCGGAGGGGGTGGGTCGGCGGGGCCCGCGTTCAGTGGTGGATCAGGCGGCCTTGGCCAGGAGGTCGTTCAGGTGGGCGCGGAACCGCTCGGGGGCGCCGTCGCCGGTGAAGTCGGCGAAGGTCTCGATGACCACGCTTGCTTCGCCGAATGTCAGGGTGTTCATGGACTCGATGCGGCGGCCGATGAGGAGGCCGACGGCGCGGAGCCGCTGATCGCGGTCCTCCGGGGCGAGGCCCAACTCCTTCATGGACGCGAAGATCTTCCGGGTCTGCGGGGCGGTCGCGCCCTCCCCCGGGGTGGCAGGCGCCGGCTGCTGCTCGTCACCCGCGCCCGAATCCCGCGTCGTCTCGATCGTGGGCGGCGCGGGTTCGGCCTTCGCCTTGAGCTCTGTACCGCGCGCCTTGATCAGCGCGCCGAGCGTGGTGATCTCCCCGGACTCGCGGTCCGCGTACGGCACGTTGAGCCATCCACCGCTGCCCCCGCGCGCGAACAGGGCCAGCGCCCGCTCGTACGTCAGGAAGTCGTCGGCCAGCAGCGCGATGAGGGTCTCGCCGAGGCGCTCCTGCATCAGGGCGGCCACCGTCGTCGGTTCGCCGCTTGTGGGATGGAGCAGCCCGGTCTGCGTCAGGCGGCGGCTGGCGGCATCCCCCTGGATACGGAGGATGTCGTCGAGAGTGAGCCCCTCGGCGGCCAGCGCGTCCGTGATGACGACAACTGGGTCGACTCCCTGTCCGAGTTGCTCCAGGATCGTCTCGGCGAAGTCCTCGCCGGGGTGGTGAAGGGTGACGTTGTCGAGTGGCGTGTACCGCGTCTTGGTGACGGTTCCGGTGCCTTTCACCATGTCCATCACGACGTCGAACTCGTACTCGGCGCCCTCTCGTTGGATTGTCTTCACCCCGACCTTGGTGACCTTCTTCCCTTCCATCTCGTAGTCGTTCTTCGTCCGCATGGTGACGATGACGTGGCCGGGGAAGCCGAGCAGGGCGTCGAGCATGTCCTGTTCCAGGTCATTGACCGGCGCCCAGGCGGTGTACGAACCGCCGAAGTGGCCCGGCTTCTTGGCCTCTTGGTCGACGCGAGCGAGGAGACCCCCCTTACCTGCCCAGAAGTGCGACCAGCTGTCGAGGATGAGGACGGCGAGGCGCGCCTCCTCGGCGGCCTTCACTGCGGCGATGAGGTTCTCCGGGGAGCAGAACGCCATCGGCAGGTGAGCGAATTCGTGTGACTCGATGTCCGGGCGTCCGGGGACCGGGGCGTACTTGAGGGCGGAGCCGCGCTCGGTGTCGACGACCCCGATGGGGCCGCCGGCCGCGAGGCCTTCGGCCATGCGGAGCGCGGTTTTGGTCTTGCCCGATCCGCCGGGGCCCTGGAGAGCGATGCGGGCCTTGGCCGTCTCGCGGGTGGCGGGGGCGAAGGTGAAGGTCGTCATGAGGTGCTCCGGTTCTCGCGCTGGTGCGGTGCGGTGAAGCGGCGGCCGCTCGCGGCGGCGAGCTCGATCCAGTCGGCGGCCAACTTCGTGGCTCCGTAACGGGCCTTACGTCGGCGCGAGTTCGCGTGGCTGGTGTCTGCCGAGGGCAGGTTCTGCTCGGTGTTGTGTGCGCGGAGAGCGGCGGCGAGCTCGGCGCCCGTTTCCGATCGCAGTCGAGCCAGGAGGCCTGTGGCCTCGCGCGGGGTCTTGCCGCTTCGGAGCAGTGCCTGGTGAATGAGCGTGTACGTGTTCACTGCCATCAGAGGTCACCGCCCTTGCGGGACGGGGTGTAGTAGCGGCCGCCGAGCATGTCGTGCTCGATGAGCAGACCCTCGTGGAAGAGGTGCTGGAGGTCGTTGCGGGCAGTGCGCGGAGAGGCCTCGTAGCCTGCGCGGGCGTAGAGGTCCTGCACGCGGCGGGACTTCCACCGCCCGCCCCGGAGCCGGATCTGCTCGCGCAGGAACGCGCGTCGGGAGAGCCTCCCGGAGTCCCCTGACTTGCCGGCGGCCTCAGCGAGGTCCAGAGCGAGCCGGTGACACAACTCGGAGTCGAGGACCAGGGCGACGGGGTCACCGTCCGCGCTGGTGCACGGGACGATCGTGTTCTCGCGGTCGGTGTCGCCGGAGGGGCCCATGACGTACCGGTCCCAGTGAACGACCAGGGGGATTGCCGCGACGGGCGTGGACGCCTGGTCCGGCGTACAGGTGCTCATGCGGTCTCACCGGCGGGGTCCGCAACGGGGATGGTGGCGACGAGGTCGCGGGCCTTGGGGAGCTCGTCGGGCTCGGTCACCGCGGCGAGGTGGGCGCCGAGCTGGGTGACGATGTTGTCCAGCGCGCACCGGATGTCGTGTCCGCGCAGGCTCAGCATCGGCATGCCATCGTCGAGGGCCCCGCTGACGTCCCAGATGCGGCCGGTGTTGTCGCGCTGGGGGAGGGCGAGGTCGTACACGAACCCGTGGTGTACGTACGGGATTTCGGCTGCGGCAGTCGCCTGGGCCAGGACTACGGGAGCGTCGTACGCGGTGAGTGTGACCTCGACGCCGTCCCGGTGGCCACGGCCGATGTACGCGTACTCCGGGGAGCCGACGCCCTCGCGCTCGATGCACAGGTAGGCACACCACTCCGCCCACTGCTCGGAGGTCGTGACCTGCACGACGACGGTCACCGCGCTGCCGTCGCGGAGCGCCCGGATCAGCCCATTGCCCTCGGGGCACTCCTGGCGGATCTGGTCGGCGAGGGCCTGGGCGCGGGCGCAGGAGATGTCCCAGGCGTGGGCCTGCTGCTCCAGCATCGTCGGCTCCTGACCGATGCGGGTCAGCCGACCAGCGGGGTTGCGCTTGAGGACGACGCCGAAACTGCGTTCTGGATTGACGAGCATCCGGCCCTCGTCAAGGGCGTGCGCGATCGCGGCGGACGGGTCCGAGCCACTCGACGCGAGGGCCTCGCGGATGATGCGGACGGCATTCGGGAAGTTCTTGTTCATGCCGCCTCCCCCATCTGGAGCTGGCGGCGCATTGCGTGGGTGCCTCGGTTGGCGCCGGATTTCACGGCACCCAGGGTCAGACCGAGGTGGGTGGCGGTGTCGGCGACCGACAGGCCGCCGAGGTAGCGGAGGGCCAGGATCTGGCGTTGCTGCTCGGTGAGCTTGCCCAGGAGTGTGTAGAGGTCCGCGGAACCGTCGCGTGCGATCAGGGTCTGCTCGACGCTGGGGGCGTGGTCACTCTCGTGGTCGAGCATTTCGTCCACCAACACCTCGCGCCGGTGGCGGCTGGACTTGTAGAGGTCGTTGACGAGGTTTCGGGCGATCACGGAGAGCCAGGCGCCAAAGTCGTTGCCTTGCCAGATGAAGTTGGTGGTCACGCGTCGCCAGGCGCGGAGGAACGTCTCGCTGGTGAGGTCCTCGGCGATCTGGCGGTGGCCGACGCGGGCAACGATGTACCGGAACACGGCCCGTTCGTGGTCGTTGTAGAGGGTGGCGAATGCGTCGGGGTCTCCGGTGCGGGCGCGAGCGATCAGCTCGGGCTCGGGGACGATCTTGGGGCTAGCCTGTGTCTGTGTTGTCACGGCCTGCCTCCGTTCTCTGTTGGGTGGTTGGTGGTGATGTGGGGTCGTTCCGGGTTGCGCCCCGGGGCGGCCCCGTTGCATGTCAGGCGGATGCGCGCTGCTGCCGCATCGCGTCGAGGACTGCGAGCGGGTCGAACCGCCGACTGCTGCCGACGTAGATCAGGCCGGGCCAGATGCCACCGGCGTCCTTCGCGGCCTTGATCTCCGCGTCGATCCACGAAGGCGACTTCCGCAGGAACGCGGCGAGTGCGGGTTGATCCATGAGCCGCTCGGGGAGGGCGGTGCGGTGTTCGGGAGTACGCGGTGTGCGTGCGGATGTGGATTCTCCGAGCGTGAAGACGATCGACTCGAAGAGGATGGTGACCTCCTGGTCGAGAGCGGCCGCGATGAGCGTTGCCGCTCGATCGCTGCACGTCTCGCGGCTGCTGGTTCCCCTGCCGCTGATGAACCCGACGTAGGCGTGCGAGAGGCCCTTGCCGTCGGGGTCGATGGACCTCGTCTTGGCGGCGAGTGTGGAGACGTCCAGTCCGGCCGACTTCATGGCGGCTCGGATGGGGGCTCCCTTGTTCAGTCGTCGCATGTGAACCTCCGGCCATGGCCGAATTGGGGCTATGCAGATCGGGGCGACCTGCACTATCTACAGTCTGCATGTGGATGTGGATTGAGTCAAGAGGGTTCTATTGGGGCGCAATCGGGCCCGACAGGGGGCGTACAGGGGGCGTGTAGATGCGCGGGCGCACCGAAAACTACGGGTCAAGGCTCCCGGATCTACTTGCGGATGTAGATGTAGATAGTTGATTCTGAGCAGTGTGACTAGCGACCCGAACCACCCCGGCGAGCCCCACCCCGCCGAGGACCCCGCCCGCGAAGGCGAGGACCTGGCCGCGCTCCTCACCCGCCTCCTGGAGGAGGCAGGTAGAACCCAGAAGGATCTGGCGCTCGCCTCCGGCATCAAGTACCAGACCCTCAACTCCTGGCTGAAGCGGACCCGAGGCACCTCCCGCGTTGACCCGGAAGACCTGCGCAAGATCACAGCGGCACTCCGCTCCTGGAATGTCACCATCACCCCGAAGCGAATCTTCGAAGCCGCCGGCCGAGCTGTCCCCGGCCCGACGGACAGTGAGAGTGAACGACGCCTCGTGGAGATCTACAGGCAACTACCCACGCGAGGACAGAAGGCGCTGATCCAAGTCGCGTCCACGCTCGACGAAGCGATCAAACGCACCGAGTGATCGTTCCTGCAAACCAGCAGGTCGAACAGGGGAGTGATGCCCTCCAGGATGTGTGAAGCGTTCACACGGCACGTGTTCGCAGAAAACCCTTACAACACACAACAACGCGGGTAACGTACGTCACCCCGCTGTCCTCCCGGAGCGGATCATTCCATGCCGCCGCGCATCTCCTGGGGGACCTGTGTGCACGCTCATCACCATTGCTGATGACCAACCAGCGCCTGCTCTTTGGGACCCGGACGAGATCACCATCACCGTCCAAAGGGGCACCCACCCCCACTACCTGATCAGAGAACTGCACGCGCTGCTCGCCGACCTCGGAGCACCACCCTCCACTGGCACGCTCCGCTGTTTCTGCGGGGACCCCGTCACCCTCCCCGCAGAGGCGATGGCCCCGCCGGCTGCATGACCCGTCTCTGATCCCGTAGGTAGGTAGACCGTGGGACGACCAAGCACCGCCAACCCTCGCCCCGTGCCGTCCAAGACGTGCGGCTGCGACGGATGCTTCACCCGCTTCCCCGAGCCCAAGCGGCGGAAGACGAAAACACACACCGCGACCTGGCAGGCCCGCTACACCGGGCCCGGTGGGAGGCGAGACACCGAGAACTTCCCGTCGGAGAAGCTGGGCATTGCCTTCCTGGAGAAGGTCCGTACGGAAATGCGCGAGCGCCGGTGGCTCGACCCATCCCGCGCGGAGATCGCCCTCTGTGCCTGGCACGAACTGTGGTGGCCGACCCAGACCCGGCAAGACCCGGACGCCCAGGATCCGATGGAGTGGAACCAGACGATGGTCCGCGACTACGGGATGTGGGAGAACCACATCGCCCCGAAGTTCGGCAGCCTCCAACTCTGGGAGCTGGAGTGGCTGGCCATCCAGACCTGGGTGAACGCGCTCCACGACGAGAACAAGGGACCGCTCGCCGCGTCGTCGGTGACGAAGGCCTTCCAGGTCCTCGACCGGATGCTCCAGGCGGCCAAGTTGGACAAGCGGATCCCGTTCAATCCGGCGGAGGGCGTGAAGCTCCCCAAGATCAAGAAGAAGCACCCCGAAGACCGGCGACCGCCGTCGTACGCGCAGCTGTGGCTCATCCGGCAGAAACTCCCGAAGTACGCCCAGTCCCTCCAGATCGTGGCGCAGGAAACCGGCATGCGCTGGGGGGAGCTCGCGGGGTTGCGCTGGTGCTCCATCGACTTCAAGAACAGGGTCCTTCACGTACGCGAAGTGCTGACCGAGACCCGGGGGCGCATCCGGCGGAAGGCGTACCCCAAGAGCGACGCCGGTCTGAGGTCCGTCCCCCTCACCGGGCTCGCGATGCGCGTGCTGCGTGACCTCTTCGCGGAGGAGGAGAGCGTGAGCACCGCGGTATCGGTGCCGGCGGATGGGCTGCGGGAGAACGAGCTTGTCTTCCACGGCAGGAACAAGGTCAGCCGTACGACGAAACAGCCGTACCGGGCGCCGATCCGGCGGAGTGCGTTCCGTCGCCTGTGGGTGGACGCGATCCAGAAGGCGGGGGTGGCGCGGGAGACGGTGAAGAAGGTTGTCGTGGAGAAGCTGGATGAGGTCACGCGGCGTATCAAGAAGGTGGTGGTGGAGCGCTCCAGTTGGTGGCCTGAGTTCCGCGACCAGCGCGACGCTTACGCTTCGCGGCTCCACGATGCCGGGGTGCCGGAGGTTGTTACGCAGGAGATCCTCGGGCATGAGCGGGCGGGTGAGGTGACGTGGCTGTACACGCACGCGGCGGCCGACTATCCGGGACAGGTTCTGGCTGCGTTGGAGGATCGGAAGTTGCGGGGTTCTCGCAGGTTGAGGCTGGTGGCATGAGGGCTCCGGGCGGGGGCAGGAGAAGCCCATTGGAAGCCCAAACGGGTCGGTCGCCAGACCGAGCCGGACAGGGGTCTACGTATGCTTGCGGATGTAGATTTGTGTAGTGCGTGGTCGAAGCGTCGAAGCCTCTGACCTGCGACGGAGCCCCGATTTTCGCTGTCCCTGATAAGGATGAGGCCACAGGTTCAAATCCTGTTAGCCCCACCGCGATGATCGGCCCGGACGGATTCTCCGTCCGGGCCGATTGCTTTTCCGGTGATCGGTGTGTGGAGTGCGGGAGTTGGCATCGAACTAGGTCACCGATCGGTATCGGTCGGTGTGTATAGTCGGGCGGCAGAAGTCCCTTACGTCAAGGAAAGACGAGGTCGCGCGGTGAAGAAGCTTCTCCTGGTCGCACTGGCCGCCATCGGCGGGCTCCTCGTGTACCGCCAGATCCAGGCGGATCGCGCCGAGCAGGATCTGTGGACGGAGGCGACTGACTCCGTGCCCGCAGGTTCGGGTGTGTGAGACTCAGCGTCTGATCACTTGCCCCGGTCGCATTGCGGCCGGGGCTTTGTGCTGTTCACTTACGTAAATCATCTGCTTGCGAAAGCAAAGGTGGGGTGGTCGGTGAAACGGGTGCTGGCCGTGATGGCGGCGATATGCGCGGTGGCGGCGCTGCCGGGACGGGCTCTGGCGGCCGGTGAGCCTCTTCCGTACGCCTTCGACCAGGCGGACAGGGCCGTACAGGGTGCGGCGAGCAGCAGCGACGCGCCTGCGCTGGCCGCCGGGGCGACGTACCGGGACACTCTGGCGCCGGGCCAGAAGCGCGTGTACCGGATGGATCTGGACGGCACGAGCGATGCGTACGTCTCGGCGGTCGCCGTCCCGGGGAGGGGCGAGCGTGTCGACTACAGCGACGGGATCACGGTCACGGTGCAGGACCGTGACGGATACAGCTGCAGCGACAACTCCTCGACCTTCGAATCCGCGCAGTTCGCCCGGCCGATCGCCGCGTACGCCTACCGCATGATCGGCAGAGGCGGTACGTCGTGTCAGGCCGCCGGCGCCTATTACGTGGTCGTGGAGCGGAAGACCAAGGACCTTGCGGGGCAGGGCGACTGGGGCGTCGAGCTGCGGCAGGTGCAAGAGCCTGCCGTACGGGCCGGTGGGGCGAGCCGCGCGCCTACGCGCTGGCCCAGCGGATCGCCCGTACCGCTCACGGGTGACGGGACGGAACATGCCGGGGGTACGGGCTTCAATGACGCGCCCGAACTGGGCAAGGGCGTGTGGAAGAGCGGGATCGCTCCCGGGCAGACGCTCTTCTACCGGATTCCTGTGGCGTGGGGACAGCAGCTGTACGCCGGGGCCGAGCTGGGCAGTTCGCCGACCGGGGCTACAGGGAAGAGCTATCTGCCGGGCGCGCTGGCGGTACGGCTGTACAACCCGCTGCGCGGCTCCGTCGACGGCGTGAGCACGGCCTACGACGGGAAGCAGAAGGCGGTCGAGCTGGATCCGCTGCCCCCGGTGGCGTACGAGAACCGTTTCGGGATCGGCGACAAGATCGAGGGGATGCGGGTCGCGGGCTCGTACTATCTGGCGGTCACGCTGAGCCCGGAGGTCGCCGGAAGCTTCGGGTCGGCGCACACGCTGACGCTGCGCGTGAACGTCAAGGGGCAGGCGGAGCAGGGGCCTTCGTACGTCGGGGCCGCTCCGGACCTCGGTGGCGCGGGCGGTGTGCCGGCGGGCCGGAGCGGGGCCATGAGAGTGGTGGGGGCGGCGGGGATCGGCACGGGCAGCGTGCTGATCGTCGGGCTCGGGGTGTGGACTCTCGTCGCCCGGCGGCGTGCTGCGGCCGACTGGTAGTCGAGGCAGATCAGGCAGGCCGGGCGGTTCAGGCCTGGGTCAGCGCCCAGATGCCCACCGCGAAGCAGAGCAGCGCCACGAGCAGGACTCCTGCGGTCACGCTCGGGGGTGGTCCTGGACGTCTGCGGGCGACCTGCGCGGGCTGAGTGGGAACCTGCGGCGGCTGAGCGGTGTACGGATAAGTGAAGGGCTGTTCGTACGGCGGCTGTTGGGGAGGTGGAGCCGGATGGGGAGTGCTGAACTGCGGGGTCGCGGGCGCTGGTGGCTGTGCTTGCGGATGCTGAGCTTGTGGCTGCTGCACAGGGGCCTGATGTGCCTGGGGATGATGCGTCCGGGGTTGATGCTCGGGTGGCTGCGCGCGCGGCACCGGGCCCGTGGGGGTGAAGCCGGGCGGCAGCGGGCCGATCTGGTCGAAGACCTCCAGGTCCTCCTCGTCGGGGCCTGGCCCCGGCAGCAGCGCGACTGCCGACGCCAGGGCGCTGCGCGCTCCGGTGGCCGTACGGAACCGGGCCTGGGGGTCCGGCTGGAGGAGGCCCGCGAGGACCTGCCAGAGAGGCTCGGGGACGCCCTGCGGCGGTCCTGGGGTGCCGTACGTCATGAAGTGCTCGATCAGCGCCCGGGAGTCGGGTCTGACGCCCTCCAGGAGATAGAGGGCCACGAGGCCGACCGCGAACAGATCGGCCGTGAAGTCGGGTTCGGCGCCCATCATCTGCTCGGGTGCGAAATAACCCGGAGTGCCGACGACGAGATCGGTTGCGGTGAGTCGGGGCTCGCCCTTGCGCATCGAGATCCCGAAGTCGGACAGCCGCAGATGCGGCCGTCCTCTCCCCGTGACCTCCATCAGGATGTTGGCCGGTTTGATGTCGCGGTGCACGACCCCCTCGGCGTGCACCGCGGCAAGGCCCGCCAGCAGCTGATCGAGCAGGACGCAGACGAAGCGGGGCGGCAGCGGGCCGTAGTCGCCGATGACATGGGCGAGCGAGCCACCGCTCACCAGGTCCATGGTGAAGAGCACCTTGTCGTCGTCCGCGGCCCAGCTGGCCGGGGCGAGTACATGGGGGTGATCTATCCGCAGAGCCTGCTCACGGACGAAGCGCAGCAGCGCATGCGCGTCCCTCTGCTGCAGGACCTTGGCCGCCACATAGCGGCTCCGGCGGTGGTCCCAGGCGCGCCACACGTCACCGGCGCCCCCGCGGCCGATCGGATCGACCAGCTCGTACCGCCCGGCGAATACCTCACCCATGGTGCTGCGCCCGCCCCTCCCGATGACGACCCGGACTGCGGCCCCGGGCTCAGTTCTGGTGCGACTCGTAGTGGGCGACCGCCTCCGCGGTGCGCCCGGCGCCGTACACCCGCAGGAACTCTGCCAGCTCCGGGTGGGCCGGGGCGAGGGTGTCGGCGGCGTCGATGATGTCGCCCGCGGCTGCCACTGAGCGCAGCAGGGACTGGATCTCCCGCACGACGCGGCGCACGGTCGGAGCCCCCGAACCGGTGGTGCTCTGGCCGGTGTTGGAAAGGACCGAGCCGCCCTGGGACTTCTTGATCTCCTCCATCCGTTCGGTGGCCTCGGCTGCGCTGACGCTGCCGTCGGCCACCTGGCTGGAGAGCTCCTGCAGGGCCTGGACACGCTGCACCACGGCAGGGTTTCCGATCTTGGCGCGCTGGCCGCTCATCAGCTGGGACAGCATGGGCGCGGACAGACCGAGCACGCCGGCCAGCCGGGCCTGGTTGAGTCCCAGATCGTCGATGAGCTTACGGAAGAGCGCCCCCAGCGGCTCTCCGTACCAGGTGCGCTGAAGGTCCCGCGCTCTCGCGGTCGCTTCCTGCTGTGCTGCGTCCATTGCGTCTCCCCATCGCTACCCCATTGAAGCGGCTTCGCTGCCGCGAACCCCGTCGTGCATCTTACGGAGCGTGGTCGCCCACGGGGAGCCCCAATCTTTTTGTGAGATCCGGGGGGTGACCCGGTACTCTGTTCACGCGTCACCCCGTTTCGGGGCCTTAGCTCAGTTGGTAGAGCGCTGCCTTTGCAAGGCAGATGTCAGGAGTTCGAATCTCCTAGGCTCCACAGGAGAACGCAGAGAGGCCCGGGAGACAGTTCGTCTCCCGGGCCCCTCTTGCTTGTTCAGTGCTGGTCGTCCCGGTGGTCGACGGCCTCGGCCTCGGCCTGCTTGGCCTGGACCTCGGGGTCGAGTACGGCCTGACCACTGCCGTCGACCGAGGTCAGCGGCGGTCGGTCGGACGACACCTCGGTGGGTGCGGGCGGCTCGACCAGCCAGTCGGGGTTGGCCTGCTTGTCCCACCACTTCCAGGCGACGAAGGCACCGCCGGCCAGGACGCCGAGGACCGCGAGGCCCTTGGCCAGCCGGCCCGCCCTCGCCCGTCGCTCGTGCTTCTTGACCAGCTTGTGGATTTCCTTCGGCGAGACCTGCCCACGCAGCGCTGCCACGGCGGCCGTGCTGCGGGCCACCGCTTCTTCGCGTACCGGCTGGGCGGCAGCCAGCGCCTGCTCGACGCGCGGACTGATCTGGTGCTGCGCCTGTCGGGCGGCCTTGGCGGCGCGGTGCGCGGCTGCGTCCACCCGGGGCGGCACATGAGTGCGCGCCTGTTCCACGTGTGACGCCAGATGCGCGTCGTACTGCACGCGGGCTTGTTCGGCTGCCTGGTGCGCTGCGTACGACACCTTTGGTGCGAGTCGTACACGCGCCTCGTGGGCGTAGTACGCAGCCTGGTCCTTGGCCGTTCCGGCGTAGGGTGCCACCACTTCCGCGGCGTGCCGCACGTTGTCCTTCGCCGTACCGGTCGCGGCGCGCACGCTGTCCATGCGGGTCACGGGATCCTCCTCCTCGGTGGCGGTTGCTATATCGCCTTTCCACCCTCTTTGGAATCATGCCTGTCCGGGGCCGATGCAGCATGTGCGGGCGGGCATCCGGGGCACAAAAGGCGGGATCGGTTCAAGATCGGGCATTGCGGTGCAAGGGGAGCTAGTGGATGACAATGCCACGGTTCGGGCTCCTGCGCCCCTGTCCGGCTGCTACTCGGCTGCTTTTCTCCGTACACGGGTGGTCCGTGCGAGGATCGTCAAACGTCAGAGCAGACTTACGGAAGGCAGATCGTGGCCGAGCAGCTTTACGCCACCCTCAAGACCAACCAGGGCGACATCAAGATCCGGCTCCTGCCGAACCACGCGCCCAAGACGGTCAAGAACTTTGTCGAGCTCGCCCAGGGTGAGCGGGAGTGGACCCACCCGGCGACCGGCCAGAAGTCCACTGACCGCTTCTATGACGGCACTGTCTTCCACCGTGTGATGAGTGGTTTCATGATCCAGGGCGGGGACCCGCTGGGCAACGGTACCGGTGGCCCCGGCTACGAGTTCGGGGACGAGTTCCACCCCGACCTCGGCTTCGACAAGCCGTACCTGCTGGCGATGGCCAACGCCGGTCCCGGCACCAACGGCTCGCAGTTCTTCATCACCGTCTCGCCCACCGCCTGGCTGACCCGCAAGCACAGCATCTTCGGCGAGGTCGCCGACACCGCGAGCCAGCAGGTCGTGGACACGATCATCGCCACCCCGACCAACCCGCGCACCAATCGCCCGGTCACCGATGTCGTCATCGAGACGGTCGTCGTGGAGACCGTCCAGGGCTGAGGCCCCTTCCCCGGCGTTTTTCGTCGCTGTTACGGGAACCAACCCGCCCCGTTCGTCCGTATGACGAGCGGGGCGGTGCAGTGCGTACGCGGCCCGTACGAGACAAGGGAACCCGATGGATCAGGTGCCAGGAACTCCGGATCAGCAGCCCGCGGCGAGCGGCCTGCCCAGCTGCTACCGCCATCCGGGCAAGGAGACGGGCATCCGCTGCAATCGCTGCGACCGCCCGATCTGCCCCGAGTGCATGGTCAGCGCCTCGGTCGGGTTCCAGTGCCCCAGCTGTGTGCGCGGAGGCTCCGGTACGGGGCACGCGCCGACCGCTAACCGTCCTCGCAACATCGCGGGTGGTGTGGTCGCCGCCGACCCTCACCTGGTCACCAACGTCCTCATCGGTCTCAACGTCGCTGTATTCGTCGCGGTGCTGGCACTGGGGGACCGGCTCGTCGCAGAGCTCCAGCTCATCGGTCTCGCCTACGACCCGTCGGTGGGCGGAGTCGTCGGTGTCGCGGACGGCCAGTGGTACCGCCTCTTCACCTCGATGTTCCTGCACCAGGAGTTCTTCCACATCGGCTTCAACATGCTCGGACTCTGGTGGTTCGGCCGGCCGGTGGAAGCAGCGCTCGGTCGTGTCCGGTACCTCGGGATGTATCTGCTCTCCGGGCTGGCGGGAAGCGCGTTCGTCTATCTCGTGACCGCGCCGAACGCGCCGGTGCTCGGCGCCTCCGGCGCCGTCTTCGGCGTGCTGGGCGCCAACGCCGTCCTGCTGAAGCGCAACAACTACGACATGCGGTCGTTCATCGGGTACGTGGTGATCAGCATGATCTTCTCGTTCCGGGGCGGGATCTCCTGGCAGGCCCACCTCGGCGGCTTCGTCGCAGGCGTGCTCATCACCATCGGCCTGGTCTACGCCCCCCGCGAGCGCCGGGCCCTTGTGCAGTACGGGACCTGTGCGCTGGTGCTGGCCGTGACCGTCGCCATGGTGCTGATGAGGACCGCCGCGCTCACCTGAGGGGCAGGTTGTCCACAGCGGGTGCCGGATCTTGTGCATGGCGTGGGGAACAACTGTGCCCCTTGTCCCTGACCTGGGTTTCCGCAGGGAGGGCAAGGGGCGGGCAGCTGCCGTGGTACGAGCCCAGTAGTCACACCGGCGTCAACGGCTGAGGAGTTATCCACAGATCTTCTGAGTTTTCCCCGGCTGTGGATTACGGTGTGGATAACTTCTGGGCAGGGCTTACTTCCACTGGGTGGAGACACCGAAGCCGGCGGCGATGAAGCCGAATCCGACCACGATGTTCCAGTTCCCGAAGGGCTGGATGGGCATATCGCCCTCCGTCACATAGAACATGACGATCCAGGCGAGACCGATCACGAAGAACGCCAGCATCACCGGTGCCACCCAGCTGCGATTGGTCAGCTTGATGGCGGTCGCCTGCTTCGAAGCGGGCGGCGGCGTGAAATCGGCCTTCTTGCGGATACGTGACTTCGGCACGAGGGACTCTCCTGTCGATGCGCTGCGTTACCGCGCAGGGAACTGTGGCTGGAGCCGGGGCGGGAAGCGACGGGGACCACTGCCTCCCCCGGGCGTCCGTTAGCGTAGTGCTTCCACGGCGTGTAAGGAGATAAGGGTACGTTGAGCAATTTTGAAGACTCCCCCGGTGGGGCGACCCGCGGCAGGTCCATGCGGCCGGTCGCGCTGCTCACCGGTGCCGTCTTCGCGCTCGCCGGACTGATCTTCGTCACCAGCGCCAACGCCGCCAAAGGCACCGATATCCGTACCGATGCGTCGATGCTGAAGCTCTCCGACCTCGTTCAGGAGCGCAGCGGCAAGAACAAGGAGCTCGACGAGACCACGGCCGCCCTGCGCGAGGACGTGGACGCTCTCGCGCAGCGCGACGACGGAAGCACGAAGGCCGAGGACGCCGCGATCAAGGCGCTGGAGAAGTCGGCCGGCACCGAGAAGGTGGCAGGGCAGGCGCTGACCGTCACGCTCAACGACGCCCCGCCCAACGCCGTCGCCAACCCCGGCTACCCCGACCCGCAACCCAATGACCTGGTCATTCACCAGCAGGACCTGCAAGCCGTCGTGAACGCCCTCTGGCAGGGCGGAGCCAAGGGCATCCGGGTCATGGACCAGCGGCTGATCACCACCAGCGCGGTCCGCTGCGTCGGCAACACGCTGATCCTGCAAGGACGGGTTTACTCCCCGCCGTACAAGGTGACCGCGGTCGGCGACCCGTCGAAACTGCGCAGCGCGCTGAGCGACTCCCCGGCGATCCAGAACTACCAGCAGTACGTGAAGGCCTACGGGCTCGGCTGGAAAATCGACGAGCACCAGGCGATGACTCTTCCCGGCTACTCGGGCACAGTGGATCTCCATTACGCGAAGCCTGTGGGGTAGCTCAGCCAGCTCAGGGGGAAGCCCGTGTCGGTGCGCCTGGTCGTCCGAAGTTTCAGCGAACTCTGCATCACCGTGGGCGCCTTGATCGTGCTCTTCGTGGTGTATCTGCTGTTCTGGACGGGTGTGAAGGCGGACCACGCCTCCTCGGACCAGATCGACCAGCTGCACCACCAGTGGGCGCAGGGCGCCGTGCCCACACCCGCCCCGACCCCTTCCGGCCAGGGCGCGCCGAAGCAGTCCGCGCCGCCCGCCACACCCGCCCCGGCGGCGTACGAGGACGGGAAAGCCTTCGCGGTGATGTACATCCCGCGGCTCGGCAAGCACTGGTCGCGGCCCGTGCTGCAGAACACCAAGGTCAAAACCCTGCAGAAGGGGCTCGGACACTACGCGGGCACGGCGCAGCTCGGGGCGACGGGGAACTTCGCGGTGGCCGGGCATCGTCGTACGTACGGAGACCCCTTCAAGGACTTCCCCGAGCTGCGGCCCGGCGATGCGGTCGTGATCGACGACGGGACGACCTGGTACACGTACCGCATCGACAAGAAGCCCTATCTGACGGTGCCTTCGGACATCGGGGTGATCGCCGCGGTCCCGGCCAAGTCGCCGTACCGGTCGCCGGGGCGCTATCTGACGCTGACCACCTGCGACCCGGAGTGGGGCAGCAGTCACCGGCTCATCGCATGGGGGCACCTGGACTCCACGCAGCCCGAGAAGCAGGGCAAGCCGGCCGCTTTGACCAGGTGACCCACAAGTCCCTGCTGTCGCCCTTTAGTCTGGACGCGTACCGCTAACGGAAGGGACAGCATGTACGGCTGGATCTGGCGGCATCTGCCGGGCAACGCATGGCTGCGCGCACTTCTCGCGATCGTGCTGGCCCTCGCGGTCGTCTATGTGCTGTTCCAGTACGTCTTCCCGTGGGCGGAGCCGCTGCTCCCGTTCAACGACGTGACGGTCGACCAGGGCATGGAGGCGCTGCGATGAGCGCGCGCATCCTGGTGGTCGACAACTACGACAGCTTCGTCTTCAACCTCGTCCAGTACCTGTACCAGCTGGGCGCGGAGTGCGAGGTGCTGCGCAACGACGAGGTCGAGCTCGCGCACGCGCAGGACGGCTTCGACGGAGTGCTGCTCTCGCCGGGGCCCGGCGCGCCGGAGCAGGCCGGGGTCTGCATCGACATGGTGCGGCACTGTGCGCAGACGGGGGTCCCGGTCTTCGGGGTCTGTCTGGGGATGCAGTCGATGGCGGTGGCGTACGGCGGTGTGGTCGGGCGCGCTCCCGAGCTTCTGCACGGCAAGACCTCGCTGGTGACCCACGAGGGGGCGGGCGTGTTCGCCGGGCTGCCCTCGCCGTTCACCGCGACGCGCTATCACTCGCTGGCCGCCGAGCCCGCGGTGCTGCCCGCGGAGCTGGAGGTCACGGCCCGTACGGCCGACGGAATCATCATGGGCCTGCGCCACCGGGATCTGCCGGTCGAGGGTGTGCAGTTCCACCCCGAGTCCGTGCTGACCGAGCACGGTCATCTGATGCTGGCCAACTGGCTGGTCCAGTGCGGGGATCCGGACGCCGTCGCGCGGTCGGCGGGACTCGCGCCGGTGGTGGGCAGCAAGGGTGCGGCGTGACCGCACTCCGCCCCGAGCACGACGCCGCCGGGCCTGAGTACGACCCGCTGACCGACCCGCTGCCACCGGGCGGGCACGGGTCGCCGTGGTTCCGCGCGGAGAGCAACATGGCGCAGGCGGCGGCGCCGCCCGAGCCGGAGGTGCGGCAGCCCGTCGTACGGGAACCTGCCCAGCAGGAGCAGTGGTACGAGCCGATACCCGAGCCCGCACCCGAGTTCGTGCCCGAACCTGAGTTCGTGGCGGTGCCCGATGCCGTCTCGGAGCCGATATCCGTGCCCGTCGGCGCACGGGACGACGAGACCGTGGCCCTGCGCAAGGCCGAGCCCCCCAAGGCCCCTGCGCCCACGGGAGGCCGGGCGGAGCGGCGCAAGGCGGCCCGCGGGCGGGGAAAGCGGCCCGAGGCCGCTGCGGCCCCCTCCACGGCCCCTCTCAGCCGTCTGGAGGCACGCCGTGCGGCCCGTGCGGCCAAGGACAGTCCGGCAGTTGTGGCCAGCCGGGCCGTCGGGGAAATCTTCATCACCTTCGGCGTGCTGATGCTGCTGTTCGTGACGTACCAGCTGTGGTGGACGAACGTCCGGGCCCATCAGCAGGCCAACAGCGCCACCCACAGCCTTCAGGACGACTGGGCGAAGGGCGCCAAGGAACCGGCGGCCTTCGAGCCGGGCAAGGGCTTCGCCATCCTGCACATCCCCACGCTGGACGTGGTCGTGCCGATCGCCGAGGGCATCAGCAAGAGCAAGGTCCTCGACAAGGGCATGGTCGGCCACTACGACTCGGGGTCCCTGAAGACCGCGATGCCCTCGGCCAAGTCGGGGAACTTCGCGCTGGCGGGCCACCGCAACACCCATGGCGAACCGTTCCGCTACATCAACCACCTCAAGGTGGGCGACAAGGTCGTCGTCGAGACGCAGGACGACTACTACACGTACGAAATCACCAGCAGCCTGCCGCAGACCTCGCCCAGCAACACGTCGGTGATCATGCCGATCCCCAAGGGGTCCGGTTTCACCAAGGCAGGCCGGTATATCTCGCTGACGACATGCACCCCGGAATTCACGAGTACGTACCGAATGATCGTGTGGGGCAAGATGGTCGACGAACGGCCGCGCAGCAAGGGTGTTCCGTCCTGGCTGCCCGCCAGTTGAGCCGATCGACCGACAGGGACGGGTGCGGTGTCATCGAGGACCGATCAGGACGAGCAGGAGAGCGCGCCCTCGTCCGCTCCGCAACGGCGTGGCCGGGGCAGGGTCGCAGGCGCGGTCAGTGTCTTCGGTGAGCTGCTCATCACGGCGGGGCTGATCCTCGGGCTCTTCGTCGTCTATTCGCTGTGGTGGACGAATGTCATCGCCGACCGCGAGGCCTCCAAGCAGGGCGACAACGTACGGAACCACTGGACCCAGGACACCGGGCCCGGGGCGCTGAACACCAAGGACGGCATCGGGTTCCTGCACGTACCGTCCATGAAGAACGGTGAGGTGCTGGTCAAGAAGAGCACCGACACCGATGTGCTGAACGACGGCGTCGCGGGGTACTACACGCAGCCGGTGAAGTCGGCGATGCCGTGGGACAAGACGGGGAACTTCACGCTGGCGGCGCACCGGGACGGGCACGGGGCGAAGTTCCACAACATCGACAAGGTGAAGACCGGGGATCCGGTCGTCTTCGAGACGAAGGACACCTGGTACGTCTACAAGGTCTACAACGAGCTGAAGCAGACCTCGAAGTACAACGTGGACGTGCTGCAGCCGGTCCCGAAGGAGTCGGGGAAGACGAAGCCGGGTCGCTACATCACGCTGACGACGTGCACCCCCGTCTACACCTCGCAGTACCGCTACATCGTGTGGGGCGAACTGGTGCGGACGGAGAAGGTGGACGCGGATCGGACGCTGCCGGCGGAGCTGCGCTGACGCGCACGGTGTGCTGCGTACACGGATGAACGGGCAGGGCCCGGAGCTGCGGATTCACCGCGGCTCCGGGCCCTGATCGCTGTACGGGTGGGGCGGCTATTCGTTGCCTCCGATGAGGCCGCCTCCGTTGTTGCCCCCGTTGTTGTTCCCACCGTTGTTGCCGCCCATGGTGGTGAGCGTGATGGTGGTGTTGGCCGGGTCCGCCGGGGTTCCCTGCTGCGGGTCGACGCCGGTGACGATGGCGTTGTCGTCCTTGGAGCTGCCGTCCGCGAACTTGATGTTCGTGAAGCCGGACTGGGCGAGTGCTGCCTTGGCCGCGCCCACGCTCTGGCCGAGCACTCCGGGTACGGGGACCGTCTGCTGCTGCGGTCCCTTGGAGATCTTCAGGACGATCTGGATGTCCAGGGCCTGTTTGTCCGCGGGTGCCGGCGGGGTCTGCGAAACCACCTGGTTGGCCGGAAGTTCGGAGTCCACCTGCTGCTGGGAGATGTTCTTGAAGCCCAGAGCGTTCAGCTGCTGGATCGCCGCATTGACGTCCCTGCCGCTGACATCCGGAAGCGTCGCAGTCTTCTGCTGGGCGACCTTGATGATGACGTCGGAGCCCTTTTCGGCCTTCGTGTTGGCCTTCGGGCTCTGCTCGAAGACCTTGCCGACCGATTCGTTCGAGTCGACTTTCTGCACGACCGCGTTGAAGCCCTTGGCCTTGAGGTCCCTGGTCGCGTCGGCCTCTGTCTCCCCGTTGACGTTCGGGACGTCGAACTTCGGCGCACCCGTCGAGACGACGACGGTGATGGTGCCACCCTTCGCGATCTCGGCGTCGGGCTCCGGGCTCTGGCTGCAGATGTTGCCCTTGGGCTGATCCTCGCAGGGCTTGTTCGTCGGCGTCAGTTTCAGATCGCCGCCGCCGTTGTCGACCGATTCCTGGGCGCCCTTGAGCGTCTGGCCGATCAGCCGCGGGGCCTTGAGCTTGCCGGAGTCGCCGTTGCCGCTGAAGACCGACTTGCCGATCAGGATCGCGCCGACCAGCACCAGAATGCCCGCGGCCACCAGCAGGATCGTCGAGGTGTGGGACTTCTTCTGGCGGCGGCGGTCGGGGCGGTCGTCGTAGCCGTAGCCGCCGTCATCCGGGTTGACCGGCGGGAGCATCGAGGTCGGGGCCCCGCCCGGTTCCGCGGCGCGCAGTGCGGTGGTGGGCTGGTCGGCCTCGTAGCCGCCGTACCCGACCGCGCCCATGGCCGCGGTGGCCGCGACCGGCTGGCCGTCGAGGCAGGCCTCGATGTCGGCGCGCATCTCGTCCGCCGACTGATAGCGGTAGTTGGGGTCCTTGACCAGGGCCTTCAACACGATCGCGTCCATCTCGGGCGTGATCTCGGAGTCGAAGTTGCTGGGCGGCTGCGGCTCTTCCCGTACGTGCTGATACGCGACCGCGACCGGGGAGTCGCCCACGAAGGGCGGCCGGACGGCGAGCAGTTCGTAGAGCAGGCAGCCGGTGGAGTAGAGGTCGCTTCGCGCGTCGACCTGCTCGCCCTTGGCCTGCTCCGGGGAGAGGTACTGGGCGGTGCCGATGACGGCCGAGGTCTGGGTCATCGTCATGCCGGAGTCACCCATGGCGCGGGCGATGCCGAAGTCCATCACCTTGACCTGGCCGGTGCGCGTCAGCATGACGTTGGCCGGCTTGATGTCGCGGTGGACGATCTGGTTGCGGTGGGAGTACTCCAGGGCCTGGAGGACGCCGATGGTCATCTCCAGGGTGCGCTCGGGCAGCAGCTTGCGGCCGGAGTGCAGGAGTTCACGCAGGGTCGATCCGTCGACGTACTCCATCACGATGTACGGGATGGAGATGTTGTCGACGTAGTCCTCACCGGTGTCGTAGACAGCGACGATCGCCGGGTGGTTGAGCGAGGCGGCCGACTGGGCCTCACGGCGGAACCGGGCCTGGAAGGACGGGTCGCGGGCGAGGTCCGCCCGGAGCGTCTTCACAGCGACGGTGCGGCCGAGCCGGGTGTCGTGAGCGAGGTAGACCTCGGCCATGCCACCACGGCCGAGCACCGAGCCCAGCTCGTACCGGCCGCCGAGGCGACGCGGCTCTTCCATAGCTTTCCAGCCCTCTCCGTCTGTCCCGACCGCACCCATGGGTGGTCCGGCGGTGTGCTGTTCCGCGCATACGCTACCGGGCACCGGCGGATGATCACCGACCGACCGTCAGCCGATACCGGACCGGTACGTCAGTTCTTGCTGTTGATGACCGCCTGCATGACGGCCTTGGCGATGGGGGCGGCGAGACCGCCACCGGAGATGTCGTCGCGGTTGGCCGAGCCGTCCTCGACGACGACGGCGACGGCGACCGGGGCGCTGCCGTTGACCTTCGCGTACGAGATGAACCAGGCGTACGGCTTCTCGCTGTTGTTGAGGCCGTGCTGGGCGGTGCCGGTCTTGCCGCCGACCGTGACGTCCGGGATCTGGGCGTTGTTGCCGGTGCCCTGCGGGTTCGAGACGACGTTCTCCATCATCGCCTGGAGATTCTGGGCGTTGGCGGCGCTCAGCGGCCGGCTCATCTCCTCGGGGTCGGTCTTGGAGATGACGTCCGTGTTGGGCGCGGTGAGACGGTCGACCATGTACGGCTTCATCAGCTTGCCGTCGTTGGCGACCGCCGAGGCGACCATGGCCATCTGCAGCGGGGTGGCGCGGTTGGACGCCTGGCCGATGCCGGCCATGGCGTTCTGCGGCCGGTTGTCCTCGGGGTAGACGCTGGCGTCGGCGCGGACCGGGGTGAAGATCTCTTTGTTGAAGCCGAACTTGTTGGCTTCCTCGATCATCTTCTTGTTGCCGAGGTCATTGCTGATCTTGCCGAAGACGGTGTTGCAGGAGAACTGCAGGGCCACCTTGAGGGTGGCGTTCTTGCAGGGGATGGTGCCTTCGTTGTTGAGCGGCTGGTGGGTGCCCGGCAACTGGTACGGGTCCGGCGAATCGGTGGGCTCGTCGATGCCGCTGACGAGGCCGTTCTCCAGGGCCGCGGAGGCGGTGACGACCTTGAAGGTGGAGCCCGGCGGGTAGGTCTCGCGCAATGCCCTGTTGAGCATCGGCTTGTCCTTGTCCTTCAGGAGGACCTGGTAGTTCTTCTCGTCCGTCTTGGTGTTGCCGGCGAAGGACGAGGGGTCGTACGAGGGGCTGGAGGCGAGCGCGAGGATCTTGCCCGTCTTCGGGTCGAGCGCCGCGACCGCGCCCTTCTTGCCCTTGAGACCGTCGAAGGCGGCCTTCTGGGCGTCGGCGTTCAGGGTGGTGATGACGTTGCCGCCCCGCTTCTTCTCGCCGGTGAACATCGCCATCGTGCGGTCGAAGAAGAGGCTGTCCGAGTTGCCCGTGAGGATGTCGTCGTTGATCTTCTCGAGCTGGTTCGCGTCGTAGTTCTGCGAGGCGTACCCGGTGACGGGCGACCACATGGCGCCGTCCTGCCAGGTGCGCTTGTACTTGAAGTAGTTGCTGTCGCTGATGACGGAGCCGGTGATGGGCTTGCCGCCGACGATGATGTTGCCGCGCTCGTGGGCATAGCGCTCGATGCGCGTGCGCATGTTGAGGGACTTGCCGTTGAGGTCGTCTGCCTTGACGTACTGGATCCAGTTGTCGCGCACGAGCAGCGCGAGGACGAGGAAACCGCAGAAGAGCGCGATCCGGCGCAGGGGCTTGTTCACGGTCGGACCACCTGGGTCATCTCGGCGTCGGGGGACGGTGCGGGGGCCGGTGCGGGCCGTCGTGCGGTGTCGCTGATACGGATCAGGATGCCGATCAGGGCCCAGTTGGCGACGACGGACGAACCGCCCTGCGCGATGAAGGGCATCGTCATGCCGGTCAGCGGGATGAGGCCCATGACACCGCCCGCGACGACAAAGACCTGGATGGCCAGCGCGCTGGAGAGGCCGATGGCGAGCAGCTTGCCGAAGGGGTCGCGGGCGGCGAGGGCGGTGCGTACGCCGCGCTCCACGATCAGTCCGTACATCAGCAGGACTGCCATCATCCCGGCGAGGCCGAGCTCTTCGCCGACGGTGGCGAGGATGAAGTCGGAGTTGGCGGCGAACTTGATGAGGTCGGAGTTGCCTTGTCCGAGGCCGGTGCCGAGCGTGCCGCCGGAGCCGAAGGCCATCAGGGACTGGGCGAGCTGGTCGCTGTTGTGGAGGACCGTCGCCTCGGAGAACGGGTCGAGCCAGGCCTCCACGCGCTGGTGGACGTGGGGCTCGAAGGTGGCGACGCTGACGGCGCCGACGGCCGACATCAGCAGACCGAAGACGATCCAGCTGGTCCGCTCGGTGGCGACGTACAGCATGACGATGAACAGGCCGAAGAAGAGCAGCGACGTACCGAGGTCGGTCTCGAAGACGAGGATGAGGATCGAGAGCGCCCAGATGACCAGGATCGGTCCGAGGTCGCGGCCGCGGGGGAGATAGAGGCCCATGAAGCGGCGGCTGGCGAGTGCCAGGGCGTCCCGCTTCACCATGAGGTAGCCGGAGAAGAAGATCGCGATGATGATCTTGGCGAACTCGCCGGGCTGCAGAGAGCCGACGCCGGGGATGGTGACCCAGATGCGGGCGCCGTACACGGCGGGGAAGAACACCGGGAGCACGAGCAGGATCAGCGCGACCACCATGGAGATGTAGGTGTAGCGCTGCAGGATGCGGTGGTCCTTGAGGAAGATCAGTACAGCGACGAAGAGGGCGACACCGAGGGCGGACCACATCAGCTGCTTGGAGGCTGCCGGTGCGAAGTTGTCCAGGGCCTGGAGCCTCGGGGACTGGTCGAGGCGCCAGATGAGGGCGAGGCCGATGCCGTTCAGCAGCGTGGCCAGGGGGAGCAGCAGGGGGTCGGCGTACGGGGCGAACTTGCGCACCACGATGTGGCCCACGCCGGCGAGGAGCGTGAGCCCGAGTCCGTAGCCGAGCATGCCTGCGGGCAGCGTGCCGTTGATGGCCAGGCCCACGTTGGCGTACGCGAAGACAGCGATGCCGACGGCGAAGACGAGCAGCATCAGCTCGGTGTTGCGGCGGCTCGGTGCTTCGATCGCGCCGATGGTGGTCGTGTTGGTGACAACGCTCATGTGGTGAAAGCCCCCCAAGGGCTGTTGCTGCCTACTGCTTGCCGCACAGTGAGACCAGCTGCTGCTCTTCCGGCGAGAGGGTGGGGCCGGTGCTGGGTGTGGGCGTAGGACTGGGAGAGGCCGTGGTGGCCGCTGCCGTCTTCTTGGTCTTGGCGGACTGGGTGGTGGTGGCGGAACCGGTGGTACCGCCGGCCTGGCCCGTGCCCGTCTTGGCGTTGTCCGCTGCGGCCTTGCGGCGGTCCGCGTCCTTCTTGCAGGCGTCCGCCTGGGTGGCGAGCTCCGTGATCTTCTGGTTCGCCTTGCCGAGACTGCTCTCGGTGATGGTGTCCTCGACCAGCTTCCGCTGGTAGGGCGGGAGGTACTTGAGTTCGATCTCGGGGTGGTTTTTTTCGACCTTGGAGAGCGAGACCCAGGCGAGGTCCTGGCTGATGCCGCGGTAGAGCGCGACGTTCTCGTCGTTCGCGCCGACGTAGTACTGCGTCTGGGTCCAGCGGTAGCCGCCGTACAGGCCGCCGCCGATGACGGCGAGGATGAGGACGCCGTAGAGCGATCTCTTGAGCCACTTCCGGCCGCGGGAGGGCTTGATGAAGTCCTCGTCGCTGTACGAGCCGTAGCCCCCGTCGGCGCTCTGTCCGTATTCGCCGCCGCTGCCGGGCGGGCCGAAGCCGCCTGCCTGCGGGGGTACGGGGCGGCCGAGGCTGGATGCGCGGCCCGCGGGGGTCTGCATCGAGCCGTCGTCCTGGAGCTGGGCGGCCTGGTTCTCGGCCACCGCACCGACGATGACGGGGATGTCGTTGACCTGGCCGGCGAGGGTGTCGCCGGTGTCGCCGTCGAGCACGTCCGCGACGATGCAGGTGATGTTGTCCGGGCCGCCGCCGCGCAGGGCGAGCTGGATGAGCGCCTGGATGGTCTCCTGCGGGCCCTGGTAGCTGGCGAGCGTCTCCTCCATCGTCTGGTGGGAGACGACGCCGGAGAGGCCGTCGGAGCAGATGAGGTACCGGTCGCCGGCCCTGACCTCACGGATGGAGAGGTCGGGCTCGACGTGGTCGCCGCTGCCCAGCGCGCGCATCAGCAGGGAGCGCTGCGGGTGGGTGGTGGCTTCCTCTTCGGTGATGCGGCCCTCGTCGACGAGACGCTGGACCCAGGTGTGGTCCTGGGTGATCTGCGTCAGCACGCCGTCGCGCAGGAGGTACGCACGGGAGTCGCCGACATGGACGAGGCCCAGCCGCTGACCCGTCCACAGGAGGGCGGTGAGCGTGGTGCCCATGCCTTCGAGCTGGGGGTCCTCCTCGACCATCATGCGCAGCTGGTCGTTGGCACGCTGCACAGCGGTGGAGAGCGACGTGAGGATGTCCGAACCGGGGACGTCGTCGTCGAGGGTGACGAGCGTGGAGATGACCTCGGAGCTGGCGACCTCGCCGGCTGCCTGGCCGCCCATGCCGTCGGCGATGGCGAGGAGACGGGGACCGGCGTAGCCGGAGTCCTCGTTCCCCTCACGGATCATGCCTTTGTGCGATCCGGCGGCGAAACGCAGGGACAGACTCATGCGCACCTCGCCAGTCGGCTCCGGGTACAGCCGGTCTCGAGCCACACTGCCCACCCTCCGGTCGGGAGCTCGCTTCGGTCCTGCGGGACCGCCGCTGTTCGCTCGCTCCGCTCGCGCTCATTCATGACGTAGCACTACTTCCGCAGCTCGATGACGGTCTTGCCGATGCGGATCGGCGCGCCCAGCGGAACGGGTGTCGGGGTGGTCAGCCGGGTCCGGTCGAGATATGTGCCGTTGGTGGACCCGAGATCCTCGACGATCCACTGGCCGTCACGATCGGGGTAGATCCTGGCATGCCTGCTGGACGCGTAGTCGTCGTCCAGCACGATCGTGGAATCGTGCGCCCGGCCCAGGGTGATGGTCTGGCCCTGGAGGGCGACGGTGGTACCCGTGAGGGTGCCCTCGGATACGACCAGTTTGGTGGGGGCGCCGCGGCGCTGGCGGCCACCGCCCCCGGCCGGCTGCTGGCGTTGTTGCGGAGGCGTGGTGGCCTGCCGCGCGGTCTGCTGGGGACGTGCGTCATTGCCGCGGCGTGAGCCGCGCTGGGTGACGCGCGTACCGAACAGGTCGCTTCTGATGACCTGGACGGCCACGATGACGAACAGCCACAGGACGGCCAGGAAACCTAGCCGCATGACCGTCAGGGTCAGCTCTGACATTGCCCCCGCTTCACCCTTCGGCTTGCCTGTAAACGATGGTGGTGTTGCCCACGACGATCCGTGAGCCGTCGCGGAGCGTAGCGCGGGTGGTGTGCTGCCCGTCTACCACGATGCCGTTGGTGGATCCGAGATCCTGGATCGTCGAGGGCGTTCCAACCCGGATTTCGCAGTGCCGGCGCGATACGCCGGGGTCGTCGATCCGCACGTCGGCTTCGGTGGAGCGGCCGAGTACGAGAGTGGGGCGCGAGATCTGGTGGCGGTTGCCGTTGATCTCGATCCAGCGCCGCGTCTGGGCGCTGGGCATGGGGCCCGGGGCGGCCGGACGGCTCGCGGGTGCGGGCCGGTGGGGCACAGGGGCCGCCGGCGGAGGCGCGGCGGGCATCGGCGGGGCCGCGGTGGGCGGGTAGCCGTATCCGCTCGCGGCAGGACGCCGGGGCGCCGCGGCCGGCGGACCGGCGGGCGCGCTCTGCTGGTTGGTGCTGGAGGCGAGTGTGCGGCTGCGGACGCGGTACAGGCCGGTGTCGAGATCGTCGGCCTTCTCGAGGTGGACCTTGATGGGTCCCATGAAGGTGTACCGCTGCTGCTTGGCGTAGTCGCGTACCAGTCCGGAGAGCTCGTCGCCCAGCTGACCCGAGTACGGGCTGAGCCGTTCGAAGTCAGGGGTGGAGAGCTCCACGATGAAGTCGTTGGGTACGACGGTCCGCTCGCGGTTCCAGATCGTGGCGTTGTTGTCGCACTCGCGCTGGAGGGCGCCCGCGATCTCGACAGGCTGGACCTCGGACTTGAACACCTTCGCGAAGGTGCCGTTGACCAGACCTTCGAGGCGTTGCTCGAACTTCTTCAGGACTCCCATGAGGCACCTCCTCCGTCGTTGTCGTCCTCGTACTGCTTACTGATCGTATCCACGCGTCGGGAAATCGGCTGGTTCCCCTTGTCTGCCCAGTGGATGAGTGTCACCTCTCACACGGATCGTAGAGGCGGCTCCTGTCAGTGTCCCGCACAAGCGGCGTACCTAGGAGGAGTGGGGGCGAGAGGAGCTCGTTCCCTGGGTGGGGTCCCCGAAACAACAGATGTGAATCCACCCTGTCCAGCGTGCTAATCTTCCGTTTGTCGCCAGGCGCTCCCACAGCCAGTGAGAGAGCCCCACAGCTTCACTCTTGCGCGAGTGGCGGAACGGCAGACGCGCTGGCTTCAGGTGCCAGTGTCCTTAGGGACGTGGGGGTTCAAATCCCCCCTCGCGCACAACGACTAAACGGTCGTCATCGTGATCACGATGGCGGCCGTTTTGCTGTGCGTTCTTTCTCACTCGAGGCCCCGGCTCGCGCTCGGGGCCCCGGCTCGCACTCGACGAGGGCTCAGCGGACCGGGAAGCCGAAGGTGTAGCCCTGCTCCTTGAGTCGGGGGAGCAGGCGGCGCAGGGCTTCGAGGGTCTGGGCGCGGTCGCCGCCCGCGTCGTGGAAGAGGAGCGTCGGTCCGTTGGGCAGTTCCCGCTCGACGGTGGCGACGATGGCGTCCGTACCCGGGCGCTCGAAGTCCTTGGTGTCCACGTTCCAACCCAGCGGGCGCATGCCCCGGGAGGCGGCGAGCTTGCGGCTGTACGGGGTGAAGGCTCCGCCGGGCGCCCGGTAGTACATCGGCCGTATGCCCCCGGACGCCTTGGTGATCATTCGCTCGGCGTCGAGTATCTGCTGCGACTGGTAGGTCTGGGACTGCTTGTCCATGGCGGTGTTGTGCGAGACCGAGTGGTCGCACAGCCGGTGCCCGTCGGCGACCACCTTTTTCACGAGGTCCGGATGGGCCTGCGCCTGGGTCCCCACCATGCAGAACGTGGCCTTCACTCCGTACTCGCGCAGCACGTCGAGCACTTGTGGGGTCCAGACGGGGTCGGGGCCGTCGTCGATGGTGATGTTGAGGCCGCGCGCCCCCTTGTCCGAGGAGTGCGCGATGGACTCTGCGACCGGCTTGACGGCACTGCTCTGCGCGGCTGCCCTGGGTGGGGTGTCGCTCGCGGTGCCGGCCTGTGCGGTCCACATCGAGGCGCCGGTGGCGAGCAGTGTCACCCCGAGCGCTGCGCCGATCATCTTGCTGTACCAGCCGCGCCCGCCGCCGTGCTGTGCCATGCCCGCCCCTTTTACGCAGTCCCTCGTCGTTCCCCGGTCGTCCTGCGACCAACTGACAGGACGATGCGCAGGGGCCAAGGGATGCGTCTGTTACTGATCAGGGACACTTCCGGGCGAGATTGCACGTGTTTCACGTGAAACATGTGCGGAGTCGGGGCGGTGATGTGGGCTGCTCTGCCGTGCTGCCGTGCTGCCGTGCTGCCGTGCTGCCGTTCTGCTATTCGGCGGAGTTGTAGCGCAGCAGGTATGCGGCGAACCGGTCGAGGTCTTCCTCGCTCCAGTCCGCGAGGCGGTCGTGGACGGCGGCGCGGCGGCTGCTCTGGGTGGTCGCAAGGCTGCTGATACCGGCATCGGTGGCGTGCAGTACCTGGACGCGCTGGTCGTCGGGGTCCGGGCAGCGCTCGACCAGGCCGAGCTTCTCCAGCGTTGCGATCTGCCGGCTCACCGTGGATTTGTCGAGCATGTAGTGGGCTGCGAGGTCGGTGGCTCGGCAGCCCTGTTGATCGTCGATGTGGGCGAGCAGGGTGTACGAGACCAGGGGCAGATCCGGGTGGAGGCGGGCGGCCGTCGCGCGGGCGCGGCGGGCGAACGCGGTGAGTTCACGCTGGATGGTGTCGACGGATGTGTCGCGTGCCCGGGGGTCGCCGCCGGTCATTGAGGTGCCCTTCTCGATATTGGTTGCATAGTACAACTCACCCGAGGGGTTGCCTTGTTTTGCACATTCCGGTGCTTGTCCACAGGGGGCGACGGGTTTTGGTGAGCGGCGGTACGGTCGTGGGCAGTTGATGTTGGGCGGGGTCGTTCGAGGGTGGGGACTTCATGAGCGAGCGCATGCGGGTGCCGGTGGTGGCCGGGTTCGCGAAGAGGGCCATCGAGGCCGATGGGCCGAAGGGGTCGCCCAAGGAGGCGGGCAAGGAGCTCAGGTCGCGGGTGCCCCGGGCCTCCCACGATTCGCTGGTACCGGCACAGGGGCGGCCCGATGCGGTGCAGGCCGTCGCGGAGTCCAACCGGGGCCGTGTGCCGGCGCTCACGCCGATACGGGTGGGTCGGATGGCCGCCACTCCCTTCGCCTTTCTGCGCGGTGCGGCAGGGCTGATGGCTCATGACCTGGTGGGGACACCCGTGACCGGGGTGGGCGCGCAGATATGCGGCGACGCACATGCGGCGAACTTCGGGCTGTACGGCGATGCGCGCGGCCGCCTCGTGATCGACCTGAACGACTTCGACGAGACGGTGGTCGGGCCCTGGGAGTGGGACGTCAAACGGCTGGCCGCCTCACTGGTGCTGGCCGGGCGTGAGGCGGGGGCGGGCGAGGACACCTGCAGGGCCGGGGCGGTCCATGCGGTCGGGGCGTACCGCAGGACCATGCGGCTGCTGGCGAAACTTCCGGCGCTGGATGCGTGGAACGCGATCGCCGACGAAGAGCTTGTCTCGCATGCGGATGCGACGGATCTGCTGGGCACGCTGGAGCGGGTGTCGGAGAAGGCCCGTAAGAACACCAGCGCGCGCTTCGCCGCCAAGGCGACCGAGGAGAGCGGGGACGGCGGGCGCCGCTTCGTGGACGCGGCGCCGGTGCTGCGGCGGGTGCCCGATGCGGAGGCCGCGGCCGTGGCTGGTGCGCTGGAGGAGTATCTGTCCACGCTGTCGCACGACAGGCTGCCGCTGCTCGCCCGCTATGCGATCCACGACGTGGCGTTCCGGGTGGTCGGCACCGGGAGCGTGGGGACGCGGTCGTATGTGGTGCTGCTCCTGGACCACCGGGGCGAGCCTCTGGTGCTGCAGGTGAAGGAGGCGCGCGCCTCGGCGCTGGTGCCGTATCTGCCGGCGGCCGGGTTCCGCATACCCCTGGTGGAGCACGAGGGCCGGCGGGTGGTCCTCGGACAGAAGCGGATGCAGGTGGTCAGCGACATTCTGCTGGGCTGGACGACCGTTCAGGGCAGGCCGTTCCAGGTGAGGCAGTTCAGGAACCGCAAGGGGAGCGTGGACCCGGCCGCGCTCGCGGCCGATCAGGTCGACGACTACGCGCGGATGACCGGGGCGCTGCTCGCCCGGGCCCATGCGCACAGTGCGGACCCGCGGCTGATCGCCGGGTACTGCGGGAAGAGCGAGGAACTGGACGAGGCGGTGGCCGGATTCGCGGTGGCGTACGCGGACCGTACGGAAGCCGATCACGCGGATCTGGTGGCGGCGGTGAGGGACGGGCGGATCGAGGCCGAGCTGGGGGTGTGACGGCGGGCGGCGGACGTCTTGGGTCCTGTTCGGCATGAGCTGTGGGACAGGGCCTAGGCTGGGTGGGTGACGGAGGATGCCACCGGGGGAACGACGACCCGGAACGAGACGGACGGGCAGCAGGCCGGACAGGCCGCTGGGCAGGCCGGCGAGCAGCGGCCCGAGGCGCGGCTGGAGAAGGCGGTGCGCGCGGCCGAGCAGGCGCTGATCGAGTTCGAGATCGCGGTGGAGACCTTCCGGGTGGAGGTGGAGAACTTCTCCCGGCTGCACCATCAGAGACTCGGCCCGATGTACGCACGGCTCGACGAGCTCGATGCGCTGATCGCCGAGGCCAGGGCCACGCGCAGCGGTGACCCGGAGGACCTGCGCAAGGCGCAGGAGGCGCGGGCCATGGTGATGCCGATGCCCGGGATCGAGGAGCTGTTCAACGACTGGCTCGACTCCGACGGGCTGTCGCCCGAGGCGGAGGCGATGCTCAATGAGCAACCGGTCCAGCCGCCCAAGCGCGTGCGGCCCAGCGAGGAGGCACGCAGGCTCTATCGCGAGCTGGCCCGCAGGGCGCACCCCGATCTGGCGCAGGAGGAGACGGAGCGGGAGCGGCGGGAGGAGTTCATCACGCGGGTGAACGCCGCTTACGGGCGCGGGGACGAGCGGTTGCTGCGGGAGCTCGCCGAGGAGTGGGCCGCGGGGCCCGTTCCGCAGGAGGCGCAGCCCAGTGAGAGCGAGGAGCTCTATGCGCGCCTGGAGTGGCTTTCGCGTCGCAAGGAGCTGCTGACGCTGGTCGCCCATGAGTTGGAGGAGAGTGCGATCGGCGCGATGCTGCGGATGGCGCCGGACGATCCGGACCGTCTTCTGGAGGAGATCGCCGAGCAGCTGCTCGGGCAGGTCTCCGAGCGCGAGGCGGAGCTGGCAGGGCTGGTGCAGTAGCGTTCCCGGTGACTTTGTCGGGTACGTACGAGAGAAGGCACTCCTCATGAATTTCGCCGCGCTGCCTCAGGTGGATGTCGCTGCCGTGCCGACCGACGGCCTGGTGCTTGATGTCCGGGAGGACAACGAGTGGGCCGCCGGGCATGTGGAGGGTGCGCTGCACGTCCCGATGAGCGAGTTCGTGGCGCGGTTCGGTGAGGTGACCGAGGCGGTGGCCGACGGGCGGCAGGCCTTTGTGATGTGCCGGGTCGGCGGGCGGTCGGCCCAGGTCACGCAGTACCTGGTGCAGCAGGGCATCGACGCCGTGAACATCGATGGCGGGATGCTGGCCTGGGATGGTGCCGGGCGTCCGATGGTCGCGGAGAGCGGAAGCCCGGCCTTCGTCCTGTGAGGCGGCCGGCCTAGCCGAGCGGGTGGGCGGCCAGGAGATCGCCCAGCGACTCTTCGTGGGCTGCCGCCGGGCCGAGGGAGAGCTCCAGCTGCTTGGCCCAGGCGTGGTAGCGGTGCAGGGGGTAGTCGGTGTCCGCGCCGAAGCCTCCGTGCAGGTGCTGTGCTGTCTGGACCGTGCGGCGTACTCCGTCGGAAGCCCAGATCTTGGCGACCGCGATGTCACCGGACGCGGGGAGCGCACCGGATGCGCCGGTGGAGATGCGCCAGGCCGCCTGCCACAGGGTGACCTCCATGGCGCGGAGGTCGATGTAGCGGTCGGCTGCCTGTACGGCCACCGCTTGGAACGTGGCGACCGGGAAGCCGAACTGCTCGCGTTTGCTGGTGTATTCGCCGGTCATCCGCAGGACGCCTTCGCCCAGACCGAGCGCGAGCGCGCAGGTGCCGGTGGCGAGGACGTTGCGCAGGTACTCCCATGCGCCTTCGCTCTCGATGAGGTCGCGGTGGTCGACGCGTACCGAGTCGAGGTGCACCTCGGCGAAGCGTTCGCCGCTGGTGGAGACCTGGTCGGCGAGGGTGAGGCCGTCCTGCACCCGGGGGACGACGGCGAGGACGGTGTGTCCCTCGGCGGTGTGGGCGGGGATCGCGATGAGGTCCGCAGTCTGGGCCCAGGGGACGCCGGTCTGGACGCCGTCGAGTATCCAGGCGCCGTTCTCCTGGCGGGCTGTGACAGCCAGTTCGGCCGGGTCGTGGCCGGTGCGTCCGTTGGCCCCGACGGTCAGGACGAGCTCGCCGCGGCCGACCGCGGGGAGGATCGCCGCGCTCAACTCGGCCGGTGCGTAGGCCTGTACGGCCATGGCGACCGCGCTGGTCTCCAGGAGCGGTATGCGGGCGAGAACCTTCGCGGACTCGCGCAGGATCAGGCAGAGCGCGATCGCGTCGAGACCCGCGCCGCCGTGTTCGGGGGCCAGGAGAAGGCTCAGCAGGTCGGCGTCGGCGAGCTTGCCCCACAGCGGCCGGTCGAAGTCGTCGGCCACCGCGCCCGGTGTGAGCGCGGGGCTGGGGACCTGGTCGGGTGCCACGCCCGCGAAGACCGCCTTCGCCGCCTCCACGGCCGCCTGCTGTTCCTCGGTGAAGTCGAAGTCCACAGCCCAGTCCTCCCGCAACGCCGATATCTGATGAGGCGTCAGATTAGGGGAAGCGGCCGGGATGTGGAACAGGTACAGCATGGGGAACAGGCTCAGCGGTCGAAGTCCAACTCCACCTCAGGCGTGAGCGGGTGCGACTGGCAGGCCAGTACGTATCCCTCGGTGGTCTCCTCGGGCTCCAGCGCGTAGTTGCGGTCCATCCGGACCTCGCCCGAGACCAGGAAGGCGCGGCATGTTCCGCAGACTCCGCCCTTGCAGGCGTACGGGGCGTCGGCGCGGGCGCGCAGCACCGTCTCCAGGAGCGAATCCCCGTCCCTGACCGGCCAGTTGCCCGACCTGCCGTCGAGCGTCGCGGTCAGCGTGGAGTGCGTCGGGGAGCCGGCCGGCGGCGTCGTGGCGGATGCCGTTCCGTCGTCCACATGGAAGATCTCCTGGTGGATACGGGACCGGGCCACCCCGAGCCCGCGCAGTGCCCGCTCGGCGCCCTGGACCAGGCCGAAGGGGCCGCAGAGGAACCAGCCGTCGATGTCCGCCACCGGCAGCAGCGCAGGCAGCAGGCCGGTCAGCCGCTTCTGGTCGAGACGGCCGGACGGCAGCCCCGACTGCTGATCCTCGCGGGAGAGCGCGGTGACGAGCTGGAAGCGGTCGGGCCAGCGGTCCTTGAGGTCGGCGACCTCGTCCAGGAACATCGTCGATGCGGCACTCCGGTCGCTGCGGATCAGAGTGAAGCCCGACCGGGGCTCGCGCGCCAGCAGGGTGGAGGCGATCGACAGGACCGGCGTGATGCCGCTGCCGCCGACGACTGCCGCGAACTGTCCTGGGCGCGGGGCGAGGACGAAGCGGCCGGTGGGTTCCATGACGTCGACCGTGTCGCCCACGGCCAGTTCCTTGAGCGCGTACGTCGAGAACTCGCCGCCCTCCACCAGCCGGATCCCCACGCGCAGTTCAGGGTCGTCGGTGGCCGGGGCGCAGATGGAGTACGTACGCCGGATCTCCTCGCCGTTCACGATGCGGCGCAGGGCGATGTGCTGGCCGGGCGTATGGCGGAAGGCCTTGCGCAGCTCGGGCCGCACGGCGAAGGTGACGGCCACTGCGTCGTCCGTCAGCTGCTCTACCGCGCTGACCCGGAGCGGATGGAACATCTACAGCTCCTTGAAGTGGTCGAAAGGTTCCCGGCAGGAGGCGCAGCGGCGCAGCGCCTTGCAGGCCGTGGAGGAGAAGCGGCTCAGCAGCTCGGTGTCGGTCGATCCGCAGTGCGGGCAGCGGATGGCGAGGGAGAGCGCGACCGGGCCCGCGGAGTGTCCTGCGGGTCCGCCAGGGCGCGGGGGAGCGATGCCGAACTCCGCCAGCTTGCGTCGGCCCTCCGCGCTGATGTCGTCCGTGGACCACGCCGGGGCGAGCACCGTACGGACCGAGACGTCCGGTATTCCGTGTGCCTTCAGGACCTGCTCGATGTCCGAGCTCATCGCCTCGATCGCGGGGCAGCCCGTGTACGTCGGGGTCAGTTCGACCACGACCTTGCCGGGGCCCAGGACTTCGACCGAACGCAGTACGCCGAGATCCTGGAGGGTCAGCACCGGGAGCTCCGGGTCGGGAACGGAGCCGGCCAGAGCGCGCAGTTCCTCTTCGAGCGGGGTCGTCGTCACCATGTCGCCCCCGGGTGGCTGCGGTGCAGATGCTGCATCTCGGCGAGCATCAGGCCGAAAGGTTCGGTGTGCAGCCCTTGGCGGCCCGCTCCCGCCGACCAGGATCCGGACTGCGGCCCTTCGGGGAGGGTGAGCGTCGCCCGCTCCAGTACCGAGGAGACGCTTGCATGCCAACCGGCCTGCAGGGACTGGACGTCCACCTCGTCCAGCCCTTCGACGGGCTGGAACATCTCGCCGGTGTACCGCCACAGCGCGGCCAGACCCCGCTGCATCCGCTCGTGGCTCTCGGCCGTGCCGTCGCCGAGCCGCAGCGTCCACTGTTCGGCATGGTCGCGGTGGTAGGCGACCTCCTTGACCGCCTTCGCCGCCAGCGGCGCGAATTCCCCGTCTCCGGAGGCCAGTTGTCCGTACAGCAGGTGCTGATAGGTGGAGAAGAAGAGCTGGCGGGCGATGGTGTGCGCGAAGTCGCCGTTCTCCTGCTCGACCAGCTGGAGGTTGCGGAAGGTGCGTTCCTCGCGGAGATAGGCCAGTTCGTCCTCGTCGCCGACGAGCGAGAGGAGGATGCGCGCCTGGCCGAGAAGGTCCAGGGCGATGTTGGCGAGGGCGACTTCCTCCTCCAGTACGGGAGCGTGTCCTGCCCACTCCCCCAGCCGGTGTGAAAGAACCAGGGCGTCGTCGCCCAGTGCCAGAGCAGCGCTCACAGGTGCTGCACCCCCTCCGGGATTTCGTAGAAGGTGGGGTGGCGGTAGGGCTTGTCGCCCGCGGGCTCGAAGAAGGAGTCCTTCTCGTCGGGCGAGGAGGCGGTGACGGCGGTGGACGGCACCACCCAGATCGAGACGCCCTCGCTGCGGCGCGTGTAGAGGTCCCTGGCATTGCGCAGGGCCATCTCCGCGTCCGGGGCGTGCAGGGATCCGGCGTGGGTGTGGGAGAGGCCGCGCCGCGAGCGTACGAACACTTCCCACAGCGGCCAGTCGGTCGCGGTCATGACGCCGTCCCCTCTTTGTGCTCTTGGTGCTTGGCGGCGTACGCGGCAGCCGCGTCCCTGACCCACGCGCCCTCTTCGTGTGCGCGGCGCCGCTGGGTGATGCGCTGTTCGTTGCAGGGGCCGTTGCCCTTGAGGACTTCCTTGAACTCGGTCCAGTCGATCTCGCCGGTGGGCAGCGTCAGGCCCAGGGCTTCGGCCTGGGGGCCGCAGATCTCCACGAAGCGCCGGCGCAGTTCGTCGTTGGAGTGCCGCTTGATCTTCCAGGCCATCGACTGCGCGGAGTGTCCTGATTCCTCGTCGGGCGGGCCGAACATCATCAGTGAGGGCCACCACCAGCGGTCCACCGCGTCCTGCGCCATCGCGTGCTGGGCGGGCGTGCCCCGGCTGAGGGCGAGGAGCAGTTCGTATCCCTGGCGCTGGTGGAAGGACTCCTCCTTGCAGATACGGACCATCGCGCGGGCGTAGGGGCCGTACGAACAGCGGCAGAGCGGGACCTGGTTGGTGATGGCGGCGCCGTCCACGAGCCAGCCGATCGCGCCGACGTCCGCCCAGGTCAGGGTGGGGTAATTGAAGATCGATGAGTACCTCTGGCGGCCGGCGTGGAGCTTGTCGAGAAGCTCCTCGCGGCTGGTGCCCAGCGTTTCGGCGGCGCTGTAGAGGTACAGGCCGTGCCCCGCCTCGTCCTGGACCTTGGCCATCAGGATCGCCTTGCGGCGCAGTGAGGGGGCGCGGGTGATCCAGTTCGCCTCCGGCTGCATGCCGATGATCTCGGAGTGCGCGTGCTGGGCCATCTGCCGGACCAGGGAGGCACGGTAGGCGTCGGGCATCCAGTCGCGCGGTTCGATGCGCTCGTCGGCGGCCACCGCTGCGTCGAATGCCGCCTGACGGTCCGCCTCGTCCGTCCTGTCAGTCCCGTATGCCACTGTTGCCATTGCGGCCCCCTACCGACCGATCGTTCGGTTCATTGACTTCAATGGTGGGGCGGCGGCCCCTAGGGTGTCAACCCTGTGGATGACTGATCGAGTGGCGGACCGGATCGGGGCGGGGCGGGGATGGAAGTGCAGGACGAGAGGGCCGAGGGGTCCGAACGGGCCCGGACGCCCGGCGAGGACGGCCGGGACGGGCATGCGGACCGGGACGGCCAGGCCGGGCGGGACGGCCACGACGGCACCGCAGCGCGCGGCATAGCCGGGCTCTCGCGGCCCTACCAGGCGGTGGCGGCTCTCGCGCTCGCCTGCATCGTGGTCCTCGCCGCGGTCCACCTGGCGATGGTCTTCCTGGCGGTCGCGCCCTCCAACACCGTCTCCAAGGCGCACGGCGCGGAGATCGACGACTGGGTCCTTCCCGAGTTCGAACGCAACTGGAAGCTCTTCGCCCCCAATCCGCTGCAGCAGAACATCGCGGTCCAGGCACGCGCGGAGATCCAGGCCAAGGACGGCAGCGGGCGTGCCACCACCGGCTGGGTCGATCTCTCCGCCAAGGACGCGGCAGCGATCCGCCACAACATCCTCCCCAGCCACACCGATCAGAACGAACTGCGCCGCGGCTGGGATTTCTACGTCAACTCCCACGACGCGGACAACCGGCCCGTCGGCGAGCGCGGCCGGCTCTCCGAGCGCTACATCCGCCGCATCGCGCTCCTGTACCTGGGCGAGCCGAAGTCCGGCGGAACCATCGAGCGCATCCAGATACGGTCGGCGACGGCCTCGGTCGCCGCCCCGCCGTGGAGCACGGAGAAGATCGACACCAAGACCTACTACCGGGCCCTGCCCTGGTGGACGGTCATCCCCGCGGACCGTTCGGAGACCGGCAGATGAGCGCCCCCGACACCCGGGCCGCGCGCGCCCTCCAGAAGATCACCGCCGCCGCCCTCGGCCCGTACCAGAGCGCCGTCGTCCGTATCGGCGTCTCCGCGACCTGGCTGCTCTTCCTGCTCCGTGAGCTCCCCCACCGCCGTGAGCTGTACGGACCCGACGGCCCCTGGGACTGGGGCATGGGGCAGGAGCTTCTCTCCGGCAACCACGCCTTCACCGTGCTGTTGTGGTCGGACTCCATGGCGTGGTTCGAGGTCGTGTACGCCCTCGCCGTGCTGTCGAGCCTGCTGCTGCTGCTCGGCTGGCGGACCCGAGCCATGTCGGTGCTCTTCATGGTCGGGGTGCTGTCCCTGCAGAATCGGTCCATCTTCATGGGCGACGGCGGGGACAACGTCATCCATCTGATGGCCATCTATCTGGTCCTCACCCGCTGCGCCCAGGTCTGGTCGCTGGACGCGCGGCGGGCGGCGCGGCGGGCGCCCGGTGCCCCCGACCTGGTGGGACCGGCGCTGTGGGTGGTCCTGGGGTCCGTCCTGCTGGCAGGGACGGCGCTGGGCGAGCTCGGCTCGCAGGTGTGGCTGGTGGTGCTGTTCTGGCTGCTGTGGATCGCACAGGGCCTGTGGTGGGCCGTATGCCGATACGCGCCGGACGAGCCGCGCACGCTGGCGGACGTCATCGGCAATCTGGCGCACAACGCCACGATGGTCGTGATCATGGCGGAGGTCTGTCTGGTCTACTCCTCGGCCGGCTGGTACAAGATCCAGGGTTCCCGCTGGCAGGACGGCACCGCGCTCTACTACCCGCTGAAACTGGACTACTTCACGCCCTGGCCGGGGCTGTCCTCGCTGCTCGCGACCAGCGGTGTGATCGTGATGCTTCTGACGTACGGCACCGTGATCGTGCAGGTCGCCTTCCCGTTCACGCTCTTCAACCGGCGGGTCAAGAACGTCCTGCTGGTCATGATGATGCTGGAGCACGCGGGCATCGCGCTCCTGCTCGGGCTGCCGTTCTTCTCGATGGCGATGATCGCGGCTGACGCGGTGTTCCTGCCGACGGTCTTCCTGGTCTGGCTCGGTGAGCGGGCCGGGCGGGTGGTCGCCCGCCCGAAGGCGGTGTTGCCGGGTCCTCGGCAGGCCGCCGACGCCGAGGAATCCGAAGCGGTCCTGCCGGGGGCCCGCACGTAGGCTTCGGTCCGTGAGTGCGGATGCGGCGGTACGGGAGTGGCGGGTGCGGGCCGGACAGGGCGCGATCCTGCTCGACGGCTTCCACGCCGTCAAGCACGCGGTGCGGTTCGGGGCGGAGCTGCCGATGGCGCTCGCCGCCGACAAGAAGGCCGTACTGGCCCTCGCCGATCAGCTCGCGCCCGATGTGCGTGACGCGCTCGATGCGCTGGTGGTGGAGACCGACGAGGCGGCGCTGCGCGGACTGGTGCCCCGGCTGCACCCGACGGGCGTGGCGGCTCTCGCGGTACGCCCCGACCGCGCGGCCCAGCTCGCGGTGCTGGCCCGCAGGCCGCGCACCTCGCCCGTCGTCGTACTGGACGAGCCGCGCAACCTGGGCAATGCGGGAGCGGTGATCCGGCTCGCGGCCGGTTTCGGGGCGACCGGGGTGGTGACCACGGGCGACCTCGATCCCTGGCATCCGACCGTGGTGCGGGGTGGCGCCGGTCTGCACTTTGCCACGGCCGTGGAGCGGATGGCGGTGGCCGAGCTGCCGCCGGGACCCGTCTACGCGCTGGATGCCGAGGGGGAGGACATCCGCGACGTCGTTCTGCCCGACGACGCGGTGCTCGCCTTCGGATCGGAACGGTCGGGACTCTCGGCGGAACTGCGCGCGCGGACCGACCGCTTGGTGTCCCTGCCGATGCGGGCGCAGGTCTCCAGCTACAACCTGGCGACGAGTGTGGGCATGACGCTCTTCCACTGGTCGTCGACCGGGTCGGGCGGGCGCCGCGGCCCCGGTCGGGTCTGAGACCGCGGCACCGCCTTTTCCGTACGCGTCATGCCTGCCTGCGGACCTCCACCACCCGGAAGCGGTTGGCCACGAAAGCCCCGTCGCACAATGCGGAGTTGGCCGCCGGATTGCCGCCCGAACCGTGGAAGTCGGAGAAGGCCGCGGTCTGGTTCACGTACACCCCGCCCGTGAGGTTGAGGGAGAGCTGGGCCGACTCCTCCAGGCAGACCTCCTCGACGGCACGCTCGACGTCCGTCGAGGTCGTGTACGCCCCCACTGTCATCGCGCCCTTCTCGCGCACCGTGCGGCGCAGCAGTTCGAGGGCGCTCGCCGTGGAGTCCATCGCCACCGCGAAGGCGACCGGACCGAAGCACTCGGTGAGATAGGCCGCCTCGGCGTCGGTCGACTCCCAGTACTTCTGCGCGCCGTCCAGCTTGACGAGGACCGGCGTGCGGACGACCGCGTCCGGGAAGTCCGGATGCGTGATCTCCCGGGAAGGGAGGGCCACTTCGCCCAGTGCCGATGCCGCCTCGAGCCGAGCCTTCACCTCCGGGTTGACCAGGGCGCCGAGCAGTGCGTTCGCCCGGGCGTCGTCTCCGAGGAGCCCGCCCACCGCGCCCGCGAGGTCGGCGACCACCTCGTCGTACGACTTGGGGCCGGCGTCCGTGGTGATGCCGTCCCGGGGGATCAGGAAGTTCTGCGGGGTGGTGCACATCTGGCCGCTGTAGAGCGAGAGCGAGAAGGAGAGGTTGGAGAGCATCCCCTTGTAGTTGTCGGTGGAGTCGATGACGACGGTGTTGACGCCGGCCTTCTCCGTATAGACCTGCGCCTGACGGGCGTTGGTCTCCAGCCAGTCGCCGAACGCGGTCGAGCCCGTGTAGTCGATGATCTTGATTTCGGGGCGCAGCGCGAGCGTCTTGGCGATGCCCTCGCCCGGTCGCTCGGCGGCGAGGCAGACCAGGTTCGGGTCGAAGCCCTGCTCGGCGAGGACATCCCTGGCGATCTGGACGGTGAGCGCCAGCGGCAGCACCGCGCGCGGGTGCGGCTTGACCAGGACCGGGTTCCCGGTGGCGAGCGAGGCGAAGAGTCCCGGGTAGCCGTTCCAGGTGGGGAAGGTGTTGCAGCCGATCATCAGGGAGATGCCGCGTCCTGCCGCGGTGAAGGTCTTGCGGAGTTCGAGCGGGTCCCGCTTGCCCTGCGGCTTCGCCCAGTCGGTCACCAGCGGGGTCCGCGTCTGCTCGGCGTAGGCGTACGCCACCGCCTCCAGGCCGCGGTCCTGTGCGTGGGGCCCGCCCGCCTGGAACGCCATCATGAAGGCCTGGCCGCTGGTGTGCATCACCGCGTGCGCGATCTCAGGCGTACGCGCACTGATGCGCGCCAGGATCTCCAGACAGACCAGGGCCCTGGCCTCGGGTCCCGCCTCGCGCCAGGCGCCCATGCCGGCCCGCATCGCCGGGAGCAGGACCTCCAGGTCGGGGTGCGGGTAGGTGACGCCCAACTCCGTTCCGTACGGGGAGACTTCACCGCCCACCCAGTCGTCCGTCCCCGGCTGGCCCAGGTCGATCCGGCTGCCGAGCAGGGCGTCGAAGGCCGCCTTGCCGTCGCCCTCGTACGCCTTGGGGTGCTCGGGATGCGGCGACCAGTACGCACGCGTACGGATCGCATCCAGGGCCTGGTCGAGCGTGGGCCGGTGGGATTCGGTCAGAGCGGTCAGATCGGTCAGCGGCATTGCGGGCCAACTCCTCGCTGAGCTGGGCAGGGACGGGCGGTCACAGCTAGAGTAACCGAACGATCGGTCGGGACAAGGGGGTCCGTCAAACCTGTGGACAACTCGGTAGGGGAGGATCTCCGTATGACCATCGCCATCGATCAGCACCGCACCGTCGCCGTCGTCGGCACCGGCACCATGGGCCAGGGCATCGCCCAGGTCGCCCTCGTCGCCGGGCACCCCGTGCGCCTCTACGACGCTCTGCCCGGCCGCGCCGAAGAGGCCGCGACCGCCATCGCGGCGCGACTGGACCGGCTGGTCGAGAAGGGGCGTCTGACCGCCGCCGACCGGGACGCGGCCCGCGCCCGGCTGCTGCCCGCGGCCGAGCTCGCGGAGCTCGCCGACGCCGCCCTCGTCATCGAGGCGGTGCTCGAACAACTTCCCGTGAAGCAGGAGCTGTTCACCGCCCTCGAAGAGATCGTCGACGAGAGCTGTCTGCTGGCCACCAACACCTCGTCCCTCTCTGTCACCGCCGTCGCGGGCGCGCTGCGCACCCCCGCCCGCTTCGTCGGCCTGCACTTCTTCAACCCGGCCCCGCTCCTCCCCCTCGTCGAGGTCGTCTCGGGTTTCGCGACCTCCGAGGAGTCCGCCGCAGCCGCGTACGAGACCGCGAAGGCCTGGGGCAAGACGCCTGTCCGGTGCACCGACACCCCCGGCTTCATCGTCAACCGCATCGCCCGCCCGTTCTACGCCGAGGCCTTCGCGGTCCACGAGGAGCGGGCCGCCGACCCCGCCACGATCGACGCCGTCCTGCGCGAGTGCGGCGGTTTCAAGATGGGCCCCTTCGAGCTCACCGACCTCATCGGCCAGGACGTGAACGAGGCCGTCACCCGGTCCGTCTGGGACGCCTTCTTCCAGGACCCCAAGTTCCGCCCCTCGCTCGCCCAGCGCCGCCTGGTGGAGTCCGGCCGGCTCGGGCGCAAGTCGGGCCACGGCTGGTTCCCGTACGAGAAGGGTGCTGCGCAGCCCGTCCCGCACACGGCCCCGCCCGAGCAGGCCCCCGCAGCCGTCACCGTCGTCGGAGACCTCGGTCCCGCCCGCGAGCTGACCGCGATGATGGAGGAGGCGGGCATCGAGGTGAAGTCCGTCGAGACCGGTGGCCCGTACATCGCGCTCCCCTCCGACGGGCAGCTCGTGCCCGCCGACGGCCGTACGTCCGTCGAGTACACCGACGTCGTCTACTTCGACCTCGCCCTCGACTACAGGGGCGCGACCCGCATCGCCCTCTCCGCCTCCGATGACACCTCAGTAGAAGCCCTCGCGGAAGCCGTCGGCCTCTTCCAGAAGCTCGGCAAGGACGTCAGCGTGATCGGCGACGTACCGGGGATGATCGTCGCCCGTACGGTCGCCATGCTGATCGACCTCACCGCCGACGCCGTCGCCAAGGGTGTCGCCTCCGCCGAGGACATCGACACCGCGATGCGCCTGGGCGTCAACTACCCCCTCGGGCCTGTGGAATGGAACAGGCGGCTCGGCAAGGACTGGGCCTACGACCTGCTGCACCTGATGGACGAGCGCTGCCCGACCGGGCGCTACGCCCCCTCTCTCGCCCTGTTCCGCCAGGGTTACGGAGCCGACGAAGAGGCCGCCTCATGACCACCCCCAAGAGAGACACGTACACCCCCGAGACCCTCCTCACCGTCGCCGTGGCCGTCTTCAACGAGCGAGGATACGACGGCACGTCGATGGAGCACCTCTCCAAGGCCGCCGGTATCTCCAAGTCCTCGATCTATCACCACGTCGCCGGCAAGGAGGAGCTCCTGCGCCGCGCGGTGAGCCGTGCCATCGACGGGCTCTTCGGAGTGCTGGACGAGGAGGGTGCGGCGCAGGGGCGTGCGATGGAGCGCATGGAGTACGTCACGCGCCGTACGGTCGAGGTGCTGATGGCTGAACTGCCGTACGTCACGCTGCTGCTGCGCGTACGTGGCAATACGAGGACCGAGCGCTGGGCGATGGAACGGCGCCGCGAGTTCGACCAGCGGGTCTCGGATCTGATGAAGGCGGCAGCCGCCGACGGCGATCTCCGCTCTGACGTGGACATTCGTCTTGCGACGCGGCTGTTGTTCGGGATGGTGAACTCGCTGGTCGAGTGGTACCGGCCGCACCCGGACGGCGGCGTGGAGGCGGACCAACTGGCCGAGACCGTGGTCCGCCTCGCCTTCGACGGGCTGCGGGCGGCGCCGGGCCGTTGACCGCTCGCACCGATCGCGATCATGATCCTGCGTCATGGTCGCTGTCGTACGTCTTCATGCCCTGATCTGTGCCGGAGTGCTGCTCGCGGGCGCCTCGCTGACCGCCTGCGGGGGAAGCGACGGCAAGGACTCCGCGCAACCGAGCGCGTCCGCTTCCGCAGCGGCGGACTTCGGTTGCCTCACCCCTGCCGAGGCGAAGACGGGATCCGTCTCCTTCAAGAGCAAGGGCGCCGAGTCCACGGACACGGCCGGCTTCCTGACGGGCCAGGGCACCACCGGGATCCTCCTCGCCCACCAGGCCGACGGCGACGTCTGCCAGTGGGTGGCCAAGGCCAGGGAGCTGGGCAAGAGCGGCTATCGCGTCCTCGCCGTCAACTCCACGGGCTCCGAGGTGCCCGAACTGGTCGGCGCCGCCGCCTACTTGCGCAGCAAGGGGGTGACGAAGCTGCTCCTGATGGGCGCGTCCAAGGGCGGCACTGCCGTCGTCGAGGCGGCCACCGTGCTCAAGCCGAAGCCGGACGCGGTCGTCTCGCTGTCCGGGCCCACGCTGTACGGCGACATGGATGCCGCGAAGGCCGCTCCCCGGCTGACCTCGCCGGTGCTCTACATGGCGGGCGAGGGCGACACCGAGTTCGCGCAGGCGGCCCAGGAGCTGCACAAGGCGAGCAAGAAGGCCCCGGAGAACAAGCTCTACGACCTCAAGGGCGTCTCGCAGCACGGGGTTTCGCTGCTCGACGACCCGAAGAACTGGGCGACGGTGCAGGCCTTCCTCAAGAAGTACGGCTCGTAGGGTCCGGCGGGGCGGCGCCCGGGTCCAGATCCGTCTCCTCGAAGACCAGCAGAGTGCGCGTGGACAGCACCTCCGGTATCGACTGCAGCTTGGTCAGCACGAGCTCGCGCAGCGCCCGGTTGTCCGCGCTGTGCACCAGCAGCAGTACGTCGAAATCGCCGCTGACCAGGGCGATATGGGCCGCACCGGGGAGCTCCTGGAGCTGGCGGCGCACCGTGCGCCAGGAGTTCTGGACGATCTTCAGGGTGATGTACGCGGAGGAGCCCTGGCCTGCGCGTTCATGGTTGACCCGGGCGCTGAAGCCCCGGATCACCCCGTCGTCGATGAGCCGGTTGATCCGGGCGTAGGCGTTGGCGCGTGAGACGTGGACGGACTCGGCCACGGAGCGGATCGAGGCGCGGCCGTCGCTCTGCAGCATCCGCAGGATGGAGCGGTCGATCGCGTCGAGCGGCCGCGCGGGAGCCGCATCGGCGGCCTTTTCCGCGTCGGCCATTTGTTCATCTGCCACGTCCCCCCGCCTCCTTACCATGGACGACCTGCCTCTATCTCAGGCTGTGGAGAACCGTTTGTCCACAGGCTGGAGGTGCCTGTAGCCAAAATGCGCTCTCGACCGAACAATCGGTAGGTGAGGCGCATCACATTTCGCTGCGCCTTCCCGCTCCCACGAGGAGGTGTCCGACATGACGGTCCAAGAGCTGCCCGGTGCAGCCGCAGTGTCGTCCGGCTATCCGGCATTCACGTTCCGCACCGACCCCGCACCGCTGCTCCCGGACCCCGAGCCGTACCGGGTGCTCGGTCTCGGTACGGATTCCCCGCTCGACCCCGATCTCATGCGCCGGCTGTACGAGGGCATGGTGCGCGGCCGCCGGTACAACGCCCAGGCGACCGCCCTCACCAAACAGGGCAGGCTCGCCGTCTACCCCTCCTCCACCGGTCAGGAGGCCTGCGAGATCGCGGCCGCGCTGGTCCTCCAGGAGCAGGACTGGCTCTTCCCGAGCTACCGCGACACCCTGGCGGCCGTCGCGCGCGGCCTGGACCCCGTGGAGGCCCTGACCCTGCTGCGGGGCGACTGGCACACCGGGTACGACCCGCGGGAGCACCGGATCGCCCCGCTCTGCACACCGCTCGCCACCCAGCTCCCCCATGCGGTGGGCCTCGCGCACGCCGCCCGGCTGGCCGGGGACGACGTGGTGGCGCTGGCCATGGTCGGTGACGGCGGGACCAGCGAGGGCGATTTCCACGAGGCGCTGAACTTCGCCGCCGTCTGGCAGGCCCCGGTCGTCTTCCTCGTACAGAACAACGGCTTCGCGATCTCCGTGCCGCTGGCCAAGCAGACCGCGGCCCCCTCCCTGGCCCACAAGGCCGTCGGGTACGGAATGCCGGGCCGGCTGGTCGACGGGAACGACGCGGCGGCGGTGCACGAGGTGCTGAGCGAGGCGATGCTCCGGGCCAGGTCCGGCGGCGGTCCGACGCTGGTCGAGGCGGTGACGTACCGCATGGAAGCCCATACGAACGCCGACGACGCGACCCGCTACCGCGGCGACGCGGAGGTCGAGGCCTGGCGCGCACACGACCCGCTCGCCCTGCTGGAGCGGGAGCTGACGGGACGCGGGCTGCTCGACGAAGAGGCGATACAGGCCGTGCGCGAGGGCGCCGAGACGATGGCGGCGGATCTGCGGGCGCGGATGAACGCCGACCCGGTGCTCGACCCGGCGGACCTCTTCGCGCAGGTCTACGCGGAACAGACCACCCAGCTGCGGGAGCAGGCCGAACTGCTCCGCACCGAACTCGAAGCCGAGGCGGAACGATGAGCACGGCGACCACAGCGGCGCGCACGACGCCGGCCGGACCCGCCACCATGGCGCAGGCCCTGCAGCGTGCGATGCGCGACGCGATGGCCGAGGACCCTCGGGTGCATGTGCTCGGGGAGGACGTCGGGACGCTGGGCGGTGTCTTCCGGGTCACCGACGGGCTCGCCAAGGAGTTCGGCGAGGACCGGTGCACCGACACCCCGCTCGCCGAGGCGGGGATCCTGGGGACGGCCGTGGGCATGGCGATGTACGGGCTGCGGCCGGTCGTCGAGATGCAGTTCGACGCGTTCGCGTACCCGGCCTTCGAGCAGCTCATCAGCCATGTCGCGAAGATGCGCAACCGCACGCGTGGCGCGATGCCGCTGCCGATCGTGGTGCGGGTGCCGTACGGGGGCGGGATCGGCGGTGTGGAGCACCACAGCGACTCCTCCGAGGCTTACTACATGGCGACCCCGGGACTCCAGGTCGTCGCCCCGGCCACGGTCGCCGACGCCTATGGGCTGCTGCGAGAGGCCATCGCCTGCGACGACCCGGTGGTCTTCCTGGAGCCCAAGCGGCTCTACTGGTCGAAGGCCGACTGGTCGCCGCACCCCGTCGAGCCCATCGGCAGGGCGGTCGTCCGGCGCACCGGACGCAGCGCCACGCTCATCACGTACGGACCCTCCCTGCCGGTCTGCCTGGAGGCGGCCGAGGCGGCCAAGGAGGAGGGCTGGGACCTGGAGGTCGTCGACCTGCGGTCCCTGGTGCCCTTCGACGACGAGACGGTCTGTGCCTCGGTACGGCGCACGGGCCGGGCGGTCGTGGTCCATGAGTCGGCCGGTTTCGGGGGTCCTGGCGGGGAGATAGCCGCGCGGGTCACCGAGCGGTGCTTCCACCACCTGGAGGCGCCCGTGCTGAGGGTCGCCGGATTCGACATCCCCTACCCGCCGCCGATGCTGGAGCGGCACCATCTGCCGGGTGTGGACAGGGTCCTGGACGCGGTGGCGCGACTGCAGTGGGAGGCCTGATGCCACAGGTACTGGAATTCCGGCTGCCCGACCTCGGCGAGGGGCTGACCGAGGCGGAGATCGTGCGCTGGCTGGTGGCGGTGGGCGATGTGGTGGCCATCGATCAGCCGGTGGTCGAGGTCGAGACGGCGAAGGCGCTGGTCGAGGTGCCGTGCCCGTACGGAGGCGTGGTGACGGCCCGCTTCGGCGAGGAGGGGTCGGAACTCCCGGTCGGCTCGCCCCTGTTGACGGTCGCCGTGGGTTCGCAGGAGGAATCCCCGGACCCGGACGGCGGTTCCTCCGGCGACGACTCCTCGGGGAACGTCCTGGTGGGGTACGGCACGGGGTCGCCTGCGGCGCGCAGGCGGCGTATCAGGCCGGCCGCCGCCCAGGCCCCGACCGCTCCGGCCCCGGCCCCGACCGCCCTGGCTCGGGCAGGGACGGTGAGTGCCGCGTCCGTGCGGACCGCCCCGGCGGCAGCCGGCGCGGGCCCGATCCCGGTGATATCTCCCCTTGTGCGCCGCCTCGCCCGCGAGAACGCCCTCGATCTGCGGGAGTTGACGGGTTCAGGCCCCGAGGGGCTGATCCTGCGCTCCGACGTCGAGCAGGCGATACGGCGCCCCGACCCGTCCCGTATCCCTCTGCGGGGCGTACGCGGCGCCGTCGCCGACAAGCTCTCCCGCAGCCGGCATGAGATACCGGACGCGACGTGCTGGGTGGACGCGGACGCGACCGAGTTGATGGCGGTGCGGGCGGCGATGAACGCGGCCGGCTCCCCCAAGATCTCGGTCCTGGCCCTGCTCGCCCGCATCTGCACGGCCGCGCTCGCCCGCTTCCCCGAGCTCAACTCCACCGTGGACACGGCGGCCAGGGAGATCGTCCGCCTGCCCTCCGTCCACCTGGGCTTCGCGGCCCAGACGCAGCGCGGTCTGGTCGTGCCGGTGGTCCGGGACGCGGGCGGCCGCAGCACGGAATCGCTCAACGAGGAGTTCGGGCGCCTGACGGAGGCGGCCAGGGAGGGCGCGCTCACCCCCGCCGACCTGACCGGCGGCACCTTCACCCTGAACAACTACGGGGTGTTCGGCGTCGACGGCTCCACGCCGATCATCAACCACCCGGAGGCCGCGATGCTCGGGGTCGGACGGATCGTGCCCAAGCCATGGGTGCATGGCGGCGAACTCGCCGTCCGGCAGGTGGTCCAGCTGTCGCTGACCTTCGACCACCGGGTGTGCGACGGGGGAACGGCGGGCGGCTTCCTCCGCTACGTGGCCGACTGCGTCGAACAGCCGGCGGTGCTCCTGCGGGGGCTCTAGAAGGCGACCGCGGGTCCCGCCGCGAACGTACAGCGGGACCCGCGTCGTACCTCTACGCCCTGAGCAGGATCTTGCCCACGTGCGTGCCCGTGTCCAGGGCGCGGTGGGCCTCCGCGGCCTGGGACAGGGGCAGCTCCTGGTCCACGACCGGGCGTACGCGGCCCGCCGGGATCAGCGGCCAGACATGTTCCCGTACGGCGGCGACGATGGCCGCCTTCTCCCCCAGCGGCCGGGCCCGCAGCGAGGTGGCCGTCACGGCCGCCCGCTTCGCCATCAGCGCCCCGAGGTTCAACTGGCCCTTCACACCGCCCTGCATCCCGATGATCGCGAGGCGTCCGCTGAGTGCCAGGGCGGCCACGTTCCGCTCCAGGTACTTCGCCCCGACGATGTCGAGGATGACGTCCGCCCCGGCCCCGTCGGTGGCCTTGTGGATCTCCTCCACGAAGTCCTGTGCGCGGTAGTCGATGAGGATGTCCGCACCGAGCTCGGCGCACCGGGCGAGCTTGTCAGGCCCGCCCGCGGTGACGGCCACCCGCGCACCGATCGCCTTGGCCAGCTGGATCGCCATGGTGCCGATGCCGCTCGCGCCGCCGTGCACCAACAGGGTCTCGCCGGGCCGCAGATGGGCCACCATGAAGACGTTCGACCACACCGTGCACACGACCTCGGGCAGCGCCGCAGCCATGGCCAGGTCGACCCCGTCCGGCACGGGCAGCAGCTGCCCCACCGGGACCGCCACCTGCTCGGCGTACCCGCCACCGCTCAGCAGCGCGCACACCTCGTCGCCGACCGCCCATCCCGCGACGCCGGAACCGAGCGCCGTGATGCGCCCCGAGCACTCCAGGCCGGGATAGGGGGAGGCGCCGGGCGGCGGCTCGTAGAAGCCCTGCCGCTGCAGCACATCGGCACGGTTGACGGCCGCGGCCACCACCTCGACGAGGACTTCGCCCTCGCCGGGCACGACATCGGGGACTTCGGTCCAGACAAGCGCCTCGGGACCGCCGGGCTCGGGGATCGTGATCGCATGCATGCCCGCGAGGCTACTCCCGGCCGCCTGCCCCGTGCTCGACGGCTCCGGCCGCCGCCGACACCCGCACGATCGCGATCAGCCGGTCCATGGCCTGCAGGGGGCTCGCCTCGGGGCTGTCGTACCCCAGGAGCCGGTGCCCGCGCTTCACGGTCACCACCAGGTCCTCGACTTCCCGGACGTGTCTGCCGACCTCGGGCTTGCGCACCGGCCGCTCGACCAGGTCGAGGCCGCTGCCCTGCTGGATCAGGTCCTCCATCACCGTGCCCGCGCTGGGGCTGAGAACGGACAGACCCAGCAGCCGGCCCGCCGCGCTGGCGCTCGTGATCACCGCGTCCGCACCGGACTGCTTCAGCAGCGGTGCGTTCTCCTCCTCGCGGACCGCGGCCACGATCTTGGCGCCCCGGTTGAGCTGGCGTGCCGTCAGCGTGACCAGCACGGCGGTGTCGTCGCGCTGGGTGGCGATGACGATCTGGCGGGCCCGCTGCAATTCGGCCCGCAGGAGTACGTCGCTGCGCGTGGCGTCTCCGACCACTCCGACGAACCCGTCCGCGTTCGCCGCCTCGATGACCTTCGGGCTGGGGTCGACGACGACGATCTGTTCCTTCTTCAGGCCCGTCGCGCACAGGGTCTGGATCGCCGAGCGGCCCTTGGTGCCGAAGCCGATGACGACGGTGTGGTCACGCAACTGGGTCCTCCAGCGTTTCAGCCGGAACTCCTCCCGGGTCCGCTCCGTGAGGACCTCGAGAGTGGTGCCGACCAGGATGATCAGGAACAGCACGCGCAGCGGCGTGATCAGCAGGATGTTCGCCAGCCGGGCGGTGTCGCTGTACGGGACGATGTCGCCGTAGCCCGTGGTGGAGAGGGTGACCGTCGCGTAGTAGAACGCGTCGAGCAGGTCGACCTTGCCGTCGGCGTTGTCGTGGTAGCCGGAGCGGTCGAGCCAGACGATCATCGCGGTGCTCACCAGGACGAGCAGCGCGATCACTACGCGCCTGGCGACCTGGCGCATCGGGCGCTCGACGACGCGTCGCGGGAGCTTCACGCGCCGCGTGGTCAGGCCCTCGCCGACCGGGCGGTCGAGGGCGTCGTGGCCGGAAAGTTTCACGTGAAACACTCCCCGGTCCACGGCAGATCGATGACGGCCAGCTCCTGGCCGGCCCGCGCACCGCCCGGCGGGACGACGGCGAGCCCGTCCGCGCCCGCCATTCCCCGGAGCATCGCGGGCCCGTTGAAGTGCAGTGGCACGGCTTCGTCCCCGTGGTGCACGACGGGGACGAGGCGGGTGTCGTGCGGGTGGCCGTGCACCGCGTCCCGTACTGCCGAGGTGTACGGCACCGGGGCTTCGCGCCCGGAGAGCGTACGCAACAGGGGCTCGGCCAGGGTGAGCAGGCCCGAGACCGCTGCGAGGGGGTTGCCGGGCAGGCCCACGAGGTGGCGCCCGGGTGCGAGGCGGGCCAGCAGCATCGGGTGGCCGGGGCGTACGGCGACACCGTCGACCAGGAGCTCCGCGCCTGCCTTGCGCAGGGTCGGGTGGACGTGGTCGACGGGGCCCGAAGCGGTGCCGCCGGTGGTCACGACCAGGTCGGCCTCGGAGGTCGTCACGGCCTTGTGGAGTGCGCGCGCGTCGTCGCCCAGACGACGGGTGGCGGTGACCTCGGCGCCCAGCGAACGCAGCCAGGGCCCGATCATCGGCCCCAGTGCGTCGCGGATCAGCCCGTCGTGCGGAAGCCCCTCGGCCAGCAACTCGTCACCCAGGACGAGGACTTCGACGGTGGGGCGGGGGACGGTGAGCAGCGTGTCGTACCCGGCGGCCGCGGCGAGGCCCAGCACGGCGGGGGTCACCAGCGAGGCCGTGGGCAGCAGATGGTCGCCGGAGCGGCACTCCTGACCGCGCGGGCGGATGTCCTGACCGGTGACGACGTCGCGCAGGGCGTACAGCTGACGCCCGGCCTCGTCGGTGCGGGCGTGCTCGGAGCGGATGACGGCGGTGGCGTCGGCCGGGATGCGGGCACCGGTGGCGATGCGTACGGCCTCCCCGTCGGGGAGCGGGCCGGGCGCGGCACGTCCGGCGAGGATGCTGTCCTGCCGGATCTGCCAGGGGCCCGGACCCGCCACGGCCCAGCCGTCCATCGCGGAGGTGTCGAAGGACGGCAGGTCGGTCAGCGCGGTGAGGGGCTCGGCGAGGATCTGCCCGAGGGCGTCGTCGAGCGGGGTGCGCCGGGTCCGTACGGGCGTGGAGCGGCCGGCCTGCGCGGCGCGGGCGCGGGCCTCGGGCCAGGGGGTGGCCCGGTGGCGCTCGGGCGCGGCCCGGTGGCGCTCGGAGGAGGCCGGCTGCGGCAGGGCGGGCGGCGGCGCCGTGTTCACCAGGGCGAGGGCCTCGTCGACACCGTCGTCCTGGAGGCCTTGTGCGTCGCTCATCCGGCCTCGTTCGCTTCTGCCGCCCACTGGTTGGCGAGGGCCGCGGCCTTGCGGGCCGCCTCGGCGACGGCTTCGGGGCCGTCCTTCTCGGCCTTGGCCGCCGCGTATCCCACCAGGAAGGTGGTCAGTGGAGCGGCGGGCCTGGCGACACCGTGTGCGGCATCGCGGGCCAGGTCGAGGAGGACGCCGGTGTCGACGTCGAGCTCGATGCCGAGTTCGGCCTTGACTGCGGTGATCCATTCATCCAGCACGTGTCCATGCTCCCTGATGCGGGCCCTTGCCGTGGCGATGTCCTCCCAGGTGTCGCAGTCGAAGGACGCGAGGGACGTGGCAGGGTCGGCGGCGACGCGGGCGAGGTCGAGTTCGGCGGTGAGCAGCCGGAGGGGCAGGCCCGAGAGGGCGCCGTGCTCGGCGGCGAGAAGCGCCAGTTCACGGCGGAGAGGCTCCGCGCGGTAGGCGGCGACGAGGGGTTGGTCGCGGCCGCCCGGGTCCGTGAGCAGGGCGGCTTCCTGTCTGCCGCCGTCGAGCGCGGCGAGCAGCGTCGTCACGGTCTGCTCGTCCAGGAAGGGCAGATCCGCGGAGAGCACGAGGAGCAGGTCGGCGCGGGTGGCGCGGACACCGGCGTCCAGTGCGGCCAACGGGCCGCCGCCCGGCGGGTCTTCACGTACCCAGAGCACAGCTCGTGCGGTCGTACGCCGGTCGCCGACCACGACGGTCGATCGCGCCCCGGAACAGGCCGCGAGCACCCGGTCGAGCAGGGCGCGGCCGCCGACGGTGAGCCCGGGTTTGTCGGCCCCGCCGAGCCGTCTGGCCGCTCCGCCTGCGAGAACGACGGCGTCGTAGGTGGTCATCCGGTGAGTATGGGGTGCCGAAGGGGCGGGGGGAACGGGGCAGCGCCCGCTGTTCCTCCCGCCCCTGGCGTCGTCTCTAGAGGTACGGCCCCGAGCGGACCGCTCCGTGGCCGTCGTCATCGTCGTCGTCGTGACCGCCCGTGCCGGGGGGCAGTGCGCGGCGCATCTGTTCCAGCTGGGCCCGTGCCGCCATCTGCTGGGCGAACAGGGCCGTCTGGATGCCGTGGAAGAGGCCTTCGAGCCAGCCCACCAACTGGGCCTGCGCGATGCGCAGTTCGGACTCGGAGGGGATCGCCTCGTCGGTGAAGGGGAGGGAGAGGCGTTCCAGTTCCTCGACGAGCTCGGGGGCGAGACCGTCCTCCAGCTCCTTCACCGAACTGGCGTGGATGTTCTTGAGGCGGACCCTGCTCGCCTCGTCCAGAGGAGCCGCACGGACTTCCTCGAGAAGTTGCTTGATCATGCTGCCGATGCGCATGACCTTCGCGGGCTGTTCGACCATCTCTGTCACTGGGACCTCGCGCGACTCGTCACCACTGCCGGTCCCGCCGCCGAGCGCCATCCCGTCCTGTCCCACCACTAGGACCTGCGGGTGCTCCTGCGACCGTTCCGACCGTTCACTCCTCGGCATCTCCATGCCGTCATTCTCTCGTACACCTGACTCACCTGACGGTGTGCCCCCGTACGAGGGTGATCCACCCTCGTACGGGGGCACAGGAGGCCCGGGATCCGGTCGTACGGGTCAGACGGCCGCCCGCCGGGACAGTGCCCCGTTCGAGCGCGTGACCAGCGCCGCCAGCAGCGCCGCGCCCAGCGGGACGGCGATGAGCAGCGCGGCCAGGGTGGCCCAGGGGACGACGACGGGGACGTACGGAATCGGGTTCGACCCGCCGTATCCCTGGTCGAGCATGTCCTGGTAGAAGCCCATCTCCTGGCGCTTCTCGGTGAACCTCAGCCCGATCGCGGGCAGGACGCCGGCCGCCGAGCCGAGCACCACACCCATCACGGCCACCACCCCGCACTGGAATCCGCTGAGGGTACGGCGCACCCTGGGTGCCGCTCCCACCGCGGCGAGCGTCTTGAGGTCGGCCTCGGCGTCCGCCTGGGCGAGGCCGGTGGCGATGCCCGCGGCGCCGATCGTGATGAGTCCGGCGAAGATGGTCAGCGCCAGCAGGACGATGTTGCTCTCGGCGGTGTAGCCCTCCTCGATGTGCAGGTTGATCTCGGCGCCGATCTGGTCGATGTCGCTGTCCAGACGCTGCTTCTGGGCGCTGCCGGGCATCTGGTCGGTCGTGAAGTACGCACCGAACGGGACCGTGGTGAGGCCCGCGGCCTTCGCCGTGGACGGCGGCATGATCAGGGAGACGCCGTAGGTCCTGGGGGATCCCGACGCCTGGTGTGCGGCGAAGGACTTGATCGCACCGGGGGCGTCCTTGCCTTTGGACGCGGCTTCGTCGGCGGCCTTGGGGTCGGTGATCAGACGGACGTCGATCGTGCCCCGCGAGGTGAGGCTGGGCTTGTCGAAGGAGACGATCTTCCCCTCGGACAGGGCCTGTTCCGACGCCGGATCGTTGATGCCCAGCACCTTCAGCAGCTTCGCGTCGGCGACCAACAGACCGTTGTCGACCTCAAGCATGCCGTCGTTCGTGCGCAGGCAGCGCCAGTCCTTGCTGAGCTTGCGGCGCTCCTCCACGCTGAACTTCGCCGAGGGATCCGTGCCGTCCGCGGACGGGGCGTACAGCGGGCAGACGTTGGCCTTGGGCACGGCGACCTCATAGCGTCCGCAGCCCGGCGCATCGCTGTACGACTCGCAGGTCACCTTCCCGACGACGACCCGGTCCACATCGGCCCGTACATCCACCGGCAGGTCCTTCTGCACCGCGTTGCGCACCTGCGGCACATCGCGCCCACCGGCCTCGGAGGAGGTCACGGCGACCGCACCGTAGGGCAGCGTGGCCGTGTAGGCGGCCTTCTGCTGGGCCTCGCTGCTCGCCGTGTACGTCGCCACCGCGACCGTGCCCGCGACGGCGGCCAGCACCGCGGCCACCGCGGGAGCCGTACGGCCCCGGTTGCGTACAGCGTCGCGCAGCGCCAGCCGCGGGGAGAGCGGCAGGATGCTGCCGGCCCGGCCGAAGAGGCCGACCAGGGCCGGGGTGAGTGCGACCACGCCCAGTTCGGCGACAGCGCTGCCGCCCCCGACGATCAGCGAGGAGCTGGACATCGTGGATCCGTACAGGGCGATCGCCGCACCGAGGAGGACCGCGATCAGGCCGAGCGCCGGCAGTACGCGGTTGGAGCGGCGCACCCCGCGACGGCCGGTGAGCGAGGCGAGGACGGTCTCGCGGGACGAGGTGATGGCGGGCACGACCGCCGCCATCAGGCCGGTGAAGACGGCGAGCAGCCCGATGCCGAGGAGTTCCAGCGGCCGTACGTCGAAGCTGCCGAAGCGCTTGCCGATGTAGTCCTCCAGCAGCGGCTGGAGCGCGAAGGTGAGCAGGAGGCCGAGGACGGTTCCCACGACCGCGGCCGCGATGCCGATCACCAGACCGCCGGAGAGCACGATGGCCCGGATGTGCCTGCGCTCACCGCCGTTGGCGCCCACGAGGCCGAGCTGACGGCGCGAGCGCCGGGCGCCGACCGCGAACGCGGGGCCTGCGAGCAGGCAGATCTCCAGGATGGCCAGGCCCACGATGGTGGCGAAGGCCGCGACCAGCTCGGCCTTGGCGGCGTTGCTGCTTTCGTAGCTGCTCCAGTCGGGCTTCTGGAACAGCGGCACCTCGGAGCGGGCGGGCGGGTTCAGGGCCACCAGTCGCGAGGTGACCATCGCGCCCTTGGTGTTGGCCTCCTTGACCATGTTCCACGTGAAACCACCGGCCACGGTGACCAGTTGAGTGGTGCTCTTGTCCGACGTGGGCAGATCGACCGCCTTGAGCGCCTTGTTGAGCGGGTCGATGAAGGTGCCGGGAAGCGCGTTGATCTGATCGGTCTTGAGCTCGCTGGGCAGTTCGTAGGCGCCGACGATCGTGTACTTCGTGCCTTCCACCCCGCGTACGGAAAGCAACGATCCGACATCCAGCCCGCTGGACTTCAGGAACTGGGTGGTCGCGGCGACCTCGCCGGCCTTCTCGGGGAAGCGGCCGTCGGTGAGGCTCATGATGCCCTTGGCCATCGGGTCCGTGGCCTTCAGCTCACGGATGTCCGCGTACAGCAGCCCGTGCGTGGTGCGGAACTTGCCCGAACTCGTCGAATCCTCAAGGGTTTTGGCCCCTGCCGGGATGATCTTGGAGAGATCGGTCTTTCCCTCGGGCCAGGAATCGCCGTCCTTGATGTCCTTCGCCGGCTGGTTCTGATTTCCGTCGGGGTCCTGGAAGAGGGCGACGCCGCCCATCTCCGGGTCACGTACCCGCGCATCGGCCCGCCCCAGGGACCGGTCCATGGCCTGCTCGGTGGAGAGGTCGGAACTGCGCAGGGTCAGATCGGCGGCGCTCACGCCGAGGATCGGCAGCGCGATCATGGCGAGGACGAGGAAGCTGCGTCCCTTGTAGCGCCAGGCGTCGCGGCGGGCGATACGGATCGCGGCGCGCCAGGAGTGGAACCAACGGTTCACAGTTCGGCCGCCTGGCCGGTCAGGAGCGATTCGGCGTCGCTGCGCACGGTCTGGTCGACGACGCCGCCGTCGCGGAGGAAGACCACCCGGTCCGCCCAGGCCGCGAAGCGCGGCTCGTGCGTGACGAGGACCCCGGCCGCTCCGCCGTCGCAGCGGGCACGCAGCAGGGCCAGTACGGATTCACCGGTCTCGGAGTCCAGCGCACCGGTCGGCTCGTCCGCGAGCACGAGGCGCCGGTCGCCGACCAGGGCGCGGGCGATGGCGATGCGCTGCTGCTGGCCTCCGGACATCTCGTCGGGGAAGCGGTCGGCGAGGTGCGCCAGGTCCATCTCCTCGAGTGACGCCATGGCTTCGGTACGGGCCTTGCGCGCCGATACGCCGTCGAGTTCACGCGGCAGGGCGACGTTCTCCGCGGCGGTGAGCGCGGGGATGAGGTTGTAGTCCTGGAACACGTAACCGATGGAGCGCCTGCGCAGCGCGGCGAGCACCTTGCGGCTCGACGTGGTGATGTCGGTCCCCTCGACGATCACCTGACCCGAGGTCGGGTTGTCGAGGCCGCCCGCGATGGTGAGCAGGCTGGACTTCCCGGAGCCGGACGGGCCCATGACGGCGACGAGTTCACCGGGGAAGACATCGAGGTTGATACCGCGCAGGGCGTGCACCTCGGTGGCGCCGCTGCCGTGCACGCGGGTCAGTTCCTTCAGCTGCAGCACCGGCTGCCGGGGCGGCTGTGTCGGGTGGTCGGACATGGTGAGGGGTCCCCCCTGGACGTGCGGACGTACGGACGGAAGAGCGGCCGGCGCTCAGCGGTGAGCGGTCGACGGCCGGTGGTGAGCGGTCAGCGGCCGGTGGTGCGGGGCGCCGTGGAGGCGGCGGATGGTGCGGCCGCCGTGCGGTCGGCGTTCTGCCCCGTCCCCCGCGCGACCGCCGCCGAGAGCCTGATCAGCCGCGCCTCGCAGTGGTCGAGCCAGCGGGCCTCGGCCTCGGTCTGGAAGATCAGCTGTTCCAGGACGAGCAGCCAGGCCACGTCGTCGCGTTCCTGTGTGCCCGCGGCACCGGCCTTCTCGATGGCGGTGAGGGCCTGGGATTTGAGCCGGGTGTAGTCCTGCATCGCCTTCACGGTGTGATGGCGCTGGGACTGGATGACCCCGCGGATGTCCACGCCGGGTGCCCCGACGGCCATCGCGAGCTTGATCGACAGCTCGTCGCGGGCCGGGCTGGTGCGGTCGACGGGTGCCTCGTACCAGTTCTTCAGCTCCTGGCGGCCGTCGTCGGTGATGGCGTACAGCGCGTGGCCGGCCTCGTCCACGCCCTCCTGCACGACCATCCCGTCGCGCTCCAGACGGTTGAGGGTCGTATAGACCTGTCCGACGTTGAGGGGCCAGGTGGCACCGGTGCGCGACTCGAATTCGCTGCGGAGCCGGGAGCCGTAGCGAGGGCCCCGCTCAAGGAGGGCGAGGAGCCCGTGGCGGATCGACATACTGAGTATGTATACCGAGTATGTCGGGGAAAGCAAGCCTCTACGGCCTGCGCAGGCGCATCCCGAGGAAGCCCAAACCGAGACCCACCAGGGCAAGTCCGCCCCCCAGCACCTCGACGCGGATCTCCAGTGGAGTCGGCCCGGAAACGGCCTGGGCTGCGGGCTTCCTGGCGGCCGCGGCGGGGGTGTGCGAAGGGCGGGGGCTGGGAGGCGGGGGCGGCTGGATTTCTTCGGCGAGGGGGACCGGATCAGGGATGTCGGTCGGTGCCCCGAAAGGGTTCGGCCCGCGTCCCGGCAGCGCCCGGCCCGCCCCGGCGGCCGATCCGGCCAGTGAGGGGCCGGGCGAAACGGTGGATGCGGCGCTGGGCGACGCGCTCTGCGGGCGGGGCGCCGCGGGTTCGTCGGCGTACACCGAGGCAGGCAGGGACAGCACGGCCAGCGCCACCAGAGCGATCATGCAGCCAGCGTCACATCTGACAAGAAGTCCGGCATCCCGGGCGCATCGGTCGGTGGTCCGGCCGGCGGTACGGCCCCGGGGGTCAGGCCGGGTTGCCGGTGGAGACCTTCACGTAGAAGATCGCGCCCTTCGGGGGAACGGCGGTCGCGTAGGAGGGGGACTGCTCGATCACGATGCCCTCCCCCTCCGCGTTCTCGTCGATCGGCTCTTCCTTGATCGTCCAGCCCGCGGCATAGGCACAGGCCTTCACGGACTCGATGTCCTTGTAGAGGAAGTTCGGCGCGGTGACCTTCTTCGGGTCCAGGCCGTCCTCAGGCGCGTCCGAGCAGTCCGTGGAGTCGATCGTCCTGGAGCGGTCCGGGCCCTTGTGCCCCGCCACCGCGGCGCTGCTGGAGCTGCCGTCGCTCGGCGAATTGCCGGTGTCGTCCGGCTTGTTCATCTGGATCGCCGCGATCACGCCGCCTATCGCGAGAAGCGCCACCGCGATCGCGCCCACGATCAGCGGCATGTTCTTCCTGCCGCCGCCGGCAGAGCCCGTCGAGCCGGTCGAAGTCACCGGCCCCTGGGGCGAGATGGTGTACGGAGGCGGGGTCTGCATGCCGTACTGCTGGGCCGGCGGGGTCTGGTAGCCCTGCTGCTGTTGCGGATAGCCGTAGCTCGGCGGGGCGGGCGTCTGGGCCGCGTAGGGCGACGGGGTCGGGATCGGACCGGGCTGGTACGGCGTCTGTACGGCACCCTGCTGCGGCATCGAGGGCATCGGGGCGCTCACCGGCGGGAAGACGGCCGAACCCACCCCCGAGCCGCTGTTCGCCGGCGGGCTGCCCACCACGACCGAAGGAGCGGCGCCCGTCTGCCCGGACGACATCACCCGCGCGCACTCGTCACCCATCGCCGCGGCGCTCGGGAAACGCTCGTTCGGGTTCTTCTTCAGCGCGCGGGCGACCAGGGCGTCGACCGCGGGAGGAACCGACCTGTTGATCGACGAAGGAGCGACGGGCTCCTCCTGGACGTGCGCGTAGGCGATGGCGAGCGCGGAGTCCGCGTCGAACGGCAGCCGCCCGGTCAGCAGTTGGAAGAGCATGATCCCGACCGAATACAGATCGGAACGGGCGTCCACGGCCCGGCCCAGCGCCTGCTCGGGCGAGAGGTACTGCGGAGTGCCGACGACCATGCCGGTCTGCGTCATCGAGGTGACGCCCGACTGCATGGCGCGCGCGATGCCAAAGTCCATGACCTTGACGGTCCCGCGCTTGTTCAGCATGACGTTGCCGGGCTTGATGTCCCGGTGGACCAGGCCCATTTCATGGCTGGCCTCCAGCGCCGCCAGCACATCGAAGGTGATCTTCAGGGCCTTGTCCGCGGGCATCGCGCCGTACTGCGTGATGTCCGCCTGGAGCACCGAACCGAGCGGCTGGCCCTCCACGTACTCCATGACGATGTACGGCATCGGGCCCTCGCCCAGCACGTCCTCGCCGGTGTCGAAGACCGAGACGATGTTGGTGTGCGAGAGCTTGGCGACGGCCTGCGCCTCGCGCCGGAATCTCTCACGGAAGGACTGCTCGCGGCCCAGTTCGGTGTGGAGCGTCTTGATCGCGACCTGGCGGTCCAGCGCGGAGTCGTACGCCAGGTACACCGACGCCATGCCGCCCTCGCCGAGGAGGTCGCGGAGCTGGTAGCGGCCGCCCGCGACCGAACCGCCCGCATAGCGGCCGTGTGCGCCGTCCTGGCTCATGACTGTGCGTCCCCCTGGGCTGCGGATCTTCCGTTGTACCGGGCAAGTCTGCCCGAGGGCACTGACACGTCAAGCCGGATGCCCGTTCCGTGACCGTAAGGGAAGAGAAAGCACCGGGAATTTGCATGGGTACAGCGGGAACCGGTTTGATGACCGGTCATTCCCGAACCGGCCCTTCCGGACGAGCCTGTAGCGTGACGAGGCAAAGTACCCGAGGACCACCCGCTGACGCGGACCCTAACGACGGCGAGGACTGATGGCACCCGAATCCGAGGCAAACGGCGGCGGTATGCCGGACGCGCCGGAGAACTGGGGGATCGGCGGGCTGGTCGGCGACGGCCGCTACCGCCTCACCCACCGTCTCGGACGCGGCGGCATGGCCGAGGTCTTCGCCGCCGAGGACGTACGGCTCGGCCGGACCGTGGCGGTGAAGCTGCTCCGCTCCGATCTGGCCGAAGACCCGGTCTCCAAGGCCCGGTTCACCCGCGAGGCGCAGTCGGTCGCGGGCCTCAACCACCATGCGGTGGTCGCCGTGTACGACTCCGGCGAGGACCACTGGGGCGGCAACACCGTTCCGTACATCGTGATGGAGCTGGTCGAGGGCCGCACCATCCGCGACCTGCTGCTCAACGCGGAGGCCCCGCCCCCCGAGCAGGCGCTGATCATCGTCTCCGGTGTGCTGGAGGCGCTCGCCTACTCGCACCAGCACGGCATCGTGCACCGCGACATCAAGCCGGCGAACGTCATCATCACGCACAGCGGTGCGGTGAAGGTGATGGACTTCGGCATCGCACGCGCCCTGCACGGCGCGCAGTCGACGATGACCCAGACCGGCATGGTCATGGGCACGCCGCAGTACCTCTCCCCCGAGCAGGCACTCGGCAAGGCCGTCGACCACCGCTCCGACCTGTACGCCACGGGCTGTCTGCTGTACGAACTGCTCGCGCTGCGGCCCCCGTTCACCGGTGAGACCCCGCTCTCGGTGGTCTACCAGCACGTCCAGGACATCCCGCTGCCGCCTTCGCAGGCCTCCGACGCGGTACCGCCGGAACTCGACGGCCTGGTCATGCGTTCTCTGGCCAAGGACCCCGACGACCGCTTCCAGAGCGCCGAGGAGATGCGCGGCCTGGTCGCGTACTCCCTGCAGATGCTCCAGCAGCAGGGTGGCCACACCGGCACCTGGAACACCGGTCCCGTCGCCGTGCCCGAGGGCACTCCTCCCATGGGCAGCACGGCGGCGACGGCGATGCTCGGCCAGAACCAGTACAGCGACACTTCGCAGAGCCCGATCCTGCCGCCGATGAACCCCGACGACGGCGGGTACGACGGCACGGGCGGCCCGCGCAAGAACAACCGCGCCTGGATGTGGGTGGTCGCGTTCCTCGCCGTGGCCGCGATCGGTGTGGGCATCGCCTTCGCCCTGGACGGCCTCGGCGGCGACGGCGGCGGTACGGACCCGACCAAGTCGCCGTCCGTCACCGCGTCCCAGTCGGAGGAGACGCAGGACACCCCGTCGGACACCACGTCCGAGGACCCCTCCACGGAGGACACCTCGACGGGCGACCAGACCGACGAGCCCAGCTACACCCCGTCTCCGACGCCGACGCCGAGCGACACCCCGACGACCGAGGGACCGTCCGAGACCCCGTCGGAGACGCCGCCGACGGACGACCCGACGACGAAGGAACCCACCAAGGAGCCCCCGACGACTCCGGCCGACACGGGCCAGCCCGGGGGAAGCAGTACCCCCACCCCCTGACCCGTCACCCCGCGAATGCCTCGCACACCGCCTCGTATTCGCGCGTCCACCACACCGCCAGGGCCGATGCCGCAGGAAACTGCGCGTCGGCCCTGCGGTCGTGCAACTGGTAGCGCCAGCGCAGTATCCAGAAGTCGTTGAGCCGTTCCCACCACACCCGGTGCACCGCGGCCGCGAGTTCCCCCGCGTCCGCCCCCGCGGCCTGTCGGTAGGCGCGCGCATAGGCCCGTACCTTCGCCAGCTCCAGCTCCCCCGTGGGCCGTACGAAGAAGATCACCGCGGCCCGCACCGCCTCCTCCGCGCGCGGCTGCACCGCGAGGCGGTCCCAGTCGACGATCGCCGCGGGCTCGGCATCCTGGTAGAGCAGATTCAGCGGATGGAAGTCCCCGTGCACCCAGCCCCCGCCGCCGCCGGCCGGCGGCCGCCGGTGCGCGTGGCGCTCCAGCAGGGACCGGCGCTCGGACAGCCGGTGTTCGGCCAGCTCGTCGAAGGCGTCCCGGGGGGAGCGCCCGCGCGCGAGCCCGAGCAGCTCCTCGATCAGGGCGAAGGAGTCCGCCGGGTCGGCGCTCTCGTGGGTCGCCGGAGGCTCGGCCTCCATCACCCGCTCGAGGCAGATGTGTACGAGACCGAGCAGCGACCCGAGGTGCCGCGATCCCCCCGCCGTGAGCTGCGCACCGTCGCGGTGGCGTCCCTCGATCCAGGGGTGCAGGGCGTAGCAGCGTCCGCCGATCACCGCGACGGTCGATCCTTCCGCGTCCGCCACCGGAGGCGCGACCGGGACCCCGAGCCGGCCCAGCCGCTGGGTGGCACGGTGCTGGCGTGCGATGGCGTCGGGGTCGCCGTCGAGGTGGTGCTTGAGGAAGTAGTCGCCACGGGTGGTGGCGAGCCGGTAGCCGCGGTTCAGCAGGCCCTGGGCGACCGGTTCGCAGGAGAGCGGGTCGCCGGCGGACGCGTAGCGGCGCAGCAGGGTGCCCACGGGGGGTGCGGAGGGCTCCACGGAAGTCGGCAGGGTGTCAGATGAGCGCGGCACCCGCCAGATGTTAGATCACGCAGCGTGGCGAACCGCTCGCGGTCGGGCGTACTGCAGCTCGTCGATGTTCACGAACTGCGGGACGATCCGCAGGTGGACCGGATCGAACGGCTCGCCGTTGACCTCGACCGGGGCGGGCTCGAAGAGCGCGAGCTCCTCGTCGGTCGGCACGGTCGCCTCGGCGGTTCCGGTGAACTGCACGGACCACAGCCCGGGCTCCCCGAGCCCCAGATTGTCGGCGGCGTAGGTCACCACGCTGCCCACGCAGGCCACGTGATGGCCGAGGCCCGCGTGCATCCGCAGGACGACTTCGCCGTCGGCGGTCACGATGTGGCGGGCTATGGCGAGGAAAGGGAGCGCTCGCATGCTGGTCGCCACCCGGCCGTAGGTGACACGGCGGAGCAGTGACAGGGCGCGGAGTTCCTCGGTGGACATGTTCTCCACTCTGCGCCGCCGACAGGTGGCCGCAAAAGGGGCGGCCGCCCTGACGAATCGGGACGTAAGTCCCGAATAATCCAGCGTTTGTCAGTGCTTCTCCGCCTGAATGCGCGCCACATAGGCCGCGGCCTGCGAGCGCCGTTCCATGCCCAGCTTGGAGAGCAGGCTGGAAACGTAATTCTTGATCGTTTTCTCGGCGAGATGCAGCCGCTCGCCGATGACCCTGTTGGTCAGTCCCTCGCCGATCAGATCGAGGATCTTCCGCTCCTGATCGGTGAGGTTGGAGAGCCGGTCGTCGCCCTTGGCCTTGCCGCCGTCGCGCAGCCGCTCCAGCACCCGGGCGGTGGCGACCGGGTCGAGCAGGGACTTGCCCGCGGCCACGTCCCGGACCGCGTTCAGCAGCTCATTGCCGCGGATCGCCTTGAGCACGTACCCCGAGGCTCCGGCCATGATCGCGTCGAAGAGGGCCTCGTCGTCGGCGAAGGAGGTCAGCATCAGGCATTTGATCGACTCGTCCTGGGAGCGGATCTCGCGGCAGACCTCGACTCCGCTCCCGTCGGGCAGCCGTACGTCGAGAACAGCGACGTCCGGCCGGGTCGCAGGGATCCTGACCAGGGCATCTGCGGCCGTACCGGCCTCGCCGACGACCTGGATGTCGTCCTCGGACGAGAGCAGCTCATGGACTCCACGACGCACCACTTCATGGTCGTCAAGGAGAAATACATGGATTTTTCCGTCTTCGCGCACGGGGTCAGTGTCACATACGAACTCTTCCCGTGCCCGGGGTGAGCGGGATAACGTGCCCCTGTTCCGGCTCCCTGTCAGGCTGTGACCAGTGCTCTGACCAGCGGCTGATTGCCCTTTTCTCGATTTACTTGGAAATCCAAGCAAAATCGCAGGTCAAATGGGGTTTCGCAGTTCCGCAGAACACTGGGTAACGTGCTTTTGACAGGATGCTCGCCGGGGCACCTGTCACGCCTGTTCCCGGCCGCTCCGCACCCACCCCGTGCGGGGGCCGAGGACAACAGGCGAGCCGCACTGGTCACCGGCGAACCCGGGGACCGGACCGACGGAGGAGCACGCACGTGACCGTGGAGAGCACTGCCGCGCGTAAGCCGCGACGCAGCAGCAGCAAGCGCGCAAGCAGCGCAGCCGCCAAGCCGCCACAGAGTTCCGAGCCCCAGCTGGTACAGCTGCTGACGCCCGAGGGCGAGCGCGTACAGCACCCTGATTTCGACGTGGAGCTGACCCACGACGAACTGCGCGGCCTGTATCGGGACATGGTCCTGACCCGCCGCTTCGACGCCGAGGCCACGAGCCTCCAGCGCCAGGGCGAACTGGGTCTGTGGGCCTCGCTGCTCGGCCAGGAGGCCGCGCAGATCGGCTCCGGCCGGGCCACCCGTGAGGACGACTACGTCTTCCCGACCTACCGCGAGCACGGCGTCGCCTGGTGCCGCGGGGTCGACCCGACCAATCTTCTGGGCATGTTCCGCGGCGTGAACCACGGCGGCTGGGACCCCAATACCAACAACTTCCACCTCTACACGATCGTCATCGGCTCGCAGACGCTGCACGCGACCGGTTACGCGATGGGTGTGGCCAAGGACGGCGCGGACTCCGCGGTCGTCGCGTACTTCGGCGACGGAGCATCGAGCCAGGGCGACGTACTGGAGTCCTTCAACTTCGCGGCGGTCTACAACGCCCCGGTCGTGTTCTTCTGCCAGAACAACCAGTGGGCGATCTCCGAGCCGACCGAGAAGCAGATGCGGGTGCCGCTCTACCGCCGCGCCGAGGGCTTCGGCTTCCCCGGCGTACGGGTCGACGGCAATGACGTGCTGGCCTGCCTGGCCGTCACCAAGTCCGCGCTGGAGCGGGCCCGCCGGGGCGAGGGACCCACGCTGATCGAGGCGTTCACGTACCGGATGGGTGCGCACACCACCTCCGACGACCCCTCCAAGTACCGCTCGGACGACGAGCGCGTCGCCTGGGAGGCCAAGGACCCGATCCTCAGGCTCCGGCGCTATCTGGAGGCCGAAGGAGCCGCCGACCAGGCGTACTTCGACGAGCTCGAGGCCGAGAGCGAGGCCATGGGCAAGCGGGTGCGCGAGGCGGTACGGGCGATGCCCGACCCCGAGGTGATGGCGATCTTCGAGAACACCCACGCGGACGGCCATGCACTGGTCGACGAGGAGCGCGCGCAGTTCGCCGCTTACCAGGCGTCCTTCGCAGAGGAGGGCAACTGATCATGGCCGCAACCAAGATGCCGATCGCCAAGGCGATCAACGAGTCGCTGCGCAAGGCGATGGAGAACGACCCCAAGGTCCTCATCATGGGCGAGGACGTCGGCCGCCTCGGCGGTGTCTTCCGCGTCACCGACGGCCTCCACAAGGACTTCGGCGACGGCCGCGTCATCGACACCCCGCTCGCCGAGTCCGGCATCGTCGGCACCGCGATCGGGCTGGCGCTGCGCGGTTACCGGCCCGTCGTGGAGATCCAGTTCGACGGCTTCGTCTTCCCCGCGTACGACCAGATCGTCACGCAGCTCGCGAAGATGCACGCCCGCGCGCTCGGCAAGATCAAGCTCCCCGTCGTCATCCGCATCCCGTACGGCGGCGGCATCGGCGCCGTCGAGCACCACAGCGAGTCGCCCGAGGCGCTCTTCGCGCACGTCGCGGGCCTCAAGGTCGTCTCGCCGTCCAACTCCTCGGACGCGTACTGGATGATGCAGCAGGCCATCCAGAGCGACGACCCGATCATTTTCTTCGAGCCCAAGCGGCGCTACTGGGACAAGGGCGAGGTCGACGTCGAGGCCATCCCCTCCCCGCTGCACAAGGCGCAGGTCGCCCGCGAGGGCACCGACCTGACGCTCGTCGCGTACGGACCGATGGTGAAGGTCTGCCTGGAGGCGGCCGCCGCGGCGCAGGAGGAGGGCAAGTCCCTGGAGGTCGTGGACCTGCGCTCCATGTCGCCCATCGACTTCGACACCATCCAGACGTCGGTGGAGAAGACGCGGCGCCTGGTCGTCGTGCACGAGGCTCCGGTCTTCCTGGGTACGGGTGCGGAGATCGCCGCCCGGATCACCGAGCGGAGCTTCTACCACCTGGAGGCGCCTGTGCTGCGGGTCGGCGGGTATCACACGCCGTATCCGCCGGCGCGTCTGGAAGAGGAGTACCTGCCGGGCCTGGACCGGGTGCTCGACACCGTCGACCGCTCGCTTGCGTACTGAGGAGCGCCGTGACCATGACTGCTGAGAACGCAACCCGCTTCCGCGAGTTCAAGATGCCCGACGTGGGCGAGGGACTGACCGAGGCGGAGATCCTCAAGTGGTACGTCGCGCCGGGTGACACGGTGACCGACGGCCAGGTGGTGTGCGAGGTCGAGACGGCGAAGGCGGCCGTCGAACTCCCCATCCCCTTCGACGGGGTGGTGCACGAGCTGCGCTTCCCCGAGGGCACGACGGTGGACGTCGGCGAGGTGATCATTTCGGTGGACGTGGCGCCGGGGTCCTCGGAGCCGGCCGCCGTATCGCTGCCGGAGCCCGCCGCCGAGCCGGAGCCGGAGGCGGAGGCGAAGCCCGCGGGCCGTCAGCCGGTGCTCGTCGGATACGGCGTCGCGGAGTCCTCGACCAAGCGCCGCGCCCGCAAGGACACTTCCGCCGAGACCGAGAGCGCCCCCGAGGGCACGTACTACTCGAACGGCAGCGCGCCGGCCGCGAACCGGCCGCTCGCCAAGCCCCCGGTGCGCAAGCTCGCCAAGGACCTGGGGATCGACCTGGCGACCGTCACGCCCACCGGGCCCGACGGTGTCGTGACCCGGGCGGATGTGCACGCTGCGGCGGCGCCGGCTGCCGTGCAGGCAGTCGCTCCGGTCGCGACGCCGGCTGCGGCTCCGGTGGCTCCGGCGGCTTCGTCCGCGGGCGACGTTTCACGTGAAACACGCATTCCCGTCAAGGGAGTTCGCAAGGCCATCGCCCAGGCCATGGTCGGCAGCGCCTTCACCGCGCCGCACGTCACCGAGTTCATCACGCTCGATGTCACCCGGACGATGAGGCTGGTCGCCGACCTCAAGGAGGACAAGGAACTCGCGGGTCTGCGCGTGAACCCCCTCCTGATCATCGCCAAGGCGCTCCTGGTCGCCATCAAGCGCAACCCGGACGTCAACGCGGCCTGGGACGAGGCGAACCAGGAGATCGTGCAGAAGCACTATGTGAACCTGGGCATCGCCGCGGCCACCCCCCGCGGCCTGATCGTCCCGAACATCAAGGACGCGCACGCCAAGACGCTGCCCGAACTGGCCGCGTCCCTGGGCGAGCTGGTCTCCACGGCGCGCGAGGGCAAGACGTCCCCCGCCGCCATGCAGGGCGGCACCGTCACCATCACCAACGTCGGTGTCTTCGGCATCGACACCGGTACGCCCATTCTCAACCCGGGCGAGTCCGCGATCCTGGCGGTCGGCGCGATCAAGCTCCAGCCCTGGGTCCACAAGGGCAAGGTCAAGGCCCGCCAGGTCACCACGCTGGCGCTCTCCTTCGACCACCGGCTGGTCGACGGCGAGTTGGGCTCCAAGGTGCTGGCCGATGTCGCGGCCATCCTGGAGCAGCCGAAGCGCCTCATCACCTGGGCATAAAGGGCGAACCCCGCGACGGAGGACTCTCCGTCGCGGGGGCCGCTCGCCGTGCGCCATGATGCGCGCATGCGTGAACCTCACAGACGTTTCATAGCCGGGGTCCTGTCTCTCGGCCTCGCCGCGGCCTGCGCGGCCTGCTCCCCCGACGACACCCCCGCGGCGGACGCCAAGCCCGCGAAGAAGGCCTCGCCCTCGGCAACTCCCGTACACGGGACGCCGGGTGCGACCGGCCTTAAGGACTCGATCTACCCGTCGTCAGGCAACGGCGGTTATGACGCGCTCCATTACGACCTGGCCCTGTCCGTCGTGCCCAAGAGCGCCAAGGTCCTGACCGCCACCAGCACCATGACGGCGAAGGCCACACAGAACCTCTCGCGCTTCAGCCTCGACCTCTCCGGGCTCGTCGTCGCCTCGGTCACGGTCGACGGCAAGCAGGCGGCCTTCGCCCGCGCCGGTACGGAACTGACCGTCACCCCCGCCCAGGCTCTTGCCCGGGATGCCGAGTTCAAGGTCGTCGTCACGTACAGCGGCAGCCCCAAGAGCCTCAAGCGCAAGGGCGAGACCGAGGAGGGCTGGCTCACCACGGACGACGGCGCCCTGGTGATGGGCGAGCCGCTCGGCGCGATGACCTGGTACCCGGTCAACGACACCGTCCAGGACCCGGCGACGTACGACATCGCGCTGACCGTGCCGAAGGGGCTGACGGGTGTCTCAGTCGGCACCCTCGCGGGCAGGGACACCAACGGCTCCACGTCCACCTTCCGCTGGCACGACGAGGATCCGACCATCCCGTATCTGGTGACGGTCGCCGTCGGGAAGTTCACGCTCACCACGGCGAGGACGAAGTCCGGGATCCCGGTGGTCAACGCCATCGACCCCCGGCAGAGCGCCAAGGGCCGCGCCTTCGTGGCCAAGATCCCCGAGGTCATCGCCTGGGAGGAGAAGCGCTTCGGCCCCTACCCCTTCCACTCGGCCGGCGCGATCGTCGACCACGACCCGAAGCTGGGGGTCGCCCTGGAGACGATCGGCCGGCCGCTCTACGGCCAGGCGATGGACCCGTCGGTGATGGTGCACGAGTACGCGCACATGTGGTTCGGGGACTCGGTCAGGCTCACCGACTGGTCGGACATCTGGCTGAACGAGGGCTTCGCGACCTACGCGGAGTGGCTGTGGAGCGAGGACCACGGAGAGGCCTCGGCGCAGGAGTGGTTCGACCACCTCTACGCGATCAAGGCGAGCGACAAGCTGTGGTCGTACCCGCCGGGCAAGGTGGTCAAGGGCAGCCAGACCTTCGGGGTGCCCGTCTACTACCGGGGCGCGATGGTCCTCCACCAGGTACGGAAGGCCGTCGGCGACAAGGCGTTCTTCCGGATCCTGAAGTCCTGGACCGCCGAGCGGAAGGGGACGTCCGCGACGACGGCGGAGTTCATCGCGCTCTGCGAGAAGACCTCGGGCAAGAAGCTGGACAAGATCTTCGACAACTGGCTCTATAAAAAGGGCAAACCGTCCTATAGCTGACACGGCGTACGGGTCCGCGTCCGTATCGCGGACCCGTACTTCTGGTGCACCTCTGTTGTATCTATGCTGTCCGCATGCCTGCCGCCCCTGCCAAGCAGCCGCCCGCTGCCGACCGTGTCTACACACACATCAAGCAAGCCGTGCTCGACCGCCGCTACGAGGGCGGCACCCTCCTCACCGAGGGCGATCTCGCCGAGGCCGTCGGCGTCTCCCGCACCCCCGTGCGCGAGGCCCTGCTCCGACTGGAGGTCGAAGGGCTGATCAAGCTCTACCCGAAGAAGGGCGCGCTCGTCCTCGCCGTCTCCGCGCAGGAGATCGCCGACGTGGTCGAAACCCGGCTGCTGGTCGAGGAGTTCGCCGTACGCAAGGCCGCGAACCCCAGCCCGGTCCTGATCGCCCGCCTCGAAGAGCTCCTGGAGCAGCAGAAGCAGCAGGCCGCCGCAGGCGACCTGGCCGAGGTGTCCGTCACCGACCGCTGCTTCCACGCCGAGATCGTGCGCAGCGCGGGCAACCAGATCCTCTCCCGTCTCTACGACCAGCTGCGCGACCGGCAGTTGAGGATGGGCGTGGCGATCATGTACGCCAACCCCGACCGCATCGCCAAGAACATCGCCGAGCACACGGAGATCCTCGACGCGCTGCGCGCAGGTGACACCGAGGCCGCCGTCACCGTCGTGCACCGGCATGTGGGATGGGTGCGGAATCTGGCCCGGGGTGACGTGCGATGAGCGCCTCCACCACGACGACCCTGCCCGGAGATCCGCCGGGCGGCCGGCGCGCGGCCGCGATGTGGGGGATCGGCGTCGCGGTCTACTTCGTCGCCGTCATCTTCCGCACCAGCCTGGGCGTCGCCGGCCTGGACGCCGCCGACCGCTTCCACGTCAACGCCTCGGCGCTCTCCACCTTCTCCATACTCCAGCTGCTCGTGTACGCGGGCATGCAGATACCCGTCGGCCTGCTCGTCGACCGCCTGGGCGCCAAGCGGGTGCTGACCTTCGGGGTCGTGCTCTTCACGCTCGGCCAGCTGGGCTTCGCCTTCTCGCCCTCGTACGGAATGGCCCTCGCATCCCGCGCCCTGCTCGGCTGCGGCGACGCGATGACGTTCATCAGCGTGCTGCGGCTCGGCACCCGCTGGTTCCCGGCCCGGCGCGGACCGCTCGTCGCGCAGCTCGCCGGACTGGTCGGGATGGCGGGCAATCTCGTCTCGACCGTGGTGATCTCCCGGGCGCTGGGCGACCTCGGCTGGAGGACGACCTTCGCGGGCAGCGCCCTGGCGGGCGTCGTGGTCCTGGTCCTGCTGGTCCTTTTCCTGAAGGACCACCCCGAGGGGCACGAGCCGCCGCCGGCGCAGCACGCGGGTTCGGTGTACGTACGGAAGATGATCGCCGCCGCCTGGCGGGAGCCCGGCACCCGGCTCGGGATGTGGGTGCACTTCACCACCCAGTTCCCCGCGATGTTCTTCCTGCTGCTGTGGGGGATGCCCTTCCTGGTGGAGGCCCAGGGCCTCTCGGAGGCGACCGCGGGCGAACTGCTCACGCTGGTCGTGCTCTCCAACATGGTGGTGGGCCTGGTCTACGGACAGATCATCGCGCGCCACCACGCGGCACGGCTGCCGATCGCGCTGACCACGGTCGCGGCGACGGCGCTGACCTGGGCGCTCACGCTCTCGTACCCCGGTGAACACGCCCCGATGTGGCTGCTGGTGATGCTCTGCACCGTGCTCGGCGCCTGTGGTCCCGCCTCGATGATCGGCTTCGATTTCGCCCGCCCGGCCAATCCGCCGGAGCGCCAGGGCACCGCATCGGGGATCGTCAACATGGGCGGCTTCATCGCCTCGATGACGACGCTGCTGGTGGTCGGTGTGCTGCTCGACGCCACCGGCGACAACTACCGGATCGCCTTCTCCTGCGTCTTCGTCCTGCAGGCGGCCGGCCTCACCCAGATCCTGCGGCTGCGCTCCCGCTCGGCGCGCAGGGAGCGGGAGCATCTGGCGCCGAGCCGGGTGGAGGCGGTCCACGTCCCGGTGTGAGACGCAGCCCTGTGTGAGGAAGGGGAGTTACGGCGTCACGGCGAACTCGCGCAGGATGGCCGCGGCCAGGTCCTGGTCGCCCTCGGCCTTGATCCGGTCCGCGACCGCCGCGGCCCGCACCCGGCCCGTGGCGAGACGGAAGTAGGTCTCCCAGTCCATGACGATGGTGGCGAGCGGGCCCAGCGAAGGAGCACCGTCGACCGTGCCGTGGCCGTCCGCGTCGATCCGTACGGTCCGCATGAACTCGACCGGGCCGTGGATGTCGAAGACGACCGCCGAGTTCGGGGGCGCGCCCGCGTCCTTGGCGACCACCTTCGGCAGCACGGCGAGGAAGTTGTCGCGCGCGACGTAGGCGCCGGGGGAGTCGAGATTGCCGGGCCTGTTGAGCGCGGTGCGCAGATCCTGCTCGTGCACCCAGATGTCGAACGCCCGCATGCGCAGGGCGAGTTCGAGCGTGGTCTCGGCGCCGAGGGGCGCGCGGACCTTGGTCTCGGGCTGGCGGTTCTCGTTCCGCAGCTGCCGTGCGCGGCGGATGATCGTGTACTCGAGATCCGCGGTCATCTCGGGGCCCGTGTGGTGGCGGCGCACGTCGACCTGCATCTCCATGTACCGCTGGTGCTCGGTCTGTACGTGGTAGAGGTCGCGCGGCAGGGTGTGGATGGGGCGCGGGTCGCCCAGCTGTTCGCATTCGACGCCGATGATGTGCGAGACGATGTCGCGGATCGACCAGCCGGGGCACGGGGTCGCGCGGTTCCATTCGCCTTCGACGAGCGGTCCCACCAGCTCGGATATCGCTTCGATCGAGTGGGTCCAGGCGTCGGCATAGGGCTGGAGGCTTGGGTGGACGGTCAACGGGACCCCTCGGAGCGGTGTTCTGCGGTACGTGGGCTTGGGTGTCTGAGCGCTTAAGCTACGCTGCCCAGCGGCACCCCGGCAGTGCTTTGGTGTGACGATCGTAGGCCCGCGTTGACGGCTCGAATGCCAGGACGGTGGTACTGTGCGCGCCTCTCTCATCCAGATCGATGTAAACCCGGACGAATCCTCCAATTCCCGTAGGCAGCGCGTCGCTTCACTGGTGCGGGGTCAAGCGGGCGCCGATCTCGTCGTCCTCCCGGAGCTCTGGCCTGTCGGCGCCTTCGCCTTCGAGACCTTCGCCGACGAGGCCGAGCCGCTGGGGGGCCCGACGTACGAGGCGATGTCCAAGGCGGCGTCCGACGCGGGGGTCTGGCTGCACGCCGGCTCCATCGTCGAGCGTGACCCACTGGGCCCCCTCTACAACACCTCGCTGGTCTTCTCCCCCGACGGCGAGCTCGCCCGTACGTACCGGAAGATCCACCGCTTCGGCTTCGACCAGGGCGAGGCCGTCCTGATGGGCGCGGGCGACGAGCTCGTGACCGTCGCGCTGCCGGCGACCACCCTCGCCCTGGCCACCTGCTACGACCTCCGCTTCCCCGAGCTCTTCCGCGCACTCACCGATGCGGGCGCCGAGATGTTCGTGATCCCGGCGGGCTGGCCCGAGCGCCGTCGCGCGCACTGGTCCCTGCTCGCCCGGGCCCGCGCCGTCGAGAACCAGGCATACGTCCTGGCCTGCGGCACCGCGGGCACGCACGCCGGTGTCGAGCAGGCGGGCCACTCGGTCGTCGTCGACCCCTGGGGCGAAGTGCTGGCCGAGGCGGGCTCCGGCGAAGAGGTGCTGACCGTCGAGCTCGACCCGGCCAGGACCGCCGCGACCAGGGAGCAGTTCCCCGCCCTCAAGGACCGCCTGCTCGGCCTGGATCCGCCCCGCCGCTGAGGCTGTCCCCTGGGCCGTCACCCTCTTGGTCTCCGCGGATCGCGGATGCCCCAGCCCGGTGTCCGGCCACCGAGATGTAGCCGCGGGCCGCGCCGCCGGTGAAGGAGACCGCCTTGCCGGGCTTGCTGTACGCGGAGACCTTGCCGAGCCCGAGGCCTTTGGGGGCCAGGTCGACGAGGCCGGAGCCGCCGCCCTGCGTCTCCGGGGCCTTGGGGGTGGTCGGGTAGGCGGCCTCGAAGAGCCGGGCGTCGACCACATTGCCGAGACCGCGGACCCGGGCCTGCCAGGCGTCAGCCTGGACGCCGTCGTCGGTCTCGACGACAGTGCCCCAGGCCTCGTTCTTCGGGTCCGTGATGGGCGCCGAAGCCGAATGCGCGGCGCCGGCGGCCGAGATGGCCGCCGCGAGAGCGAGTCCGCCTGCCGTGATGGCACGCAGACCCGTGGTGCGCCATGCGTTGAGCTTGCTCATGGCCACCCACTCCTTCCTTACGGTGATCGGCCGAGAAGTCGGCCACTGTCCGTAAGCGGAACATCGCGCTCTGTGATGCGCATGCGGGGGGTGCCATCCGGGTAAGCGCCGCGTCAGCCTTCGCCGTGGCCCACGCGCCCGTCCGATTTCTCCGCCATGTGGATCACGCAGACCGCGACGGCGATCATCAGCGCGATGTCCGTGTCCTCGCGGACCACGTCCACGGCGTACGTCTCGCGCACCCGGAACCACTTGCGCGAGACGAGCGCCAGCAGCTCGTCGTCGTACTCGATCTTGAACTCGCGGTCGAAGATCTTCCCGCTGACGTCGAGCTCGGTGCCTTCGTTGAGCTTCACGCGGTAGTGGTCGCGCAGCAGCGAGAACTTCTTCTTGCGGATGGTCGCGAGCTCCTCGTCGTCCCGTTCGAGGGTCATCGCGTCGCGGATGGAGAGCATCTTCTCCTTGATGGTGATCAGCGACCGTCCCGACCGGTCCTTGATCTCCAGGGTGTCCCTGATCCGCAGGACCTTGCCGTCGACGAAGAACGCCTTGTCGCCGTTCTGGTCCTCGATCCAGTAGTCGTCACCGATGTCGAAGAGCTTGTCGCGCACGAGGAATTTCATGGGGCCAGGCTTACCCCGTTGTGGGCGGTTCGCACCCTGCGCACACGTGTTCCGGCGGAGTGGCAAGCTTGAACCATGAACGATGCGACCTCCGCCCCCCGCCGTGCCCGTGTCCGCGCCCCCGAGCTTGTCGGCAAGGGCGGTTGGCTGAACACGGGCGGCACCTCCTACACCCTCGCCGACCTGCGAGGACGCATCGTCATTCTCGATTTCTGGACCTTCTGCTGCATCAACTGCCTGCATGTTCTCGACGAGCTGCGCGAGCTGGAGCAGAAGCACAGCGACACGGTCGTGATCATCGGCGTCCACTCGCCGAAGTTCGTGCACGAGGCCGAGCACGCAGCGGTGGTGGACGCCGTCGAGCGCTACAACGTGCACCACCCGGTCCTCGACGACCCCGAGCTCGCCACCTGGAAGCAGTACGCGGTCCGCGCCTGGCCCACGCTCGTCGTGATCGACCCCGAGGGGTACGTCGTCGCGCAGCACGCCGGCGAGGGGCATGCGCACGCCATCGAGAAGCTGGTCGAGGAGCTGGAGGCCGAGCACGGCGCGAAGGGGACGCTGCGGCGCGGGGACGGTCCGTACGTGGCGCCCGAGCCCGTCGCCACCGATCTGCGTTTCCCCGGCAAGGCGCTGCTCCTGGAGAGCGGCAACTTCCTGGTCTCCGACTCGACCCGCCATCAGCTCGTCGAGCTCGCGGCCGACGGTGAGAGCGTCGTACGGCGCATCGGCGGCGAAGGCGTCTTCAACGAGCCGCAGGGGCTCGCGCTGCTTCCCGGCGGGAAGATCGCGGTCGCCGACACGGTGAACCACGCCATCCGTACGTACGACCCGGCCACCGGAGAGATCGCGCTGATCGCGGGCACCGGCAAGCAGTGGTGGCAGGGGGCGCCGACCTCGGGGCCCGCCCTGGAGGTCGCCCTCTCCTCGCCGTGGGACGTCGCCTGGTTCGGCGGGCGGCTGTGGATCGCGATGGCGGGCGTGCACCAGCTGTGGACGTACGACCCGGAGAGCGGGAGCGTCGAGGTCGCGGCAGGGACCACCAACGAGGGGCTGCTCGACGGCCCGGGCGTCGAGGCCTGGTTCGCCCAGCCCTCGGGGCTCGAAGCCGCCGGGGACCGGCTCTGGGTCGCCGACTCCGAGACGTCCGCGCTGCGGTACGTCGACCTGGACGGGGCCGTGCACACCGCCGTCGGCACGGGCCTCTTCGACTTCGGGCACCGGGACGGGGCCGCCGACCAGGCGCTGCTCCAGCACCCGCTCGGGGTCACGGCGCTGCCCGACGGCTCGGTCGCCGTCTCGGACACGTACAACCACGCGCTGCGCCGCTACGACCCGGCGACCGGTGAAGTGACCACGCTGGCCACGGACTTGAGGGAGCCCTCCGATGCGGTGCTCGTCGGCGACGACATCGTCGTCGTGGAGTCCGCGCGCCACCGGCTGACCCGGCTGCGGCTTCCCGAGGAGGCGGTCCGGGTCGAGTCCGTCGCCCACCGCACCCAGCGGGCGGCGACCGAAGTGGCCCCGGGGAAGCTGGAGTTGGACGTCATCTTCCAGGCGCCCGCCGGCCAGAAGCTCGACACGCGCTACGGCCCGTCGACCCGGCTGCTCGTCTCCTCGACCCCGCCGGAACTGCTGCTCTCGGGGGAGGGCACGGACACCGACCTGGCCAGGACGCTGGAGCTGAATCCCGATATCGCCGAAGGCGTGCTGCATGTCTCCGCGATGGCCGCGTCCTGCGACGACGACCCGGAGAACGAGTACCCGGCCTGCCACATGCACCAGCAGGACTGGGGCGTCCCCGTCCGCGTGAGCGCGGACGGGGTGACTCGGCTGCCGCTGGTGCTGGCCGGGATGGACGCTTAGAAGGCGCTCAGAAGTCGAAGGGCTTGACGGTGTTCCAGGAGTAGACCTCGATGCCGTCGGCCGAGTCGGCGTAGTACGCCTTGCCGGTCTTGAGGGTGACGAGCTTCGCGGAGTCGTCCGAGTTGTTCATGTAGAGCGACATCCGGATCGAGTCGAAGCTCAGGTCGCTCGTGCCCTCGGGGAAGAGCTCCAGCGCCGCGTAGGCGTGCTTGCCCGGCTTCAGCGTCAGCGGCTGGGCGGGCTGGGAGTCCTTCTTCGAGTGCGGTACGTCGCCGTTGGCCGCGCCCGGGGTGACGATCGGGAACTTCTGCAGGGTGCAGGAGGAGCCGGTGTTGTTGGTCGCCGTGATCAGGATGTGGTCGCCCTGCTGACCGGCGTTCTTGTGCACCGTGCTGTACGTGAGGGCGCCGACCGTGCACTCGGCGGTCTTCTTCGCCGTCGTACCGCCGCCGGTGGTGGAGCCGGTCGTGGAACCGCCCGTGGAACCGGTTGTGGAGCCCTTGCTCTTGGAGGACGTCTGGGCGGCGGTCTTCCCCGTCGAGGTGTCCGTGCCGCCCGATGCCGGCTTCGACGCCGTGTCCGTGCCGGTCTGCGGAGCGGAGGCGCTGCCGGCGTCCTTGGTGGGGCTGTCGCTGCCGCCGCAGGCGGTCAGGCCGAGCGAGAGGGCGGCGACTGCGGCGGCGGCCAGGACGGTGTTCTTGCGGAAGCTGCGCATGGTGTATCTCCCCGTTTGCGGTGATCGGTGCACGTTTTCGGTGTTGAGTACAGCTTCACCGTGCCCGCTGCCGTCGCGCTTGCGTACCGCTAACGATTCGCTGGCAGCCGCGCCAGCTGTTCCTTCGCCTCCGCCGCACCCTCGGTGTAGCCAGCCGATTCCGCGGCCCGGATCGCCTGTTTCAGCTGGTCGGCGGCTTCTTCCGGACGTCCGGTCCCGGCCAGTGCCTGCCCGCGGGTGATCCTCAGCTGGACCTGCCCGATCACCGCGTCGGGCGGCAGCAGTTCATCCGCACGAAGGGTGTGCGCGAGCGCGGCCTCGTACGCCTGCGTCCGGAGACAGTGCCGCGCCAGATGCTGGAGGGTGAGCACCTGGGTGGCGGGATGGCCGGTCCGCACGGCGAGCGAGACCGCGTGCGACATCAGCAGCCCGGCGCGTTCGTGCGCGCCGGTGCCGTCCAGGACCACCGCGAGATTGACGTGGGCGATCGCCTCGCTGATCGCATCGCCTGCCTGCGCGGCCAGTTCGGGCGCCTTCTCCAGGTGTACGAGGGCTTCCGCGTCCCTGCCCTCCTCGTGCAGCACCCAGCCGAGCAGCGCCCGCGCCCGCGACTGCGCGTCGAGGTCGCCCACGTGCTCGGCCGAGGCGAGCCCGGCCTCCAGGACGGGCGTCCAGCCGTCGCGTACGCGCCACAGGACCAGCGGCCACTGCAGCAGCGCGAGCCGCCAGGCCCGGTCGTGCAGACCGAGCGAGACGGCGGCGGCGATGGCGCCCTCCAGGGCGGGGCGTTCGGCCTCGTACCAGGCGAGGGCGGCCGCCCGGTCCTCGAACTCCCTTACCGCGGCGGGCCGCAGGGCGTCGGCGGGCAGGGTGCAGCAGGGCTGGGAGCCCGGTTCGGCGGCGGCGTCGGCGGCGAGCCCGGTGTGGAGGTAGTGGTCCAGCAGGCGGGGCAGGCCCTCGGGGTCGGCTTCGGGGGCGAGCGAGCGGGCGTAGAGGCGTACGAGATCGTGCAGCGTCCAGCGGCCCGGCACCGGCTCGGTGAGGAGATGGGCGGCGGTCAGGCGCCCCAGATCGGCGGAGGCCTGGGCGGGCGAGGTCCCGGCGAGCGCGCCCGCCGCGAACCGGTCCAGGTCGGGGCCGGTGTGCAGGCCGAGCGCGCGGAACATCCGGGCGGCGGACTCGGGGAGCTCCTGCACGGTGAGGCGCAGGGCCGCGGAGACTCCGGTGTCCTCGATGTCCAGGAGCGCCAACCGGCCCTGCTCGTCGGCCAGTTCGTCGGCCATCGCCTGCAGCGTCCACTCGGGCCGCTCGGCGAGGCGGGCCGCCGTCACACGCAGGGCGAGCGGCAGTCCGTCGCAGAGCGCGGCCAGCCGGTCGGCGGCGAGCGGCTCGGCCGCGACCCGCTCCTCGCCCAGTACGGCCGCGAGGAGCGCCCCCGCGTCGGACGCCGGAAGGTGCCCGAGCGGCACCGGACGCGCCGCGTCGGAGGCGATGAGCCCGCCGAGCCGGTCGCGGCTGGTGACCAGCGTCGCGCAGCGGTCGCCGCCGGGCAGCAGCGGCCGCACCTGCTCGGAGGAGCGCGCGTTGTCGAGTACGACGAGGAGCCTGCGGCCTCCGGTGAGGAGCCGGAAGAGCGCGCCCATCGCTTCCGCGCCGTCCGGTATCCGGGGCAGCGGGGTGCCGAGCGCGAGCAGGAACTCCCTTAGTACGGCGGTGACTTCGGCGGCCTGGGTGTCGCTGAAGCCGCGCAGGTCGGCGAAGAGGCGCCCGTCGGGGAAGTCGGCGCGCCGCTCGTGCGCCCAGTGCACGGCGAAGGCGGACTTGCCGACCCCGGCGGGCCCGGTGACCAGGCAGACGGGGGCGTCGCCCGCGCCGACCGCCCGGGACAGCACGGCCAGTTCGGAGCCGCGCCCGGTGAAGCCGCGCGGCGGCCGGGGCAGCAGCTCGGGGGCGGGGGTCTCGGCGGTGGGGGCCGGGCGCTTCTCGGGGCCCGGTTCGGCGGCGCGCAGGATCGTCGCGTACGCCTCGCTGAGCGTCTCGCCCGGGTCGACGCCGAGCTCCTCGGCGAGCAGCCGCCGGGTGCGGTGGTACCAGTCCATGGCGTCCGACTGCCGCCCCGAGCGGCCGAGCGCCAGCATCAGGGCTGCCGCCAGGGATTCGCGCAGCGGGTGGGTGACGGCCTCGGTCCGCAGGACGGCGGCGGCCCGCGCATGTTCGCCGAGCTGTCCGTACGCGGCGGCCAGGGCTTCGACCGAGGCCAGCCGCAGCTCTTCCAGGCCGTTGGCCGCCGCCTCCAGGGGCCGGCTCCGCACGGTGCCGGTGAGCGCGGGCCCCTGCCAGACGGAGAGCGCCTCGCGCAGCATCTGCACGGCGTCGGCGGGCTGGCGCTGCACCCGGGCGAGCGCGACGAGCTCCTCGAAGCGGTGGGCGTCCACCAGCGATTCGGGCATCCGCAGGATGTACGCGGCACCCTGGGTGGCGAGCTCCACCCCGTACGCCTCCGCGCCGTGCTCGGCGAGCACGGCGCGCAGCCGTGAGACGTGTCCCTGCAGGACGGTCTTGGAGTGGGTGGGCGGCTCGTCCTCCCACAGCGCGGCGGTCAACTGCTCCACCCGCACCGCGGTGTTGGGCCGCAGCGCCAGCATCGCGAGGAGGCTGGAGCGCTTGGCGGGCCCGAGGGGTATGTCACCGTTCTCCGTCGCGACGGCGACGGAGCCGAGCAGTCGGAACTCCACGGATGACTCCCCTTTTATCCCCGGCCCCAAAGGATCGAGGATACGCGGAGTACGCGGAGGTCAGATGCCGTGCCGGCGTTCCTCCTCGACCAGCGTGGACTGTGTGGCGACCGGCGGACGCCGGCGGCGCAGCACGCTCGTGTAGACGCAGATGCCGATGAATCCGACCAGCATCATGATCAGGCCGACCACGTCGAGATTGACGCTCTGGACCTTCCAGTCCGTGGCGAAGGTCAGGATGGCCCCGACCGTGACCAGGAGAATGCAGCCTCCCAGGCCCATGTGACATCGCCTCCAGGGTTGATTGGCTGTGACGGGCTACGGCTGCGGGTACCCCGGCCCGCAACAGCCAATCAACCCAGTGGAGTTCAGGCTTCCAGGAATGCCACCAGCGCGTTCGCCAGCAGATACGGGTCGTCCGCCCCGCACAGCTCGCGCGCGCTGTGCATGGAGAGGATCGCGACGCCGATGTCGACGGTCCTGATCCCGTGGCGCGCGGCGGTGATCGGGCCGATGGTCGTCCCGCACGGCATGGCGTTGTTGGAGACGAAGTTCTGCATCGGGACGCCGGCCTTCTCGCAGGCCTCGGCGAAGACGGCCCGGCCGCTGCCGTCGGTGGCGTACCGCATGTTCACGTTGACCTTGAGGATCGGTCCGCCGTTGGCGCGCGGGTGGTGCGTCGGGTCGTGGCGCTCGCTGTAGTTGGGGTGCACGGCGTGGCCGGTGTCGGAGGACAGGCAGACGGTCCCGGCGAAGGCGCGGGCCTTGTCCTCGTACGCACCTCCGCGGGCGAAGACGGACCGCTCCAGGACGTTGCCGAGGAGCGGGCCGTCGGCGCCGGTGTCGGACTGCGAGCCGTTCTCCTCGTGGTCGAAGGCGGCGAGCACGGGGATGAAGTCGAGTGCCTTGCCCGAGGAGGCGACGGCGGCCAGCGCGGCGGTGCCCGCGTGCACGGAGAGCAGGTTGTCCATGCGCGGGCCTGCGAGCAGTTCCTTGTCGCGGCCGAGGTAGGAGGGTGCCTCGATGGAGTGGACCATCAGGTCCCAGCCGGTCACGTCGTCGGCGGCGACGCCCGCCTCCTGGGCGACGTAGGCGATGAGGTCGCCCTCGTGCACCTCGCCCAGACCCCAGATCGGCTGCATGTGGCGCTGCTTGTCGAGCTTGAGGCCGTCGGTGTTGGCCGTCCGGTCCAGGTGCACGGCGAGCTGGGGCACGCGCAGCAGCGCGCGGTCGATGTTGACCAGGCGGTACGAGCCGTCGCGCAGCGTCAGCCGCCCGGAGAGGCCGAGGTCGCGGTCGAGCCAGGTGTTGAGCAGTGTCCCGCCGTAGATCTCCACGGCCACCTGCCGCCAGCCCGCCGTGCCCATGTCGGGCTGGGGCTTCACGCGGAGGTTGGGGGAGTCGGTGTGGGCACCGACGATGCGGAAGGGGGTGTGAGCCTCGGCGCCCTCGGGGACGTACCAGGCGATGATCGCGCCGCCGCGCAGGACGAACTTGCCGCCGCTGGAGGCATCCCAGGCGTCGGTCTCGGCTACCTGACGGAAGCCGGCCTTCTCCAGCCGCTCCGCGGCGTTCGCCACGGCGTGGTACGGCGACGGGCTGGCCGCCAGGAAGGACATCAGGTCGTCGGTGTGTCCGCGGTCGAAGCGGGGCGGTGTGCTCATGGCTTCCACCCTAGCCACGACCGCCGACAGGCCGTACGGGCAGCGGGTGTGACGCAGCCCGCCCCCAGGCCAGGGGGCGGGCTGCGCAGCGGTACTAGAAGGCCGCCTCGTCCAGCTCCATCAGGGAGTTGTCGACCGTCTCGGCCAGCGCACGCGCGGCTCCGACGCCCGGCAGCACGTTCGTGGCGAAGAACTTCGCGGCCGCGATCTTGCCCTGGTAGAAGGCGATGTCCTTCTGCGAGGCCGAGGGGAGCTTCTCGGCGGCCACGGCCGCACCCTTGAGCAGCAGGTACGCGACGACGACATCGCCCGAAGCCATCAGCAGGCGGGTCGTGTTGAGGCCCACCTTGTAGATGTTCTTGACGTCCTCGCCGGTCGCGGTCAGGTCGGTGATCATCGTGCCGACGATCGCCTCCAGGTCCACGGCCGCCTTGGCGAGCTGCTCGCGCGCCTCGCCGAGCTCCTCGCCGCCGGTGCCGACCGCGAGGAACTTCTTGATCTCCTCGGACAGCATGTTCAGCGACGCGCCCTGGTCGCGGACGATCTTCCGGAAGAAGAAGTCCTGGCCCTGGATGGCGGTCGTGCCCTCGTAGAGGGTGTCGATCTTGGCGTCGCGGATGTACTGCTCGATCGGGTACTCCTGCAGGTAGCCGGAGCCTCCGAAGGTCTGCAGGGACTGGGCGAGCTGCTCGTAGGACTTCTCCGAGCCGTAGCCCTTCACGATCGGCAGGAGCAGGTCGTTGAGGCCGTGCAGCGCCTTGGCGTCCTCGCCCGCGGCCTCCTTCTCCTGGATCGCGTCCTGGACGGTGGCGGTGTAGAGCACCAGCGAGCGCATGCCCTCGGCGTACGCCTTCTGGGTCATCAACGAGCGGCGTACGTCCGGGTGGTGAGTGATCGTCACCTTCGGGGCGGCCTTGTCCATGAACTCGGCGAGGTCGGGGCCCTGGACGCGCTCCTTGGCGTACTCCAGCGCGTTCAGGTAGCCCGTCGAGAGCGTCGCGATGGCCTTCGTGCCGACCATCATCCGCGCGAACTCGATGATCCGGAACATCTGGCGGATGCCCTCGTGCTTGTCGCCGACCAGCCAGCCGACGGCCGGGTGCTGGTCGCCGAAGGTCATCTCGCAGGTGTTGGAGGCCTTGAGGCCCATCTTGTGCTCGACGTTGGTGGCGTAGGCGCCGTTGCGCTCGCCCAGCTCACCGGTCTCGAAGTCGAAATTGAACTTCGGGACCATGAAGAGGGAGAGGCCCTTGGTGCCAGGGCCCGCACCTTCCGGCCGCGCCAGCACGTAGTGAATGATGTTCTCGGACATGTCGTGCTCGCCCGAGGTGATGAAGCGCTTCACACCCTCGATGTGCCAGGAGCCGTCCGCCTGCTCCACAGCCTTCGTGCGGCCCGCGCCGACGTCCGAACCCGCGTCGGGCTCGGTGAGCACCATCGTCGAGCCCCACTGCTTCTCCACAGCGATCTCGGCGATCTTCTTCTGTACGTCATTGCCCTCCTCGTAGAGGATCCCGGCGAAGGCCGGGCCCGAGGAGTACATCCAGATCGCCGGGTTCGAGCCCAGGATCAGCTCGGCGAAACCCCAGATCAGGGAGCGCGGGGAGGTCGTGCCGCCGATCTCCTCGGGCAGGCCGAGCCGCCAGTACTCGGAGTCCATGAAGGTCTGGTAGCTCTTCTTGAAGGCCGCGGGGACCGGCGCCGTGTTGGTCTCCGGGTCGAAGACCGGCGGGTTGCGGTCGGCGTCCGCGAAGGAGTCGGCGAAGTCCTTCTCGGCGAGACGCGCGATCTCGTCGAGGATCGACTTGGCGGTCTCGACGTCCATCTCGGCGAACGGGCCGCTGCCGTACGTGCTGTCGCGACCGAGCACCTCGAACAGGTTGAACTCGATGTCGCGGAGATTCGACTTGTAGTGCCCCATGGCAACGGCCCTCTCGTGACGCATACCTATGACCAATACCGGTTAGTAGCTACGATGATGCTACCCGTCAGTAATAAGACGCAACCCCGCAAGGCCCATATGTGGCGCACTACTCTTGCGCGTATGTACGGCTACGACCAGACCCAGGGTGCTCAACAGCAACAGCAGTACGCCCAGCCGCAGCAGCAGCAGCCCGGCTACGGCGATCAGCCGCTGTACCCCGAGCCGTCCCCGCCGTCCCTGGCCGAAGCGGTCCGCGCCTTCACCACCGGGTCGCTCTCCATCGAGGACTTCCAGCAGATCTTCGCGACGTCGAAGGTCTACTGCCCGCGCGGCGACAACCCCGGATTCCTGGCCCTGCACAACACCCAGCAGCCGGTGATCCCGATGTTCACCTCGCTCAAGGAGCTGCGCAGGTACGCCGGCAAGGAGTCCAAGTACTTCGTGATCACCGGCGCCGAGGTCATCGACCTGCTGCCCACCGGCTACGGCTTCGTCCTGGACATGGAGGGCGAGCACCGGATGGTGTTCGACGCGAAGGCCGTCGAGCAGATGGTCGACTTCGCGATGCGCCGTATGTACGGCTGACCAGGGCCGCAGCCCGCAGAGCTTCCCGACCGGGGCCCGTACCGCAGTGGCGGTACGGGCCCCGGTCGTGTGCCAGGACGCGGGTCCGGGGCGCGGGTCCGGGGCGCGCCGGAATAACGCCGCACTTGCAGAATGTTCACCGTTCAACTACTTTGGGAGCTGAGCATCCCGTAAGAGGAGGGCCACCATGCCTGCCGTAACCGTCGAGAACCCGTTGACCCTGCCGCGTGTGACCGCACCGGAGGGTTCCGTAGCGCGCCCCGTGCTTGCCGTGACCACGGCGCCGGGTGGATTCGAGGGCGAGGGCTTCCCGGTGCGCCGCGCCTTCGCGGGGATCAACTACCAGCACCTCGATCCGTTCATCATGATGGACCAGATGGGTGAGGTGGAGTACGCGCCGGGAGAGCCCAAGGGCACGCCCTGGCACCCGCACCGCGGCTTCGAGACCGTCACGTATCTGATCGACGGCACCTTCATCCACCAGGACAGCCATGGTGGCGGCGGCACGATCAACGACGGCGACACCCAGTGGATGACCGCGGGCTCGGGACTGCTGCACATCGAGGCGCCGCCGGAGTCGCTGGTCGTCTCGGGCGGGCTCTTCCACGGCCTCCAGCTGTGGGTGAACCTCCCGGCCGCCGACAAGATGATGGCGCCCAGGTACCAGGACATCCGCGGCGGTGAAGTGCAGCTGCTCGCCTCCGCCGACGGCGGTGCGCTGCTGCGGGTCATCGCGGGATCGCTCGACGGCCATGAGGGCCCGGGCGTCACGCACACCCCGATCACGATGATCCACGCGACGGTCCGGCCCGGTGCGGAGGTCACGCTGCCCTGGCGCGAGGACTTCAACGGTCTTGCGTACGTCATGGCCGGGCGCGGGTCGGTAGGCACCGACCGGCGGCCCGTCCACACCGGGCAGACCGCGGTGTTCGGGGCCGGGTCCTCGCTGACCGTCCGGGCGGACGAGCAGCAGGACGCGAAGAGTCCTGACCTGGAGATCGTGCTGCTCGGCGGGCGGCCCATCCGTGAGCCGATGGCGCACTACGGCCCGTTCGTGATGAATTCGCGGGCGGAGCTGCAGCAGGCGTTCGACGACTACCAGGCCGGCCGCCTGGGCGTCATCCCGACGGAGCGCGTGCCGCACACCTGAGTGGCGACGGGGGTTTCGGGGGCTTCTGCCCCCGGGCGCCCGCTCCGTCACCCCTGCAGACCCTGCTGAGGGGCCGTCAGGCCGCCCCCGTGGTCGGCTTGGTGTGTGAACTCCCTTCTCCCTGAAACCGCCCGCCGCACCGCCGCCTGGTGCGTGGTGGTCCTGCTGGTGACCGGGGTCGCGGCCGTCGGGGTCTGGCTGTGCATCGTCTTCCAGTCCGCCGTCACACCCGTGCTGCTCGCGCTGCTCGGCACCGCTCTCCTGGGGCCCGTGCACGGCTGGCTGGTCCGGCGGAAGGTCAACCGCGCGCTCGCCTCCGCGCTGACCTGCGTCGCGCTCGTCGCCGTCGTCGGTGGGACCGGGTACGTCGTCGTGGCCGCCCTCATCGACACCGGTGACCAGATCGTCTCCTCGCTCAGCGACGCCGGGGACTGGATCAAGGAACACTTCGGGATCGACCAGGCCGCCGACCTCGGCTCCGCCGCCGACAGCGCCAAGAGCCTGATCTCCAAGTGGGGCGCGAGCGCCTTCAGCGGGGTGATCGCGGGGATCTCCATCCTTGCCTCGCTGCTGGCCACCTCCGTGCTCGCCCTGCTGCTGATGTTCTTCTTCCTGAAGGACTCGGACCGGGCCGCCGGCCTCGCGCAGACCATCGCCCCCGGCCGCCTCGGCGAGACCCTGGAGGCCATGGGGCGGCGGGCCTTCGAGGCCGTCGAGGGCTTTATGCGCGGGACGACGATCATCGCCCTCATCGACGCCGTCTGCATCACCGTCGGGCTGCTGATCCTGCGGGTGCCCGGCGCGGTCGGGCTCGGCGCGCTGGTCTTCGTCACCGCGTACATCCCCTACCTCGGCGCGACCCTCTCCGGCGCGGTCGCCGTGCTGGTCGCGCTGGCCGACCGGGGCTGGGTGATCGGACTCTGGACGCTGGGCGTGATCCTCGCCGTACAGCAGCTGGAGGGGAATGTGCTCCAGCCGATGATCCAGTCACGGCATGTGCAGATGCACCCGGCCATGGTGATGCTCGCCATCACCATGGGGGCGTCCGTCGCCGGGATCCTGGGGATGCTGCTCGCGGTGCCGGTGCTCGCCGCGGCCTTCGGGATCATCGGGGAACTGAGGAATCCCTACGGCTCGGAGGGCCCGGCCCCCGCGGAGCTGTCCTCGGACCCCGGCTCCGATTCGTAGATCTCGAACCAGATCGACTTGCCGGCGCCCCGCGGATCGACCCCCCACGCGTCCGCCAGCATCTCCATCAGCACCAGACCGCGCCCCGAGGACGCCATCTCGCCGGGGCGCCGCTTGTGCGGCAGCTCGTCGCTGGCGTCCGCGACCTCCACGCGCAGCCGCCGCGAGCCCGCCTCGCCCGTCGCCGCCGCGACCAGCGCCGCGTCGCCGTCCGTGTGGACCAGGACGTTGGTGACCATCTCGGAGACCATCAGCTCGGCGGAGTCGACCTGCTCGGGGTCGGCCCAGTCGTGGAGGAGTTCGCGCAGCTGCCTGCGGGCCTCGGCGATCCGCTCCGGCTGGGCCTGGGCGACGGTGAGCGCGGTACGGCGCACCGCGAGCCGTGTCTCGGTGTCCCGGGAGAGCAGCAGGACCGCGATGTCGTCCTCGCGGCGGTCCGCGAGTGGGCCGATCGTGTGATGCGAGGTGGGGCCGATCACGCCCTGGACCAGGGCGTCGGCCATCTTCTCCAGGGAGCCCTCCGCGTACTCCTCCATGATCGGGCGGAGCCGGTCCCAGCCGGTGGCCCAGTCGTGCCCGCCGGTCTCGATGAGGCCGTCCGTGCAGAACATCAGGGCCTCCCCGGGCTGCAGGGAGATACGGGTCGTGGGGTAGTCCGTGTCCTCCTCGATGCCCAGGGGGAGGCCGCCCGCCGTGGGGTGGAGCATCGGGGTGCCGTCGGCGGTGATCAGGACCGGGTCGGGGTGGCCGGCGCGTGCGACGTCCAGGGTTCCCGCGACCGGGTCGACCTCGGCGTACAGGCAGGTCGCGAAGCGCGGGCCCATGAAGTCCGTGTCGTCGTGGGCGTCGGTGAGACCGGTCAGGAAGCGGCCCGCCCGGGAGAGGACGGCGTCGGGGCTGTGGCCCTCCGAGGCGTACGCCCGCAGCGCGATCCGCAGCTGGCCCATCACGCCGGCCGCCCGTACGTCATGGCCCTGTACGTCGCCGATGACCAGCGCGACGCGGCCGTTGGGCAGCGGGATCATGTCGTACCAGTCGCCGCCGACCTGCAGCCCGCCGCCCGTCGGGACATAGCGTGCCGCGACCGTCATCCCCGGGATCTCGGGCCCGAGCGTCGGCATCATGGTCCGCTGCAGCCCCAGCGACAGCTCGCGCTCCGACTCCGTGACCACGGCCCTGGCGAGCGCCTGCGCCAGCATCCTGGCCACGGTGGTGAGCACCGAGCGCTCATCCGGGGAGAAGGAGACCGGGTGCTTGAACGCCGCCATCCAGGCGCCCATCGTGCGGCCCGCGACGACCAGCGGCAGGAACGCCCAGGACTGGCGGTGGAAGACCTGCGCGAGGGGCCAGGCGGCGCTGTAGCGGCGCTCGTACTCCTCCGGTGTCGGCAGATAGATGGCCCGTCCGGTGCGCGCCACCTCGGCCGCCGGATAGTCGGTGTCCAGCGTCATGTCGGAGAAGGGGCCGTCGGCGCCCGGGTTGTGCCCGTGGTGGCCGATGATCGTGAGCCGGTCGCCCTCCACGCCGAAGACCGCGAGTCCGTCCGGTGAGAAACCGGGCATCGAGAGGGATACGGCGACCCGGAGCACCTCGGAGGTCGAGCGGGCCTCGGCGAGCGCACGGCCCGCGTCCAGCAGGAACGCCTCGCGGGAGCGGCGCCAGTCGCCGGTGATGCGGGCCCGGCCGCCGGTGGTGCCCGGCTGGGGCTCGACGACCTCCTGGATGGTGCCGACACCCACGTACACGTCTGCGGTCTGGCCTATGAGCTGGGGCTTCGAGCGGCTGCGTACCGTACGGAGCACGTGCCCGGCCTCGTCCACGACGCGCAGCCGGACCTCGGCGAGCGTGTCCTCGGCGATGGAGAGGTTCACGACCCCGCGCATCTCGTTCCAGTCGACGGGGTGGAAGCGCGAGCGCACGAGGGACTCAGCGTGCGGGGACTGGCCCGCGGGCAGCCCGAGCAGCCGGGCCGCCTCGTCGTCCATGGTGACGAAACCGGCCGAGCTGTCCCACCGCCACACTCCGGTGGCGATGCTGGCCAGTACATCCTCAGTGCGCATTGCCCCACTTTATTCCGGACGAGGCAGTTGGGCAGGGGCCGGTACCCTGGGGTGGTTGATTCCCGCCTGTCTCGCGAAGAATCTCGCGAAGAATTGGATGAACGATGCAGCATCGGTACAGGTCCCACACGTGCGGCGAGCTCCGCGCCTCCGACGTCGGCAGCGACGTCCGGCTGAGCGGCTGGCTGCACAATCGCCGAGACCTGGGCGGCATCCTCTTCATCGATCTCCGTGACCACTACGGCATCACCCAGCTTGTCGCCCGTCCCGGCACCCCCGGCAACGAGGCCCTGGCGAAGCTGACCAAGGAGACCGTCGTACGGATCGACGGCAAGGTCTCCGCCCGTGGCGCGGACAACGTCAACGGCGAGCTGCCGACCGGCGAGGTCGAGATCGAGGTCGGCGAGGTCGAGATCCTCGGCGAGGCCGCCCCGCTGCCCTTCACGATCAACGCCGAGGACGGCGTGAACGAGGAGCGCCGCCTGGAGTACCGCTTCCTGGACCTGCGCCGCGAGCGCATGCACCGCAACATCATGCTGCGGTCCTCCGTCATCGCCTCGATCCGCTCGAAGATGGTCGCGCTCGGCTTCAACGAGATGGCGACGCCGATCCTCACGGCGACCTCCCCCGAGGGCGCCCGCGACTTCGTCGTCCCGTCCCGGCTGAACCCCGGCAAGTTCTACGCGCTGCCGCAGGCCCCGCAGCAGTTCAAGCAGCTGCTGATGATCTCCGGCTTCGACCGCTACTTCCAGATCGCGCCCTGCTTCCGCGACGAGGACGCCCGCGCCGACCGCTCGCCGGGCGAGTTCTACCAGCTCGACGTCGAGATGAGCTTCGTCGAGCAGGAAGACGTCTTCCAGCCGATCGAGAAGCTGATGACGGAGATCTTCACGGAGTTCGGCAACGGCCGTGAGGTCACCTCGCCCTTCCCGCGCATCCCGTTCCGCGAGTCGATGCTGAAGTACGGCAACGACAAGCCCGACCTGCGCGCCAAGCTGGAGCTGGTCGACGTCACGGACGTCTTCGCGGACTCGGGCTTCAAGGCGTTCGCGGGCAAGCACGTGCGCGCGCTGCCCGTCCCGGACACCGCCTCGCAGTCCCGGAAGTTCTTCGACGGCCTCGGCGACTACGCGGTCTCGCTCGGCGCGAAGGGCCTGGCCTGGGTGCGGGTCGGCGACGACGGCGCGCTCGCGGGTCCGATCGCCAAGTTCCTCACCGAGGACGACATCAAGGCGCTGACCGAGCGCCTGGAGCTGAAGCCGGGCCACGCGGTCTTCTTCGGCGCGGGCGAGTTCGGCGAGGTCTCCAAGATCATGTCGGGCGTCCGGGTGGAGGCCGCCAAGCGTGCGGGCCACTTCGAAGAGGGCGTCTTCCGCTTCTGCTGGATCGTCGACTTCCCGATGTACGAGAAGGACGAGGAGACCGGCAAGATCGACTTCTCGCACAACCCCTTCTCGATGCCCCAGGGCGGCCTCGCCGACCTGGAGGAGAAGGACCCGCTCGACATCCTGGCCTTCCAGTACGACATCGTCTGCAACGGCATCGAGCTGTCGTCGGGCGCGATCCGTAACCACGAGCCCGACCTGATGCTCAAGGCCTTCGAGATCGCCGGCTACGACCGCGAGACCGTCGAGCACGAGTTCGCGGGCATGCTGCGCGCCTTCCGCCTCGGCGCCCCGCCGCACGGCGGCATCGCCCCGGGCGTGGACCGTATCGTCATGCTCCTCGCGGACGAGCCCAACATCCGCGAGACGATCGCCTTCCCGCTCAACGGCAACGCGCAGGACCTGATGATGGGCGCGCCCACGACCCTCGACGAGACGCGGCTGCGCGAGCTGAACATCCAGCTGCGCAAGCCGGTCGAGAAGTAGCAGCCGCCGTACGCGGAGAAGCTCCCGGCCCGGGTCATGGGGCCGGGAGCTTCTGCGTGCCGTCAGGCCTTGGAGCCGCCGAAGAACTCCAGCTCCGCGATGGCCACTTGCTTGTCCGCGCCCGCGCCGTAGGCCGAGCGCAGCACCAGACGTACGGTCACCGCTCCCTTGACCCGCAGGTCCACGCGCTGGGCGCCGCCGTCGTCGATGCGCTTGCGGGAGGTGTGGATCTTTCCGCTCGAATCCGTCACCACCAGGTCGAACTCCTGGGGGCGTGCCTGCGAGACCGCCTGCCCCGACACCGCCGAAGTGCCCGGCGTGATCACCATGTTGAGCAGATCGGTGGGCTGGCCGAAGGTGGCCTCGACGTACTGGCCGGCCGAGTCGTTCGCGTACCCCGTGCCCCACCAGGTGTTGGAGTAGCTGTCGAAGGCCTGCTTCGCGTCGTGCCCCTTCGCGGCGTGCGACGCCTTCCAGGCGGTCGGGTGCACGGCGACCCGCTTGGCGAAGTGGTCCTGGACGGCGCGGGCGGCGGGCGGGCCGCCGACGATCCCGCCGACGGCCACCGCGACAACCGCCACCGCCACCAGGGCCCGTGCGATCCACCGGCGCCTGTCCCGGTGCAGCCGGGGGCGCTGGCCTGCGTACGGGCCTTCGGCCGTGGACGCGTCCTGCGGTGCGAGGGGGGTGGCGCAGCTGCGGCAGAAGTGCCGGTGCGGGGGGTTGGGGGTCGCGCAGGCCGGGCACGGGGCGCCGTTGACGGGCTGCGGGGCCGTCTGCCCGGTGCGTACCTGCGGGCGGGCCGCGTCGGGCCGGCCAGGGAGCACGCCGCCGGGCGGGGTCGCGGCGTACGGCGACGATTCGGGTACGGGGACGAGCAGCGCGTGGGCGGTGCTCTGCGGGCGCGGCGGCTCCACCACCGGGGGCCGCGGGACGGTGGCCTCGGGGTCCGCGGGGCCCGGGGCGCCGGCGACGTCGAAGGAGGACGTGGCCGGGCCGAACGTGCCGTGCGCCGGGCCGTGTTGGGCCACCGAAGGGGGCGTGGGGACCCCGGCCGGGGGTGTGGGGGCGGATGCGCGCGGGTCGTCCGGGGGCGGCGGGGCGAGGTCGCTGCGCGACGGGCGCTTGAGGGTCACCGTGTGCTGCGGGGACTCGGCTTCGGGGGCGGCGGGGGCGGCGGCGCCCTGGGCGTCCCAGCGCAGGAACGCACCGCACGCGTCGCAGAAGGACTGGCCGACCCGGGTGGCCGGCGTCGAGCAGTCGGGGCAGCGTACGGCGCCCGGGGAGGAGGCAGGGGTGTCGGACATCGGCGGTCAGGTTCCTTCGGGCGCAGGGATGGTGGAGGTCACCTCGGCCGTGAAGGGGAGGTGGGCGGGGCGGGCCGCCGCGACGACGGTCCGCAGCCGGTGCTGGTCGATCGAGCCGGGGTTGTGGACCCGCAGGGCGACGTGCAGACCGGCGCGCGGGGCGCCGGGGAAGGCGCCGAGGGGCCGCTCCGAGTAGGTGGCGCCGCCGCTCTCGGTGATCTCGGGGCGCACGCCGAAGGCCAGTTGGACCGTGAGTTCAAGGCCCCGGCGGGTGCCGCGCAGCCGGTGCAGGGACACCGCGGTCGCCACGGCGTGGCGGCGCACGGGCAGCGGCTCGGTGCCTTCGAGCTCGGTGCCGACCCATTCGGTGAGCCAGTCGAGGAAGTCCTCGGGGGCGAGAGCGGGCGTGAAGTACGCCTCCAGTGAGTCCAGGACGGTGAAGAGCGGTGCCAGGACGGTGTCGAGACCGGCGACGAAGCGCAGGGCGAAGTCGTCGTCGGCGTAGACGGCGGGCAGCTGGTCGGCGATCGGATGCGCGGAGAGCAGCCCGGGGACCGTGCCCCGCCGGGAGGTGCCGGTCATCGGGCCTCGATCACGCGGACGCGGTGGTCGAAGGGGAACAGCAGGGCGGACGGGGAGAGTTCGATGCGGTCGGTCGACTCGCCGCGCCGTCCGGTGAGCGGGTCGGCGGGGTGCAGGAGCACCTCGTCGACGAGCTCCACGCCGGGCACGCGCTGGAGCGCGGCGAAGATCTCACCGGCGCGCAGCGGCCGGCCGAAGGGCCAGCCGTCGTGGTGGGCGCCGCCCGTCAGCGGGTCGAGGTAGGAGTAGAGGGCGTCCAGGGCCTCGGCCTGGACGGTCTCGGCCTGGGCGGCGCGGAAGGCGTGCAGGGTCGCGACGACCGTGACGCCCTGGTAGTACGGCGGCCCCACTGCCAGGCGTGTGCCCAACGGCCGCCGCTCGTCCAGGAATTGGGTGACCCGGTTCAGCAACTCCTTGCCGGGGACGAGCTGTTCGAAGCGGATACGGCCGCCACGGTCGGGGACGGCCTGCGGGACGACCAGGACCCGTACGGCGTTCTCGCCCTGCTCGGCGGCGTCCGCCGCGAGGCAGGCGATGCGGGCGGTCTCGGGGGCCGCCCTGCGCGCCAGCTCCTCGTAGTCCCGCGCGGTCACGGCCCGTTCCTGGGCGCGCAGGGTGATCGGGGCGCGCGTCTTGGCCTCCTCGACGCTCTCGCCGTCGACGCCGCCGCGCGCCGCCTCCCGGTTCTCGACGCGGGCGATGTACGGGATGGAGCTGCGCAGCACCTGGATCATGCCGCGCGCGACATTGCCGCCGCGCCCGCCGCCGGTGCCGTACAGCGCGGCCCGTATCGCGGCGCCCTTGTCGGGCACCGCCCCGAACTGCCGCAGAGTGCCGTCGGGTTGGCGTACCGCAGGGCCGAAGGCGATCTCGCCCGTCGCCGCGTCCAGCGTGAAGTGGTGGCTCTGCGCTCCGGAGGAGGAGAAGTCGGAGACCGCCTCCCACTCCTCCCAGCCCTCGCCCGCCGACACCTGGAGCCGCAGCGCGGGGGTTGCGACGACCGGGGCGTGGGCCAGGCGCAGCCGCTGTCCGGGCACGCCCTGCGAGTCGCCGAGGGACTCGTCGCGTACGGAATCGGAGTGCGCGGCCCGCGTCGTACCACCGATGGTGAAGGCGGACGCGCCGCGCACCGTGGGCGATGCGCTGTAGAACGGCTGGCCCTGCACGGCCTCGACGACCCGGCAGCGCAGCCAGCCCGCGTCCGTACGACCCATGCGGGACACGGCGTGCCCGGCCGGGATGTGCAGGACGGCTTCGCCGGGCCGGTTGAGGCCGCCCGTGGTGTCCTCGGCGACCTCGCACGCGGCCCAGCCCTCGGCCGTCCACGCCTCCCAGACCAGCGGCGGCTGGCGGGGGTCGACGCCGACGCCGTCGACCTGGCTCTCCAGGCGCAGTACGGCCGCGCAGTGCGGGACGGCGGCGCTCAGCCCGAAGTAGAGGGTGTCGCCGGGGAGCGGGGCGGCCGAGAAGGCGGGGACGTCGTTGCCCGCGAGGACGTCCTGCGAGCGGTCCTCGGGGGCGGCGCCCGACGGCTGGCGCAGCACGGCGAGGAGTTCGCAGGGGATGACGGTCAGCGGTTCGGTGGTGGCGAAGACGACCGCCTCCTCCGACTCGGTGCGGCCGGTGGCCACCTCCGTACCGGACGGCAGCACGACCGGCTCGGGCTGCGGCGCGGACAGCCAGAAGGTGACGTCCGTACGGGCGGCTGCGGGCGGGAAGAGCGTGATGCCGAGCAGGTCCAGGAAGGCCAACTGGTTCTTCTCCGGAACCCTGTTGAGCCGGTAGACGATCTGGTCGGCCATGTGCGCGACGGCCTCGATGAGCGTGACACCGGGGTCGGAGACGTTGTGATCGCTCCACTCGGGGCAGCGCTGCTGGACATAGCGCTTGGCGTCGTCGACGAACTGCTGAAAGCGCCGGTCGTCGAGATGGGGGGCGGGCAGTGCCATCACAGGTCGCTTTCGGTATCCGCCGGGCCGCCGGCCTCGGACGGGATGACGTAGAAGGGGAAGACGAGATTGCGCGGGTTGTTGGTGCCGCGCACCGAATAGCGGATGTCGATGTGCAGGACGGTCGGCTCGTCGGGTGCGGGGGTGACCGTCACCTCGGCGACGTCGATACGGGGCTCCCAGCGCTCCAGGGAGATCAGCACCTCGTTGCGGATGCGTCCGGCGGTCGCGTCGTTGACGGGAGCGAACACCAAGTCGTGGACTGCGCAGCCGAATTCGGGACGCATCGGGCGCTCGCCCGGCGCGGTGGCCAGGACCAGGCGCATCGACTCCTCGATCTCCCGGTCGCGGTGGGACAGCGCGATGGCACCGCCCGGGTCGGTGCGCATCGGGAAGGACCAGCCGGCCCCGACGAAGTGCTCGCTCATGTCTGATTTCCTCTGCCGGCTCTAGAAGGGGATGCCGTTGCGCAGGACGGCGGGGGCGGTGAGCAGCACGGTGGAGGGCGAGGTGACGGTGACCGGGCCCGCCGACTTGATCCCGGCGGTGCCGACGGCGTTGATCTCGGCCGCGCCCGCGGCGTTGACGTTGACCGCGCCTCCGGCGGTGAGGTTGAGGGCACCGCCCGCTTCCACGCCGAACTTCGCGCCCGCCTTGATGTCGACGCCGAGGCCCGCGGTCAGCGTCAGCAGGCCCCCCGCCCTGAGCGAGAGGTCACCGCCGGACTTGATCTCGACCTTGCGGGCGCCGCTGATCGTCACCTCTCCGGTGGAGCTGATGGTGAGGGTGGTGCGGGCCTCGTTGAGCTGGACGGTGAGCTTGCCCTCGCCGGTCTGCAGCAGGATGCCGCTGTTGCGCCGGGTCGTCGCGCCGTCCTCGATGACCTCCACGGTGTGGCCGCTGCGGGCGGTCATCGCACGCCAGTTGATCTGCCCGTTCGTCGGGTCGACGTGTGGGATGCCGTTGGGTTCGCGCGGGGGTTTGTCGACGCCGTTGTAGAGCCCGGCGAGGACGTACGGGTGCTCGAGCGATCCCCGGTCGAAGGCGCACAGCACCTCGTCGTTGACCTCCGGCAGGAGCAGGCCGCCGCCCTTGGTGCCGCCGAACTGGGCGACCCTGCACCAGTCGCTCTCGTACGTCGCCGACAGCCAGGGGAAGCGGAGGCGGACCCGGCCCAGCTTCAGGGGGTCCTTGGTGTTGGTGACGAGGGCGACGGCGACGCCCGGCATGGGCGGCGCGGTGTCCTGGCCGCCGGAGGCGAGCCCGTACAGCGAACGGAACTGCCGCCCCGAGACGGTCAGCCAGGTCGTGAACTGCTCGCCGGAGGCGAAGACATGACGTACGCCGGTCGCCGTGTACTTGCCCTCGAAGGGGAAGCCCGCGCCCTTCACGGCGACGGGGCGGCCGGGCGCGAGGGAGGGGTTCCCGGTGACGGCCACCTCCAGCTCGGCGAACGAACCGCTGACGTCGTCGGCGAGGGCCTTCGCGGCGTGGCTGACCTCGGACTGGGTGGTGTACGGGATGTGGGTTGCGGTGAGCTCGGCCTTGCCGAAGGGGGCAGCGAGTTGGGCCGGGGTGATGTCCGCGGAGATGTCCGGGCTGGTCGTCGCCGAGGCGGGCGCGGAGAGCTGCTGGCGGGTGCGCATGTTCCAGCCGCGTACGTTCACCTTCCCGACCTGGCCGGCGGCGGTCACCGTGGCGCGGCTGTGCAGGGTGTTGTGGCCGAACTCCAGGACGTAGGGGCTCTGTTTGGCCGGGGTGGTGTCGGCGGGTGCGGAGGCCGCTTTGGGGAGGGCGGCGAAGTTGAGCTTGCCCTTGTTGTCGAAGGAGAGGCGTACGTCGTTCTGCGCGGCGAGGCGCGAGAGGAAGTCCCAGTCGGTGGTGTTGGGCTGGGTGGCCAGGTCGTACACGGTGGGCGTCGAGTCGACCTTGCCGAGGGAGAGCTTGTTGAGCCCGGCGAGTTTGCGCACGATGTCGGACGCGGTCATGTTCGGGTATCCGGCGACACGGCGGTTGCGGAGCAGGCGGTGGCCGGGATCGTAGCCGCGTACGACGAGATGGCGGCCGGTGGCCGGGTCCGCGTCCACTTCGAGTGCGGTCACCTCGCCGGTCAGCATCGGGTCGCCCTTGCGGCCGTCCGTGAAGGGGGACAGGACCGCTTTCGCACCTACCTTGATCTGCGGGAACTTCTCCGTGATCCGGCCGTCCTTGTCGCTGAACGTCAGCTGGAAGGCGGCGGGGACATTCACGCTCGCGTCGACCCACCCCTCGACGAGGAGTACGGCGAGCGCGTCGGTGAGGACGGCGCCGCCCAGCTCGACATGGAGGACGGTGGTGAAGGTCTTCTCGCTCATTCGGTGGCCTCTGTCGATGCGGGCAGCAGGAGTTCGGTGCCGGGGCGCAGCCGCATCGGGTCGTCGATGGCATTGGCTTCGGCGATGACCCGCCAGCGCGTGGCGTCGCCGTACTCGCGCCAGGCGAGCGAGGCGAGGGTGTCGCCCGCGACGGTGCGGGTGACGCGGCGGGCGGAGAGTGCGCCGGAGGTGGGGTTCTGGCCCTTGGTGCCGGTGGAGATCTCGGTGAGGGAGATCGAGCAATTGGCCCTGAGGGGCACGCCGTTGGGGCTGAAGAGGGTGTAGGTGGCGTTGACGCTCGTGACGTACGCGACGAGCTCGACGGTGGAGAAGGACCCCCACTCGAACTTCACCCAGGGCGGTGAGGGCGCCTTGGAGGAGACGCTCTGCTCGGTCACCTCGCAGCAGGAGAGGAGGAGTTCGACCTGCTTCTGGACGGTGGTGGAGCTGGGCGTCGCGGAGGCGTCGAGGAAGACGTCGAGTTGGAGGGCGGCCGGCTGGGCGCCGGTGAACTTCGGCGGGGCGCCCCGGGTGTACGCGACGGCGGGCGCGGTGTGCCAGCTCGCGGAGCGGCCGAGCTGCACCTGGGAGGGATTGAACTGGAACTTGACCACGCCGATCGTGCCGCCCATCGAGCCGCCGAGGTCGGTGGGCGGATGACGGATGGAGAGCGAGGCCCGGGAGAGGCCTGCGGCCTTCCCGCCGGTGGGCGCCGCCATCTCAGACACCCCCCGCGTCGGTGAAACCGTGGTGGGTGATCTCCAGGACCTCGGTGGCCACGGCGGGGTTGGACGGGTCGAGGGTCGGCCCCTGCCAGCGGACCGGCAGCACCTCGATGAGCCCCCACTGCGCCACGACCGAACCGTCGGCGCGCAGGGCGGCGATCTGGGCGGTGGGCCGGGTGATGCCGGTGGCCAGGGAGGAGATCCAGGCCGCGACCTTGGTGGTGTCGGGGGTGAGGGGGCGGGTGAGGCGGATGTTGGAGAAGGAGACCCGGGTGGGGAGCTGCCAGACGAACCCGTTGTTGCCACCCTCCTGGTGCTCGTGGATCTCGACCTCGGAGGCGAGACCGTCGCAGCCGTTGAACAGGCCGAGGTCCTGGCCGTCGATGGTCAGCTTGAAGAAGACGGTGGTTCCGGGGTCAAGGGTGGTGGGCATGGATTCCGGTTCTCTCGGGGTCGCGCGGGGTGGCTTGTGCGGAGGTTCGCTCAGCGGTCGCGGAGACGGCCGACGCGTTCGCGGTCGCTGCGGAGTTCTGCGCGCAGGAGGCGGGACAGGGGCGCCACCAAACGGCGGGCGAGGGCGTCGAGTTCGGCGGGGGCGTCGGGCTCCGTGGAGGCACGCGGCGTGTGGGCCGCTGCGGGCGGGGGCGCCTGCGCGGACCGCTGGACGGGCTGGGCGCGGGGTGCGGGGGCCGCGGGTGCGGGGGCGGGTGTGGGTGTCGTACGGCGCTGAACTGTGGGCATCAGGGGCTGTACGGGGCGGGGCAGGGCCGCGGCGGGGAGGGACAGGGGCGCGGCGGGGGCGGTCCGCAGGGGGACCACGGGCCGGGGCGCGGCGTTGGTGACGCGCTGGAGGGGGGCCGGGGTCGGGGCCTGAGTGGTGGGCGTACCGGAGGTCTGTTCCCGGGCGCGGAGGGGGCGGGCGGACGCGAGCGGGCTGCCAAGGGGGGCGCGCTGCAGGGGTGGTGCGGGGAGGAACACGGTCCGGGTGGGGGCGGGCGCCGGTACGGGAGCTGGTTCCGCGACAGGCGTGGGTATCTGGTCCTGGGCAGAGCGCTGTACGGCCGGTGCTGCTGCCGGTGACAGGGGTGACGGCTGAACGGGCGCTGGTGCAGCGGTGGTTGCGGTGATCGGCGCACCGATCGGGGAGCGGGGCCGGTCGCCTCGGGGCGCGGCCGGGCGTTGTACGGACGGGGTGGGCGCAGGGGGCGGGGTGAGGGGTGCGCCTATCGGGGGACGGTTGCGGGCGGGTGCGGACGCGGGTGCCGGCGCGGATCCGGCGGCGGGCGCGTCACGCCGCACGCGTCGTACGACCGGCCTGCGTTGTACCGCCGGGGATGGAGCGGGGACCCCCGAACCGGTCGGGGGAACCGGCTCGGGGGCGTTCTGGGGTGCCGGTTCCCGCGGTGCGGAGACCGGAGCCGGGGCGGCAGGCGGGCGCACCGGCCCGACGGGGTCCAGCCGCCGCGCGGGCTCCGCGAGCACTCGGGGCGCGGAGAGGAGCGCGGGGCGGCGCGGGGCGGCGGGGGAAGAGGCGCGCTGGATCGCCGGGGCCGGTGGCCGGGCACCGGCCGCGCGGGGCGGTTCGGATACGGGTGGCGTGGACTGCGACCCCGGAGCCGCGCCCCGGGGCGGCGGAAGGGCGCGCGCAGTCTCTGACCCGATGAGTGCAGTCGGGGTTGAGCGCGGGGCCGCTCCGGGCGCGGAGGTCGGCGCAACCGCCGCAGGCGATACGGGAGTTGCAGCCGGATCGGAGGCCGCTGGCGATCCCGGTGTCGGCCTGCCGGCAGGAGCGGCGGCTCGCTGCACCGGGGGTGCCGTGTGCGGTGCAGGGGTCGTCGGGGCCGAGCCCGGCATCACACGCGCGCCGGGCATCGTGGTCGCGGTCCGTGCGGGGTCCGGTGCGGTCGGTGTTGCCCCGGTGGGCGAAGGGCTTGCGGGGGAAGCCGGTTGTGCGGGTCCCGGACCTGCGCCCGGCATGGTGGCTCGCTGCACCGATGGCGTCGTACTCGCGCGGGGTGTGACAGCGGTGGTCCGTACGGGGTCCGGGGCGGGCGGTGTTGCTACGGCCTGCGCGCTGGTGCGCGGCACCGGGGATGTCGTGCCGGTGCGCGAAGGGCGTACGGGGGAAGCCGGTTGCGCGGGTGCCGAGGTTGCGCCCGGCGTCGCAATCGCGCGGGGCGTCACGGCGGTGGCCCGGACGGGGTCCGGTGCGGTCGGGGTTGCTCCGGTGGCCGAGCGGCTTGCGGGGGAGGCCGGTTGTGCGGGTCCCGGAGCTGCGCCCGGTGCCGGTTCGGTGGCGGGCGTGGCGGTCCGCCGCACCGGCGGTGTCGCCTTCCCGCCCGGCGTCGCGGTCGCTGTCCGTCCGGCATCCGGTGCGGTGGTCCGCTGTACCGGTGGTGCCGCGCTGGTGGCCGAGGGGCTTGCGGGGGAGGCCGGTTGTGCGGGCGCCGGGGCCGCGTCGCGTTCCGGTTCGGCGGCGGGCGTGGCGGTCCGGCGCACCGGCGGTGTCGCCTTCCCGCCCGGCCTCGCGGTCGCTGTCCGTCCGGCATCCGGTGCGGTGGTCCGCTGTACCGGTGGTGCCGCGCTGGTGGCCGAGGGGCTTGTGGGGGCCGCCGGTTGTGCGGGTGCGGTAGTCGGGGATCCCCCCTGCGCCGGAGCGCTGTCGGGCATGGCCGTCCGCCGCACCGGCGCCGTCGCACGCGCACCGGGCGTGCCGGTCGTAGGGCGTACGGGATCCGGGCCCGGCATGGTCGGGCCGTCGCCGGGCGCGGTGGCCCGCTGCACCAGCGGTGTCGCGTCGGAGGTGGTCCGCCCTACCGCCGGCCTCGCGGGCGCCGCCCGTACCGCGTCCGGTGCGGCAGCACGCTGCACCGCCAACCCCGGGTCGGGCGCCGCTTCCCCGGCCCCCGCCGCCCCCGCCACCGGCAGCCGAAGCGCCGGGAGGGCGAGTCCGGTCGGGCGGCCGGCCACCGGCACCAGGACGTCGCGGAGCAGGCCCCCGGGGGCCGAGTCGCTCACCGTATGGCCCAATCCCCGGGAGAACGCCAGGGGTTGGTGTGCCGCCAGCGAGCCCGCGAAGCCGGGGTCCGCCGTCACGCGGGGGGAGCCCAGCACCCGCTGGACCGCGGGCGCCGCCGCCCAGCCGCCGTCAGCGGCAGCCGGGGGCGCTTCCGCTTCCGCCTCCGGCTGCGGAGCAGCACCACGCCGGCCGCGTCCGCCGAATCCGAACAGGCCCATCCCCGCTCACCTCACCTTTCCCCTTCGGCCCGCTCCACCAGCGCGGCCGCCCGCCGTACGTACGCACGCCGGTCGGCGTGTTCGAGATCCAGTACGGAGTCCATGTCCCAGTGGAAGTGGTAGGCCAGGTACGCGGTCTCCTCCTCGATCCGGTCGGCCGCGTACGTCACGATTCCCCCAGGCGGCTCCCGGCCAGCTCGACCTCGAAGGACTCCTCGCAGTGCGGGCAGGCGACCGCGGCCCGCGTGTGCCCTTCCGCGTTGATCTGCCGGTAGAAGTCCTGCAGGAACGCCAGGTCGGAGGCGAACATGTTCTCCACCGTGCCGTCGTGCACGTCCGCCAGCGTGCCGAGCCGCGTGATCACGCGCCCCAGCAGCACCACCGACAGATAGGCGGGGTTGTCCCGCACGCGTACGTCCCGCAGCGGCACCAGCTCGTCGCGGGCCGTCGCGAGCCGCATCGCACCGCTGCGGTGCACCGTGCCGGACTCGTCGACGTACCCCCTCGGAAGCTCGAACTCGAACTCCGTGCGCAGAGGTTCACGCACCGCGGGCGCTGTCCCCGCCGGGCCTTCGCGCCGCATTACTCGATGACCAGCTCTTCGAAGGTGATGGTGATCTGCTCGGTCAGCGCGGCGGCGTCGCCGGCCTTGAGCGAGCTGATCTCGACCTTCGAGCACCAGGCGTTGCGCATGTGGTAGCGCTTCACCGGGTTCTGCTGCGAGTCCATCATCACGATGGTGGCGTTCTTGCGGGCGGAGCCGATGTCACCCTCCACCGACTTCTTGATCCAGTCGCTGAACTCGGTCTCCTGCGTGGCGCCGCGGGTCACCGTGCACTCGCCGGACTTCTGCGCGCCGGGCAGCTTGGCGATGACGTGCTTGCCGCTGGAGGTGACCTGCTTGCTCTCGATGACGTCCTGCTCGACGACGAGCGAGCTGACCTCCTGCAGGTACTCGACCATCACGCCGTCGATCTGGATGCCGAAGTTGTTCGTGGTGAGCGAGTCACCGGGCTTGAGGGCCATGTCGCCTTACTCCTTGGGTTCTTGTGCGTACGACGGGCGGGCTGGACGGGCGGGCTGACGGAACGCCGACTACTCCTCCAGCTCCCCGCCACCGCCCGAGAACTGCGCCAGCCGGAACACCACGAACTCGGCGGGCTTGACCGGCGCGATGCCGATCTCGCAGACCACCCGGCCCAGGTCCACCGACTCCACCGGATTGGTCTCGGCGTCGCACTTCACGTAGAAGGCGTCCTCGGGCCGCTGCCCGAAGAGCGCGCCCGAGCGCCACTCGGTGACCAGGAAGGCGGAGATGTTGCGGCGGATACGGGCCCACAGCGCCTGGTCGTTCGGCTCGAAGACCACCCACTGGGTGCCGAGGAGTATCGACTCCTCCAGGTAGTTGAAGTAGCGGCGTACGTTCAGGTAGCGCCACGCCGGGTCGGACGCGAGCGTCCGGGCGCCCCAGACGCGGATGCCGCGGCCGGGGAAGGCGCGGATGCAGTTGACGCCGACGGGGTTGAGGAGGTCCTGCTCGCCGCGCGTGATCTGCAGCTCCAGGTCCACCGCACCGCGCACGATCTCGTTGGCGGGGGCCTTGTGTACGCCGCGCTCGGCGTCGCTGCGGGCCCAGATGCCGGCCATGTGCCCGGACGGCGGGACGACCTGGGTCTGGCCGCTGGAGGGGTCGAAGACCTTCACCCAGGGGTAGTACAGGGCGGCGTAGTTGGAGTCGTAACCCGCCACCTCCATGCGCCACTTGCGGATGTCGCGGGCGTTGAGTCCGGGCGGCGGGTCGAGTACGGCCATGCGGTCGCCCATCAGCTCGCAGTGCGCGACGAGCGCGAGCTGGACGGCCTTGACCTGCTCCAGGTCGATGAGCCCCTGCTGGAAGGCGGACATCAGGTCGGGTACGGCGACCATGTTGATCTCGTCGTACGCCTCAAGGCCGCCGAAGCCGGTGCGGTCGGAGGAGTCGCCGATGAACTGGGTGGGCTCGATACGGGCGAGCTGCCCGCCCGCGGCCGGGGCGGCGGCCGGGGCCGTGACGGGCGGGGTCAGGGTGACGGACTGCGCGTCCGGCTTGGCCAACTGCCCACCCGCCACGGCCTCTTCGAGGAGGATCGTCTTGGAGCGCTGCTTGACCTGCGAGACGACGTAGTTGCGTGCGCTCTTCTTCGCGCTGACGTCGAAGTTCTCGACGATGTTCTCGCCGTCCTTGACGACGAGCTTGAACCGGTCGCCGCCGCCTTCCCCGTCCGTGTCCTGCACCTCGACGGTGAGCGCCCCGCCGTTGGCGGACCCGGCGACCAGCGCGGCCACCTTGAACGCCCCGAGGGAGACGGCCTCACCGGCGGTCAGCGCGGCCGGTGCGGGGGCCGAACCCGCCGCCGCGTCGGTGCCCGAGGCGCCCGCGGTGCCGCCGACCCGTACGACATAGGCGGCGGAACCGCCGTTGTTGAAGAAGCCGTACACCGAGTGCGCCAGGTAGTACCCGTCGCTGAAGTCCCCGAACTCGGCCACGTACTGGGACCAGTTGGTGACCAGCGTCGGCTCGTTGAGCGGCCCGGCGGGCGCGAGGCCGACGAAGGCGGCGACGGAGGTGCCGACGCCCTCGATGGGTCGGGAGCCGCTGGCTACTTCTTCGACGTAGACGCCGGGGGACAGATACGTGGGCATGGGGCTGAGCTCCAGTTCGCTTGGTTGGGGTGAGCCAGTGGCTCAGATCAGTGGCTCGATCGGCTTGGTGCGCCGCTGGTCCCTCGTGGCCTGGTCACCGGCCCAGACGGCACGGTTCGGGTCCAGGCCCACCCCCGGGCCGTGCGCGGTGCAGGCGGCGACGATCGGTGCGAGGAAGTCGCTGTTCAGCTCGGCGGTGGTGACGACGGGTGTTCCGCCCGGCACGCTGCTGCGCTTGCGCACGATGAAGTCGTAGACCTTCTCCAGCTCCTCCGACCGCGGCGTGATGCTGCCCTCTTGGTCGAAGTTGAGGTCGGCCCCACTGCTTCCGGGGTCGTCCATCCTGGTTTCGGGCCTCGGGCCCAGGACCAGGTTCGCCGGAACGTTCTTCAGCGCCTTCGACACGGCGTTGAGGCTGCCTGCGGTCGACGTGAATGCGGTCGCCGCGACCGGCCTCAAAGTGCTGACCACCGAGGCGAGTTGGGCGGCGTCGAGCCAGGAGGCGAATTCGGCGAGGTCCGACTTGGGCACGATGTGGTGCAGCGTGTTGATGAGCGGGTCGAGCGGCGCGAGTGCCTTCTGCGCGGCCAGCGCGTTCTTCGTGGGGGTGTTCTTCCAGTCCGGGGCCCGCTGGACGGCGCCCGCACCGCCTTCCGGCGCGGACTCCAGTCGCTGTACGGGGTCCGGGGCCTGCCCCGAGAGCGCCCGTACCGCGTTCGCCTCCGCGTCCCGCTCGAAGCGGTCCGAGGGGTCCGAGACCTTGAGCCCCGAGCCGTTGTCGGTCCCCGCCACCGGGCCCTGGCGCTGCTGGATGACGTGCGTCAGCTCGTGGGCGAGGGTGTGGCGGTCGGCGCCGCCCTCGCCGATCACCACATGGCTGCCCGAGGTGTACGCACGGGCACCCACCTCGGCCGCCGATGCCTTCGCGGCCGCATCCGTGTGCAGGCGTACGTCGGAGAAGTCGGCGCCCAGCCGGGACTCCATGTCGGTCCGTACGGACTCGTCCAGGGGCGTGCCCGCCGAGCGCAGCACATCGGGCACGGTGGACCGCTGGACCGAGGCCGCCAACGCGGCATTGCCGGCCGCCCTCTGGAGTACGGCCGCCGCCGCCGGATTCAGCCGGCCCGTGTCGGCCAGGCGGGCCGCCGCCTCGGCGGTGGACAGCGCGTCACGGCTGGTCAGGCTCGCGTCCGCCGGCCGGTCCGTGCGGGAATCCGGCTTCTTGTCCTGTGCTCGCACGTCGTGCCCCTCCCCCATAGGTCATGCCTTCGTACGCGTACCTGTCCCGACTCTCCGGCAGGGCGCGGGACGGGAACAGGGAGAAAGGGGCGCGGGTGAGGGCAACGGGGGCTGCCCCAACGGACACGGGCTCCGGCCGTGCTCAGCCGTGCTCAGCCGTGCTGCTCCCGCGCGTACGCGGTGTTCTGCTCGGTCAGCGTCGCCGCGAAGGACTGGGCGGATTCGGCCGGTCCGTACATGGCGAAGTAGCCGAGTGACTTTCCGTGCTGGACCACCGACTGGGAGTCGGCGGCCGTCTCGTAGGTCAGGGTGTCGCCGCCGTCGCGCATGATCACGGCGGCGAAGTGGTTGTTCCAGCCATCGTCGAGTGCGGTGTCGAACTTGATGTAGTGGTTCTGGCCGACCTGCGGTTCGGGCCGTACGCGGCTCAGTGCGGTCGGGTCGGCTCCGAGCAGCTGGGCGGCGGCCGCCTTGCAGTCGTTGGGCAGCGAGATCAACAGCTCGTCGGGGGAGCCCTCCTGGCGGCGCATCTCGGGGAGCCGCTCGCTGAACCACTGGTTGAAGCCATGCATGAACGCGAGGATGTTCGCGGGGGTGCGCTCCTTGGACATCGCCATGAAGTGCGGGTCGGCCATCGCGGCCGGCGCCCCCATCGCGTCGAGCGCCAGCCGGCTGACCTCGCCGTACAGGTCCACCGCCTCTGCCGCCCCTGCCTTGCGCACCTTCGCGGCGAGGGCGGCCACCCTCAGCGCCAGGGCGGGGAGGCGGGTGAGGTCCGCGTACTCCGTGCGCTTGTCGGCCCGCGTGCGCGGCGAATCGCCGTCCACGGGTTCGTACGCTGTCTCGACCTGCTCGTTGTGAGGGACGCGGCCGCGCGAGATGTACACCGGCAGGACGCGGAAGAGCGTGCCGCCCCCAGGGGCCTCGACGGACTCTCCGCGCTCCAGCGTGATCGGCGCATGCGCCTGGTGCAGGCTCAGCCGCGCGTCCTTGAAGAGGGCGTCCGAGGCATAGGCCTCGTACTTGCCCTTCAGGGCGATCGCACCCTGCGCGGACAGCTTGGTGAACCCCCCGGCTTCGGGGCCGGCGGAGTACCGCTGCACCGCCCTCGTCACGGCGGCATTTCCGGCCGTGCGCTGAAGTGCGGCCAGCGCGCTGTGCGGTGGGGCGGCGGGCGTCCCGGCGGCCCGGTTCGCGGACCGCTGCGGCGGCGCACTCTGCCGGTCGTGCGCGTGCACCGTGCCTCCAGGCGTCGTGGACGCCCACCGTCTCCGCCCGCATACGGAGGGCGCAAGTGCCCGTATGCCACCACCGGGGGCAGACGCGCTGACCGTTCGGGCAGCAAGGACCCGGCAAAGGATGTCCGGAAAGCGCCTTCGGGGCGCGGGGCAGGCATGCCACGGCTGTGACAATCGGAACCACAAGGGTGGTTGTGCACCTCTTCAGGGCAGAAGGCATGATCATTCGGGCAGGCGCGGGTATGGCGGGCCGGGAAGAAACAGAGGCGGGCGTGATGAGTTCCGGCGAGGCCGATACCGGCGAGCGGACCCGGGGGCTGCGCTTCCGGGTGCTCGGTCCCCTCGTGGGCGAACGGGACGGACAGGCACTTGCCCTCGGTCCTCCACAGCAACGCGCCCTGCTCGCCGTCCTTCTGCTGAGCGAAGGCCGCCCCGTCTCCCTCGCCAAGCTGCTCGACGCCCTGTGGGGCGAGCAGCTGCCGACGCGGGCCGTGGGGATTCTCCGTACGTATGTATCCCGACTCCGTGCCCTCCTCGAACCGGACCGCACCCCCCGCGCACCGGCCACCGTCCTGGTGTCGGAGGGCGGCGGCTATGCCCTGCGGCTGCCCGCCGCCGCACTGGACACCACCGTCCTCGACGCACGGCTGCGGACCGCCGCCGATCTTCGTGCGCGCGGTGAAATCGCCGCCGCACACAGGGAGTTGGAGCAGTCTCTGGCCATGTGGTCGGGCACGCCGCTGAGCGGACTGCCCGGGCCGTACGCCCAGCGGCAGCGCGAGCGGCTGACCGAGCTGTGGCGGAGCGCGCGCGAGGACCACTTCCAGTGCGCGCTGGAGCTGGACCGGCACGCCGAATCGGTGGCGGCCCTGCGCTCCTTCGCCGCCGAGCATCCGCTGCGGGAGCGCAGCCAGGCGCTGCTGATGCGGGCGCTGCACCGCGCGGGCCGCCAGACGGAGGCCTTCGGTGTGTACGCGGCTGCCTGCCGGTCCCTGGACGCGGAGCTCGGTGTCGGACCGGGCGCCGAACTGCGCGCCGCGCACACGCGGTTACTGCAACCGGACCCTCCGCGCGAACCGACCGCGCGCGTGCCCCGACAGCCCACGGCAGGTCCGGCGCCTGCTCAACTCCCCGCTGACATACCGGACTTCACGGGTCGCCATGAGCTGTCCGCGCGCCTCGCCGAGCTGCTGCACGATGCCGCCACCCGCCAGGTGATGGCCGTCTCGGTACTCACCGGACTGGGCGGTGTGGGCAAGACCGCACTCGCGCTGCATGCCTCGCACCGTGCACGCGCGGACTTCCCCGACGGACAGCTCTATGTGGATCTGCGCGGTGGCATCGCCGGGGCCCCCGACACCCCCGCCGTGCTCGCCCATCTCCTGTGGTCGCTCGGGGTCCCCGCACCAGACGTACCGGACGGGACAGAGCGCCGCGCCGCGCTCTACCGCTCCCTGCTCGCAGGCCGGCGCATGCTCGTCGTACTCGACGATGTCCGCGACGCCGCGCAGGTCAGGCCGCTGCTGCCCGGCGTCGGCGGCTGCGCCGTGATCGTCACCAGCCGTTCCCGCGCCATAGAGCTGCCCGGCGCCCGCGTCTTCCCCGTCGACACCATGAACGAGCAGGAGGCACTCGGCCTGCTCGCCGCGGTCGTCGGCCGCGAAAGGGTCGCCGCCGAACCGGTCCACGCCCGCGAACTGGTCGCCGCCTGCGGCAGACTGCCCTTGGCCGTACGCATGGCGGGCACGCGCCTGGCGGTCAGGCGCGGCTGGGCGCTCGCCGACATGACGGCCCGCCTGCGCGAGGAGCAGCGCCGCCCGGCCGAACCGAGGGCGGGCGGAGTCGGCGTGGAGGCGGCGTTCCGGCGCTGCTACGAGCGGCTCGCGCCTTGCCCGGCCCGGGCGTTGAGGCGCGTCGCCGCCGCCGGGGTCACGGTCATAGGGCGGTCGAGCGCGGCGGCCCTGATCGGCATCGGGGAGCAGGAGGCGCGCGAGGTCATGGACAGCCTGGTCGACGCCGGACTCCTGGAGGAACACGGCGTTGACAGCTACCGCTGCCACGATCTCGTACGCCTCTTCGCCCGCCAGCGTCCCGGCCGCCAGGCCGGTCCGGCCGGACGGGCGGCCGCACTCTCGGAGCTGTTCCGTACGGCCCCCGCAAGCGGGGTCAGAAGCGCACCGCGGACTGCCCATGCGCCGGTACCTTGGGGCAACTGTGCAGGTGGTGGGCGCGTCTAGCCTGCACACATGACCTTATGGACGTCTCTGGACCCGACCACCATGGACGTCGAACCCGGCGCATCGGCCACGGCTCGTCTGCGGGTGCGCAACACCGGTGACACGGTGGAGGAGTACCGGCTCTCCGTCGTCGGCGCACCCGCCGGCTGGACGCGCATCGAGCCCGAGACGCTGCGGCTCTACCCCGGCGCGGAGTCGGCCGCCGAGATCATCTTCGCCCCGCCGCGCTCGCCCGACACCCCTGCGGGCCCCGCTCCGTACGGAATCCGCGTCGAGCCGCGCGAGAGCCCCGAACTGCGTGACGTGGTCGAGGGGCAGCTCACCGTGGGCCGGTTCGCGGAGATACGTGCCGAGCTGCTTCCCCCGACCTTGGTGGGACGGCTGCGCGGGCATGCGCGGATCGCCGTGGACAACCTCGGCAACACTCCGCTGACCGCCTCGCTCTCGGCGCGCGACGCCTCGGCCCAACTCCTCTACGACGTCCAGCCGTTGGCGATCCAGGCGGCCCCCGGCCGGGCGGCCTTCGCGCGGCTGACCGTACGGCCGCAGCGCATACGGTGGACGGGGCAGCCCCAGCCGCACCAGCTGACGGTCGCCGTGCGCCGCTCCGGCGACACCGACGCGTACGACGTCAGCGGCACCTTCGAGCAGCGGCCGGTCTTCCCGCGCTGGGTCATCGCCGTGGGCGGACTGCTGGCCACGGCGGGCGTCGCGTTCGCCGTGCTGTGGCTCGGTTTCTCGCCGAAGTTCGGCAGTGCGGCGGGGGAGGCCAGGGCGGCGGTCTCCGGCAAGCCCGTGGCGCAGGGCGGTGAGAGCGGACTCCCCGCGGCACCCACGCCGACCCCCACGGGTGACGGCGATTCCAGTACGGACGCGGGGGCGGGCGGCTCCGACGGAGGCGCGGGGGCGGGCACGGGCTCGGGCTCGGGCTCCGGAGCTGACAAGTCCTCCGCCCCGGCCCCCGGTTCCGCGAAGAAGCCCGCGGGCCCGCCCTGGAAGCCCGGCTACCAGCCGGACATCGTGGTCGAATTCGCCCAGCGCAGACTCGCCGCCATGTCGTCCTCCAACCCCTGCCGCCTCACCGGCACCTGGACCCCCGGAGTCATCGACACCACCACCGAGAAATCTCTCGTCTGCTACCAGAAGGCGGTCGAGACGGACGGCCGGAACACCGGCCACAACACCGCCCAGATCACCGCCACCGACCCCATCGGCACCCTCGGCCGTGCCACGCTCACCTCGCTCTGGGCACAGAGCGTCGACTGGAGGAAGGTCCAGCCCGGAGCGGACAACTTCCAGGTCACGCAGGTGCTCGCCGCCTTCTGGTGGGCCTCCCAGGCGGGCATCAGCGACGACGATCTCGTACGCGACCGGGCCTACGCCCAGCAGGGCGTCGCGTACTGGAAGAGCGGCGGGACCACCATCGCCGCCAGCCGGTACGACACCTCCATGCAGGACAAGATCAAGCAGTACCAGGCGTCCGTCCACCTCAAGGCCACGGGCGTCGTGGATGCGGCGACGGTGCGGGCGATGGTCGGCGGCAGCGTGAACAAGCCCGGTGTGGCAGGCCGTTAGCGCACCTGACCTGCCCCCGCGGCTGCCCCGAAGGCCCTCCCGGGGGCGGCCGCGCACCGGTTGACTTCCCGCGTGAGTATGTGGAGTTCATTGGAGCCCGACGCGACCTCCGTGGAGCCGGGAGCAAGCGCGAGTGTGCGGCTGCGGCTGCGCAACACCGGGGACACCGTCGAGGAGTACCGGCTGACCGTGGCCGGTGGGGCAAGCGGTTGGGCTCGAGTGGAACCGGAGATGCTGCGGCTGTATCCGGGCGGCGAGGGCACGGCCGAGATCACCTTCACGCCGCCGAGGACTCCGGACGTCGAGGCAGGGCCCGTGCCGTTCGGGCTGCGGATCGTGCCGCACGAGCACCCGCAGACGGCTGAGGTCGTCGAAGGCCGGGTGACGGTGGGCCCCTTCACGCAGGTCCACGCCGAGCTCGTGCCCCGTACCGTACGAGGCCGCTTCCGCGGCCGGGGCCACGTCGTGGTCGACAACCTCGGCAACCGGCCGCTCACCGCGGCCTTCTCCGGGCGCAAGAACGGCGACGCCTTCACGGCGGAGACCACACCGGCGGCGGTGCAGCCCGCCCCCGGCCGGGCCGGCTTCGCCGATCTGGAGCTGCGGCCCGCCCGGGTCAACTGGTTCGGGACCGTGAAGGAGCACTCCTTCACCGTCACGGTGGGCGCTCCGGGTTCGGAGCAGCCGGGCGAGCTGACCGGCACCTGGATCCAGCCTCCGGTCGTCCCGCGCTGGCTGCTGTCGATCCTCGCGGCGCTGGTCGCGGTGGCCGTCGTACTGGTGGCGCTGTGGTTCCGGCACGATCCGGGGGTGAAGTCCCAGGCGACCGCGAAGGCCGCGGCGCTTCCCAGCGCGCTGCCCTCGCCCTCCCTGTCGGCCGCACCGAGTCCCACCCAGCAGACGCCGTCTCCGTCGGCCTCGGCCGGAGGCGGGGGTGAGCCGTCGAAGAAGGCCGCGGGCAAGCCGAAGCCGAAGAGCAACGCCGACGAGCCGCGCACCCTGCGCAGCCACGCCAACAACCTGCCGTTCCTCGATGTCTTCCAGGGCAGGACCGACGACGGCACCAAGGTGACCACGGCCGGCTGGTCGGGCGAGAACACCGGCAAGAACCAGTGGTGGACCGTCCACCGGTTCGACGACGGCACGGTCGCCCTGTCGCCGGGCAACGCCCTGAACAGCGTTCTCAACTCCAAGAAGGAGGACGACACCGTCCAGATCTGGTCGGTCGACCCCGTGCAGCTCCGTACGGGCGGTCTCCCGGCCAATGAGCGGTGGCGGCTGAAGAAGATGTCCGACGGGTACGTGGAGATCATCAGCGCCGAGGACGGCAAGTGCCTCACCGACATGACGACGGGTGACGCGCCGGCGAAGGTCCTGGACTGCCCGGGCTCGGAATCCGACGGCAACTACGTCTTCCAGGCCTGGAAGTTCGGCAGCACCCCGTAGAGGTCCAGATCCCTCAGGGCGCCCACGGCGCGGCGTCCCCCACCACGAGCCGCCCCATCTTCACGTACTCGCGCCGGGCACCGGCCCGTACGTCCGCGTCTGTGAGGGGGCCGCCGCGGCCGGCCGCCAGATATCCGGCGGTGACGGCCGCCGAGCGGATCGCACCACCAGACAGCTCGAACTCTTTCGCGCACACGGCCAGTTCGTCGTCGAGGCCGTCCGTCTGCGGCACCCCGGCCAGGCAGGAGCGCCACAGCGCGAGCCTCAGCTCCACGTCGGGGAAGGGAAAGTCGACGACGAGGTCGAGCCTGCGGGTGAACGCCTCGTCCAGATTGGCCCGCAGGTTGGTGGTCAGTACGGCGACGCCCTCGAACGCCTCCAGGCGCTGCAGCAGATACGCGCTCTCCAGGTTGGCGTACCGGTCGTGCGAACTCCTGACCTCCGAGCGCTTGCCGAAGACCGCGTCCGCCTCGTCGAAGAGCAGCACCGCGTCCGTGCGGTCGGCCTCGGCGAAGATCCGCTCCAGGTTCTTCTCGGTCTCCCCGATGTACTTGTCGACGACCGCCGACAGGTCGACCACATACAGATCCAGGCCGAGTTCACCGGCGACGACCTCGGCGGACAGCGTCTTCCCGGTCCCCGACTCCCCGGCGAACAGCGCGACCACACCCTGCCCGCGCCCGCCGCCGGTGCGCAGTTTCCACTGGCCGAGGACGGTGGACCGATTGCGCACCCGGCCCGCCAACTCCTTGAGCAGGCCCAGGGGTTCAGGGGGCAGCACCAGATCGCCGAAACCGACGGCCGGCCGCACCCGCCGTGCGTGCCGGTCGAGTGCGGGTGCGGACAACAGCCGCGCACTGTTCTGCAGATGTACGGAACCCAGCGGCTCCCCCTCGAACGCGGCCAGCGCGACGGCGGCACGCGCCGCCCGCCGCACCTGCCCGGCACCGAGCCGGTAGGGGGCGACGGCCTGCGCGAGCTCCGCGTCCCCCATCGTCCCCAACTGATCTGAAGCAACGTCCAGTTCGGCCCGCCACAGGCTCACCGGGTCCTGCCGGACCTCCTGCAACGCCTCCACGGCGAGCACCCCGGCATCCGGGGCCCAGGCCGGGTCGTAGGCGCCGGTTCCGGCGAACACCACCGTCAGATCGTCCACCGCCAGCGCCCGCACCAGGTCCTCGGGCCGCTCCGGCAGCGGCTCCACCACGATGGCCGTCCCGGCCCCGCGCAGCCGCGCTTCCCGTACCAACGCCCGTGCGACACCGGGGTCCTCCTGACCCGCGCCGGCCGGCCGGTGGCGCAGCACGGCACGTCCCGCTCCGCGCAGTGCCCGGGCCACGGCGTCGGCACCGCCGTCGCCCTGCCCGTCCCGCAGATGTACGCGCACAGCCTCCGGCCCCGCGATCCGCGCGGCGACCGTGCGGGGAGGACCGGCCGTGGCGTCGTCGCCCGCACTCTCCAGGACCACCCCCGCCGCGCGCAGCCCGGCATCCAGGGTGTCGTCCCCCAGCAGATGGGCCACCACACGCTCGGGAACCCTCAACTGCCGTCCGGGCAGCGGCCGTTCTTCTTCCTCGACCACGAGCAGCCCGCCCGCCAGGAGCGGGGCGCCGGGGTGGAAGCGCCCGCGCGCCACGGGTTCGTACGCGGCGGAGCCTGCCAGCGTGAGCGCCAGGTCGACGGTGGCCCGCCGCCGCCCGACATCGTCGTTGAGGTATCCGTACAGCGGCTCGAAGGAGCGGTGGACATCGGGCGCCAGCGCGGCGAGCAGGATCGCCACATCGAGCGCGCCGAGCCCGAACCGCTCGGCCAGCCCCACCACCCGGTCGTCGCTCCCACCCGTACACCTGGCCCATGCCCCGGCCGGGGCATGGGCGCGCTCCCCCGGCTCCGCGGCCAGCCGCCGGGCGGTCTCCTCGCTCACGTACAGACCCCGCAGCGGATCGCCCGCCGTCGGATCGTCCGCGCTCCGGGCCTCCACCAGCGCGGCCGCCTCCTGGCGCAGTCCCGCCAGCCGTTCGAGCAACGCCCGCACTACTTCCCGCCGTTCCTGGTCCGCCGCAGCATCCGCGGCTGGGAGTCGGCAGGTGTCCCGTCGCGCCCGCGCACCGAGACCGCCGCACCCTCCGTCACCGGCGGGGCCACGTCGTACACGGGTGTCACCGGGAACGGCGTCGTGATCACCACGTCCAGCGAGGGCTTGAGGTCGCCGCCCAGCGCGGACCAGATGTCGGCGAGCGAGCGCGACTCCGCGGGCGGCACGGCGACGGTCATCGGGACCAGCACCTCCAGGTCCTTCAGGACCGGGGGCAGCGTCTCGACCGGAAGGAACTCGTGCGGCAGCAGACACGCCAACGCCCCCGACAGCAGCCGGTGTTCGTCCTCGGTCCGTGCGGTCCACGCCGTGAGGAGGTACGAGAGCCGGAACCACCGGGGCGGCTGTCGCCTGCGGACGACCACACCCCGGGCATCGCGCTCGGCGTACGCACCGCGCTCGCGGCGGTCCACGTCCTCGCGGATGTCGTAGAGATAGGCGTTGAGGGTGGGGGTGTTGCGGCGGGCCGCCCAGTCGCGGGTCGGCGTCTCGAAGACCACCTCGCCCGTCCCTTCGGGCAGCGCTCCGCCGCGCAGGACGCGGCGCAGGGCCTCGTCGATCTCGTGGATCATCTAGATGTATCCCTCGCGCAGCGCATACGCCACGGCATGCGCGCGATTGGTCAGCTGCAGCCGCGTCATCAGCGCGTGCAGGATGTTCTTCACGGTCCGCTCGGAGTAGGCGAGCTTCTCGGATATCTGCCGGGTGTCGAGCCCTTCCGCGATCAGCCGCACGACGTCCACTTCGCGGGCCGCCATGCCGAACAGCGGCAGCGCCCGCCCGGGTCCGCCGGCCTCGCCCGCCGTGGCGGACCGCCGCAGCTGACCGACCTGGACCAGCAGCCTGCTGATCAGGTCGGGCGGCAGCTCGCCCTCGCCGCGCGCCGCGCTGTGCACCGCCTTGAGCAGGCGCTGCCCGGTGGCCTGGTGACGCCAGAGGATGGCCCGTACGCCGTACTCGACCACCTTCAGCAGCTCCGGCTCGCGCAACTCCCTGACCACAAGGACCACTCGCTGGTCTCCGCCGCGCGCGATCCGTCTCAGCTCGGTGGCCGAGGCCTCGTCCACCTGGTCGACGAGCGCCACGGCGACCGTCTCCGCCGTCTCAGGAACGGGGGCGTCGGGCGATTCGATGAGCCGTATCGTCGGCTCGTGCCGGAGGTGGCTGATCGCTCCGGAACGGCTCAGCGGATCGGTTCCGTGGACGGTGACCGTGACGCGTTGCGCGAGCATGTGTGCGGGCTTTCCCTTCTGTACGTGACGAAGGATTCAGCCTGCATGCGTTCGATCAACATCCGATTGATGTGCGATCAACGGAACATGTCGGCGTTCTCATCTTTCTCACAATCCACAGCCCTTTCTCATGTCCCTGACAGCTCGGCTCCCTACCGTCCTGGCCCATGACTGAAGCTCAAGGACCTCTGCACAAAAGGGATATGACGCGACGTCGGGCGATCGTCGCAGGCGGGGCGGCCGTGGCCGCGGTGGGAATCGGCGGTGCGATCGTCACCACCGCATCCGCGTCCGAGGAGCCCGCGGCGAAGGGAAAGGACAAAGGAAAGAACCCTCCCGGTGAGGCCTGTTACAAACTCACCGCGGAGACCACGGAAGGCCCGTACTACATCGACGCCGACAAGATCCGCAGGAACATCACCGAGGACAAGGAGGGAATCCCCTTCGCCCTCCGCATCAAGGTCATCGACGCGGAGAGCTGCAAGCCGCTGCGGCACGCGGCCGTCGACATCTGGCACTGCGACGCAATCGGCATCTACTCCGGTTACGAGGAGGCCTCCCAGGGAGGTGGCGGTGGCGGCGGCACGCCCCCGAGCGGATCCCCCACCGACGCGCCCAGCGGCACCCCCACCGACACCCCGACGGGCACCCCGCCCACCGGCGGCCCCGGTGGCGGTGGCGGCGGCAAGACGGACCCCACCGACGAGAACCGCTACCTCCGTGGCACCTGGCTCACCGACCGCGACGGCTTCGTCGACTTCAGGACCGTCTTCCCGGGCTGGTACCGGGGACGGGCCGTGCACATCCACACCAAGGTGCACGTCGGCGGCACGATGACCGACGCCGGCTACGAGGGCGGGCACACCTGCCACACCGGCCAGTTCTTCTTCGACGAGGCCTCGGTCCTCGCCTCCGCAGAGGTCGAGCCGTACGCGACGAACACCGCCGAGCGCACCACCCTCACCGAGGACACGATCTACGACCAGAGCGGCGTGACGGGCGGCCTGCTCAGGCTCCGCTACGACAAGGCAAAGATCGTCCGGGGCGTGCAGGCCTCGATCACGGTGGGCGTGGACCCGGACGACACCCAGGACGGCGAGGACTGGACGACGTCCACCGCTTCACCTTCCGCCTCCTGACGGAGCTCCCCCCATGGGAGTCGGCCCCCGGAACCGAAAGGTCCCGGGGGCCTTCTTCCATGCTGCTGCGGATCGCGGGCAACCTGAACGGCACCCCACCGCGTTCCACAGGCGTGGGAGACCGGACAGGACGGCGAGGACATGACGAGTGGCGGCGACTTCGAGGAGTTTGTCGCTGCCCGGGGCCCGCGGCTGCTGCGGACGGCCTGGCTGCTGACGGGCGACGCGCATCTCGCGGAGGACCTGCTGCAGACCGCGCTCGCCAAGGTGTGGCCGAAGTGGTCACGCATAGCGCGGGACCACCCCGAGGCGTATGTGCGCAAGGTGCTCGTCACCACGCACACCTCCTGGTGGCGCAGACACTGGCGCGGCGAGGTGCCGACGGGCGAACTGCCGGAGAGATCCGGGGCTGCCGACCCGTACGCGGACGTCGACCTGGAGCAGTCCCTGGCCGCCGCGGTCCGTACGCTCCCCGTCCGTCAGCGCGCCGTGATCGTGCTGCGCTACTTCGAGGACCTGAGCGTCGAGGAGACGGCGGCCACCCTGGGCTGCGCACCCGGCACGGTCAAGAGCCAGGCGTCGAAGGCGCTGCGCACCCTGCGCGCCGCGCTCCCCGCCAGGGTGGAGGAGCTCCATGACTGAGGATCCGTACGAGCAGGACCCGTACGAGCAGGACCCGTACGAGAACGAGCTGCGCGTCCTCCTGGAGCGCACCGTCCCCCAAATCCCGGCGCCGACCGACCGGTTGATGTCGGTACGCAACCGGGTCGCACGCCGTCGCACCCGCCGGGCCGCGGGAGCGGCAGCTTGCGCCGTGGCCGCAGTGGCGCTCACCATCACGCTGCTGCCCACCGGCCCGACGGCTGTGCTCCCGGCCGCACCGCCGACCCGGCCGCCCACGCCCGCGTACGGCGCGGTGCACTTCCCCGGCCTGGGCGGTCTCGCGCTCCCGCTGCCTGCGGGCTGGCAGTCGGGGACGGCGGGGGGTCTGCCCGTCGCCGCGTCCCAGCCCCTGCCGGTCCGCACCCTGCGGTCGGGCAACGGCCTGCTCACGCTGACCGCGATCAACAGCGGCCTGCAGAAGAAGGTCAGGAACCCACCCCTTCTCAGCGACATGAGCACGCTGTCGAAGGCGTGCAGGCTCCTCGGTGGGACCAGGGAGTACTACGGCCTGGTCGGCAGCCCGGCCGCCGCCAAGGTCGTCGAAGTCGACCTCTGTGTCTCCGCCGGATCCGCCCGGCTGGTCGCCGAGGTCCGTGCCGCCGTGGCGCAGGCGGTCTTCCCCGCGCCCACCGAGATGCCGACCCTCGGCAACACCCCGGAAGCAGCAAGATGAACAACCGACCCATGTTCCTGACCGCGACGGCGCTCCTCCTCACCGCGCTCACCGCCGCCTGCGCCGCGCAGCCTCCCGCGCCCGCGTCCCCCGCCCGACCCACCGAGGTCGCCGCGGCGGGCCACGCGGGCCGCTCGGCCCCCGAGCCCGAACTGCCGCGCGACATACCGTCGTTGGGTCCGAAGACACGTCACCTGATCCCGGCGTCGGCCCGCCAGGTGGTGGTGACGAGTGGCGAGTCCGCCGACTCCAACCGCTCCACGGTCACCCTGTACGTACGCGACGCGGCCGGCGGCTGGTCCCCGGCCTCGGACCCCTGGCCCGCGCACAACGCCCTGAAGGGCTGGACCGCCGACCATCACGCGGGCGACCTGCACTCCCCGACGGGCGTCTTCACCCTCACCGACGCGGGCGGCCACCGGGCCAACCCGGGCACCCGTCTCCCGTACGACACAGGACCGGCCTTCGTGGCGCGCGGCAGCGGCTTCCACGGGGAGTCCCTGGCGGGCGCCTTCGACTACGTGGTGGCCATCGACTACAACCGGAAACCAGGAACCACCCCGCTCGACTGGACCCGCCCGATGGGCGCGTCCCGAGGGGGTGGCGTCTGGTTCCACGTGGACCACGGAGGCCCCACGCACGGCTGCGTATCGCTGCCGGAGGCCCGGATGAAGGAGCTCCTGCGCTGGCTGGACCCGTCGAAGAGGCCGGTCGTGGTGATGGGGGACGCGGCGTCGCTGGCGCGCTAGCGGAGCGGGGCCGGCCGGACCGGTAGATGAGTTTTCGCCGCCGGTCCCGTCCTACCTGTCGACGAGAGGAAGCCAGGATGGACAAGCAATTCACCGCGACCCTGCAGAAGAGCCCCAGCAAGGGTGGCTGGACCTATGTCGTCTGGCCCGAGTCGGCCGCGTACTTCGGGACCCGGGGGCTGGTGAAGATCCGGGGGACGATCGACGGGCATCCGTTCCGCGCCTCGTTCATGGCGCTGGGCGACGGCACGCACAAGCTGCCCGTGAAGGCCGAGGTCCGCAAGGCGATCGGCAAGGGCGAGGGGGACACCGTGACGGTCGTCCTCCAGGAGCGGCTGGCCGACTGACCTGGGCGAACGCGGAGGGGCCCGGACCGATGTGCTCGGTCCGGGCCCCTCCGTAGCCGTACCTACGCGGCCGGCTTCTCCTCCAGGCGCGGGAACAGCACCGCGCCCTTCGTCACCGTCGCACCCGCGGGGAGCTGGCCCCACGAGCCCGCGTCCTGCACCGGCTGGGCGGCCAGGGCGCCCAGGACGGGCTCCGCGCCCAGGGAGTCCCAGAGGGCCTGGGACGTCTCGGGCATGATCGAGTTCAGCAGGACCGCCACGCCTCGCAGCGACTCGGCCGCCGTGTAGAGGATCGTCGCCAGGCGGGCCTGGCCCTCGTCGGAGGTGTCCTTGGCGACCTTCCAGGGCTCCTGCTCCGTGATGTAGCCGTTGACCTGCTTCACGAAGTCGAAGATCGCCAGGATGCCGGCCTGGAAGTCCAGCTCCTCGCCGATCAGACGGTCCGCCGAGGCGACCGCCCTCGCGAGACCGTCCTGGACCGCCTTCTCCGCCTCGCCGTCGGCCGCCGAAGCGGGCAGCGCGCCGCCGAAGTACTTGCCGACCATCGCGGCGACCCGGGAGGCCAGGTTGCCGTAGTCGTTGGCGAGCTCGGAGGTGTAGCGGGCCGAGAAGTCCTCCCAGGAGAAGGAGCCGTCGGCGCCGAAGGCGATGGCACGCAGGAAGTACCAGCGGTACGCGTCCACGCCGAAGTGCGAGGTCAGGTCCTGCGGCTTGATGCCCGTCAGGTTCGACTTCGACATCTTCTCGCCGCCGACCATCAGCCAGCCGTTGGCCGCGACCTTGCCGGGGACCGGCAGGCCCTGCGCCATCAGCATCGCGGGCCAGATCACCGCGTGGAAGCGCAGGATGTCCTTGCCGACCAGGTGCACGTTGGCGGGGAAGGTCTCGTCGAACTTCTCCTGGTTGGCGCCGTAGCCGACCGCCGTCGCGTAGTTCAGGAGCGCGTCGACCCAGACGTAGATGACGTGCTTGTCGTCCCACGGGACCGGGACGCCCCAGTCGAAGGTCGAGCGCGAGATCGAGAGGTCCTGCAGGCCCTGCTTGACGAAGTTCACGACCTCGTTGCGGGCCGACTCCGGCTGGATGAAGCCCGGGTTCGCCTCGTAGAACTCAAGGAGCTTCGGGCCGTAGGCGGAGAGCTTGAAGAAGTAGTTCTCCTCCTTGAGGATCTCCACCGGCTTCTTGTGGACGGGGCACAGCTTCGTGCCGTCCTCCGCCTCGATCAGGTCGCCGGGGAGCTTGTACTCCTCGCAGCCCACGCAGTACGGGCCTTCGTAGCCGCCCTTGTAGACCTCGTCCTTGTCGTAGAGGTCCTGGACGAACTCCTGCACGCGGTCCGTGTGACGCTTCTCCGTCGTGCGGATGAAGTCGTCGTTCGCGATGTTCAGGTGCTCCCAGAGGGGCTTCCATGCTTCCTCGACGAGCTTGTCGCACCACTCCTGCGGTGTGACGTTGTTCGCCTCGGCCGTGCGCATGATCTTCTGACCGTGCTCGTCCGTGCCGGTGAGGTACCACACCTTCTCGCCGCGCTGACGGTGCCAGCGCGTGAGCACGTCCCCTGCAACGGTCGTGTAGGCGTGGCCCAGGTGAGGAGCGTCGTTTACGTAATAGATGGGGGTCGAGACGTAGAACGCCTTCGCCCCCTGCTTCTCGGATCCAGTGGCCGCCATGGTCGAAATCCTAACGGCCCGCCAGTGATCCACTCACACCGTTATCGCTGGTGCGAGTGGATCAGGCGGTTGCGGCTCCGGTTGCGGCTCCGGTTACGGGCGGGCTGCCAGCCACGACGGGAAGGCGGCGAGGAGGCCCTCGTAGACCTCCGCGTCCGACAGTTCGCGCGGGGACGGGCCCGCGTGGAAGAAGGCGGCGTGCGGCGTCGCCTCGTCCTCGTCGATCTTGCGCAGCAGGTCGAAGCCCTTGGCGTCGTGCTCGCCGAAAGCGACGAACTGCCAGAAGAAGGGCTTGTCGGCCACGTCCGCGAGGGCCTGGACCGCCGGGCCCTTGGTGTCCGGGGGGCCGTCCGTCTGGAAGACCACCAGGGCGGGGGCCGAGGGGTCGTCGGACTTCTCGTGGAGCGCGACGATCTCCTCGATCGCGCGGTGGTAGCTGGTGCGGCCCATGCGGCCCGCCTCCGCGTGCAGCTCGTCGATCTTGTTCTCGTACGCGTCGAGGGTCAGCTCGCCGGTCCCGTCGATGTCCGTGGAGAAGAGGACGACCGGGACGGTGGCCTTCGGGTCGAGGTGCGCGGAGAGACCGAGGGTCTGCTCGGCGAGCGCCTGGGCGCTGCCGTCCTTGTAGAAGGCGCGCATCGAGAAGGAGCGGTCCAGGACCAGGTAGACGGTGGCGCGGGCGCCGGTCGCCTCGGACTGCTTGAGCGCCGCGCCGGCCGCCTTGTACGCGGTGACCAGCTCGGGGGCCTTGCCCTTCACCTTGGCGAGCGTGAGGGCGGGCTTCCCGGCGGGGGCGGCCGCGGCTGCGGGCTCGGGGGCGAGCTCGGGCTCGGGCTCGGCGGCCACCTCGGCTTCGGCTTCGGCTGCCACGGCGGGCTCGGGGGTGGCCTCGGGCTCTGCGGCGGCCACCGGCTCCGGGGTCGCCTTCGGCTCCGGGGCGGCCTTCGGCTTGCGGGCCGCCCTCGGCTTCGCGGCCGCCTTGGGCTTGGCCGCGGCTGCGGGCTCGGGGGTCGCCTCGGGGGTGGGCTCGGCTTCCGGCTCGGCGGCGGCCACCGGCTCGGGCTCGGCTGCGGGCTCGGGCTCCGGCTCGGCCACCGGCTCCGGCTTCGGCTCCGTACGCGGTTCGGGGAGGTCCGCCACCGGGGCCGCGACTTCCTTCTCCGGTACGGGCGTTGACGCCTCCGCACGCGGCACCGGGACCTCGGCCTCCGGCGACGTACGCGTGGACGGGGCCGGGTTGTCGAAGGCCGCAGCCACCAAGTCGTCCGCGAGGCTGGGCTTCGCCGTCGGGGCCGCCTTCGCCTTCGACGTCGGCGTGCGCTCCGACTGCGCCGGAACGGAAGGTGACGTCGGCGCCGCCGGCGCCTCGCGCTCAGGCTCCACGGCGGCAGCCGTCGGCTCGGCGTACTCCCCCTGGTCGCGTCCAAACACCTTGCGCAGCAAGCTCCGAATGCCCATGGGCGAGACCTTTCGCATGAGTCGAGTGCGAGTTACGTCCGCGCCGGCGGGAGCAGATCCCAGGCCAGGGCGGACACGTAAGGTTAGCGACCGCGCTCCGTGATCATCGGGAGGGTCAGGCTTAGGGCTGAGGTGCCGGGTTACGGCTCCAGTTCCAGCCGCGCCGAGTCCGTCTCCGCGAACACCCCGGCCAGCCGCACCCCGTCCGCGTTCCCCGGCGCGAACAGGCCCGTGGGCGTGGCCCGTACGACGAGGACCTCGTGCGCGTCGATCACCTCCGAGACGCCCCGCGTCCCGATCGTGTCCCACCACGCGTCGAGGTTCCGCCCGAACCAGTCCGGGAGCCCGCAGGGCGCGGCCACCGCGTCCCAGAAGTCGTCCAGCGACGCGAGAGGCAGCGGGCGCAGGTCCACCACGAGGGAGCTCATGGCTGCGGATCGTACCCAGTGGGCTCGGGGGTATCGGGGGTATACCCCCCTACAAGTCGGCGGCGCACCCCATGGGGCGACGCGCCCGCGCTCCGTAGCGTCGGAGGCATGTTGACACTGGCTCTGCGCACGCTGCGCTTCCGCAAGGGCGGCTTCGTCGCCACCTTTGTGGCGCTCTTCTTCGGTACGGCGATCGTGGTGGCCTGTGGCGGGCTCCTGGAGACCGGGATCCGCAACAACGTGCCGCCCGAGCGGCTCGCGGGCGCGTCCGCCGTCGTCGTGGGCGACCGCGACTACGAACTGCATCCGGGCAGCGAGGACGACAGCGACAAGGCGATCGCGGCCGAGGAGGTCCCGGTGGGGGCCGGGGTCGCGGACAGGCTGCGGGCCGTGGCCGGTGTCGAGAAGGTCGTCGAGGACGTGAGCGTCCCGGCAAGTGTGCTCGTACGCGGGGGAGTTGACGCCGAAGGCCACTCCTGGGCCTCCGCCTCCCTCGCCCCGCACGGGCTCAGCGCCGGGCACGCCCCCACCGGCGACCGCCAGGTCGTGCTCGACGCGGGGGCCGCCAGGACCGCCGGGCTCCGGGTCGGGGACAGCGTCCGGATCGCGGCCCACGGCGGCTCGGCCCCGTACGAGATCAGCGGGATCCTCGGCGAGCTCCGGGAGCCCGCGCTCTTCTTCAGCGACGCGCAGGCGCTGCGGCTGGCCGGCGGCCCCGCGCACATCGCGGCACTCGCGGTCGTCGCACGGGACGGCGCCGACCTGGGCCCGGCCCTGGACGGAACCGGATCCGGAGCCAAGCTCCTCACCGGCGACGACCGCGGCTTCGCCGAGGAGCCCCAGGCCGTCGTCGGCAAGAGCGATCTCGTCTCGCTCTCCGCCGTCTTCGGCGGCATGGCGGTGATGGTCGCCCTCTTCGTCACCGCTTCCACCATGGCGCTCTCCGCCGCCCAGCGGCAGCGCGAGACCGCCCTGATGCGGGCCGTCGGGGCCACCCCGCGCCAGCTGCGCCGCATGCTGCTCATCGAGACGCTGATCGTCGCGATCGGCGCCGCGCTCCTCGCCTGGCTGCCGGGTCAGTGGCTCGGCAGCGCGCTCTTCGAGCGGCTGGCGGACGCCGGGATCACCTCCCGGCACGTGGAGTTCGCCTCGGGGTGGATCCCGCTCGCCGCCGCGGGAGGCGCCGTCCTCCTGACCGCCGTCGGAGCCGGTCTCGTCGCCGGACACCGTGCGATCAAGGTCAGGCCGACCGAGGCGCTCGCCGAAGCGGCGGTGCAGCAGCGCTGGTTCGGCTGGGTGCGCGGCATCTTCGCCTTCCTCTTCCTGGCGGGGGCCGGCGCGCTCTCCATCGTGACCTGGACCGTGATGGACGGGCCCATGGCCGCGAGCACCGCGGGCCCCACCGTCATCTGCGCCGCCATCGGCCTCGCGCTGATCTCCCCCGCGCTGACCAAGGTCTGCGCCTTCCTCCTGGACCGTCCCGTACGGGCCTTCACCGGCACCGGCGGCTATCTCGCGATGCTCAACTCCCGCGCCCGTACGCTCGCCGTGGCCGCCGCCGTCACCCCGATCATGCTGGCCAGCGGGGTCGCCACCGCGAACCTCTATCTCCAGACGACGCAGACCGCGGTCACCGAGAAGGCGTTCACCGCCGACCTGCACGCCGACGCGGTCCTGACCTCCGCGGCGGGCACGGTCGCCCCCGGCCTCGCGGAGCGGGTCCGTGCGCTGCCGGGGGTCGCGGCGGCCGGCGCGTACGTCGCCAGCACCGGCTTCATCGAGAAGCCGGACGGCCGCGGCGCCGAGACCGGCGAGGACGGGCTGCCGCTGCGGGGCGTCGATGCGCGGGGCACGGGCCTGACCTCGGCCGACACCTCACAGCTGCGCGGCAACACGGTGGTACTGCCGCGCGACACCGGTCACCGCGTCGGCGAGGACATCACGCTGCGGCTCGGCGACAACAGCACGGCGCAGGTCAGGGTCGTCGGGACGTACGACGGCGAAGCGGCCCTCCTGCCCGTCGCGCTGCTCGCCCCGCACACCACGGGCGCGCTGCCGCAGCAGATCCTCGTACGGGCGAAGACCGGCGCCGACATCCGCCCCGAGCTGCGCCGACTCGCCGCCGAGCAGCCCGGGTTGCAGGCCGCCGACCGTGACGCGCTGATCTCCGCGAACGCCGAGGACACCGCGACCCAGGCGTGGATCAACTACCTGATGGTCGGGATGATCGTCGCGTACACCGCCATCGCCGTCGTCAACAGCCTGGTGACGGCGGTCCGCGGGCGGCGCAGGGAGTTCGGGCTGCAGCGGCTGTCCGGGGCGACGTCGGGGCAGATCCTGCGGATGGTGACCATCGAGTCGCTGGTGGTCGCGACGATCGGGATCCTGCTCGGCATGGTGGCCGCGGCATCGACGCTGGTGCCCTTCGCGCACGTGGCCGCCGATTCGCTGCTGCCTTCGGGCCCGGTGTGGATCCTGGCCGGGGTCGTCGCATCCGCGCTGGTCCTGGCACTGGGCGCGAGCCTGGTCCCGGCCTGGCGGGTGCTCAGGGAGCGGCCGGTGGTGGCGGCGCAGGGGCAGGGGTGAGGGCGGGGTCGGGCAGTTCGGTGCAGGCCTCCTCGTACGCCGCCGCCAACTCCTCGTAAGCCACGTCGAGTACGGCATCCACCGCACCCGCGCGCCCCGCCACCATCAGCCGTACGGCAAGGGGATCGCCGAGCAGCGGGCGCACCACCACGTCGTGGCGCGGGCGTGACGTCGGCTGGCAGGGCGCGACCACCTCGCCGGTGGCCACCAGCTGGAAGGCGGTGAGGTAATCGCCGTGCAGCATCCGGGGGTTGATCCCGGCGGCCTGCAGCACCCGCCGCAGCCCGTCCGCCTCGCCGTCCACCGTCGGGTCGACCATCCACCGGTCGCCGGCCAGGTCCGCCAGGTCGACGGCCGGGTGCGCGGCTGCGGGGTGGGTCGGCGCGAGGGACACGTACTGCGGCTCGCGCTCGACGAGCACCCGTACGTCCAGACCCTCCGGCCGCCGCAGCGGAGAGCCCTCCACCTCGTGTACGAAGGCGACATCGAGCTCCCCGGCCGCCACCAGCCCCAGCAGGGCGGTGGCCGACACGTCCATGTGCAGGGAGGTCTCCGTCTCGGGGAGACGGGTTCTGAGGCGCCGCAGCCACAGCGGGATCGCCCGGTTCGCCGTCGAGCCGATCCGCAGCCGGGGACCCGCCGCACGCGCCGCCGCCGACCGCGCCTCGGTCACCAGCGCCCGCATCTCGGCCACCAGCGGGCGGGCCCGGGTGAGGACCGAGCGGCCCAGCGGGGTGGGGTGGCAGCCGGTGCGGGTCCGGGAGAAGAGCAGGCCGCCGAGGGCGTTCTCGATGCGGCGGAGCTGGGTGGTCAGAGAGGGCTGGCTCACCCCGAGGGTGCGCGCGGCCCTGTGCAGGGAGCCGGTGTCGGCGATGGCGCACAAGGCGCGGAGGTGCCTCACCTCGAGGTCCATGCACGGGAGCGTAGGACGGTCCCAGCAGTCGCACCAGCGGGCCAAATCCCCCCTGATAGAACGAAGTTATCGCCAGTCGGCATTATTCACCCGGGTCCCGCGCGCCCCACACTCACCGGTACCGAACCGTTCACCCAAGCGAACACAGTTCGCCGGACGAGTAGGAAACCCCCCACATGAAGCACCGCAACACCGCACTCTCCGCAGTCATGGGCCTCGGTCTCGCCGCGGCTCTCGGCACGGCGATCCCGGCTCAGGCGGCCCCCCACACCGCCACCGCCGCCCAGTTCGTCGGCTCCGACCACGGATCGGCCGGCACCAAGGCCTTCTTCGAAGCGGTCATGAAGTCGGTCGCCGAGAAGCAGGCGGCCCACCCCGGCGCCGCATCCGTCACCGTCGTCTACGACGCCTCCCAGGCGCCGAGCTTCCAGAGCGAGATATCGGCCTCGGCCCAGATCTGGAACTCATCGGTCTCCAACGTCAAGCTCCAGTCGGGCTCGGGCGGCGGCGACTTCTCGTACCGCGAGGGGAACGACCCACAGGGCTCGTACGCCTCCACCGACGGCCACGGCAGCGGCTACATCTTTCTCGACTACGCACAGAACCAGGAGTACAGCTCGACGCGCGTCGTCGCCCACGAGACCGGCCACGTCCTCGGCCTCCCCGACCACTACGAGGGCCCCTGCAGCGAGCTGATGTCGGGCGGCGGCCCCGGCCCGTCCTGCACCAACCCGAACCCGGACGCCCAGGAGCGGTCGAACGTCGACTCCCTCTGGCAGAACGGTTTCGCCAAGGCGCTGCACAAGGCGGTGGCCGCGCAGCGGTAGCTCACATCAGGGCTGCGGCGACGCGATGGCCCGCGCCGCCGTGACCTCCTGCCTCAGCGGGGCGAGGACCCCTTCCTCGTCCCCGCCGAGGTGGGTGACCACCTCCACCAGGGTCTCGCTGGAGCGCAGGCCCTCCGCCAACTCCCGCAGCTGGGAGGCGATTTCATCCGTCTCGTACGGCTGCGGGCCCTGCGCCCCGTGACTGACGCGGACCCGGGCTGCCGTCGTGGCGTCCACGATCCGCTCGACGGCCACGACCAGGGGCCACCAGGCCGCCGCCCGCCTCCCCGTGGGCGGCGGCTCGGTCAGTGCGCGCTGGAACTCCGATCGGACGGCGGAGAGATCGCGGTAGAGGCGGCGGCGCAGTCTGACGCGGACCATCTGGTCCACGGACGCGGTGAACGCGCACTCCACATAGCGCGCGGTGTCGGCGACCGCGTCCGCGAGCCGGTCGCCGATGCGGGTGTGCCAGCTCTCGGGCCAGAGCAGATATCCGGCGACGAGCGCGATCGCGCAGCCGATGAGGCTGTCGAGCAGCCGGGGCAGGACCAGGCCGAACCCCATCTGGTTGAGCTGGTCGGAGAGCAACAGGATGACCGGGGTGATGGCGGCGGTCTGGAAGGCGTACCCCTTCGCGGAGAACGCCGGGATGAGCGCGGCGAGCACCACCATCACGGGCACGTCCCACCAGCCGCGCGGCACCGCCGCGAGCACGACCGCGGCGACGACCAGGCCGGCCGCCGTGCCCAGCGCGCGCAGCACCGCCCGTGAGAAGACCGAGCCGAAGTCGGGCTTCAGGACGAAGGTCACGGTGAGGGCGACCCAGTAGGAGCGCGGTACCGGGACCAGCGACACCAGGGCCTGGGCGAGCCCGATGCAGAGCGCGAGGCGCAGTCCGTACCGCCAGGAGGCCTCCGACAGCAGGACGTTGCGGGCCGCGCGCCGGGCGCGCACGCGCAGTGCGGCGGGGCGGCCGAGGCGGTCCGCGTCGTCGGCGGCGTACGGCTCGGGACCGCCGTCGTGCACGACAGCGGCCGCGTGCCGCAGCGCCGACTCGACCGCACGGTCGGCGGGGCCCTGCGGCTCGGGCAGCTCCGGCACGGTGCCATCGGTCCGGTCCTCGGACACGGCGGAGGCCAAGTCCCGTACTGCGGCTGCGATTTCGGGCCGCCGCGAGGCCTTCCCGTACAGATGCGCAGCCGCTGCCGACTCCACCAGCGGGATGACCACATTGAGCTGGGCGAGCAGGCGCACCAGCGAACCGCTGCGCCCGTGCTGGCGGGTGCGCCTGGCGAGGATGAGGTCATAGGCCGTGTCGAGGGACTTGGTGACGTCCCTGCGGCGTTCTGGGTACGCGTCCGTCCCTGCGGCGGCGAAGAGCGCGGCCACGCTGCGGTACGTCGCCGCGACCGCCTCCCGCTCCGGCAGCCGCCCCCGCCACGGCCACCCCAGCAGGGCCAGTACCAGTACCAGCACCCCTCCGAGCGTCAGCAGCAGCGGCGCCTTCCACCAGGGCCCCGGCATCGGGAGCCCGGCCCCCACCACCGAGTTGAGCAGGAGCAGCAGCCCCGAGACGGACGCCACCGCCCCGATGGTCGACATCATTCCGGAGACCATCGCGATGAGCGTCAGCACGCCGACGGCGACCCACCCGTGCCCGAAGACCTGCGTCCCCGCCATGACCCCGATCGCCCCGAAGCACTGCGGTACGGCGATGTTGAGGATCCGCATCCGGTACGCGTCGGCGGTGTCGCCGATGACCCCCGACAGCGCACCCATCGAGACGAGCGCCCCGTACACGACCTGCCCGGTGGCGAGCCCGACGGCGAGCGGCGCCGCCATGGCGATGGAGGCACGGACGACGGCGGCCCAGGGGATGGGCGCGGGCTGCGGTCGCAGGCCTCTGAGCAGCCACGCGGGGGGAGTGAGCATGGTCGACAAACTACGTCCTGGCGTGCAGCTCCAGTTGGACGACAAGCCCCCGGTGGTCGGAGCCCGGCAGCGTGACGAAGCGCGCCTCGCGCACCTGGAAGTCCTTGGTCACCAGCACATGGTCGATCTGCGTGCGCAGGATCCGCCCGTCCTCCGCCGGCCACGACCACGTACGCGACTTCCCGGCGAGCCGCGCGCTGTCGTTCAGCTTCCCGTCGTCGAGCACGGCACGGAACGCGGCATGGTCCTGCGAGGCGTTGAAGTCCCCGGCCACGATGGTGGGCTGGTCCGGCGCGGCGGCCGCGAAGTCGCGCACCGTGCCCACCTCGCGCTGCCAGAGCGGCACCTGGCCGGGCAGCGGCGGCATGGGATGGGCGAGCTGCAGCCGTACGGAGACCCCGTGGATCTCGGCCACCGCGCCCGGCATGGCCATCTCCGACTCCAGCGTCGCGGTGTCCTTCAGCGGGAAGGCCGACAGGATCGCGGACCCTTCCGAGCCGTCCTTGCGCACCACGTTGCGGTACGGGTACTGGCTGCGCGGCAGATCGGTGGCGAGGGCGTCCGCGCAGACGAAGGCGCACTCCTCGACGAACACGATGTCCGGCTTCTCGCTGCGGATGGTGGAGAGAAGCCCATCAGTGGCCCGCCCGAACTGCAGGTTCGCGGTGAGGACCTTGACGTGTCGCAGCAGCGGGCCGCGCGGCTGGACGGCGCCCGCGCCGGGACCGTACGGCCGCAGGAACCAGCCGAGCGCGCCGAGCACCAGGACCGCCCAGGCGACCCCGGTCCACCACCGGGCGAGACCGGCGAGCAGCAGGGCGAATCCGGTGGGGGCCAGGAGCCACGGCAGGAACGCCAGGATCTGCGGTACGGGGGTCACCGCATCGGTGTCGGCGGCCCGGCACCCCACCACGATGCTGACCGCGAGCAGGGTCAGCCCGGCCAGCCATGCGAGGAGCATCCGCCACCACTTCCGCCGCGAGGGCGGCAGGCCCGCGTCCAGTTCCGTGTCCGCTGTGCCCGGTCTCCCCAAACTGCCCACAGCGTCCAAGGGACGACCAACCCCTCACTCGGCTCAACCGACCAGATGCCCGGATCCTCCCTCAAAGACGGGTCCGGGCGTCCCCTGGTTGCCCATTAATGACGCAAAGCCTGTCCCACCTCGGCCGTGGCGTCGCCGCCGAGGTCCCGATTGCTGCGGGCCGTACCGGACTTGGACTTGCCCGCTTCGACGCCGTCGATGTTCATGACGGTGACGTCGAGCAGATTTCCGCCCTTGTCCTTGAAGTTGACCGTGACCGTGTAGTCGGCGGTCTTGTCGGTGCTGTTGGTCGCGGTGAGCTCCACTGTCGACCGGTCGCCGTCGGTCTTCGTGTCACCGGCCTTCACATCGCCCTTGGCGTCGGCGCCGTCCTTGATCTCGGCCATCTTCGACGACGCGGCGGCGGTCGCGGAGGCAACTGCCTCGCCGGCCTTGGCCGTTGCGCTGGCCACGGCGTCCTTGGCCTTGGAGGCGGCGGAGCTCGGGGTGTCGTCGCTGCCGCAGGCGGTGGCGGAGAGCGCGAGGAGAGCGGCGACGGCGAGGGCGCCTGCGGTACGGGCGGTCTTCTTCATGCCTGGGGTCCTGACTCGGTCGGCTTGGTGGGCGGGTTCCAGGCGGGCTGGTCCGGGGCGGGCGGGGCCGGAGGGGCCTGCGGCGCCTGCGGGGCGCCGGCACTGGGCTTCACCGGCTGGTCGGTGGCGAGCGCCCAGACGATGAAGACCCCGATCGCGATGCTGATCAGTGCCCACAGCGGCTGGTACGGCAGGAACATGAACTGCAGCAGGATGGTCAGCGAGGCAAGCCCGATGCCCACGAAACGCGCCCACTCCTGGTCCAGGAGGATGCCGACACCGGTGAGGGCCACCAGGAGGCCGAGCACCACGTGGATCCAGCCCCAGCTGGTCAGCGAGAAGGCGTAGATGTAGTCGCCGACCCGGGTGTAGACGTCGTCGCGGTGGATGGCGACCAGGCCTTGGAGGAAGCCCATGATGCCTTCCACCACCATCAGGACCCCGGCGAACACCGTTCCGCCCGCGGCCCACGCCGAACCGGAACTGCTGGGCGGCTGCGCTGACTGTTGGCTCATGGTGGACCCTCCTGGGACGCGTCGAGCAGTGCCCTCCCCATGCTGCGCGTACCGGTGCATACGTGGATGAATTTATTAGGCCGTCAGATGAGCCCGGTCCGGCGGCCGCACCGCCTCGCCAGGCGGCTGCGTACGATTCCGCAGCCGGCCGGTGAGCCACGCCGCGAGCACCACGGCGACCCCGAGCGCCAGCGTCACCCACCCCGCCGTCCGCAGGAACGCGGTCAGCGCGTCGTACACCGCTCCGGCCGCCGCCCGGTCCACGTCAGCGGGCAGGTCGTCCAGCGCGAGCGGCCGGGCGACGGCGACACCGACGAGCAGCAGTACGGCGCCCAGCGCGGTCGCGACGCCCAGCCAGGTCACCGCCCGTCGGCGGCGTCCCGCGCCCGCGACGAGCACGGCGAGCGCCGCCAGCACGAGCGTGAGCACCGGCAGCCAGACCCCGGCGATCCGCAGCCAGCGGTAGCTGTCGCGCAGCTCGCCGAGCTTGTCCGAGGTCATGACGGTGACCTCGGTGTGCTCGACGGGGATGTTGTCCGCGAACGGCACACCCTGGTCGGTCAGCTCCTGCTTCACGCGCTCCGTCACCGGCGCCAGATCGATGACGACGTCGTCGCCGTTCCCGCTGCTCAGCGCCTTGTCGACGGCGGCGTGCGCGACCCGGTTGACGGTGTTCCAGGCGGTCTGGAAGGCGTCGGATCCGGCGAAGGACAGCACGGCCTGGCGGACCAGGTCCTGGACGCCCGACTGGATCGGCCCGGCGTCGATGTTCTTCATGACCTCGTCGGTGACCCGGTCGGCGACCGCGTTCTGCACGGCGGTGTCGCCGGCGAGCGGCGCCATGGCGGCCACATAGCGGTCCGTGTCGCCGACCTCCGCGCTCGCCCAGACCGAGAGCGCGCTCAGCGGAACGAGCAGAAAGATCAGTGCGGTCAGGGCAGCGGAGAGGAGGCGGCGCATCCCTCCAGGGGAGTGCCCCGCGGTGACGGGCGCGAGCCGGGCGCCCTGTCCGTACTCCGTCCGAGTTGCCGTACGCCGCCCGCGGGTGTGCCCTGGAGTGAGGGGGCGAGCGGAAGGGACCCCACCCATGGCTGCACATGCGGCGGTACCGCCACGGCGACAGCGCGTCGACCCGCACGCGGGCGCGGTGGCCTGGCCGATCTTCGTGATCCTCGGAGCGGCCTACGGCTTCTGGGCCGCGTTCAACCTCCGCGACGGAGGCCCCGTCACCGGAGGCCAGATCGCGGTCGGCTTCATCGCGGGCGGCTCCCTCACGATCCTGTCCGTACTGCTCTACCTCTTCCAGGACCGCCTCCCGCGCGAGCTGCGCGCAGGCGCCTACGGGGTGCTCGTCGGCTGTGCGCTCGGCTTCCTGTACGCACAGACCGGGGCCAGCATCCTGCGCTCGGTCGGGCTGGGAGCGGCGCTCGGCGCGGCGGCAGCGGCGGCGATGTTCTACATCTTCTACACGCGCGAGGACTGACCGCACAGGGCGGGCAGCGGGCGTGCTTGTAGGTTGACCTTCCTCCCGGGGGAAGCCCCAGCATCGGCGGGGACGGAGGAGGGAAGCCATGGAGCTGCTGACCATCGGGGCGTTCGCCCGCGCATCGCGGCTGTCCGCGAAGGCGCTGCGACGCTACGACGAGCTCGGCCTGCTCCCGCCCGCCCGCACCGACCCGTACACCGGCTACCGCTACTACACGGCGGCGCAGCTGGAGCGCGCCAGGCTGGTCGCCTGGCTGCGGCGGATCGGGATGCCGCTGGCCCGGATCGGCGAGGTGTGCGACGCGGACGCGTCGGACGCGGCCGATCTGGTGCGGGCGTACTGGGCGCAGGTGGAGGCCGAGACGGAGGCCAGACGTGACCTGGCGACCTTCCTCATCGATCAACTGATCGGGAAGGAAACCGACATGAGCACTGCACCGACCCTGGGGATCCGCTACGCGGCCCTCACCGATGCCGGCCTGGTCCGCGCGTCGAACCAGGACACGGCCTACGCGGGATCGCGCCTGCTGGCCGTGGCCGACGGCTACGGCAGCGGCGGAACCACCGCCGGCGAGGCAGCCGTCAACGCGCTCAAGGTGCTGGAGGCGGCCGGGGCGAAGGTCATCCGCGCCGGGGACCTCCTCAACGCGCTGGGCGACGCGGTGGACGCCGCGCACCGCGAGGCGGCGGGCCTCCAGGACTCCGGCACCACCCTCACCGCGATGCTCTGGACCGGCTCACAGCTGGCCCTGGTCCACATCGGGGACAGCAGGGCGTACGTCCTGCGCGACGGCGCGCTCTTCCAGATCACGCACGACCACACCATGGTCCAGGCGATGATCGACGAGGGCACGCTCACACCGGACGAAGCCCGCTCCCACCCCCAACGCACGCTGCTGCTCAGGGCGTTGGGCACGGAAGGGCCGCCGTCCCCCGACCTGAAGCTGTACGACGCCGAGGCCGGCGACCGCTACCTCCTGTGCTCCGACGGCCTCTCCACGGTGGTCCCGGACGCGGACGTCGAACGGACCCTGGGCGCGAGCACCGACCCGGACGAGACGGTCCGGGCCCTGATCGCGCTGGCACATGAGGCGGGCGCCCCGGACAACGTGGCCTGCGTGGTGGCGGACGTCGTCACCCTGTAGCGCCTCAGGCAGCGGGACCGGCGGCAGCGGGCGGAGCCACCGGTCCCGCCGTGTCCGCCGGGTCCGCGGCCAGGAATTCCACGACCGCGAGCGCCAGCAGCGTGAGCAGCGCGATCACCAGCACGACGAGCCCGGTCGGGCGGCTCCACACCAGGAAGACGACGACCGCGACGGCCACGACACCCCAGTTCAGCCAGGTCCGCTTGGTGCGCACCCAGCGCCCGGCCGCACCCGTGTCCACACCGGCCGCACCGCGTACGGCACCGATCCCGCCCGTCCACATCTCGCGGGCCCGCACCGCCCACCGGCCAGGACCGGTCAGCCAGGCGCCCAGCGCGACGACCGCGCCGAGCACGGCCACCATGCGCACCGACGTACGCAGGAACTGCACCACGGTGTCGAAGATCGCGGCGGCGGCGGGCTCGGAGACCGTGTCGGGGAGCTTGTCGAGATAGATGGAGCGGCCGATCACCAGACCGAGCCCCAGGACCAGCGCACCACCCCCCACCAGCAGCGCGGCGGTGATCGCCGCACGCCGCTTCCGTACAGCGAGAAGCACCCCGCCCACGGCGAGCAGCACGGCCAGCACGGGCAGCCAGACCCCCGCGATCTGCAGCAGCCTGAACCCGGTGCGGGCCTTGCCCACCGCGTCCGAGTCCACGACGGTGAAGCTCGTGTGCACCTCGGGGATCTTCGAGGCGAGGCCGAGCCCGTTGTCGACCAGCCGGTCCTTGACCTGGTCGATCACCGGCGCCAGGTCGATGGTGACCTTGTTGCCCTTGTCGCTGGTCAGGGCCTTGTCGACGGCCTTGTGCGCGGCCCGGTTGAGCGCGGTCCAGATCGTGGCGAAGGCATCGCTCGACACGAACCTCTCCACAATGCTGTGGACGAAGTTCGTCAGCCCGGAGGTGAGCGGCTTGCCCACCTGCTTAATGAGGATGTCGAGCTTGGGCCGGTCGTCGGGCGCCACCTCGGCGAGCAGATCGTTGACGTCGATCTGCTCCATGACGGCGGTGGTGACCCGGTTGCTCACGCCGGCCTGGATGTCCGGATTGGACGCGAGCGGCGCCATCGTCGCCACATAGCGGTCCGTGTCGCCGATCTCGTCGCTCGTCCAGACGGCGACCGCCGCGAGGGGCGTGAGGACCGCGGCGATCAGGATCAGGACGACGGCGAAGGCCGAGCGCACCCGGTGGCGGGGCTGCTTCGGCCGCTCCAGCTCGGCGACCCTGGCCCGCAGCCGTACCAGCTCGGTGTCTTCTGCCTCGTTGTTCGCCGTCATGTCCCCAGGGGACGGCATCGGCGCGCCTCCCGCACGCCGGAGCACGCCGTACGGATGCTGCCACCTATCCCTGCTCGCATCGCACTGCGACGATGGGAGAGGAACGAGGGGGAGGGACCCATGGCAGCAGAGGTCTTCATGCGGCGGCTGACCCGCTGGCAGGCGGAACAGCAGCGGGAGGCCGTCGCCGATACGTACGTCGAGGCGTACCGGCGGGCACCGGGTGAGGAGTACCACGACCGGCAGGCGTTCCTGCGGCGGTTCGCCGAGGACATGCAGCGCCCGGGCTTCGACATGATGGTCGCCGACGGGCACGATCTCGCGGGCTGCGCCTATGGGTACGTACTGGAGCGCGACGGCGAGATCTGGCACGGCTTCAGGGGCGGACTCCCGCCGGGCATAGAGGAGTCGACCGCCTCGGGCCATGTCTTCGTCCTCGCGGAGCTGATGGTGCTGCCCGCCTTCCGGCGCCGCAAGATCGCCACGCGCCTCGTCGACCAGCTGCTGATCCGCACCAGGGCGACGCTGGTCGCGGCCCTGGTGGAACCGGCGAACGTGCCGGTGCGCAGCGCGCTGCGGGAGTGGGGCTGGGCGCGGTTCGGCGACGTACAGCCCGATGGGCAGGGGACGCAGGTCCCGCTGCTGTACGAGGCATGGAGCCGGCCGGTGGCGCACGCGGCCTGAGCAACGGGCCGTCTACAGCCAGCCGTTGCGCCGGAATCCCCGGTGGATGACGAAGCACGACACGGCGATCAGGACCAGCACCATGGCATAGCCGTACTTCCAGTGCGTCTCCGGCATGTGGTCGAAGTTCATGCCGTACACCCCGCACACCATGGTCGGCACGGCGACGATCGAGGCCCAGGCGGTGATCTTCCGCATGTCCTCGTTCTGCGCGACGGTCACCTGGGCCAGATGCGCCTGGAGTATGGAATCGAGCAGCGCGTCGTACGACGCGAGCTGCTCGGTGATGCGCGCGAGACGCCCCGCGATGTCGCGGAAGTACGCCTGGATGTCGGGGCCGATCAGCGGCATCGGCTGCGAGACGATCTTCTGCAGCGGCCGGTCGAGCGGGGCCACCGCCCGCTTGAACTCCATGAGTTCGCGCTTGAGCTGGTAGATGCTGCCCGCGTCGGCGGTGCGCCCGGCGGCCTGCGCGAAGACCGCGGTCTCGACCCCGTCGATGTCGTCCTGGACGGCGTCCGCGACGTCCGCGTACCCCTCGATGACGAGGTCGGCGATGGCGTGCAGGACGGCGGCGGGCCCCTTCGCGAGCTGCTCGGGCGAGGCTTCGAGCCCTTCGCGCAGCGGGCCGAGCGACCCGTGGCGCCCGCGCCGCACGGTGATCACGAAATCGGCCCCCGCGAAGACGACGACCTCCCCGGTGTCGACGACCTCGCTGCTGGTGGTCAGCTGCTCGTGCTCCACGTACCCGACGGTCTTGAAGACGGCGAAGAGCGTCCCGTCGTACGAGTCGATCTTGGGCCGGGGGTGCGGCCGCAGCGCATCTTCGACCGACAGCGGGTGCAGCCCGAACAGCTCGGCGAGGTCGGTGAGTTCGGCCTCCTCGGGCTCGTGCAGCCCGATCCAGACGAACCCCTGGCCGGCCTTGCGCACGCGCCGTATCGCCTCCTCGGCGGGGCAGTCGCCGGGCTGCCGCTCGCCGTCCTGGTAGACGACACAGTTGACGACCGCGCTGCCCAGGGGCGAGCGCGCGGGGTGGCTGAGGTCGACCGTGCGGTGGTACGCCCGGCGCATCACGCGGCGGAGATTGCTGATGAGCGGCATCCGGGCAGTGTGCCACCGGGCGGCCCCGCGGTGTCGGGGCGGGGGCGTCAGCCGACAGGGATGATCTTGCGGCCGCGGGTCTCGTTGACGACGCCCGCGAAGGACGCGTACCAGGCGAGGAACGCGGTGAGCAGGCCGAGCCAGCCGCCGATGCGGGTGAGGGCGGTGCTCTCGCAGAACGCGCCCAGCGCGAGGAAGAGGAAGGTGAGGGTCAGTGCCGCGAAGACGGCGAGGGTGGCCTTGTCGAGCGTGGTCGCGGCCACGGTCATGTACAGGGTGAAGATGAACCAGGCGATGAGGAAGAGCCCGGTGGCGACATGCGTGTGCGCCGGGTCGAGCCCGGGGACGACGAACTTCACGTACCCCGCGAAGGCCATCCAGAAGGCCCCGTACGAGGTGAAGGCGGTCAGCCCGAAGGTGTTGCCGCGCTTGAACTCCAGCAGCCCGGCGGCGAACTGCGCGAGCCCCCCGTAGAACAGCGCGAGCGGCAGCACCTCCGCTTCGAGGGCGGAGTCGCCGATCACGCCGGAGTTGAACATGGACAGACAGAAGGTGGTGAGGGCGAAGGCGGCGAGGCCGAGCGGGGCGGGGTTCGCGAGGGGCGGGGCCGCAGCGCCCTTATCTTCCGAATTGTCCATAAAGGGATGCTCTCACCCCGGGCCCCGGCCCGCAGGGCATGACGCCTCGTACGATCGCCGCATGAAGCCACAGCCCCGCACGGGCGGCCCCAAGGGCCACCCCGCCAAGCCGAAGAAGCCCCCGCGCCGCATCCGCCCGGCGACGGCGGTCTTCCTGGCGATCGCGGCGGTGCTCTACGCGGCGGCGATCGTCTGGCCGCTGGCGGTCGGCGCGCGGACCTGGATGTGGGTGGACGTGATCGTCTTCCCCTTCCTCGCCCTGATCGCGTACGCGGTGATCCTCGGCGACAGCACGGACGACGGATCGCTCCCCAACAGCCCTTTCGGCTAAGGCGTGTTGCCTCGTGAGGCGGCAGGGGAAGAAAGCGCTGTCAGTGGTCGTTGATACGGTCGTAGAGTTGCGTGTGTCAGGGGGGAGCGCAGGCCGGGGGGCCGCACGATTTCACTTCACAGGACGATTCGCGCCGCGCGCATCGTCTCCCCGCCTCACACGCCATGGGCATAGATCTGGGGAGATTCTTTGTTGCGCAAGAGCAAGATCAGGTTCATCTCGGCGGCACTCATACCGACTCTGACCCTGGGCGCCGTGGGTGCGGGAGCCGCCACCGCCCTCGTCACCGCGTCGTCGGCAGCTGCGGCCACGGCCGGAGAGCGGCTGTGGGACACGCCCGCACCGCTGACGAAGGCGGGAGAGGCCAACTCCGTCAAGGACGTGAAGACCACTACGGACGGCACTGCCGTCATGGTGTGGGTTCGTACCCTGGGCAAGGACCGGGAGGAACTGTGGTCCGCCACCCGCCCGGCCGACGCCACCGCCTGGAACGCTCCGGTCCGCGTGGACGACACGCAGAACAGTGGTGTGTACGACGTCGACCTGACCGTCGGCAAGGACGGCTCGGCGACCGTGGCCTGGGAGCTCTACGGTTCGTCCGGTTACACCTACAGCACGGCGTCGCTCGCAGCCGGTGCCGCCGCATGGACAGTCGACGGGGAGATCCCGGGCGTGGACTCGCCCGGTCTGCTCGCGGCGGCGAGTGGCCCCGGCGGCAGCCTTGTCGCGGTCTGGTCCACCTACGGCGAGGGTGCTGTGCCGAAGGGGACATACGTCTTCGAGCGCACCGCACCCGGCGCCGCCTGGTCGGCGCCCGTCAAGCTCGCCGATGACCCCGTTCTGGAGTTGGCGGTCACTGTCGCGGGCGACGGCAGGGCGACCATTGCCTGGGACTACAACGCGCTGACCGTGGTGAGCCGGGCCCCAGGCAGCGACACGTGGAGTGCGCCCGTCGAGGTCAAGAAGTCGGGGCTTCTGTCCCGTGTGACGCTCCAATCGTCCGTCTCCGGCGCAACCCTGCTGAGCTGGTCGAATCCCTCCAGCCTCGGCGACGACTACAGCTTCTCGTACCGTCCTGCGGGCAGCGAGCAGTGGGGCGCACCCGAGACGACTCCAGCCGGCTCGTACCCGGATGACAGCGGTGCGCCGGTGCTCGACCAGAACGGCGAAGTGACGATGGCGTGGCAAGGCACTTCCACGTCAAGCCTCAGCACCGCCACCCGATCGGCATCCGGGACCTGGTCGGCGACGCAGAACCTGGCCGAGTCCGCGGTGAACCAGGTCTGGTCGCCGAGCATCGGTGCCGACGGCACGGTCACGCTCCTGTGGACCAATAGCGAGGGGCAGCTGACGTCCTCCCACCGTGCTCTCGGCGGCAGTTGGACGTCGCCCGTGCTCGTCGGCCGCACCGATGCCGACCGCAAGGGCTTCAGCGCAAGCGGCAATGACGGCCGGGCCTTCGCCGTCTGGAACCGGAATACCGCTACCGAGGGCGACACAGCCGTCCAGCAGGTGTGGGCGACGGCCACCGGGTCCCGGGATCCCGCCACTCCGTCCAAGCGCCGTGACTACGTGGGCAATGACGGCTTCCCCGACCTGTACGCACGTGGAACCGACGGCTCCCTCGTCGTCTACCAGGGCAAAGCCTCCGGTGTCGTGTCCGCGAAGGCCGACGGCGGAACCTGGCCGGACACGTCCACCGTCATCCCCTTCGGAGATCTGAACGGTGACGGGACGAACGACACGCTCGTGACCGACACGGCGGGTGATCTGTACCGCTACACCCCCGTGCGCTCCAAGCCTGTGTCCCCCGACGCCCCCTCCACCCGGATCGGCACGGGTTGGCAGGGCTACGACGGACTCACCTACTCGGGCGACTTCACCGGTGACGGACTGCCCGACCTGGTGGCCCGGCAGACCGCAACCGGTGACCTCTACCTCTACGCGGGCACCAAGGCGGGCGGTCTCACCCGTACCGGCAAGATCGGCAACGGCTGGACGGGCCTGACCATCGTCGGCGCCGGCGACCTCAACGGCGACAAGGCCGCAGACCTCGTCGCCCGTACCGCCAACGGCGACCTCTACCGGTACTACGGCACCGGCAAGGGAACCGTCGGCTCGGGCGTGAAGATCGGCAACGGCTGGGGCAGCATGGCCGACTTCGTCGGCATCGGCGACCTCACCGGCGACGGCAAGGACGACATCCTCGGCCGTACGACCGCCGGCGACCTCTACCGCTACGCGGGCACGGGCGCGGGCACCATCGGCTCCGGCGTGAAGATCGGCAGCGGCTGGAAGTCCTTCCGCAGCATCAGCTAGCCGACAGCGCAGGCAAGGGCCGGACCACCGTTTCAAGGCGGTCCGGCCCTTTCTTCGTTCTAGGGTGGTGCGCATGAGTGCAGAGCCAGGGCAGCTGCAGGCCTGGCTGGACGAGCGCGCGGCCGGATTCGGTGCCTGGGCGGAGGAGACGCGGGCGGCGGACCGCTGGGACTTCACGCCAGGGTCGCTGGATCTTCTGGAGGAGCTGGTGCGCTCCCGTTACGGCAGCGAGGCGGACATCCACGCCGGACGCATGGACCCCTTCCTGCAGGGCGCGATCTGGTACGCCGGAGAGACGGCGTGCCGGACGAAGAGGCTGGTGTGGCACTACTGGCCGTTCGCCACCGGCCGCGCCCCGCTCCGCGCAGCGTCGTAGATCCCTGACCCCGACATCCGCGAAACCCGCCACCGCGCGCAGCGCACCCACCAGCCCGCGCCCCCCACTCCCACCCCCCTCTCCCCACATGGCAGGAACGCACCCCTCCGCTTAGCGTGATGGTGGGTAAGCGTGCCGCCGTAAGGAGACCCACGCATGACCACCAGTTCAGGACAGCCCGCAGGCGCAGCAATCACCACGGGCGCCCGACACAAGCGGGGGCCCGACCCCGACCACCCCTCCCACCGCTGGTGGGTCCTGGGTGTCATCGGGCTCGCGCAGCTCATGGTGGTCCTCGACGCGACCATCGTGAACATCGCGTTGCCCTCCGCCCAGGCGGACCTGGGCTTCAGTGACGGCAACCGCCAGTGGATCGTCACCGCGTACGCCCTCGCCTTCGGCTCGCTGCTCCTCCTCGGAGGCCGCGTCGCCGACCTCATCGGCCGTAAGCGCGTCTTCCTCATCGGCCTGGTCGGCTTCGCCCTCGCCTCGGCGCTCGGCGGTATGGCGTCCAACTTCGGGATGCTGGTCTCGGCCCGCGCGCTGCAGGGAGTCTTCGGCGCGATGCTCGCCCCCGCCGCACTCTCGCTCCTCACGACGACCTTCACCGAACCCAAGGAACGCGCGAAGGCGTTCGGTATCTACGGTGCGATCGCCGGTGCGGGCGGCGCGGTCGGGCTGCTCCTCGGCGGGATCCTGACCGAGTACCTCGACTGGCGCTGGTGCCTGTACGTCAACCTCATCATCGCCGTCATCGCCTTCGCCGGCGCGGTCCGCCTGCTCCAGCCCGGCGCCCCCGCCGACCGGCCCAAACTCGACGTCCCCGGCACGATCCTGGTCTCCGCAGGCCTCTTCTGCATCGTGTACGGATTCTCCAACGCCGAGACGCACGCCTGGAGTTCGTTCCAGACCTGGGGCTTCCTGGTGGCCGGTGCGATCCTGGTCGCCGCCTTCGCCTGGTGGCAGACCAGGGCCGAACACCCGCTGCTCCCCCTCCGCGTGATCCTGGACCGCGACCGCGGGGCTTCGTTCCTGGCGATGTTCATCTCGGGTGCGGGGATGTTCGGAGTCTTCCTCTTCCTCACGTACTACCTCCAGCAGTCCCTGCACTACACCCCGGTCAAGACGGGCCTGGCCTTCCTCCCGATGGTCGCCGTGATGGTGGTCGTCTCGGTGATCACCACCAACAACCTGGTCCCGCGCTTCGGCGCCAAGCCGATCGTCCCCACCGGCATGGGCCTGGGAGCAGCGGCCATGGTCTGGCTGACCGCGCTCGACCTGACCAGTTCGTACGTCCCCCACGTCCTGTTCCCGCTCATGGTGATGGGCCTCGGCATGGGCCTGATCTTCGCTCCGGGCATGAGCCTGGCCACCTCCGGAGTCGCCGCGCACGACGCGGGCGTCGCCTCGGCGATGGTCAACACCAGCCAGCAGGTGGGCGGTTCGATCGGTACGGCCCTGCTCAACACCCTCGCCACCAGCGCCGCCACCAGCTATCTGGTCGGCAAGCAGCCGACCCCCGCCGTCCAGGCGCAGGCCCAGCTGGAGAGCTACTCCACCGCCTACTGGTGGTCGGCCGGCTTCTTCCTGGTGGGTCTGCTGGTCACGGTGGTCCTCTACCGGCGCGGCGCCCCGCAGATCCACCCGGTGGACGAGGACGCGGCCCCGGCAGTGCACATGTGACGCCCCCGCCTGCCGAGTTCGAGTTGCCCGCGGAGGGTCCGCCATCGCTCGACCCGGCGCTGCTGGCCCTCCTGGCCGAGGGCACGACCGCCGGCGTGGGCGTACTCGACGCCGAACTCCGCTACCTCTACGTCAATCCGGCGCTGGAGCGGCTCAACGGCGTCCCCGCCGCCGCCCACCTGGGCCGCACCATCGCCGAGGTACTGCCGGGCATCGACGCCCGCGAGGACGTCCTGCGCGAGGTCCTCGCGGACGGGGTGCCGCGCGAGATCACCACCAGCGGCCAGACCCAGGCGCCCTCCGGCCTGGAGCGGCGCTACTGGCACGGTGCGTACCACCGCCTGGAGCAGGACGGCCGGGTCCACGGTCTGGTCGGCATCGTCCTGGAGGTCAGCGCGTCCGAGGAGCAGCAGCGCGAACTGGAGCGTGCCAGGCAGCACTTGGCGCTCCTGGACATCGCCGCCACCAGTATCGGCACCACCCTGGACATGGACACCACCTGCCGCGAACTGGCCGAGTTCGTCGTACCCCACCTGGCCGACCTGGCGAGCGTCGAGGTCTTCCCTCCCGAGGTGCGCCCGGCCGCCCGCCGGGCGCCGACGGGGGTGCTGCGGCTGCGCCGGGCCGCGATGGCCGCCGTACCCGAACTCCGGGACGCGGCAGCCCAGTTCGGTGAGCCGGGCGAGTACATCGACTACCAGGAGGACGCGGCCAACCCGCGCTGCCTCGCCACCAGCCAGCCCGTCATGGAGAACCTCTACAGCGACGAGCAGATCCGCAGCTCCGCCCCCGACCCCGAACGCGTCGTCGCCTACCGCGCGATCGGCCTGCACTCGGCACTGGTCGTCCCGCTCGCCGCGCGCAGCCACCCGCTGGGCACGCTCACGCTCGTACGGGCGGGGGAGTCGCCCACGTTCACCGAGGAGGACGTGGTCGTCGCGCGCGAGCTCGCGGGGCGGGCCGCGGTCGACCTGGACCACGCCCGCCGCTACACCCACGAACACGGCATCGCCCTGGAACTCCAGCGCTCCCTCCTCTCCGAACCGCGCGGCCGCCACCCCCACATCGAGGTCGCGTCCCGCTACCTGCCCGCGGACCGGGGCGCGGTGGTCGGTGGCGACTGGTTCGACGTCGTACCCCTGTCGGACGGCCGCCACCTCAAGGCGATGGGCGACGTGATGGGCCACGGGGTGGAGGCGGCGGTCGCGATGAGCCACTACCGGGCGCTGCTCCGCCTCCTCGCCGAGGACGACCTCGAACCGCACCAGATCCTGGAACGCCTCGACCTGATGGTGGAGCGCTCCGGCCTCGACCGGGCGGCGACGTGCCTGCTGGCGGTGGTGGACCGCTTCCACGCGCAGTGCCGCATCGCGAGCGCGGGCCATCTGCCGCCGGTCTTCATCGACCCGTACGAGGGCGCGAGGCTGGTCCCCGTGCCGGTCGGCCCGCCGCTTGGCACGGGATTCGGGGGGTACGAGTCGACCACGGTGGCCTGCGGCCCCGGCACGATCCTGTTCATGTACACCGACGGCCTCGTGGAACGGAGGGGAGAGGACATCGACGTGTCCCTGAACCGCCTGACGAGCCTGCGCGTGCCGACGAGCGGCCGCCTGGACGACCTGGTCGAGGACACCCTGGACCGCTTCGGCCAGGACGCCGAGGACGACATCGCGGTGCTCGCCTCGCGCATCCGGAGCACAACGGGCTACGACAAGGGAGAACACCCGAGATGACCGAGACCCACCAGATCCTGCTGATCACCTTCACCTCGCCCACCTCGCCCACCTCGACCACCTCGTCCGAGCGTGTCCGCGCGGCATACGAGGAGGCCCTGGAACTCCCCGGCCTGCGCCAGGCGGCCATCCTGGAACGCTCGGCGGAGGGCATCCTCGACATCCCCGAGAACCACGTACGCGGCGCCGGAGTGCCGACGGTGGGCGGCGGTGTGGTGGGCGGCCTGGTGGGTCTGCTCGGCGGCCCGATCGGCGTACTGATCGGCAGCGCGGCGGGCGCGGCGCTGGCGAACGCGCGGGAGAACCATCAGCTGGCGGAGGGCGGGGCGGGCCTGATCGTGCTGAGCAGCCGGGTGGAGAACGGCACGTCGATGCTGGTGCTCGACCTGCACGAGTCGTCCCCGGAGGCGGCGGACGCGCTGGCCGCGGCGCACGGGGGCACGCTGGAGCGGCTCTCCGCGGAGGAGTTCACGGCCCAGGTGGAGGCAGCGGAAAAGGCGGCCGAGGAGTCCTGACCGCCCCCACGCTGGGGCTCCGGGGCCGGAGGGCAATCTCAGCCCGTCCGGCGCTTGAGGACGAGCGGCCGAAGGGCCGCGATCGGGGGGCGCAGGGGGCGGAGCCCCCGCTTACCGGGGCTCGGGGGTCTGGGGCGCAGCCCCCCTCGCGGCGGAGCCGCAAATGTCACAGCCGGGAAGGGGCGGGGTGGGGGAGATGGCCCGCCCCGCCACCTCCGCCGCGCACCGTCGGAGTGACACCACCCCCCACCCCGTGATCCCCACCCCACCGCGCGGAAGGAATCCCCTCGGTCCGGCACTCCACGAGCCGGCGTCCCGAGGACGAGGAACAGGCGGTGGCGGCGATGGTCCGCAAGAGATGGGGCCGTGCACCGGCCGTCGCAGTGCTGGCGGGGCTGGTCCTCGCCGGCACGCTCCAGGCCCCGGTGAAAGCCCAGGCAGCCGCAGCCCCACCCCGAGGCGCCGTCACGGCCCCCCGCAGCGACGACCTGACGGACGACCCCGCCGACGCCAAGGAGGAGTTCGGCGCGGAGGCCGTACGGATGCGCCACGCCCGCGTCGTCCCCGAGGCCTTCGACCCCATCTGCGGCCGCCCCGGCACCAACCAGGTCCTCTTCCCCCTCTTCGAGGACGTCACGGTCCGCGCCGTGGAGACCTCCCGCTCCACCGTCGACGGACGCCAGGTGTGGACGGGCGTCGTCGACGGCACCCCCGACCAGGACGTCGTCGTCACCCTGGAGGGCGGCTGCGACGGCACCCCGGGCAACGAGTACCTGGGCGCCCAGTTCTCCCTCGGAGGCGATACGTACGCCATCGACCCCGACGGCCCCGGCACCGTGACGATCAGCCAGCTCACCCCCCTCACCGACGAGGACGAACCCCAACTGGCCCCGCCCCCACCCCCCTTGCTCAAAAAAACAGCCCAGGACCGCAACGCGCCTCCCCTCAAGCCCCACTGCAAGGGCGGCGCCAAGGTCTCCCTCGTCGACAGCCTCGTCGCGTACACCCCCCGCGCCCGCAAGGAAGCCGGCGGCGACAGCCAGATCCGCGCCGCGATCGCCCGCGCCGTGACCCTCGCCAACAGCGCATTCGCGGCCAGCGGCACCAAGGTCCGCGTCCGCCTGGTCCACACGGCCCCCCTGGCCCGCGTCCCCGCCCGCGTCGACAAGGTCGGCAGCGACCTCCTCACCGCCGCAGTCACCCCCCGCGACAAGATCGCCGACGAACTCCCCGCCCTCCGCGACCGCTACGGCGCCGACCAGGTCACCGTCATCACCGGCGGCCGCGACTTCGGCGGCCTGGGCTACGTCCCCACCAACCCATCCCCGGCCACGGCGAATTACGGCTACACGGTGGTCGCCCAGTCCGCGATCGGCCACTACTCCTTCGCCCACGAGCTCGGCCACAACCTCGGCGCCTCCCACGACCGCACCACCCAGCCCCACCAGCCCCCGCCCTACGGCGCCAACGGCTACTTCCCCAAGTCCGGCGACTGGTCGTCGATCATGAGTTACGAATCGGGCTGCCGCCGCGCCACCCACGGCCGCTGCAACCGCATCAACCACTTCGAGAATCCCCGCCAGCGCTACCGCGGCCAGCCCCTGGGCGTCCCCCTCGGCCGCCCCGGCGAGGCCGACACCGCCGACATCTTCGCCCGTACGGGAAAGGCGGTCGCCGCCTACCGCCAGGCCCGCTCCGACGACTCGCTCTGCGCCGTCACCACCACCGTCTCCCCGCGCGGAGCCGGAAAGGTCGACGCGGGCACCCCCGGCCCCTACCCCCTCTCCACCTCCGCCTCCTTCTCCGCCGAGGCGCGCAAGGGGTACGTCTTCGCCGGCTGGAAGCTCGACGGCCGCCCGGCCAAGGGCGGCAAGAACGCCTCCTTCCGCCTCCCGGTCCGCGCCGACCACACGCTCACGGCGCTCTTCCGCAAGGGCAGGACCCCCACCTCGAAGGTGAACATCAAGTCCATCGGCTCCGGCAAGGTGGCCAGATCCAAGTCCCCCTCCACCCGGGCCGACTTGGAGGGCGCTGACCTCATCTACGAAGCCGACCCGGCCCCCGGCTGGGACTTCGCCGGCTGGCGTCTCGACGGTTCGTCCGCCGGCGACGACGACACGGTCGCCCTCGACGTGGGTGAGGACGACATGACCCTGACCGCCGTCTTCGAGAAGCGCCGCCACACCCTCGACCTCCGTACGCAGGGCGGCAACGGCACCCTGACCGCCTCCGAGCCCGGCCCCTACTCGGACGGCGACACCGTCTCGGTCACCGCGGTCCCGGCCCCCGGTTTCGTCTTCACCGACTGGCTCCTGGACGGCGCCCCGTACGGCGGCGACGAGGAGCGGGCCAAGGGCGAGACCGCGGTGAGCTTCGAGGAGCGCGGCCACACGCTGACAGCGGTCTTCCAGCCGGGAGAGAAGAAATGACCGAACTCGGCCCGGCCATCGCCGAGTTGATGCCACGAGCCAAGTCCGACCTCACCGCACTCGTGGCGATCCCCTCGGTCGCCGACCCCCGCCAGTACCCGCCCGAGGAGTGCCGGAAGGCCGCCCAGTGGGTGGCCGACGCCTTCACCGAGGCGGGTCTGCGCGACGTACACCTGGTGGAGACCCCCGACGGCAGCCACGCCGTCATCGGCCACCGCCCGCCCCCGCCCGGCGCCCCGACCGTCCTCCTCTACTGCCACTACGACGTGCAGCCTCCGCTAGACGACGCCGCCTGGACGACCCCGCCCTTCACGCTCACCGAGCGCGAAGGCCGCTGGTACGGGCGCGGCACCGCCGACTGCAAGGGCAACATCGTCATGCACCTCACCGCGCTGCGGGCGCTCGGCGACGACGTCCCCGTCGGCATCAAGTTCGTGGCGGAGGGCTCGGAGGAGCAGGGCACGGGCGGCCTGGAGGAGTACGTCGTCGCGCACCCGGAGGAGTTCCTCGCGGACGCGCTGCTGATCTGCGACACGGGGAACGCGGCGGTGGGCGTCGGCACGGCGACGACGTCACTCCGTGGTCTGGCCAATGTGACCGTCACGGTCAACACCCTTGAGGGCGAGATCCATTCGGGCATGTTCGGCGGCCCGGCCCCCGACGCGCTGGCCGCCCTGATCCAGATCCTGGCGACCCTCCGGGACCCCGAGACGGGCGCGACGCGCATCAACAACCTCGACTGCGAGGGAAGTTGGGAGGGCGTGGGCTACGACGAGGACCAGTTCCGCAAGGACGCGGCCGTACTGGAGGGAGTCCGGCTGACCGGCACGGGTTCCGTCGCCGACCGCCTCTGGGCTCGCCCCGCCGTCACCGTCCTCGGCATCGACGCCCCGCCCGTGGTCGGCTCGGCCGCCGCCGTGCCCGCCACGGCCCGCGCCCGCGTCAGCCTCCGGGTCCCGCCCGGCATGGACGTGGAGGCGGCCCGCGCGGCGCTGACCGCGCACCTGACCGGGGCGGCGCCCTGGGGCGCCAGGGTCGAGGTGGAGGCGGAGAGCACGGGCTCCCCGTTCCGGGCGGCCACCGAAGGCCCCGCGTACGGCGCGCTCGGCACGGCGATGCGCGGGGTCTACGGAAAGCCGATGGCGTTCCTCGGCCAGGGCGGCTCGATCCCGCTGTGCAACGTCCTGGCCGGCGCGTTCCCGCGCGCGGAGATCATCCTGATGGGCGTGGAGGAGCCGCGCTGCCTCATCCACGCCCCGAACGAGAGCGTCGACCCGACGGAGATCGCGCACATGGCGCACGTGGAGGCGCGTTTCCTGCAGGAGTACGCGGCCGCTTTCAGCCGTTAGCGCCGGCGCCGAGCCAGGCCAGGGCCGCGGCGGTCATGGCCCGGACCCCGGCGCCCACCGTCGGTCCGACGACCGGCGCGAAGAGCGGCGAGTGGTTGGCCGGGACGTCGCGCCCGAGGGTGCCGTTGCGGGCGGCCTCCGCGAAGACGGCGGGGTCGGCGCCTCCGAAGAACCAGTAACAGAGCGCGGCCCCCGAGGCGGCGGCGAGGTACCCGACGTCCTCGCTGCCGGTGACGACGCCCGGGTCGATGACGGCGGCCTCGCCGAAGTGGGCGCGCATCGCGCCCATGGTCCGGTCGACGGCATCGGCGTCGTTGACCAGGACGGGGAAGGAGGCGACGAGCTCGATCTCCGGCTCGCGGTCGGCTCCGGAGGCCACCGCCTCGGCCCGTACGATCCGGCTGATCGCATCGAGCACCGTCTTCCGCACCTCGGGCGTGAACGACCGCACATTCAGCTTGAGTTCGGCCTCGTCCGGGATGATGTTGTCCTTGGTCCCGGCATGGATCGCGCCCACGGTCACGACAGCGGTCTCCGACCCGGCGATCTCCCGCGAGACCACGGTCTGCAGCCGCATGACGGTGGACGCGGCCATGACGACAGGGTCGACGGTCATCTCGGGCCGCGAACCGTGCCCGCCCCGCCCGAACATCCGTACGTGAAGCGTGTCGCCGCCCGCCATCGCGGGCCCGGGACGGCACCCGATGACCCCGGCGGGCACCGGAGCGACATGCTGCCCGAGCACCACATCGGGGACGCCGACCAGATCGAAGAGCCCGTCGTCGACCATCGCCTGCGCCCCCGTGCCCAGTTCCTCGGCCGGCTGGAAGACGGCGACGACCGTCCCCGACCAGGAGTCGCGTGCCCCGGCCAGCAGATCGAGCGCACCGAGCAGACAGGTGACGTGCATGTCGTGCCCGCAGGCGTGCATCACGGGCCCCTCTTTGCCGTCGGGTCCGACGCCGGTGGCGGAGCTCGCGTACGCCAGACCGGTCCGTTCCTCCACGGGGAGCCCGTCCATGTCGGCCCGCAGCAGCACCGTGGGCCCCTCGCCCTGGCTGAGCACGCCGACGACGCCGGTACGCCCGACCCCCTCCGTGACGGCGAATCCCAGCTGCTTCAGCTCGGCGGCGACGATCCCTGCTGTACGGGTCTCGGCGAAGGAGAGCTCCGGGTGCGCATGCAGGTCCTTGTAGAGGGACTCCAGCCGGGGGCTGATCCCTCCCAGCCGCTCCAGTACGTGGGTGAGGGGCTCGGACCGCGCGCTATCGGAAGTCATCCCCCCATCCTCAGCGGTCCCCGCCCACCGCGCACGCCCCCGCCTCCGACCTTTCCGGGACCTCCCCCATTCGGCACCTCCGGCTGGTGGGGTGCGCGGCGGCTCCCTTCACTGGACCCACGGCCCCCACCCGCCCCGCAGAGCCCACCGAAGAGAGCACGAGATGACCGAACTCCCGCCCGCACACGTCCCTTTCGGTACTCCCGAGGTGCCCCGCATCGCGGTCAGGGGCGAGGTCACCCTGCGGGTCGACCCCGAGCTCGTACAGGTGAGTGTCACGGTGAACGCCCGCGGCACCGACCGCGCGGCCACCCTGGAGGACCTCACGCGGCGCAACGCCGCCGCGCTGCAGCAGGTCGAGTCGTTCGGGACGGCCGTCGAGCGGGTGGAGACCGGGGCCTTCTCGGTCGCCCCCGAACTGGGCAGACGCGGCCGTACGGAGCGGGTACGCAGCTACAGCGGCCATGTCCGCCTCACCGTCGAACTCTCGGACTTCACGGTCCTCGGTGAACTCGTCACCCGCCTGGCCGACCTGGAACTGACCGAGATCGAGGGCCCGTGGTGGCGCCTGCGTGAATCCTCCCCGGCGTACGGAGAAGCACGCCGCCAGGCGGTGCGGGCGGCGGTCGACCGGGCGCACGAGTACGCGGAGGCTGTCGGATCCGGGCTCACGGCCCTGCTGGAGATCGCCGACGAAGGGTCGGACGGCCCGCAGCACTTCCCGGCCCCGGCGGCCTGGATGGCCAAGGGCGGCTACGCGGACGAGGCGGACGCCGAGCAGCCCGCGCTGGACCTCGAACCGGAGCGGCAGTCGGTGTATGCCCAGGTGAACGCCCGGTTCACGATGTCGCCGCCGGTGCTGTCGCGTGGCGGCACCGACAGTCCCCGCTGATGATCGGATCCGAGTAGCACCCCCACTACGGAGGAGTCCGTTCCCATGGCAGTTCGTTTCCGTACGCCCATCGTCCTGGTGTCCGCCACACACCGCCCAAGCCGACGACGGGGAAGTTCATCGCGACGAACTACCGGTACCAGGACGACGCGGTCCAGAAGACGCTGGTCAAGCCGCTGGTGGGCCCCTGCTACAAGGTGAGCACCCAGCTGATGGACGAATACGAGGACGTGTACTTCAGCGACCCGACCGGTGCGGTGAACAAGACGAAGGCCAAGGCGGAGCTGTTCTACGACACCGACTGCTGGGGCAAGCCCGAAGCGACGGTCAAGCCGGGCGATTCCTTCGTCGGCGAGTACCGGGCGGTCCGTTTCGCGCGCTGACGCGTTGACGCACGGCGAGGGACGCGGCCCGGGCGCGCACTGCGCCCGGGACCGCGGAATCGGCCACCCCCTAGATCCACCGCTTCTTCTTGATGAAGGCGAAGGTTCCGGCGGCCGAGAGCACGACGGCGCCGACCAGGATCGGCAGGGCCCAGAAATTGTCGAAGCCGTACTCGTTGAGGTGCTCGAAGTTGGCGCCGGGTATCGCGGCGAAGGTCGACGGGATGACGAACATCAGCGTCATCGCGGCCAGCTTGCGGTTCTCGACGGTGGACTTCAGCTGGCCCTCGGTGAGGTGGTTGAGACGGTCCATGTCCTTGTTGAAATCGCGGAGTTCGTCGCGGATCTCGTGCAGGACGGCGATGACTTCGGTGTTGTCGGCGTGGGTGGCGATGGCCTGGTCGAGGTTGCCGGTGTCGAGGGTCATGAGGGGTGTCTCCTTTGACGAGATGTGAAGTGATGTGACGAGGTATCAGCAGGCCTACTGGCCCGCACGGTTGCTCAAGGCATGGCAGACAGGACTGTCGAGCGGCGCACGGGAAATCCGGCGCCAGACGGCGGACAGACGGAGGATCGAGATCAAGGTCATGGCGTGCCTCCTCACGGGTACGCCGGCGCAGGGCGCGGCGGAACGGCCGTGGGTATGGGGGCGGAAGACGTCGAGGTACGCCTCAACTCGCCCTGGCACCAAGGAGTTTCAAAAGAAAGCGCGTAGGGCCGGTCTCAGCGCGTGCCGGGAGTGGAGGCGACGTGACGGAGGTCTGATGAGTAACTCGGACTCGGACTCATAGCGAAATCGCCTCCTCTCGGCCGGGCGTACGGCGTACATGCGGGTCGCGGACGTAGTCACCACGCGACACCTCCACGCTAACAGCGGGCCCACGGGACACAGCGGGCCGAAGGTCCTGCCCGACCGGGACCAAGGTCCCTGGTTTGCTGGAGGCATGTTCTCCTCCCGACTCTGGTACGGCGCCCTGCTCCTGACCCTGTCCTTCACGGCAGGCTGCTCCAACTCCCCTGAACCGCCCGCCGCGAAGCCCCGCCCGTCCGCCACCACCCCCTCCGCGAGCACCGACACCCGCGCGCAACTCCGCGTGGACGGCACGACGCGTACGTACCTCCTGCACGCCCCCGCCAAGAGCGCGGCCGCCACCCCCAAGCCCCTCCTCATCGCCTTCCACGGCAGCGGCGAGAGCGCGGCGGACATGCGGTCGCGGACCGCCCTGAACCGGGCGGCGGCAGCCCGCACCATGCTGATCGCCTACCCCGAGGGGCTGGACCACGCCTGGGGAGCAGGCGCAGCCGCCACCAAAGAGCGCCCGGACCCCGACACGGATGTGCGGTTCACGGAGGCGCTGATCAAGGACCTCGTACGTACACACCGGGCCGACCCCGCCCACGTCTACGCGGTCGGCTTCTCCAACGGCGGCTCGATGGCCCTGCGCATGGCGGCCCAGCGCCCGAAACTCCTGGCAGGAGCGGCCTCAGTGGCAGGCCAACTCCCCACCGGAACAGCCAAGGTGACCCCCACGGGCCCCGTCCCGGTCCTGCTCATCCACGGCTCGGCGGACCCGATCCGCCCGCCGTCCGGCCTGCCCCACCCCGGCCCGCCGGCCGCAGGCAAGGCGCCGATCACCCCGACCATGTCGTCCCGGGCGAGCGCAGAGGCATTCGCGGCGGCGGCAGGCTCCGCCGGCACCCCGAAAACGACGCACAAGCAGGGCTACGACAGCACGACGTGGCCCCCCGCCCCCTCAGGCGCGGCAGTCCAACTCCTGATCATGAGCGGCGCAGGCCACACCTGGCCGGGAACGTCGGCCACCCCACCCCCGGGCTTCGGCACGGTCAGCACCGCGCTGGACGCGACGAACACGATCCTCGCCTTCTTCGCGGGCTGACAGGAGCCCGCCTCTCCACCATTCGGCACTTCCGGGTGGTGGGTGCTCCAGGGCTCCTTTGACTGGGATTCAAGATCCCCGACTCCCCTGGAGCCCCGCATGTCGTTCCGTACCGCCGCAGCGACGCTCGCCGCCGTCTCCGTACTCGCCGCAGGCAGCCCGGCCTTCGCCGCCGACAACCCGCCCGCCACGAACTGCCTGCCTTCGATCGCCGAGAAGACCGGCGGGTACTACGACCACGCGGCCGAGAAGGGCCTGGGCTTCTGGTTCTTCATGCAGAGCGGCACGGGCACGCTCCCGTTCTCGCAGAACACGATGGACCAGTTCAAACGCGCCGACGTCAAGGTCGAGCCGATCTGCCCGGTCGGCGGCCTCAAGGGCGGCAAGGGTCTATGGACCCCGGTGGGCGCCGACGGCTACAGCAACATGAACCTCGTGAACGGCAGAATCTGGTATCCGGGGGGATGGAAGTTCACGAGCAACAAGACCGGCAACTCCTTCCGGACGGAGGGCTTCTGGCTCCACAACCTGCCGCTGATCGACAAGGCGTCGGGCAACGGCTACGTGAACGGCTCCACGAAGCCGGTCGAGACGCTGATGGCGACGTTCGACACCCTCGACACGTATCTGCAGATCCCGACGCTCGGGTTCCAGGGGATCGGCCCGAAGAACTGGAAGTTCTACCTGGCGGAGGCCTGGGCAAAGCAGCTCAACGACCTGCTCGGCACGCACTTCAAGAAGGGCGACCACGTCCTGACCCTGGCGATCAACGCGACCCCGATCCCGGGGGTCCAGGCAGCGCTGAAGGAGGGCTACGAGCGCGACGAGCACTGACGTAGCAAGGCGACCCAGGCGGCGGGGGCGACGGTGAGGACGGGGCTCGCGTCGTGGAGCTTGGAGTCGCGGATGTGCACGGCGGCGGTGTGGGCGGCGACTTCTACGCAGTCGCCGCCCTCGCTGCCGCTGTAGGTGGACTTGCGCCAGGCGTAGGCGACTTCGAGGCAGGCGCCGCCCTCGCTGCCGCTGTAGCTGGACTTGAACCAGGTCAGGCCTTGCGCGCGGTTCTGCGGTCGTGCTGCGGTGTTCATGACTCTCCTAGCAGTCCGTCCAGTAGGAGCGTGCTCTCCCACGGGGAGAGCGCCTGCGACCGCAGCATTCCATATTTCTGCTGATAGATGCTGACCTCATCAGGGTCGTCGATCAGCTGGCTGATCCGCTGGCCCTCCACGTAAGCGAGGTTGTCGTGGTCGGGGGTCTCCAGCAGCACCATCGGACCGTCGAGGGCGGCGTGTGGCACGCAGTCCATCGGCATGATCTGCACACCCATGCACGGGAGTTCGCTCAGGTCGCGCAGGGCGCGGATCTGATCACGCATGACCTCGCGGCCGCCGAGCGGGCGGCGGAGTACTGCCTCCTCCAGAACGAAGTTGGCGCGGGGCGGCTGCCTCCGCTCCCACACTTTCTGCCGCGCCATCCGGGCCGCGACCCAGTCGTCCACTGTCTCGTCCTCCACCGGCGGATAACGGCACTCGAAGACGGCGCGCGCGTACTGCTCGGTCTGGAGCAGACCCGGCACGACCTGGATCTCGTACCAGAGCAGCGTCACCGCATCCTGCTCATACTCGATGAAGTCCTGCGCGAACACAGGGAACTTCTCCCGCTCAGGCACCTTCCCCACGGCAACCTCAAGCGCCCGCTTCGTGTCGAGCAGATCGTCGATCTGAACGGCCAGCGCGATATGCAACGGCCGCCGCCCCTGCTCGATCGACGCCATCTTGTCGTCGCTGATGCAGAGTTGGGCGGCCAGCTCCTGCTGCGTCATCCCCGCGTGCTTGCGGAACCCGGCGATCTGCGCGCCCACCAGATGCCACGAAGTGACCCGCTTGCCCCGCCGCTTGGCTGATCCGTCCATGCCGTACCCCCTTCCCGGCGCAGGTGGCGGGCCACCGCGCCGGACTCGTACAAACGAGATGTACGACCTGACCCGGTGTCCCAGCATAGTCACCCTGGGTGACAGTGGTCTCATGGACGAGCAAACCCAACTCCCGTACCGCCGCGAGGTGTTCTGCCGCCGTGAGCGCAGGTCGATCCCCATTGCCCGCGCGTTCGCGCGCGACGCACTGGATGGCTGGGGCTGGCAGGACCGCGCGGCCGACGTGCTGCTCTGCGTGAGCGAACTGGCGACCAACGCCCTGCTGCACGGCGTCCCGCCCGGCCGCGGTTTCCGCCTGCACCTGATCCGGGAGGGCGAGACGCGCCTCCGCGTAGAACTCCACGACAGCGGCCCGGGCGAGATCCCATCCCCGGACCGCCCACCGTCCCCGTACGACGAAAGCGGCCGCGGCCTGCTCCTGGTGGAGGCCTGCGCCGACAAGTGGGGCGTCGCCGATCGCCGCCCCGGCAAGACGGTCTGGTGCACGTTCGACCGGTGACCGCGGGACCGCGACGCAGTGATCGCCGGTCTGACCCTGCCCTGGAGCTCAGGCGTGGTAGGGGGCCACGTCAACCTCGGTGGTAGGACTTCCCTTGCAGAAGACGAGTGGGGGCGAGGCACAGCATGGACGCAGATGTGGCGATCAGCCTGATCCGCATGGCCGGCGCAGACCGGACCTTGGCACCGTGGCAGCGCCCTTCGGACGCTTGGCTGGTCCAGTTGGGACTGGACGCCTTGATGGCTGACATCGAGAGCCCCTCCCTGCCGCTGCTGGCCGGGCTCGCGCGCAATGAGTACGGACAGGCCCCTGAACTGTTCGACCTTGTGCTGGGCGAGATGGGTCTGCTGCCGCTGGCCTCAGAAGATCTGACAAAGGCGCGATGGACCGCTGCCCGCTGGTGGGCAGCCCAGATCGTGGCGGGCCGGCTCGATCCGATCCGTGGAGCGAGGACGATCTGGTTGGAAGCTGCCGCCGAACTCGACTATCCCGATGTGCTGCAGCCCATCGTTGATCTGGCCACTGCAATCGAGCTGCTGAGCGATGACCTTCCCGACCAGGAGCGCGTCGGGGGCGACGTCACCGCCGCAGCACGAAGCTTTCTCGCCGCAGAAGCACATCAGGATCACGGTCCGTGAACCGCACCACAGCGTGAGGAGGCGTGGTGGGAATCCTCGTTCCTTCCGCAGTACCGGAGCGAATGCCGCCCCCGCAGCCGCTGCCGGCGGTGCGATCGTGTGTCAGGATCCTCGGATGCTGCGACTCACCGACTTCATCATCGACTGCCCGGACCCGATGAAACTGGCTGCCTTCTACTCCGAGGTGACAGGCCGCCCCATCAAGGAGGGCAGCGACGGGGACTGGGCCGGCATCGTGTTCGGCGAGATCGAGCTCGCCTTCCAGCGGGTGGACGACTACCTCCCCCCGCAGTGGGGCGACAGTGCGCACCCCAAGCAGTTCCACCTGGACTTCGAAGTCGACGACAGCGAGTCCGAGGGGCGCCGCGTCCTCGCGCTCGGTGCGACGCTGAAGCAGGACTTCATCGGTCCTGAAGGCTTCGGCTGGCGGGTGTACGCCGACCCGGTGGGCCACCCCTTCTGCTTCTGCCACAACAAGGGCGTCACCTGGACCGACGAGGGCCCGGTCTGGCCCACGCGCTGATCTTGGCCGTGTCAGGTGTGATCACGGAGAATCAGGTGAGGCAGAACTCGTTGCCCTCGATGTCCTGCATCGTGATGCACGACTCGTTGACGCCATCGGCGCGCTGCGTCAGCACGTGCTTCGCGCCGAGCGCCATGAGCCGTGCGCATTCGGCCTCAAGTGTGGCCAGGCGCTCGTCACCCACGAGTCCTGTGCCGACCCGCACATCAAGGTGCATCCGGTTCTTGACGACCTTGCCCTCGGGAACGCGCTGGAAGAGCACGCGCGAGCCCACACCCGAGGGATCAGTGCACGCGAAGTAGATCTCGTCATCGACCGGCAGCGACTGGTGGTACTCCTCCCACGTGGCAAAGCCCTCCGGGGCTGCCGGTACGACGTACCCCAGAACCTCGCACCAGAAGGCGGCGAGGCGCGCGGGTTCCGCGCAGTCGAAGGTCACTTGGAACTGCCTGATCATGGACATCGGCGCACCATAACAGGGGTCCTGGGCATCTCCCCACCCGTTATGGGACCACCCTCAGGCGACTTTCGCCGCCCGGGCTTCCGCTGCCCGGGCGTCCGGCGCCGACTCCACGCGCTCGACGCGCTCGGCACCCGCGAGGTTCAACGACATGCCCGTCCGCGCCAGCGCCAGCACGCTCAGCCCGAACATCAGGACACCCAGCGGGACATGAACCGACGGGACATGCTTGACGCCGAGCACGACCTGGGCCGAGGCGAGGACCAGGAATCCGGACGAGTGCAGGATGGGCCGGGCCGAGCCGCCGCCCGGCCGCCACGCCAGCACGGCGGCGAGGACGTACAGCATCGTCGCCCCGTACATCACGCGCGCTCCGACGCTGTGCAGCACTTCGCCGTACGACGTGGAGAGCAGCAGGCCGGCGGTGACCGCCTGGAAGAAGATGGCGAGGATCTGCAGGGCGATCGACACCCGCAGGAACGTGGAGCTGGTCATGGCGCGGTCCCCATTTCCCGCCCGGAAGCGGTAGATCGATAAGGTCTCATCACTCCGACGACACGGCCCCACGAAATGTGAGGCGAGACGCCGGGGGACCAGGGGGAGCGGTCACGAACATGGGCATATCCGGCATAGACGCACGCGCGGTCACCGGCGAGCGGCGCCAATTGATCAATGTGGCCTACCGGCTGCTGGGCTCGCTCGCCGAGGCGGAGGACGCGGTGCAGGAGGCGTACGCACGCTGGTACGCACTCCCGAAGGCCGGCCAGGAGGCCATCGCCGCGCCCGGCGCCTGGCTGACGACGGTGACCGCCCGGATCTGCCTGGACGTGCTCGGCTCGGCGCGGGCCCGGCGCGAGCGATATGTGGGCGCCTGGCTGCCGGACCCGCTGCCCGACCGTACGGAGTGGCCGTCCGAACTCACCGATCCCGCCGACCAGATCACCCTCGACGAGTCGGTGACCATGGCGTTCCTGGTGGTCCTGGAGTCGATGACGCCCGCAGAGCGGGTCGCGTTCGTCCTGCACGACGTCTTCCGCTACCCCTTCGCCGAGATCGCGGGCATCGTCGACCGGACCCCGGCGGCCTGCCGCCAACTGGCCACCTCGGCGCGCAGACGCGTACACGCCGCACGCACCCCCTCGGTCGCCGAACAGGCCGACGTGGTGCGCCGGGTGAAGGAGGCCTGGGAGGCCAAGAACATCAAGGCCCTCGTCGCCCTCCTCGACCCGGACGCGGTGATGACGGCCGACGGCGGCGGCCTGGTCGGTACGGTGCTGCGACCGGTCGAGGGCGGCGCGCTGATCGCCCAGTACATGGTCCACATCGCCGACAAGGCGCCGGGCCTGAAGCTCTTGGAACGTACGGTCAATGCCGCGCCGGGCCTGGTCGCCCAGTACGCCGAAACGACCGCCACGGTCGCCGCGTTCGAGGTCACCGACGGCCGCGTCACCCACATCTGGGTGGTCCGCAATCCGGAGAAGCTCCGCCCGTGGACGGGGAGTTAGGGGCACAGGGCCTTGTCCACGACGCGGTCGACATGCTCCATGACGGCCGGGTCGGACGGCTGGGTGGTCACCGCGACATTGGCGGCACGGCGGCCGCCTTCGGTGGCGCCGCCCCGGGTCTCGTAACCCGTGGTGCTGCCGCCGTGGCCCCAGTAGACGCCGCCGCAGGACAGCGGCTTGCTGACCAGGCCGAGGCCGTAACGGGCGCCGGGGCCGAAGTAGTTGGCGGGGACGGTGGTCCGCATCTGGGCGAGTTGGGCCTTCGGGAGGAGGCGGCCGGCCAGGAGTGCGCGGTAGAAGCGGTTGAGGTCGGAGTTGGTGGAGATCATCTGGCCTGCCGACCAGCCCCAGGAGGGGTCGAACTCCGTGACGTCGAGCGGGGCGCCCGCCGCGTCACGGTCGTAGCCGTGGGGGTGGGCTTCGCGGATGGTCGAGTCGCCGGGGGCGGGGAGGTAGGTGTGGCGCAGGCCGATGGGCTTGATGATGCGCCGGTCGAGCTCGTCGGCGTAGGAGTGGTGCGTGACCTTCTCGATGAGCATGCCGGCCAGCACGTAATTCGTGTTGCTGTACGCCCACTTCTTGCCGGGCTCGAACTCGGCCTTGTGCGCGAGGGCGCGGTCGAGGAGCTCGCGCGGGGTGTAGGGGCGGGGCTCGTCGTCGAGGTAGGCGACGTAGTTGGGGAGTCCGCTGGTGTGCTGGAGGAGCTGGCGGACGGTGATGTCGCGTCCGTCGATTCCGTCGCCGCGGACGAGGCCGCGGAGATAGGTGTCGATCGAGGTGTCGAGGCCGATCTTGCCTTCGCCGACCAGTTGCAGCACGAGCACCGAGGTGAACGCCTTGGTGTTGCTGCCGATCCGCACCTGCCCGTCCCTGGGCACCTTCGCGCCGGTGGCCAGGTCGCCGATCCCCGCGGTGTAGGTGACCGTGCGCCCCTTGAGGTCCTTCAAGCCCTTCAGGCCCTGGACGCTTGCGAGCGCGGCGGGCACGCCGTCGTACTCCACGAGCGCGTTCAATCCCTGGCGGACGGTGTCCGGCTGCCGCGTGGCGACGGCAGATGCGGCGGGCTGCCCCAGGAGGCCCACCGCCAAGATGCCGGCGGTCAGTACGGCCGCGCGTCGCCCGCCCGCCTGCCGCCCGGAGAAACGGAACTTCTGCCTTGCCTGCCCACGCACGAACCAACCTCCATGGAGACGTCGGAAATCCAGCGGTATCCGCCGCCTCCAGCATTTCCGGCCGTGCCCGCGCCGGGCGATCCTGCTGGCCGCCCGGCTCCGGGTGGGGATAACCCCCGGTCAGGCCCTGGGCGACACTTGGCCCATGCCCGAAGCCGCACACCTCACGTCCGTCCCGTACTACGCCCAGTGGGAGTCCGCAGACCTGGTGGACAGAATCGTGTCCGGCGAACTGCCCGCGAGCGCCGACCCGCTATGGCCCAAGTCCGGTGCGGAGAGCCCGGAGGAGTGCGCGTACTGGTCATGGCGCCTGTGCGGCATGGCCTGCCTGCGGATGGCCCTGGACCACTGGAAGGGCACCGCACCGCCCGCGGTCTCCCTCGCGGAGGAGTGCCTGGAGGCAGGTGCCTACGTTCGCCACGAGGACGGCCGCCTGGACGGCCTGATCTACGCACCCTTCGCCGAGTACGCCCGCACCCGCTGGTCCCTGTCAGCGGAATGCCGCCCGGACCTCCCGGCCGCCGAGCTGCCCGCCCACCTCGCGGCGGGAGGCCTGGCGATGCTGTCCGTACACCCTTCGATCCGCGAGCTGCACCCCGAACCCCCGCACAAGGGCGGTCACTTGGTCCTGGCAGTGGCAGCCGACGAGGACAACCTCTACGTCCACAACCCCTCCGGATTCCCGGGCCGCTCCCAACGCGCAGCCGCGGTCCCCTGGCCGGACCTGGACCGCTTCTACGCAGGCCGGGGCGTCTTCCTGGGCGCGATGCCCGACGCCAACTGACGCCTGCTCCGCTCGTATCGAACGAGGAGCGCCATCACCCCGGTCACCGCGGCCGGCACCGTCACGAACACGGTCCACCACGGGATACCGAGCCAGACCGACGCGAGCCCCACGCTCAGGCCGGCGCAGAGGTCGGTCCAGGCCAGCCACTTGCCGTACGGATCCCAGACGAAGGGCGCGTAGGCGGCCGGCCTGACCAGGCGGGCCGCGCCGAACACCAGCAACTGTGCTGCGAGGAGCGCGGCGAGGACGCCCAGGGAAGTGCCGAACTGGAGTTCGTCGCGGGGCGCGTCACTCGTGTTCTGGCGGACGCCGTCCTTGCTGAGGACAACGATGTCCCGACGCCAGACGGTCGCGGTGACCGTGTCGTCGCGGTGCAGCGTGTCCAGGAGCGGCCCGGGGTCGCCGAAGTCCACGGTGCTGTGCCAGGAGGCGTCGTCGGGGTCCTCGAGCCTCGCCGTGTAGTGCGAAGCCTTGCCCGCGTGCTTGATCGTGACCTTGGTGACCGTGAAGTACCACGTGCTGAGGCAGTCCTTCGCCGCTCTCTCCTGCGCGGTCGCCCGCGCAGGGCACGGCCCGGCCGCCTGGTAGTGCTCGTAACGATCCTGCTGCCCCGGCACCCACACGGTGAGCGCCAGGAAACTCAGCACGGCGCACACCACGGCCGGCACGATCAACGCAACGCCCACGAGCCGCACCCGCCCCGGCGGCGTCCTTACGGGACTGCCCGTGCTGCCGCCTGTGGCCCAAGCCCGATCATCCATCGCCGCCCCCGTAACCCCAACCCCGACCCCAGCCCCAACTTCACGCGCTGGAGCAGGCTTAACACCCGTTGCCTGCTCCATCAACCCAAATTTTCTTGACCATGTGCCGGCCGCCTCGGACGTCAGTGGGCCGGTGCGAGACGGTCGGCGCCCAGGTGCGTGGTGAGGAAGCGGGCGGCGCGGTCGAGTGCGGCGTCGGCCTCGTCGAGGCGGCCGTAGTTGAGCTGGTAGACGTGGGGAAGGCCGGCCCCGATCTCGAGGGTGACGTCGACGTCGTCGGCGCCCGCGCGGCCGGCCAGCCGGACCGCGTCGTCGAGCAGCACCTCGTTGGACCCGACCTGCACGAGAAGCGGGGGCAGGCCGGTGAGGTCGGCGAACACGGGGCTGGCGAGGGGGTGCGCGCGGTCGGCCGTGCCGGCGTAGAGATCGGCGTAGGCGCGTACGTCGGACGCGGTGAAGATGGGATCGGCGTCCTCCTTGGAACGCATGCTTCCGCCGGTGAGGGTGAGATCGGCCCAGGGGGAGAAGGTGACCACGGCGGCCGGTTGCGGCAGTCCGGCCTCCCGGGCGGCGAGCAGCGTGGCGATGCTCAGGCCGCCGCCGGCGGAGTCACCGGCGATGACGAGGTCCCGGGGGTCGGTGCCCGCGTCCAACAGCTCGCGGTAGGCGGCGAGTCCGTCGTCGACGGCTGCGGGGAAGGAGTGTTCGGGCGCCAGCCGGTAATCCACCGATACGGCTCGGAGCCCGGCGCGACGGGCCAGTTCACCGGCGAGTCCGGCGTGGGTGTCAGGTGAGCCGATGACGTATCCGCCGCCGTGCAGGAAGAGCAGCCGTCCGGGGCCGGAGGCTTCGGCGGGGATGAGCTCCAGGGCGGGCCGACCGCCGAGGACGGTCCTACGGGTGGCGACGCCATCCGGAGCGGGCCTGCCGACACCTGCGGCGAAGCCGCTGCGCTGCTCCTCGACCGTGGGCGGCGTCTCGCCGCGCGGGACGGAACGGAGCAGGGCATCCAGGGCGTCGCGCTGCTGTCGGGACATGGTGGCCTCCGTGGCTCGGGATGAGAAGATGGATTCCCAGGAATCCATCTGTCAGAGTTAACCACATTCCAGGGAAGATGATTCCTGGGAATCTATTGGAGGTTTTGGTGAGCCACATCACATCGGTCTTCACGGATCTCGTCCGCGTCGAGACCCGGCTCTACAACGCCGTGAACGCCCACCTCAACGCCGAACACGGTGTGAGCCTGGGCCAGTTCGAGTTCCTGGAGATCATCGACCGTGTACCGGGGTGCCGCGTGCTCGACATCGTCGGCGAGCTGGCGATCACCGTCGGGGCCGTCAGCAAGGCGGTCGACCGACTGGTGGCGGCGGGCTGGTGCGAGCGGGTCGCACACCCCCAGGACCGCCGCTCGTCCGTCCTTCGCCTCACCCCCGAGGGCAAGAAGAAGCTAAAGGCTTCCCGCCCGGTAGTCGCAGCCGAACTCACGTCCCTGACGGCGGCGGTCCCCCCGGACGACCTGGCCCGCGTGGCCGCGACCCTGGCCACGCTCCGCGCGGCACTGGAGGCCGGCTCGCACGGCCAGCCGGGCTGAGGGGCAGGGCCGCTAGTCGGCGGTACATCCCCAGTAGCCGACCTCGTGCGGCTCACCGTCCCGGTACAGCACGGTGCACCGGCCTTTGCCGCGGCTCGGGAACAACCCCTGGACGCTGTCGGGCCGGACGTCCAGCGCGGCCTGCCATTGCGCGTGCGTAGGCCGACCGCCGGGAAACCACTGCCGTATCTCCTCCGCGTTCAACGGCCGCATCATGGCGAAGTCGTCACTGTCGTAGGCGTCGATGAGCGAATAAAGGTCGAGCACGGACGCCGTACCGCCGGTCAGGATGTACTCCTGCCAGTCCGCGTCCTCCCACAGGTCGACGATGTCGCGTCCCGGAAACCCGTGGTCGTCCCGCCCCAACTCCACCCGCTGTGCGGTCCGAAAGGCAGCCACCGCATCCGCTCGATACGGACCGGTCGCCGCCCACTGGTCTCCTAGAGCGCACCACTGACATCGGCGGCAGCCGCCAACAGCACCCGAAGGCCGAGCCCACCTCATGCACTCCACCGAATCCCCCGCACGCTGCCGGCTCGCGACCGCCCTGGACAACCTCGCGGTCACCTTCCGCGGCATGACAGCGCACCCCGACGAGGTCAACTGCGAGTGCCATTGGGGCAGTTCGGAAGAGCTCGCGCTGCTGAAGACCCCGGACGTGGAGCTGGACCAGGACCTCCTGCGCAGAACCTGGCAGGCCATCGACTGGACCGACCACGCAGCCGTACTGCGCCGCATCCTGCCGCAGTTGGCCACGGCCCTGGTCGAGGGCCGCGTGGATGCTCTTTACGGCCTGGCGGAGGCCGGGGACTCCTTCGCCCGTGGCCGCTGGCAGGAGTGGCCCGAGGACCAGGCCGGTTCCGTACGCGAGTACCTGCAAGCCTGGTGGGCACTGAGCCTCACGGACCCGGACGCGCAGGTCCCAGCCCACCAGGTCTTCGTGATGTGCGCCGAAGCATCCGGAACGGTCGGCCCCTGGCTCGCCGACTGGGAGGCCCGACCCGGCGACCTCAGCGACCGGCGCCTGGCCGAAGCGGCGGCGGAATGGGAGTACGAACTCCGCGGAGACTTCCTGCCGTGGTCGGTCGGCTGGCACGAACACGACGAGGAGGAGATGCGCACCGAACTGGTCACCTGGCTCCTCGGCCCGGGGGCGAAGCGACTCCGCGATTCCGGGGCCTCCACGGATCTGCAACAGCAGGTCAAGCGACTCGGATTGACCGGCGATGCCCGCTGGACGGACCCGGCCTAACCACCCCGCACGGCGGCGTAAGCGTCCACCAGCAAGGCGAAGCCGACCGCGCCGAGGGCCGCGGCGACGCCGATGCCGATCACCGCGACCGCGACACCCAGAGCGATGACCATCGTGACCCGTGTGCGGCGCACGGCCGAGTGATACCGGGTGTCGTCGTCCCAGTCCTGATCAATCATGATGCCCCCGGAAGCCCAGAAGAGGTACAGAGGGCCAGCGCCCTGCCTACCCGTCATACTCCACTACATTGAACATGTTCAAAAGACATGCCACTATGTGCCATGTCCACCGTGATCACCACCCCTTGGCGCCGACTCGGCCGTGTAGGCGTGTGCCTCGCCGATGCCATCGGTCGCTATCTGCTGACCTGGATCGCGGCATGGTTCGTATACGCGCTGACGGCCCCCCGCCAGCACGATCTCGAGTCCTACCTACCCCGCACCCGCACCCGCTCGTACTGGGAGGACACCGCCCACTACCTGTGGGGGGACGACTCCATCGTCGGGGTGGGACTGCTGGTGGCCGCCCCCTCGCTGCTGATCATCCTGCTGTTCGGGCTGCTCAACAAGCGCAAGGGGATGGAATTCCGCATGCGGTTGGCGGGCCTGCTCCTCCTGCCCACGTGGTTCCTGCTGTTCCAGAACTTCGCAGCGCTGCTCTTCATCCCGGCCCTGACGCAGATCGCCTTCGCACTCTGCCTGATGCCGGTCCCCCTGGTCCGCTTCCCTGCACTGACGGCGGACTGATTGGGGATGCTCCGCTGACCGAGACGCCTTCGCCACCCGTCCACGCCTGTATGTCGGGCCGCCGCAACGAGAGTTGGTACAGCGACGCGTCCCGCCGGCTGAACCGGCACCCGGCTACGAGGCGCGCGCCCTGGCGTCGGCCCCCGGGGAGACGGCACGCGAGCGGCACACCAGGCGGACACAAGCGCACCGCTGTCATGTGGAGGTCAGGCAGGACGAAGCACGATGCTCACCGCGCGGTAGTCGTACCCATCCTGTTTGAAGCCGGGGGCTTCCCAGGCAAGGTCCACCTGCTGTCCAGGGGCCAGGGTGCGGAACCCGGTCATCTGTACGTCGGCGTAATGGCCGAAGCAACCACCGGGCGTCTCGGGGCAGTCGAGCACCCCCCGCCCCTCCTCGTCACTCCACTCGCGGACAGTCGCCATCACCATGGGGCACACCCTATGGAAAGGCCCAGAAATGGTCCCGCGAGCACTCCTGATTGTGAGTCGCAGTGACTAGGAGTGCTCATGTGGATCCTGGCCGGTGAAACGTTGGTGACAGGTGCTGGCCTTCTCGCCCTGCGATGGCGTATACCCGGGTTCGTTCAGTTGTCGGCCTTGAGCGTCGGGGCGCTGGTCTTCGCGGCTTGGGCTGATCGTAAGCAGGACGGGGACAGCGTCAGCGTGCTTGACCGAGGTCGGTGGAATCTCAATGGTCGAGTCGAGAGGCTCCACCAGTAGCCGGCGCTGTCAGAGATCGGTGTCCGCGGCTAGTTCGAGTACGTCTATGGCTTCGTTGTGGAAGCGGCGTTCGGCGTCGCGGCAGGGGGCGTTGAGGAAGGCTCGTTGAGCTTCGGCGAGGTCGCAGTCGAGCAGGCCCTTGGTCACGAGCACGGCGTCCACCCCGTGACATCCGTTGTCCTTGAGGAACTGCTGGAGCGCGTTCCGGTCACCGGTGGTCTCCCAGAGAGGCCGGGCGGTCTCCTGCATGGCTGCGATGCGCGTGGTTCGTTCTGCTGCGATACCCACGGGACCGCCTCTCTGGAGTGGCCCGCAGGCTATCGCCAAGGGGCACGCGGTTCCTGAACTGGTCTGGAGAACAAAGAAGCCCAGGGACGCTGGCTCGGGGCCTAGTCGTGGAGCGAGTGGGTGATACGTGGTGGTGGGCCCCATTCTGCGAGGTACCCCAGGAACCCCCGTTCACGGCTGTTGACCGTTCTGCTGGGCATGGATGGGCACGATCGGCAGCGGTGTTGCGGTGGCCGGACTGGTGAGTCAGAGGGGGATGATGCGGACCTGCCTGCCGCAGAGTTTGGTCATGTCGTCGCTGTCGGACGTCAGCAGGGCGACCGGCTCGGGCTGGCGCAACGCGACTTCGGCCACCGTGGCGTCGATGGCGTACTTGTGCCCATGCAATCCGGCGCCTTTGAGGAGCGCCGCTGCTGCCTTGGCCGCTTGTTCGGTGACCGGCTCCACCTTGATGCGGGCCAGAGCCCAGTTCAGGCGGGGGATGTTGGTACAGGAGTGGCTGACTTCCACGATGGTGTTGGCCCCGATGACGAGGTCGGCTCCCATGTCGTGGAAGACCTGCAACATCGCGAGAAACTTGCGGTCCTGTGCGATCCAGGCGGAGAGCCCTTCCGAGTCCAGGACAACGGTCTCGATGCGCTCGCTCATGCGGCGTCCGCGTCCTTGGAGGAGCCGGAGGCACCGAAGATCTTCGAGTGAACTTCGGCGAGTTCCTCGTCGCTGAAGCGTCCGTGCTCTTCCTCGTGGCGTTGAAGGTCCGCGCCCAGCAACTGGTGCCGGATCTGGCGAGCTACGGCTTCCGCCACGTATCCGGAGACGTTGTCCGTGAGCTTGCGGAGCTCCGCCACCTGGTCGCTGGGCAGCGTGACGGTGATACGAGTCGTTGAGGACATGAAACAAGCATACTGGAGTATGCGCGGGCGGGCTCGCCATTGCCCACCGGAATGCCAGAAGCCTGCGGATACGTTCGGCACGCCAGGCGGCCCGGTACAAAGAGTTCAGATCACGTTCGAGGACGGCAATCCATTCGGCGCGGGTCGTGTCGAGATCACGAATGTCCCTCAGGCTGCCGTCGAGAGGGAAGACATCGCACATCCACGTCTCCGGCAGGCACCGCGCGCGGGTGCCACGCTCATCGGCATGGAGGGCGAACGTGCCCGGGGTTGGTCCAGGCGCGGGGTGGCTGATAGGCGTCGCTGGGGGTGAGACGTGGGGTGGTGTTCGCGACGGGTGTCGCCAGTTTCAGGCTCAGTGCGGCAACCACGGCGTCGCGTTCTTCTGTGGTCGCGGACCCGGTGAGGACGACGAGGTCCTGGTCGATCCGGGCCCGCAACGGGGTTGCGGTCATGGCGGGATCCTCCACGGGTCGGGCGCGGGCAGGCACAGTCAGAGCGGGTTGATGCTGTGCTTGCGGTAGGCCAGGGGGGCCTTCTTGGAGTGCAGGGTGGCGAGGGTTTCGGCGATGATGCGGCGGGTGTCACGGGGGTCGATGATGTCGTCGACGTAGCCCAACTCGGCAGCCCGTACCGGGTGCATGAGTTCGTCGCGGTAGCGCTGGGCGTACGTCGCGCGCGCCGTGACGGGGTCGTCGGCCGCTTCGATCTCGTGGCGGAAGATGATCTCGGCAGCGCCTTCGGGTCCCATCACGGCGACCTCGTTGGTGGGCCAGGCCAGAGAGAGGTCCGTGCCGGTGGCCGGGGAGTCCATCACGATGTAGGCCCCTCCGTACGCCTTGCGGACGATGAGCTGGATACGCGGGACCGTGGCCGCACAGTAGGCGTGGAGGAGCTTCGCGCCGTGGCGGATGATGCCGTTGCGTTCCTGTCCGGTGCCGGGCAGGAATCCGGGGACGTCGACGAACGTGACGAGCGGGATGTTGAAGGCGTCGCACAGCCGGACGAATCTGGCGGCCTTCTCCGAGGCGTGGATGTCCAGTACGCCCGCGAGATGCAGCGGCTGGTTGGCGACGATCCCCACGCTCTGACCGCCGATCCTGGCGAGACCGCACAGGATGTTCGGCGCCCAGCTCTCGTGGACCTGGAGGAAGTCGCCGTCGTCGACGACCTCTTCGACGATGTCGAGCATGTCGTAGCAGCGGCTGCTGTCGGTGGGTACGAGACCGACCAGTGCGTCGTTCGAGCGGTCGACCGGGTCCGCGATGCGGTAACCGGGCGGCGGTGTCTGGTTGTTGTACGGGATGAACGAGAGCAGGCGGCGGACCTCCTCCAGACAGCTCTCCTCGTCGTCGCAGACGAACTGGGCGATACCCGAGCTGGTGCCGTGCATGTCGGCGCCGCCGAGCTCCTCCATGGTCACCTCTTCCCCGGTGACCGCCCTGACGACATCGGGTCCGGTCAGGAACATCTGGCCGATGCCACGGACCATGAAGACCGCGTCGGTCAGGGCCGGGGAGTAGGCGGCTCCGCCCGCACAGGGGCCCAGGATCACGCTGATCTGCGGGATCACTCCGGAGCAGCGGACATTGCGCAGGAAGATCCCGCCGTATCCGTTCAGGGCCGCGACGCCTTCCTGGATTCGGGCGCCCGCACCGTCGTTGAGGCTGATCAGCGGGGCGCCGGCCGCCTCGGCGAGATCCATCACCCGGTGGATCTTCGCGGCGTGGGTGGCGCCGAGGGATCCGCCCATGATCCGGAAGTCGTGGGCGTAGACGTATACCGTGCGTCCCTCGACGGTGCCCCATCCGGTGACGACTCCGTCGGAGTGGGGCCGGTTGTTCTCCAGGCCGAAGCCGGTGGCCTGGTGGCGGCGCAGCGCCTGGAGTTCCCTGAAGGAGTCCTTGTCCAGGAGGAGTTCGAGTCGTTCGTACGCGGTGAGCTTGCCGCGCCCGTGCTGGCGCTCGGTTGCCTCATCGTCGCCGCCCGCGCGGGCGGCGGCCTTGAGCGCGGCGAGGGATTCGCAGCGTGTGCCCACCGATGCGTCGACGAGGCCGCTGTCCAGCTGGTCGGGTGTGAGCTGTGCCGGGGTGGTGTCTGTCATCGCGTGCTCCTCGGAGGGCGGGCGTGTCAGAGGCGGCTGGATTCGGGGGCGACGAGCGCGGCGAGGCGGGCGGGGTCGTGGTTGTTCTCCCAGTGCTCGGTGATCCGGCCGCCCTCGAAACGCCAGAGACCACAGAAGGAGTCGGCGAAGTCCTGCCCGCCGAACCGTGCGACGAGGGTGCCCAGCACGGTGCCGAAATGGTCGTTGGCGGTGATGTGCTCCACGTCCATCACCAGCGTGCCCGCGCTGTTCTGGATGAGATTGCGTTCCCACTGGAGGGCGGCCTGTCTGCCGACGATGTCCGGGGTGCCAGGGCAGGCACGCTGAATCGCGGGGTGCAACACCATGTCGTCGGTCGCGTATTCCGCGATCGTGGTGAGGTCCTCGTACAGAGACCTCAGCAGCAGGACGTTGGGGTGAATCCGGTCCTGGGTCATGGCGTCCGTCCTCCCGGGTCAGTGGGCGTGGGCCGGCTCCGGGCGCCAGATGTCCATGTCCGCGGCATCGACCGCTTCGGTGATGGCGGTCATCTCGCTCTCGCTGAAGGTGAGTTCAGCGGCGCGCAGGTTCGCCTCCAGATGGTCGACGGACGTGGTACCGGGGATCAGCAGCGTCGCCGGCGAGTGGTGCAGCAGCCAGGCCAGGGCGAGTTGGGCGGGGTTGGCGCCGAAATCGGCGGCGATCGGTGTCAGCGGGCTGTCGGGGCCGACCAGTCCGCCGTGACCGAGGGGGAACCAGGGGATGAACGCCACACCGTGCTCCTCGGAGTGGCGCAAGACGTCCTCGCCGACGCGGTCCGCGATGTTGTAGAGGTTCTCCACCGCGGTGATCCGCGCGTGCGCCGAGGCGTGGGCCAGGTCGTCGAGGGTGACGCCGGGCTGTCCGGACAGTCCGATGTGGCGGATCTTGCCTTCCTGCTGCAGCGCGACCAGCTCGCCGAACTGATCGGCCAGCGGGACAGTGGGGTCGATGCTGTGGAGCTGGTAGAGGTCGATGCGCTCCACTCCGAGGTTGAACAGGCTCAACTCGACCTGCTGGCGCAGATATGCGGGCCGGCCGAGCGGCACGATGTACGGATCGCCTTCGCCGGCCCAGTCGGTGGGGCCGGTGCGCAGCAGCCCGCCCTTCGTCGAGATGACCAGATCGTCGGGGTAGGGGTGCAGCGCCTTGCGGATGATGCGTTCGTTGTCGCCGGGCCCATAGGAGTCGGCGGTGTCGATGAAGGTGACACCGAGCTCAACTGCACGGCGCAGGACGGCGATCGCGTTGTCCGGGTCCGTGGGCGGGCCCCACATTCCGGGTCCGGTGAGGTGCATCGCGCCGTATCCGAGGCGGTTGACGGTGATGTCGCCGCCGATGGTGAGCTGGGCGGGCGGACGCGTCTGGCTGGTGTTCATCGCGAGGTTTCCCTTCGTTGTGACACGGGTCAGTGGGCGGTCGCCGGTTCCGGCGTCGGCGTGCTGCTGCGGGTGAGCCAGGTGCCGAGGGTGATCTCGGCGGTGATGCCGGGCCCGAACCCGGCGATCAGCCCGCGTGCGCCGTGCGCGACGGTGCCGGACTCCCAGGTGCGGCGCAGTGCGTCCAGGACGACGGCCGAGGCGATGTTGCCGTGCTCGGTGAGCGTCGCGCGGCTGTGGTCGAACTTGCCGGGTTCGACGTCCAGGAAGTGCGAGAGATCGTCGAGGATGCGCGGGCCGCCGGCATGGATGACGTAGAAGTCGAGATCGGTGGCATCCCAGTCGTGCTCCGCCGCCACGGCACGCAGGGCGGGGGCCAGTTGCTCCATCGTTCCCGGCACGCGGCGGTCCAGCAGGAAGTGGAAGCCGGTGGACTTCACCGCGTACGCGATCCAGTCCTCGGTCCCGGGCACGAGGCGGGTGCCGTTGCGCTCCAGGCGCACCCCCTGATCGCCCTCGGAACGTACGACGGCGGCCGCGACAGCGTCCCCGAACAGACCGTTGCACAGCAGATTTCCCACGGTCACGTCGTCGGGCTGGTAGCAGAGCGAGCAGAACTCGCAGGCCACGATGAGGACGTCCGAGCCGGGGTGGGCCAGGCAGAAGTCATGGGCCCGGTTGATGGCGGCGCCGCCTGCCGCACAGCCCAGTTGTGCGATGGGTATCTGCCGTACGTCGTGGCGGAAGCCGAGCGCGTTGATCATCCAGGCGGTCAGGGAGGGCATGGTGAACCCGGTGCACGACACGTAGATGATGGCGTCGATCTCGTCGGCCGCGGTCCCCGCCTGTTTCAGGGCGCGGTCGACCACGTCGGGAATCCGGGCCTTGGCCTCCCGTACGTAGACCGAGTTGCGCTCCTCGAAGCCGGGATGGCGCAGAGTCTCCTCAATGGGCTGTACCAGTTGGCGAGTTGCCACCCCGGTGTTCGTGATGAGCTTGAGCGCGAGGGGGAGTTCGTCGTGGTCGGCGTGGATACGTTCCGCCAATTCCAGCGTCTCCTCCAAGGTGATGGTGTGTTCGGGAACGGCCACCGCAGGACAGCACAAGACGGGCATGGACCATCTCCTGAAGTCGCCAGGAACGATGCAGGCAGCTCTACGCCGATCGGCTCTGCCCCGGCCGGGTGCCGAATGATGTCGGCGAGCGTTCCCAGCCTGCGCTCGATGCATCGATCCCGGGTACTCGACCAATGTTCGAGGCCGACCGGCACATCCGCCACTCGGGCCGACCAGGGCATATGCCAGATCTCCCGCCCGCCACCCACGACCCGCCCTGGGCGTACGGCCCACGCGCTGGAGGGGGGTGACGTGGACAAGTCAGCTTGTTGCTCGCAGTCCGTGGCAGGTTCATCGGTCAGAACAAGATGGTGGCGCACAGTGTTGCGGTGCGCGGACACGTCGCCGCTGCGGCACAGGTGGCTGCGCTCGCTGACGCAGGCCACGGCGGCGCAGCGTCAGGAGGAGGCTGTACGTCGTACGGACTCCTCGTCAAGGCGTGCGCGGTCACCCGCAGCAGCCGGCCAGTGAGTTGGTCCGGACTGGTCCGGACTGGCGCGGTGCACGCCGTTCGACGCGTACGCGCCATAGGCCTCTTCCGCGCCCTGCCCCCCACCTCCGGTGCCGGAGTACGTCGACTGATCAGCACCGGAAAACTGCTGGTTGGCTTGCGCCGGTTGTCGGTAGGTTGCGCACATGGCCCATGGCAAGACCTCATACGTTTGCCTGCCCTGCCGGGCGTCGTACAAGCAAGCCCATGACCTCACGCGGCAGCGGCTCTGTCCGCGCTGCGCCGAGCCGCTGATTCACGCCGGGTCGGCGTTCGCCGCACCCCGCCGTCGGGACATCGCAGCGTGGCGGACCCTTGCCGTACTGCTCAACGCCGGTGTCGGATTCCACAAGAGCTGCTGCGGTGGCCCTGGGTTCCGCCCCCGGACCATGCGGGAGATCCGCGAACGGATGACATACGCCCAGCGCAGCGGCGAACCCTACGCCAGGGCACTCTCGCGCTATCAGGTGCCCTGACCCGCACCACCCGACAGATGAACGCCCCGCGAAGCCGGCCCAGGTTGGCCGCCTCACGGGGCGTTCTCGTGCTCCGCACGTCCAGCTGAGCGGGTTTCCTGTTCGTGTTGGGCACGACGTTCTCACCCCACCGCCCGGCGGGTCCGGTTGAACAACTTCGAGCGGTTCGAAGCGCGCAGCGGCTTGCCCGTGCTGGTGCCGAAGACCAGCGCCCGGGGTCCTCGGGTACGTACTCCTGGAGGTGCTCGGAGCACGTTGGCAGGGATCAGACCGTCCCGGACAGCGGCGGCGAGGAGCGAGTACAGCGTGCGGTACATCCGCGCCACCGTGTCAGGGGGTATCGGGCTGCCTGCCGCTTCCCATGTGGTGGCAACGTCCGGGCACAGCTGGTCAGTTGCCTTCACCTCGTAGTGATGGGAATCGAACCCGCGGCTCAACGACGGCGTGCGCCGGCGGTCCCTCTCGGTCGGCGCGGTTGCGGTACTTCGCTGCTGCACCGAAGGCAACTGTGATTGGACCTACTTGGCTGTCGCGCATACCGCGCGCAGGAGAACGTCCTTGCCCACCGGGTCGCCGCTGGGCCCGACCGCGATCCAGGTGTGCCAGCTGTTGTCGGCCGGTTCCAGTTGATTGGCGCGCACCATGTAGTTGGAAGTTGTGTGAGTGTCGACGATGTATCCGCCGCCAAAGATCTTTTTGCCGGCGGGGCACGGGACACTCAGCAAGTTGTCGCCGGGCGCAAGGGCGACGTTCCTCGAGACGACCTCATAGCCGCTCAGACCATCTGCACCGGCTACGCCCTTCTCCCCCTTCGCCCCGTTCTCGCCCTTCGGGCCCGTAGGGCCGTGGCCGCCCTTGGGACCTGCCGGGCCTCGGTCGCCCTTGGGGCCCTTGGGGCCGGGTGGGCCCTGGCAGACGTACTTGCCGTCATATTTCTTGCAGCCGTCGTCACCCCCGGCGTAGGCGGCGGGGGAGGTTACGGAGATGAGCCCCAGCGTTGCGATCGAGGCACCGGCCAGCAGTCGTGTGAGTCTCAAGGGAACTTCCTTTCTTGCCGTGGGCGGGTCCGCCGCACAGGAGGGAGATCCCCCCGGCGCGGGGAAGTGCCACGGCTGGAGTTGTGCTTTCCCCTGTTCAGCCCAGGCTCGCGCGAAGATCCATTTTGCGGACCAAGTTTCTGGCACGAATTTGGCACGCGAGACCTGAACTGGTCCAGACAACAAAGAAGCCCCGGGCCGCTGGCCTGGGGCTTAGTCGTGGAGCGAGTGACGGGAATCGAACCCGCGCTCTGAGCTTGGGAATCACCGGTTTCTCAAGGTCAATTTGGCCTGTGACCTGCGGGAACGCCCATTCGTCGAAGCTTCCTACTTGCCGATCTGCACCGGCGTTGCCCGGTGTTCCCCGTTCTGTCGGGCACGGATCGGGCACGGCGTTAGGGCGTGATCCAGTCTGCCCAGCCAAAGGTGAACTTGTAGGCGGCGCGTACCGCGTCCCAGCCTCGGCTACCTGCCAGGAGCGCTACAGCTAGGGCAACGATGAACAGCCCGGCAAAAGCTCCAGCGACGATTGCGCCCGTCGTTGGTGACCGGACCACACCCACGAAGATGCTCACGATGATCGCTATTGCCAGGCCCAGGTGGGCAATGGGCAGTTCGACTCGGAACAGGTTCCGCATCGCCCCGTGTGATGCCTGCATGTCCGCCTTGTAGCGCTCTCGTGCCGCGTCAGGGTCGGCGTTCGGTCCTTCCGGCCAGTGCTGTTCCATGAACTTGCTCCCCCTTCGCCTCTGTCGGAGAGCTTAGGCCGCGACCTCGAACACCCGAGAACGCTGGCTCCTGAGCCTCTCGATGCGAACTACCGGCTTGAAGGTCGTTGAGGTCTTCCGGGCTGGCCAGAACGATGGCAACGGGTACTCATGGACGCGCTTGGTTGGCACGGTTGCGGTACTTATCTGCTGTACGGCAGTCCCCTCCCCGCCGTGCGCTCCAACTGCCTGCGTCGGCCGGTAGCTGTAGACCCGCAGCGCCGGCCCGTTGTGGAGGGGGCCAGCCCGTTCGAGCCGGGCCAGGTGGGTCGACAGTCACCCTTCCACGGCACGGTAGCGGCCCAGTTCGCCTGTCAGGCTTGGCTGAGGGATCCTTGATACCTAGGGCACAGGAGCACGTCATGCCGGTGACCATGGAGCTTGTTAGAAGTGCCAGCTCTCCGCATCGCGTCGTCTATCGGACGCTGACCGTCGAAAGCTCGGACAGCGCAGACGGCATGGATGGGAGCGTTTCTTGGAACTCTCATGAGGTGTACGTCCGTAGTCGATCACATGCTGAATCGATCGCAGTGAGCAACGGCTGGAAACTCGATAGGTCCGGGGAGGCGTGGAAGAGCCTGCCAGCCGAAGATCCGCTTGGTTCGGAGTAGCCGATTTCTACGTGGATTTTAAGAGATCCTGAGCCGAGCGGCCCCATCGTCGGTATCGTCCTGAGTCACAGCCTGCACCTGTAGACACATTTCACTTGGCGTAATTGACTAGAGATGAGATGACGGTGGCAATTAGCAGTGCGGCACGAAAGGTGCTTTGGGCGCGTTCCTCGGATATCTGCGCATTTCCCGGATGTGCTCAACAGCTGACAGTGAATCTTCAGAGTGAAGAATCAAAGACGCTGGAAGCTGCTGGAATCCCGCTCGGTGAAGAGGCGCATATTGCTTCAGGTAGCAAAGATGGACCAAGATACGACAGCTCTTATCCGGCAGAGAAGGTTGATGGGTACGAAAATCTGATTCTTTTGTGCCCGACGCACCATCGACTCATCGACAAGAGGGATGGATCCGGATTCAGTACTGAAACGCTACTGAAAATGAAGACCGACCACGAGTCGGCTCAAAAGAGTCATAAAACCCTAACCGAGCGTCGACTTGAAGAGGTTGAGCTTAGGACGATTGCAATGATCGAAGGTTGGGCGCTCAGGTCGGGCCTTGATGGCTGGCAGAATCTCACGTGGAAGTTGAGTGCACCGGTTCCTCGTCTGAAGATCGACGAGATCGACGGGCTGACCGAGCAAGCTGAGTGGACCCTAACTCGAAGTTGGCCTCCCCAGTACCCCGGGATTTGTAGAGCTTTCAACAATTACGGGATGGTTTTGCGTGACACCGTCAACCATATCCGCACGTCTATGGAGCCGATCGAAGGGCGTTCGGATATCTGGGAGATGTATAGAGAGTATAAATACAGAGCAATGACGCAGGAGGAATATGATGCCTCGTTGGCGGATTTTCATTTCAGGGTAGATGTCCTATCTGAACTTTCGCTTGAACTCACTAAGGCGGCTAACTTCGTGTGCGAAGCGACTCGATCAGAGATTGACCCGCTGTTTCGATTTGAAGAAGGGGTACTCCCGCACCGTGTAGGAGACGGAGTTTTCGTGAATGATTTCACGCGTGAAGAGTACGCCCCATCAGATTTGGAGCGGCCGACCCCGTACCTAGGGAATTCTGCCTTGGTGGCACGGGTGAAAGAGCAAGGTGGGGCATCTCGATAGACCTGCCACCTTGTGTCCAGGTCGGTGGAGGGGCTTTGGCCGGTGTCCTGCCCGGTTTGGGGTTGAGCATGATCAGGGGGCCGTACGCTGCCAGCGACTCGGGCAGGCTTCACCCCTGCCCGCAATGTGACCGAGTGGCCCCCTGGTCTTGCTCGACGCGGGACCCGAACCGGGGAGGTGGGTAAAGCCGTGGAACCGACCGCCCCGGCCACGACAGGGTTCCCCCGCTCCTCAAGGTCGCGCCGGCTTTCGGGCTGGTGCCCCCGCGGTGGGTTAGCGGGTCGTTTGAACGCCTGGGAATCAGGCAGCTTCGGACCGCGTACTTCCGTCGCCACGATCCGGCCTCAATCGGTAAAGCAACGCGTCTTTCCCCTGCACTTTCAGGTTCCCCCTCAGCCATGCCCAGTGCTGGTTCTTCGCCCCCTTGTGGGCGCGGACGGGCGACGGCGCGCGGCCCCGGTGGCGTAGACATTGAGGGAGCCGTGCGGCGGCGTCCGTCCGGCGCCGCCGCGCTTGCGCGGCACTCGACTCCTTGAGATCGATTGACTCCGTCATCTTGGTTGCACGGGCTTCGGCCAAGGGGTCGGGCCTGCTGCTGCGCTCGATGAGTTCGCCCCTGTCGTTTCCCCTACCAGAGGTCGGATCGTGGCGGCGGAGGTGCGTGGGCCGGTAGCGGCCGAAGATCCCCAAGGGACGGCTTTGGCGGATGGGTTGGCAATGATCCAGCCAGCGGCGTGGGCGCCCGGCCACGCGAGCGAAGCGAGCACTTGATGATGTAGGGAAACTCTGTCCGCGCCGTCAGGGTGTGCGGCTGATCGCGTGCAAGTGATCCAAGTACTCGCGGCCGGTCGGCTCGCTTGCGAAGTCCTTGTGCACGATCGAGGCCAGCTCACGGCTGACCATGAGAAGCGACGGCAAGGACTGGCGCTCTCCCTTAAGGGCCCATTCGCCGTAGCTGACGGCCTGCTCCACATCGCCGGCTCGCGCCGCGACTACACCAAGGGTGATCCGTGCTTCGGCCATCCGCATAGGTGACCGCTCGGCGCCATCAAAGTCCGTGCCAGCCCTGATGACTTCGTGGGCAAGGTTCTCGGCAAAGCGGTCTTCGCCAAGGAGCCGGTAACAGTCCATCGCGTAGAAATCGAACTTGGCGGGATCCACTACGAAGTGATGGTCAAGGTTCTCCGGGTAGGGCATCCCCTCAAGGAGCTTCCGCCCGCGATCTAGGGCTACTTCGGTCTGCCGCCTGTCTCCGAGCCGGGCCCAACCCTTCGCCTCTTGCCCAGCGAGCTGCACGGCAACGCCGTGACTCGGTGCGATCTCTGTACCGGCCTTGGAGGCAGCGAGGATCCCCCGGTACTCGCCCGTGGTGAGAGCGAACCATGCCCGCATCTCATGAGCCCATCCGGAGATCTCTGTGTTCCCGGCCTCGGTCGCGAGAGACAGGGCGGCTCGGCGTGTGCTCTCGGCTGCTGCCCGATCGCCCATGTCGTACTCGACACAGCCGATCAGCAGGGCGAGCCATCCGGAGAGCGTGAGCACTTCGCGATGCTGTGCGAGCGTGAGCCGCTGGGCCTGCAATCCGGCCACCCGCTTGAGCCAGGCCCGGCCCTCGACTGCGAGCTGACCACTCGGCAGGTGGGGATACTCCGAACACAGTCGATCTGTCGTGATCCGCAGGGCATCGATGGTCGCGCTGTCTACATCCGACGCTTGCAGACGACTGATGATGTCCAGTGTCTCCATGCCACTCGCTGCGATGATCTCGGCATTGCCATCACGCCGATTGGCGACAGGGAAGATCGCGTGCGTCACCGTGCCGAACATCGCGGCAATGATCGGTTGGTAGAACTCGCTCGGGGTGACTTCGCCGGACTCCCAACGCTTCCACTGCCGGATCATGCTCGATCCCTCGGGCAGCTTCTTGGGTGAGTGCGCTCGGAGTGCTGCGACAGCTTCGGTCTGGGTCCACTGCCGGGCCTCACGCTCGCCGGCGATACGTCGCGCCCATGTCGGCCGTTCGTCGCTCATGTTCCCTGCCTCCCGTTGGGGTGCCTGGATTCGAGTCTGGCATTTCAAAGGCCGGTGACACGGTGGGTGACAGGGGGTTGGCACCCAACCTGTCCCCCGCGTGACACCTGACATGTCACTGGTGAGTCGTGAGCGCTGCGAGCACGGTAGGTCACACGTTAGGCGTCGCCCTGGTGGCCGGCTCGCTTCTCCAACTCGGCGACACGGGCGGCAAGTTGTCGAATCTCGGAGTGGATTGAATTGATCTCATCCCGCTTAACAGACCCGCTTGGCTGGGTGCCCTCAGTGGGCTCCTCTACGAAGTACCCCCGGGTCGGCACGGAGCTGATCAGCCCTTCGTCCATGAGGATCTGGAGGGCGTTGCCGATCGTGACCGGCGTGACGCTGAACCGGTCCGCAAGGTCGCGTAGCGAAGCCAAGCGGTGCCCTGCCGGGAGCGGTCCACTCACGATCTCCGTACGCAGTGCGTCGGCAACCTGCACCTTCTTGGGCCTTGGGTCATGGGCGGCAACGGTCATGACCTGAGGGTACCGATCAGTCCGAACTAAAGCACCATATTGCGCTCTACCTCTTGTGCTCTAGTGTGTACTAGAGCAAGCTAGTTCATGGTGGCTTTGCCACTAGAACCTGAGGGGGCTGATGCCTTCTCAGATCCCCTCGGAATGGGAGTTCGATCATGCGTCAGATCCCCGTAGACACCAGCGCCATGACGGTGATGCTCATCCAGGCGCCGGAACCGAAGATCAAGAACCGGGACACCGGTGAGATCGCGACCGACCGGACCTCGGGCAAGACCCTGTTCAACGTGAACGTCGCCGTGATCGTGGACGGTCGCCCGGACGCCGTGACGATCGTGGTCGCCGAGGACGGTGTCCAGCCGGACCTGTTCCCCGGTGCTCCGGTCTCGCTGCCGGGTCTGGTGGCCCGCCCGTGGGAGAACGACTTCGGGCACGGCATCAGCTACCGCGCCAACTCCGTCGCGGTCGCTCAGGCTCCCGCCATGTCGAACGGCAAGGGCTGATCGCCATGTCCGCATCGACGCTCTTAGTGCTGGCGGTGATCCTGACCGCCCTGCTCCTGATCGCCCGGGTCAAGGCGCCGGCTGTGTACTGGACCCTGGTGGGTCTGCCCGCCGCCCTGTACCGGGTGCTGTCCGCCTGGCGCTCGACCATGGAAGCCTGTGAGCTGATCGTGGATCCGCCTTGGTGGAAGGTCTTCGCCCACAAGATGGCGTCGCCCGGTGGCGCGGATGTGGCCAAGCCCCGGATCCCGCACATCCACGGCATCCGCCCGACCACTACCGGCCTGCGTCTGCGGCTGCGTCTCGCCGCCGGCCTGACTCCGGAAGACGTGGTCAAGTCCGCTGAGCGACTGCGGCACGCCTGGGCCGTTCACTCTGTGCACGTCCGCGAGATCAAGCCGGGTGTGGTGGACATCCGTCTGACCGGCTTCGATGTTCTCGCTCGGGTACGGATGCCTCGCCGGCTGGTCCGTGGGCCCCTGGCCGTGTCCGTCGCCCTGCGGGAAGACGGGTTGCCGTTCGTCCGTGACTACCAGGAGATCCCGCACGCGCTGACCCTGGGCGCCAACAAGTCGGGTAAGTCGATGTACCAGCGCTGCCTGATCAAAGGTCTCGCCCCGCTGGACGTGGCCGTGGTCGGGATCGACTGCAAACGCGGTGTCGAACAGTCCGCGTACGCTCCTCGCCTGACCGCGCTTGCGATTACCTCGGCTGAGGCTGAGGGGCTGCTCGATGCGCTGGTGGTCGAGATGGAAGAGCGCTTCGACCTGCTGTGCCTCCACCAGAACATCGCCCCGGGCACCCCGTTGGAAGACATCACCTCGGACATCTGGGGCCTGCCCAAGAAGCTCCGACCGATTCCCATCGTCGTGTTGATAGACGAGATCGCGGAACTGTTCCTGATCGTCTCCCGCGCGGACGCTGTACGCCGCGATCACATGGTCACCCAACTGGTCCGTCTCGCACAGCTCGCCCGCGCGGTCGGCATCCATCTGGAGGTGTGCGGGCAGCGCTTCGGCTCCGAACTCGGCAAGGGAGCAACCGCCCTGCGGGCCCAGCTCTCGGGCCGTGTGGTGCACCGCTGCAACGACAAGCAGACCGCAGAAATGGGCCTGGGCGACATCAACGATCTCGCCGTGGTCGCCGCGACCGCGATCGCTGCCGATCGTGCCGGTACCGCGATTGCCGGGGACTCCTCCGGTGGCTGGTCCCGCATCCGAACCCCGAAGGTCAAGATCGGCGAAGTCGCCGCCACCTGCCGGGAGTTCGCGCATCTGACGCCGGACATCCCGACCTTGGCCGCCTACCGCCCGCAGAGCCCGGCCCCGGTTCCGGTCCCGCCGGCTGCCGCTCCGGTCGCCGCTTCCGGCACTCCGTAGTTCTCCGCCTCACCCCGGTCGGCGTGACCGTCTCGCGCCAACTCCCTACCCCGCTCATGCCCGAACTCAGGAGGGAAGCCCGCTGTGTGCCCCAACTGCGAAGACCTCAACCGGACCGTGCTCATGCTCTCCGACCTGGCCCTGTACGCCGCTCATGTGGAGGCAGACCAGCACTTCGCCGACGTGGTGGGCCACGCGCTCGCCGAGTCCCTGCCGCTGGACGCCTTCGACCCGCCGCTCTACGGCATCCCGCCCGGTGACCCCGGTGAGGAGTCGTGACCATGACCGCTCGTACGCATCGCCCCGCCGGCTGCCCGGTCTGCAAGGGCACCGGAGAGATCCCCGTTCCTGTTCGGGTCGGCCGCTCCCGCCGCGTGGTCGGCACACAGAACGGGCTGTGCCTCAACTGCTTTGGCTCCGGGCGCAATCCCAACCCCGACACCAATTGATCACCGCCGTTGCCGGGCGGCCGGACACCGATTCCCCGCCCGGCAACGGCCCCAACACCCTGGAAGGGGGACCCCGTGATGAAGACCCTGCGCATGGACGCAGTCCTCGTACAGGCCGTGATCGCCGGTGCCCTGTCCTTCGCCCATCTCCACGACATCGCCGACGCGGCCGGACAGCACGGCTGGAAAGCCTGGGCCTACCCGATCAGCGTGGACCTGCTCCTCGTGGCCGCGTGGCGCCGGCTCCGTACCGGTGGCCCGTCCCGGCTGGCCTGGTGCTGGTTCCTCGTTGCCCTGACCGCCTCGCTCGGGGCGAACGTGGCGACGGCCGGATTCCTCGACCTGGCGAACACCCCTGCGTGGCTGCGGTTCCTGGTCGCTGGTTGGCCCGCGCTCGCGTTCATGGGTGGCACCCTTCTTGCTCACGCACCCAAGCCCGTGCCCCCGGACGCCTCGCCGGCTGAACCAGTCCCGTCCGCTGCCGCTTCGGCGTCGATCGTGCGTGAGGAAGCCCCCGCCCCGGCGCCGGTCCCCGCGCTGCCCGCCGCCGTACCGGTGCCCGCCGCCCTGTTGGAGCACGCCCGCAAGGTCGCCACCGCGCACCACACCGCCACCGGGCAGCCGATCGACTCTGCGACCCTGCGCAGCCGCCTGGGCGTTGCCCCGCAGCTCGCTGACGCGATCACCGCCCAACTCACCTGAGAGGACAGATCCGATGACCGTTTCCCTGCCGCTCGTCCTGGTCCTGGCACTGATCGCCTGGGCTGCCGTCAAGTACCTGCACGTCCGGGGCTGGGTGGTCGTGGTCCTGCTCCTCCTCGGCTTCTACCTCCAGGGCACGTTCCTGGCCCCCGCCATCGACTCCGGCACACGGTCCGGTGTCGACGTGATCAACCAGACCGGCAAGTGATCCCCAACCCCTGAAGGGAGAAAGACCATGTTCAAGCCCCGCTACCCGATCAATCCCACCCCGACCGGCGCCCTGTACCCGGTGATCCACCCGACCGCCGTGATCCCTGCGGCCCCTGTCCAGCCGCAGCACCCGGCGCCGTGTGCCTGCCAGCACCCCGCCCCGGCCCCCGTTGCTCCGGTCCGTTCCGGTGTGCAGCTCTCGACCGGCGGTGTGATCGCCCTCGCCGTTGGCGGGACCGGCGTCGTCCTGGTGATCGGCGCGGTTCTGATCTCGATGTTCCTCGCGGTCGCCGTTACCGCCGGATCGCTCGCGCTGCTGGCTGTGGTTTTGCGCTCGATGCTCAACAACCCGCCGGCTGACCGGCGACGCTGACCGGCTCCCGGAGCGGCTTCAACCGCCAAGTCTCGTCCGCTCCGGGCGCCGTGCCCCTGTCCGATCCCATGAACCGGAAGGAAGAACCATCATGAACCACCGCCCTGCGTCCGTGCGCCGGATCTGCCCGGACTGCGACGGCTTCCCGATCGTCGCTATCACCACCGGCACCCGTCACGCCGACGGATCGCGCCATGTGCTCCCCGTCATCTGCCAGGCCTGCCACGGCACCGGACGCACGATGCGCCCCGTTCGTCTCTCCGCTCCTGCGGTGAAGGTGGGTGCGCTGTGCTGAGTGTCTATGACGAGTTCGCCGGTGTCGGCGGCTCCAGCGAGGGACTGACCAAGGTCCCCGGAACACAGCTGATCTTCGCCGCGAACCACAACAAGCAGGCCGTTGCCTCGCACGCCGCGAACTTCCCCGGCGTCGACCACTTCGAAGGCGACGTGGCCCGCGCCCGCATCGAGACCTTCCCGCGTGCTGACATCTTCTGGGCCTCACCCTCCTGCCCGCCGTGGTCCAACGCCCGTGGCAAGCGACGCGACTTCGACCACTCCACCCAAGGCGTGCTCTTCGGTGAGGTGGAACCGGATCCGGAGATCAAACGGGCCCGCGCTCTCATGGAGGAAGTCCCCCGCTACCTGCGGGCCATGAACCTGCGCGGGAAACCGGTGCTGGCCGGTGTCGTGGAGAACGTCACCGAGTGCCGGAAGTGGGACCAGTGGGGGCGCTGGATCGCCGAGATCCGTGCCGAGGGGTATGCGACGCGGGTCATCGCGCTGAACTCCATGCACGTCATCGCCCCGCGCTCGATGCGCGCCCCGCAGTCCCGCAACCGACTGTTCGTCGCCTACTGGCGCACCAACCTGGGCCGCACCCCGGACTGGAACAAGTGGTTACGCCCCACCGCCTGGTGCCCGCTCTGCGATCAACTCGTCACGGCGTTGCAGGTGTTCAAGAAGCCCCGCACCGACATGGGCGCCTACGGGCGCTACGGGCAGTACTACTACCGGTGCCCGCACGTCTCGTGCCGCAATACGATCGTGGAACCCGACGTGATCCCGGCCTCCGCCGCGATCGACTGGACCCACCAGGGCACCCGGATCGCGGATCGGACCGAACCGCTCGCGGACGCCACGATGGACCGCATTCGGGTGGGCATCGCGAAATACGCCAGTCCCCTGACCGTGCCCGCCGGCGGGACCTGGCGCACCGCCGCATCCCCCATCGATCAGCCGATGCCGACGCGCACCACCCGCGAGACCGATGGTCTTGCCGTGCCCGCGCTGCTGGTGCCCACCGAGGGCCGCGACGGCAAGACCGCAGTCTCCGCGTGTGAGCCGCTGCGCACGCAGACCGCCCGCAACGAAACCGGCCTTGCGATCCCGCCGTTCCAGATCAGTTTGCGCGGGGGCGGCTCCAAGAACGCCGTACACACCATGGACGAGCCGCTCGGGACGGTCACCGCGTCGGGCAACCATCACGGGCTGGTCACCCCGGATGTTCCGGCCATGGTGATGCGGAACAACGGCAGCAAGGGCGACGGGCGTGAGCACTGCACCCCTGCCACTGAGCCGCTGCGCACGCTCACCACCGCCGGTCACCAGTCGCTGGTCACCTGGCAGCGCCTGTTGGTCCCGTACTACAGCAACGGCACCGCCCGCCCGGTCGAAGAGCCCGTGGGCACCGTGACCACCCGCGACCGGTGGTCCCTCGCGGAAGTCGCCGCGAACCTCGATCTGGGCGACGTGCGGTTCCGGATGCTCGAGCCGTGCGAGATCGGCCGCGCCATGGCCTTCCCCGACACCTACATCGTCTACGGCAGCAAGCGTGACCGGGTCCGCCAGTACGGCAACGCGGTCACCCCGCCCGTCGCCGAAGTCCTCATCTCCGCCCTTGTCGAAGCCATCACCGGCATCGAACTGGACCGGCAGGTGATCGCGTGACGACGATGACCGCCGTGCGTGCCCTGACCCTGTGGCAGCCCTGGGCATCCTGCATCGCCTACGGCACGAAACGCATCGAGAACCGGTCCTGGCCCACCGAGTACCGGGGTCCGGTCCTGATCCACGCCGGGCAGACCGTAGACCCCTACGCGGGCACCGCGCCCATGTGCCGCCCCTTCCTGCACCGGCCCTTCCCCCGCGGCGCCGTCCTCGCCGTGGCTGTGCTCGACAACTGCCATGCGGATGACGGGTACTGCACCCTGTGGTCCGCCAAGGGACGCTTCCACTGGCACCTGAGCAACGTCACCACCCTCGCCCGACCGCTGCCCTGGGCCGGTGCACGCGGCCTGTGGACACCACCCGCCGGACTGCTCTCCTCCCCGCTGCTGGCCGATGCACTGGCGGTGGCCCGTGGCTGACACCCTCGATGCAACCACCCTGGGAGACCTGCTGCGGGTGGCCTCCGCCCCGGACTTCGACCGCTGGCGAGAACAGATCCGCAAGACCGGCGGCTGCTCCAACCCGATCCACCTGACCGGCTGGACCCTGACCCGCGACAAGACCACCGGCCAGAACCTCCACGCCTACTCGACGGGAGATGAACCCGGTGGCCGGCTGCGGGTCGCCTGCGGAAACCGCCGCGCCTCACGCTGCCCCTCCTGCGCCTACCTCTACGCCGGAGACGCCTACCGCCTCATCCGCGCCGGACTCTCCGGAGACGACGCCATGAACATCCCCGCCACCGTGAGCAGCCGCCCGCGCGTCTTCACCACCCTCACCGCCCCGTCGTTCGGGCCGGTCCACAACCGTCCCGATACCGGCCGCTGCCGCTGCGGTGCCCGCCATGGGGACGATGACCCTGTCTTGGGCACCCCGCTCGACCCGCGCTCGTACGACTACGCGGGCGCCGTGCTGTTCAACAACCATGCCGGGGAGCTGTGGCACCGCTTCGTCAATCGGCTGCGCCGTGAACTGGCCGCCGCTGCCGGGCTGACCCAGAAGGCGTTCCGGGAGTCGGCTCGGCTGTCGTTCGGGAAGGTCGCCGAATTCCAGAAGCGCGGCGCGATCCACTTCCACGCCGTGATCCGCCTCGACGGACCTGACGGACCCGATACCGAGCCCCCGCGGTGGGCCACCCTCGAACTCCTCACCCGCTGCATCGAGGCCGCGGCCGTCCACCCCTACGTCACCGCCCAAGTCCCCGCCGCCGGGGACCAACCCGCGCGCGCTCTCGCCTGGGGCAGACAGCTCGACATCCGGCCCGTTCAGGCTTTCAACGATGGTGACGACATCACGGAAGGGGCCGTGGCCTCCTACGTCGCCAAGTACGCCACCAAGGCCGCTGAGAGCACGGGCACCCTGGACCGGCGGATCGGGGAGCTGGCGGAGCTCGACCAGCACCAGGTCCCCGATCACGCCCGCCGACTGATCCGCGCGTGCTGGGACCTCGAACCCCTCTACCCCGCCTACCGGCTGTGGGCCTGGGCTCACATGCTCGGCTTCCGGGGCCACTTCCTGACCAAGTCCCGCCACTACTCCCGGACCTTCGCCGAACGGCGCTCCGTACGTGCCGAGTACCGCGCTGCCGAACAACGCGAAGCCCTCGGCCTGCCCGACCCGGACACCACCCTCGTCCTGGCCCACTGGTCCTATGCCGGCCACGGCCACACCCCCGGCGAATCCGCCCTCGCCGCATCCATCGCCGAAGACATCCGCCTCAACCGCGAAACCGCACGCGAAGCCATGCAAGACCATCGACAAGAAGGGACGCACGATCATGAATGAGCGATACCTGAGCGTCACCGAAGTCGCTGTAGTGCTCGGAACGACCGTGCGCTTCCCCCGGCGCCTGATCGAGGAACGCCGGATCCCCTACGTGAAGTGCGGCCGACATGTCCGCATCGCGGAAAGCGCACTGCGTGAGTACATCGACGCGAACACCGTGGACCCGGTCCGGCGTCGCCGTAGCCGGTATGGGCGGGCTGCCTGATGACGGGCAAGAAGCGTCGTTTCGGGCGCATCCGCAAACTGCCGTCCGGCCGCTATCAGGCGCGGTATCTGGGACCCGATGGCATCGATCGGCCCGCCCCCGACACCTTCGCGACCTCGACCGACGCAGACGATTGGCTGGCTGAGCAACAGACCGAGGTCCGCCGCGGTGAGTGGATGGATCCCGACGCGGGAGCGGTCAACTTCGAGGCCTACGCGCTCACATGGGTGGATGAGCGGGGCCTGTCGGCAACGACGGAAGAGCTGTACCGGCGACTGATGCGGCTGCACCTGCTGCCCACCTTCGGTGCGTGGGACCTGGATGAGATCACCGCCCCCGGGATCCGGACCTGGCGCGCTGAACGGCTGAAGGTAACCGGGAAGACCACCGTCGCGAAGTCCTACCGGCTCCTCAAGGCGATCATGCAGACGGCCACGGACGACGAGTTGATCCGCCGCAATCCGTGCCGGATCAAGGGTGCAGGCACCGAGACAGCGGCCGAAGGACTCGTTGCGCGCGTCCCCCAGGTGGATGCCGTCGCCGATGCCATGGGCAACCGATGGAAGCTGATGGTCTACCTGGCCGCGTACGGTCCGGCCCGCCCGGAGGAACAAGCGGCCATGCGGCGCCCGGATGTGGACCTGAGCGAAGTCGGCGTCTGGGTCCGCCAGGCAGAGCCGGAACTCACCACCGGCCGGCGGGTGCTCGGTGACACGAAGTCCGAGGCGGGGAAACGGTTCATGGCGCTGCCCGCCTTCCTGCGGCCGTACCTGAAAGCGCACCTCGCCCTGTACGCGGAACAGAAGCCTGACGGCCTGCTGTTCGTCGGGGAGCGGGGCAAGCCCTTCCGGCGTTCCACCTTCGGGCGCAAGTGGCGCAAGGCGCGGGCAGTCGCCGGTCTGCCGGACAACTTCCGTTTCTACGATCTCCGGCACACCGGGCACACCCTCTCGACCCGGTCCGGTGCCACGCTCAAGGACACGATGGTCCGCGCCGGGCAGTCCTCCGAGAAGGCAGCGATGATCTATCAGCACTCCGACCAGGAGCGTCAGAAGGTGGTCGCCGCCGGCTTGGACAAGATGATTCAGACGGAGCGGGCCAAACAGAAAGACACATCACACGATCGAGCATCGGGCACGGAACGGGCACGCGACGGGTGAACTGGTCCAGACAACAAACAAGGCCCCGGTCGGTGACCTGGGCCTTTGTCGTGGAGCGAGTGACGGGAATCGAACCCGCGCTCTGAGCTTGGGAAGCTCATGTTCTACCATTAAACTACACTCGCGCAGCGCGTCCCTGAGGGCCTCGCATCGTCGCTCACCTTACCTCATGGCCGGCCCCGGGCGTATCCGCTCAGGGGCCGTCGTGCGTTCCGGGGTGGGGATCTTGGTGTGGGGCGCGGTAGTTGGGTCGTACGGTGGTGTCCCGGAGCGCCGGGTGGATTGCTGTCCTGTTCATCCCTTAATGTGGCGTTTTCTCGGCCATGCTTGATGGGGAAGGGACTTGATGGATTCGATGGAGCGCACCGTCGTCCGCTGTGCCGAAGGGCACGTGTTCAGTACCAACTCGTTCCCGATGCAGCAGCTTGGGGCCGACCGGCTCGGGCCCGGGCGGCTCATTCGCTGTCCGCGGTGTGCGCGGTTGCGGCATGCCGTGCCGGTTGCCGGGGAGCAGCGGTAGCCGGAGGCGGGGCAAGCGGAGTACAGGCGCGCGGGCTGTCCGATTGGGGCGGGGCCGCGCGCTCTGCGTATCCTCGGGGCGTGCTTCTCTCAGACAAGGACATCCGGGCCGAGATCGATGCCGGGCGCGTGCGCATCGATCCGTACGACGAATCGATGGTGCAGCCGTCGAGCATTGATGTGCGTCTCGATCGCTTCTTCCGGGTGTTCGAGAACCACCGGTACCCGCATATCGATCCTGCCGTCGAGCAGGGGGACCTCACGCGCGAGGTCGAGCCGGAGGGGGATGAGGCGTTCATCCTTCACCCTGGTGAGTTCGTGCTCGCTTCCACCTATGAGGTCATCTCGCTTCCCGATGACATTGCCTCTCGGTTGGAGGGGAAGAGTTCACTGGGGCGGCTCGGGCTTGTTACGCATTCCACTGCCGGGTTTATCGATCCTGGATTCTCCGGGCACGTGACGCTTGAGCTCTCCAATGTCGCGACGCTGCCCATGAAGCTGTGGCCGGGCATGAAGATCGGGCAGCTGTGCCTGTTCCGGCTGTCGTCGCCCGCCGAGCACCCGTACGGCAGCGAGCGGTACGGGTCGCGGTACCAGGGGCAGCGCGGGCCGACCGCCTCGCGGTCCTTCCTCAATTTTCATCGGACACAGGTGTGAGTGCGGGCGTGAGTACGACAGTGCGTGAAGATCTGACCTATGAGGGATTCGGCAGTGCTGTGCGTGAGCTTGCGCAGACCATTGCCGACGACGGGTATGAGCCCGACATCGTGCTGAGCATTGCCCGCGGCGGCGTTTTTGTCGCCGGCGGTCTTGCCTACGCGTTGGACTGCAAGAACATTCATCTGGTGAATGTGGAGTTCTATACGGGGGTGGGGACGACTTTGGAGATGCCGGTCATGCTGGCTCCCGTCCCCAACGCCATCGACTTCTCGGACAAGAAGGTGCTCATCACCGATGACGTCGCCGACACCGGGAAGACGCTGAAGCTGGTGCACGACTTCTGTCTGGGGGCTGTCGCCGAGGTGCGGTCCGCCGTCATCTACGAGAAGTCGCACTCGCTCGTGAAGTGCGAGTACGTGTGGAAGCGCACCGATGACTGGATCAACTTCCCCTGGAGTGTTGAACCGCCCGTCGTGCGGCGTGAAGGACAGGTTCTCGACGCCTGAGAGAGTTGAGAGTTGACGTGGGAAAGGGACCCCTTGGGGCCCCTTTTCGCGTCGTACGGGCGCGTACGTCGGGTCAGATCGTGCCCAGCTTCAGGAGCGACAGCAGCGCCAGCAGTTCGATCGCCGACGCCGCCAGGGCCTTCGGCCACGGCAGGTCGTGGGACTTGCTCACCATGGACGTGAAGAGCGCCGCTGCCGCCAGCCAGGTCGCCCAGCCGATGATCTGGACCAGGCCGTTCTCGCCGCCCAGGAACAGGGCGAAGAGGAGGCGGGGCGCATCGGTGATCGACATGATCAGCATCGAGAGGCCGACCGTGGGCTGCCAGGAGCCGTCGCCGCCCAGTTGGCGGGCGAGCGTGTGGGTCACCGCGCCGAGGATCAGGCCGCCGATGACGATCGAGACGCCCGTGGTCAGGACGTACGGGACCGCCGTGGACAGCGTCGCGTCGACCGCGTCCTCGCGGGCCTTGTCGAAGCCGAAGAGCGCCAGCATTCCGTAGAGGAACGTGACGATCAGCGCCGGGCCCCAGACCGCGTGGTCGCGCATCTGCCAGAAGGTCGGGCCCGGGCGCAGCACGATGCCGCGCAGCAGGTCCTTCCAGTGCAGGCGCGGGCCGATCGGCGGGGCCGGGGTGTTGCCGGCGCGGTAGGTGTTGCCGTCGCCGTACGGGTCCTCGTTGATCGAGAAGGCTTGGGTGTGGCCCGGGTTGTTGGCCGCACTGGGCGCGTACGGGTCATGGGCGTACGGGTCGCCGAAGTACTCCGGCTCGCCCTGCTGCCCGTTGCCGTACGGCTGCTGATGCTGCTGCTGGGCCTGCGGCCACTGCTGCTGCATGCCCTGATGGCCGTACGGCCCAGGAGGCGGTGCCTGCTGTCCGTACGGCTGCTGCTGCGGTTGTTGGCGCGGTGTGCGGTTGTCCCGGCCGCGTCCGTTTCTGAATCCAGCCACCCATCGAACGTACCCGTTCCTGGGCGGCCTTGAGCCGGGGCCGGGGATCGGGGGCTTCATTGCTGCTGAGCTGTGACATCCCTTACGGGGGATCCCCGACGGGTCGCGAGCAGCGGCGCCCCCAGCACCACCGGCACCCACATCAGCAGCCACAGCCGGTCGAGTTCATCGGGGCGGGGGAGCGCCGAAGCCGTGGCCGCGCCGGTCAGAGCTGCCGCCAGGGCGGGCAGGGCGAGGCGGGGGAGCAGGCGCCACAGGGCCAGGGAGCTGACCGCGAGCAGCGCGGCGAAAGCGGACTCGGTACGGCCCCAGGTCAGCCAGTACTGGGTGATCAGCGGTGGCAGCCGCAGCCAGGGCGCCGCCACCTCGGGCCGGGTGAAGTGCTCCGTCAGCACCTCCTGGGCGGCGTGGGTCGCGCCCGGCAGGCCGAGCAGGCGGCAGCCGAGAGCGAGCAGGAGTGCAGCGGCTGCCGAGGCGAGGCCCAGGCGGCGGGGCGCGGTGTCCTCCCGTACGAAGGCCCAGCGCAGCAGGCAGGCCGCCGCGAGCGCCGCCGCGAAGAGCAGCGCCGTCGAGTACTTGGTGGCGCACAGCACCGCGAAGCCGGTGAGGAGGGGAGCCGTGCCCGGCCGCCCTTCGAGGATGCGGTACGCACCGAGTACGCAGGCCAGCACCGCCACCAGCACCAGACCTTCGGTCAGGGGCCGCATCGCCCAGTTCCCCGGCGCCCCGAAGAGCAGCAGCCCCTGCCCCCCGGCCGCGGTCCACGCACCCGCGCCCGCCTCGCGCAGCAGCCGGTACGCGAGGAGGCCCGCCGCCGCGGTCAGCAGCAGTGCCGTCGTCCACAGGCCGGGGGCGATGCCGAGGAGGGCGATGGCGGGGGCCGCGAGGAGGGGGTAGCCGGGGCGGGTCGTGAAGATCCGTTCGTAGGCGGGGGAGTTGGGGGCCAGGCCTTCCGCGTGGGCGCTCAGGCAGGTGGTGCGTGGCGTCGCGGGCTGTCCGGCGCAGTACGCGGACAGGGCCTCGCGCCGTGCCTGCGCAGGGGGCTCGCCCAGGTACTCCAGTGCGTTGCGCGTATAGCGGTAGGAGTCGTTGGAGTACGACCAGTGCGGGGTGATCGCGGCCTGGAAGCAGACGAAGACGAGCAGGACCAGGAGCGGCGCGGTGGCGCGGCCCCTGCCGGAGCGGGGGAGGCGGCCGGGCGTCGTGGCAAGCGGGAGAGCCGGCGCGGGCACGGGGGGAGAGGCGGCGGGCGCAGGGACGCGGGTGGGCATGCGCCAGGCGTAACGCGAACGGCCGGACCCGCCCCCGAGGCGGATCCGGCCGTTCCTGCGTACGTACGAACTACTTGACCGGTTCGGGCTCCGGAGCGTCCTCGGACTCTTCCGATTCCGCCGGGTCCGCGGGGACCTTCACCGAGTCGAGCAGCAGCTGCGCGACGTCGACGACCTGGAGGGTCTCCTTCGCCTTGCCGTCGTTCTTCTTGCCGTTCACGGAGTCCGTGAGCATGACCAGGCAGAACGGGCAGGCAGTGGAGACGATGTCCGGGTTGAGCGACAGCGCCTCGTCCACGCGCTCGGTGTTGATGCGCTTGCCGATCCGCTCCTCCATCCACATGCGCGCACCGCCGGCGCCGCAGCAGAAGCCGCGCTCCTTGTGGCGGTGCATCTCCTGCTGGCGCAGGCCGGGGACGGCGGACATGATCTCGCGCGGGGGCGTGTAGACCTTGTTGTGACGGCCCAGGTAGCACGGGTCGTGGTACGTGATGAGGCCCTCGACCGGGGTCACCGGGATCAGCTTGCCCTCGTCGATGAGGTGCTGGAGCAGCTGCGTGTGGTGGATGACCTCGAACTCGCCGCCCAGCTGCGGGTACTCGTTCGCGATCGTGTTGAAGCAGTGCGGGCAGGTCGCGACGATCTTCTTCGTGGCCTTGGGCTTCTTCGTCTCGGGGTCTTCGTCGTCCTCGCCGAACGCCATGTTCAGCATCGCGACGTTCTCCTGGCCGAGCTGCTGGAACAGCGGCTCGTTGCCGAGACGGCGGGCCGAGTCACCGGTGCACTTCTCGTCGCCGCCCATGATCGCGAACTTGACGCCCGCGATGTGGAGCAGCTCGGCGAAGGCCTTGGTGGTCTTCTTCGCGCGGTCTTCGAGCGCGCCCGCGCAGCCGACCCAGTACAGGTACTCGACCTCGGTCAAGTCCTCGATGTCCTTGCCGACGATCGGGACCTCGAAGTCGACCTCCTTGGTCCACTCCACGCGCTGCTTCTTGGCAAGACCCCAGGGGTTGCCCTTCTTCTCCAGGTTCTTGAGCATCGTGCCGGCCTCCGAGGGGAAGGCGGATTCGATCATCACCTGGTAGCGGCGCATGTCGACGATGTGGTCGATGTGCTCGATGTCGACCGGGCACTGCTCGACGCAGGCACCGCAGCTGGTGCAGGACCAGAGCACGTCCGGGTCGATGACACCGTTCTCCTCGACCGTCCCGATCAGCGGGCGCTCGGCCTCGGCGAGAGCGGCTGCGGGGACGTCCGCCAGCTGCTCGGGCGTCGCCTTCTCGTTGCCCTCGGCGTCCTTGCCGCCGCCTGCGAGCAGGTACGGCGCCTTGGCGTGCGCGTGGTCGCGCAGCGACATGATGAGGAGCTTCGGGGAGAGCGGCTTGCCCGTGTTCCAGGCCGGGCACTGCGACTGGCAGCGGCCGCACTCCGTACACGTGGAGAAGTCGAGGATGCCCTTCCAGGAGAACTGCTCGACTTGGGAGACACCGAAGACGGCGTCCTCGGCCGGGTCCTCCCAGTCGATCGTCTCGCCGCCGGAGGTCATCGGCTGCAGCGCGCCGAGCGCGGTGGCGCCGTCGGCGTTGCGCTTGAACCAGATGTTCGGGAAGCCGAGGAACCGGTGCCAGGCCACACCCATGTTGGTGTTGAGCGAGACCGTGATCATCCAGATGAAGGAGGTCCCGATCTTGACCATGGCGGTGAAGTAGATCAGGTTCTGCAGCGCACCCAGGCTCAGGCCCTTGAAGGCGAGGACCAGCGGATACGAGACGAAGTACCCGGCCTCGTAGTGGTGCACGCCCGAGATGGCGCCCTCGAGCCCGCGCAGGGTGAGGATCGCGAGCCCGATGATGAGGATGACGTACTCGACGAAGTACGCCTGGCCCATCTTGGAGCCCGCGAAGCGCGACTTGCGGCCGGCCCGCGAGGGCAGGTTCGAGAGCCGGATCGCCATCAGGATCAGGATGCCGACGGTCGTCGCGAGTCCGATGAACTCGGTGTACATCTCCAGCGGTACGAAGGTGCCGATCCCCCAGGGGAGCACCCAGTCGGCCTGGAAGAGCTGGCCGAACGCCTGGATCAGGGTGGGCGGCAGCGTCAGGAAGCCGATCGCGACGAACCAGTGCGCGAAACCGACGATTCCCCACCGGTTCATCCGGCTGTGCCCGAGGAACTCCCTGGTCAGAGTGATCGAGCGCGCTTTGGGGTCGTCGGTGCGGCTGCCCGCGGGAACGGGCTGGCCGATCTTGACGAACCGGTAGATCTGAGCGACGGCTCGCGCGATGAGCGCGATGCCGACGACGGTCAGCACCAGCGACACGATGATCGCGACGAGTTGCATGGAGGGCTCCTCGGGCCTGCGAGGGATGGGCTTCAGAATGATTACTAAGCGGTAACTTATGCAGTCCGTCTGAGACTACCCATTTCCGCGGTCGCAATGTAGCCGGGACGGCGGTGATCTGTGTCGCTCAGGTGAGCCTCACAGGGATCCACACGGGAAACCGCACAGGAAACCTCACAGGAATCCTCACAGCCGGTCCGCCCCCGCCCCGCACCGGTTGCGCGCATCGAAGACGTACGCCGCGCACCGCTCCACCATCGCGTAGTCGAAGACGTCGTGGTCCGTCGCGACGACCACCGCATCGGCCTCCCGCACCTCGGCCTCCGTCAGTTCCACGCACAGCACGTCGCCGGGGAGCTGGGCGGGATCTGCGTACGGCTCGACCGCCCGCACCCGCGCCCCGCGCGCCCGCAGCAGCCCGGCGACCTCGACGGCCGGGGACTCGCGCACGTCGCCCGTGTTCGGCTTGTACGCGAGCCCGAGCACCAGCACCTTCGCCCCGCCCAGCGGGCGACCCAAACCGTCCTCCACCCGCCGCACCACATACGCGGGCATGTGCTCGTTGATCTCGTTGGCGAGCGAGACGAACTTGACGTCGTGGTCGAGCTGGCGCCGCACCTGCCACGACAGATACGACGGATCCACCGGCAGGCAGTGCCCGCCGACGCCCGGCCCCGGCAGGAACGGCATGAAGCCGAAGGGCTTCGTCGCGGCCGCCTCCACCGCCTCCCAGATGTCGATGCCGAGCGGCCGTGCGCACATCGCCAGCTCGTTGACGAGGGCGATGTTGACGTGCCGGAAGGTGTTTTCAAGGAGCTTGGTGAGCTCGGCGGTGCGCAGCGAGGAGACCGGGACGGTCCGCTGCACGATCCGGTCGTAGAAGGCCTCGACCGCCTCCAGTGCGTGGTCGTCGATCCCGGAGACGACCTTCGGGGTGTTCTCCAGACCCCAGCGCGCGTTGCCCGGGTCGATCCGCTCCGGGCTGTAACCCAGGTGGAATCCGCCGGGCCCCGCCGGCAGCCCGCTGCCCTTCTCCAGGAGCGGGAGCAGGATCTCCTCGGTCGTGCCGGGATACGTCGTCGACTCCAGGACCACCGTCGCGCCGGGCGTCAGGAGCGGGGCGAGCGAGCGGCCCGCGCTCTCCACGTAACTCAGGTCGGGCACCCCGTCCCGCAGCGGCGTCGGCACGGTGATGACGCAGACGTCCAGGCCCGCGGCGTCGGCGTACGCGGTGGAGACCCGCAGCCGGCCGGAGTCGAGCACCGCGAGCAGCCGCTCGTCGCCGATGTCCTCGATGTACGACTGCCCGGCGCCCAGTTGCTTGACGCGCTGTTCGTCGGTGTCCAGGCCGGTGACCCGGAACCCGGCCTCCGCCGCCCGGACGGCCAGCGGCAGTCCGACGTAACCCAGTCCGACGACGGCCAGATGCTGCGGGGCGGTGGCCGAGATTGCTGCGCTCATGCGGTGGTTCCCCGATCACGAGAAGCGTTCGTGTTATTCGCCACATATTGGGACATAACGAACTACGTTGTGGAGGGCTCGAGCCAGATGCCGCCCTGGCATCACCCCGATACCGCAACAAGAGCCGCAACCGAACGGGTGGCGTATGAATCCCTCGACCTCTACCTCGACCTACCTGGTCACCGGTGGCGCCGGCTTCATCGGGTCGCACCTCACCGACGCGCTCCTCGCGCAGGGCCACACCGTGGTCGTGCTCGACGACCTGTCGACCGGATCCAGGGCCAACCTCGAAGACGCCTGGCCCGACCCGCGCCTGCGCTTCATCCGCGGCTCCGTCCTCGACGAGCGCCTCGTCGACGAACTGACCGGCCGCTGCGACCGGGTGGTCCACCTCGCGGCCGCCGTCGGCGTCAGGCTGATCGTCGAGCAGCCGCTGACGTCCTTCCGCACGAACGTCCGCGGCACCGAGAACGTCATCGAGGCGGCGCACCGCCACGGCCGCCCGATCCTGCTCGCCTCCACCTCGGAGATCTACGGAAAGAACTCGGCGGGCCCGCTCACCGAGACCTCCGACCGCATCCTCGGCGCGACCTCCGTCGCCCGCTGGTCGTACTCCACCGCCAAGGCCGTCGACGAGATCCTCGCCTTCGCCTACCACCGCGAACTGGGCCTGCCCACCACGGTGGTGCGGCTCTTCAACACGGTCGGACCGCGCCAGTCCCCGGCGTACGGCATGGTCGTGCCGCGCCTGGTCCGCCAGGCCGTGGCGGGCGAGCCGCTGACGGTGCACGGCGACGGCACCCAGCGCCGCTGCTTCGCGCATGTCGCCGACGTGGTGGACGCGCTGCTGCGGCTCCTGGGCGAACCTGCGGCCGCGGGCTCCGCCTTCAACATCGGCACGGCCGAGGAGACGAGCATCGCCGACCTCGCCGCGCGCATCGTGCGGCGCAGCGGGTCGCCGTCGCCCGTCGATCTGGTGCCGTACGCGAAGGCCTATCCGACCGGCTTCGAGGACATGGAGCGCCGGCTCCCCGACACCGCGCGGCTGCGGGCCCTCACCGGCTGGCGGCCGCGCCGCACGCTCGACGACATCCTCGACGCGACGATCGCCGAAGCGCGGGCGGAGCGCACCGTGCCCTCCCCGGGGACCCCTCCCGGACCTCCGTCCGGACAACCGGCCGCGCCCGAACGCGCCCTGGCCTGACGGGTTTTGGGCATGTTGTACGGACTCGTGGCCGTCGCCGCCGCACTCTTCCTCGCCGCCCTCCTCACCGAGGGCCTGCGCGCGCTCGCCGTGCGCACCCAGGTCCTGGACCGTCCCGGCGGCCACAAGAGCCACACCCGCCCCACCCCGCACTTCGGCGGGGTCGCCGTGGTGACGGCCACGCTGACCGTCGCCCTGACCGGCCCGTGGGACCTTCCCGTGCCGCTGGTCCTGGCGGGCTGCGCCGTCGCAGCGCTCGGGCTCGTCGACGATCTGCGGCCGCTGGGGGCGCGGGTGCGGCTCGTCGTCGAGACGGGCGCCGCGGGCGTCGTCGCGTACGACATCGGGCTGACCCTCCTCACCGGTGCGCTGGCCGTCTGTTGGATCGTCTTCGTCACCAACGCCTTCAACCTGCTGGACAATTCGGATGGGGCGATGGGTGCGGTCGGCGCCGTCACCGCGCTGGGTCTGGCGCTCTGCGCGCTCGCCGAGGACCGCACCGGGCTCGCCGTGCTGCTCTGTCTGCTGGCTGCCGCGCTCGGCGGATTCCTGGTCCACAACTGGCACCCGGCGCGGATCTTCCTCGGCGACTGCGGTTCGCTCTTCACCGGTTTCGTGCTGGCCTCGGCCGCCGTCGCGGTGCACACCGCGTCGACCGCGGCACAGGCCGCAGGGTCCCTGCTCACCCTGACCCTGGTGGTCACCGCCGACACCGCGCTGGTCGTCGCCTCCCGCCGCCGCGCGGGCCGGCCGCTGCTGCACGGCGGCACCGACCACATCGCCCACCGGCTCCGCAGGCTCGGACTGACCCCGCAGGGCGCGGCGGTCGCGCTGGCTCTGGCCGCGGCGGCCGGGACGGGTGCGGGGATCCTCATCCACCGCGGGGCGCTGCCGCCGTCGGCGGCGCTGGTGTTCGCCGCCGGTGCGCTGCTCGCCGTCGTACGGCTGCTGAAGGTGCGCGTGTACGGGCCGGTGCGGCCCCGGACGTCGACCGCCCCGGCCATCGAGATCGCGGAGGTCCAGGCATGACCCACGCCACCGTCACCACCGTCGCCTGCGCGGGAATCCCCGTCACGGCGACCACCCCCGCCCTGGCCGCCGCCGAGCTGGTCGACCTGGCGGTACGCGGCGAGGCGGCCGACGTACACCTCTGCAACGCCTACACCCTGGCCCTCGCCGACAGCGACCGTGCCCTGCACCGGCTGCTGCGCGCATCGACGCTGAACCTGCCCGACGGCCAGGGCGTGGTGTGGGCCAACCGCATTGCGCACCGGGGGAGTTCACTGCCCCGGATGCGGGTCTACGGGCCCGACCTCCTCCTCGACGTGTTCCGCGAGGGCTGCCCCGCCGGCGTACGCCACTACCTCCTCGGCTCCACCCCCGAGGTCCTGGACCGGCTCGCCGCCGCACTGCGCGCCCGCTTCCCCACGGCCCGGATCGTTGGCGTCGAGTCCCCGCCCTTCCGCGAACTCACCGCTGTGGAGCGGTACTCGCAGCTGGAGCGGATCCGCGACAGCGGCGCACAGATCGTCTGGCTCGGCCTCGGCACCCCCAAGCAGGACCACGAGGCGGCCCGCCTCGCCGCCGCGCACCCCGCCGTGTACGTCGCGATCGGCGCGGCCTTCGACTTCATCTCCGGCAACAAGACCCAGGCCCCGCTGTGGATGCAGCACCACGGCCTCGAGTGGCTCTTCCGGCTCTGCAGCGAACCGCGCCGGCTGTGGCGCCGGGTGCTGTGGGGCCACCCCAGATTCATCTGGGCGGTCTGCAAAGGAACACGAACAGGCACACGGACAGGCACACGAGAAGGCACACGAAAGGGACGCGGATGACCACTCTTCTCCACCGGGTACGGAGCACGGCGCAGCGCTTCGGCATCGACATCTCCCGCTACCCGGCGTCCTGGGCGGGTCCCCAACTGGTCCAGTTGCTCAGACGGTTCGAGATCGACCTCGTGCTCGACGTCGGCGCGCACGCGGGCGGCTACGGCACGATGCTGCGCCGGTCGGGATTCAACGGCCGCATCGTCTCCTTCGAGCCCCTCAGCCGGCCGCGCGCCGAGCTGCGCCACGTCTCGGCCGAGGACCCCCACTGGACGGTTCTGCCGTACGCGCTCGGCGCCGAGAGGGGCACAGCGACCATGAACGTCGCGGGCAACGCGGGCGCCAGCAGCTCGGTCCTGCCCATGCTGGCCCGCCACCGCGCCGCCGCACCGCATGCTTCGTACACTGGTGAACAGCCCGCCGAGATGCACCGGCTCGACGAGCTGTGGGAGCAGATCGTCGCACCCGGCGAGCGGGTCTTCCTGAAGATGGACGTGCAGGGTTACGAGGACCGGGTGCTGCGCGGTGCGGGGGAGCGCGCCGCCGAGTGCTCGGGCATCCAGAGCGAGACGTCGCTCGTCCCGCTGTACGAGGGCGGGCTGCTCTTCAACGACGCGCTGGAGCAGATGCAGTCCCGGCTCGGGATGACGCTGATGTCGGTCGTCCCCGGCTTCACCGACCCGCGGACCGGACAGATGCTCCAGTGCGACATCGTCCTCTTCCGCGAGGACCGCGAGGACCGGGCCGCCCGTGAGGAAGCGCTGCCCGCCGCGAGGTCCGCACGGTGAAGCACGCCGTGATCGTCCAGCAGTACGTACCCGGCTACCGGATCGCGTTCTACCAGCATCTGCGGCGTGAACTCGCCGCGCGTGACGTCGAGTTGACGGTCGCTCACGGCCGCCCCTGGGGCAAGGACGTGAGCCGGGGCGACCAGCACGGGCTGCCCGGCGCGGTCGAACTCCCGCAGCGCACCTTCAGCTTCGGTGGGCGGCATCTCGTACGGCGCAGGCTCGGCGAGCTCGCCCACGACTGCGACGCCCTGATCGTCGGCCAGTCGCTGCACAGCCTGGAGAGCTACCGTCCGCTGCTGCGCCCCGGCGGGCCGCCCGTCGGGCTCTGGGGTCATGGATCCACGTACACCCGCACGCCCTCCGCGCCGCTGCGGGCCGCGAAACGGCTGCTCACCAACCGGGCCCGTTGGTTCTTCGCGTACACGGAGCAGGGCGCCCGGCATGTGATCGGCGAGGGGTTTCCCGAGCGGCGCGTCACGGTCGTGCGCAACGCCGTCGACACCGCGTCCCTGGCCGCCGCGTGCGGTGCGGTGACCCCGGACGAGCAGGCCGCGCTGCGGGCCGATCACGGGCTGACCGAGGGGCGTACCGCGCTGTACGTCGGAGGCCTCGACCAGGCCAAGCGCATCCCGTTCCTGCTCGCAGCGGCCCGGGCGGCGGCCGGACAGCTGCCCGGATTCCGGCTGCTGGTCGCGGGGGACGGCGCCCAGCGGACGCTCGTCGAGGCGGCTGAGCGGGCGGGTGGCCCCGTCCGGTACGTCGGCACGGCGACCGACGCCGAGAAGGCGCGGCTCGGGTCGGTCGCCGACGTGCTGATGGTGCCGGGCGCCGTGGGCCTGGTCGCGGTCGACTCCTTCGCACTCGGTGCGCCCGTCGTCACGACCCGACAGGCCGCCCACGGGCCGGAGTTCGAGTACCTGGAGGACGGCCGCAACGCCCTGATCGTGGACGGCGGCGACCCCGGCGCGTACGCCGATGCCCTCACCGGACTGCTCACCCGCCCCGAACGCCTGTGGGCGATGAGCGCGAACTGCCGTGCGGACGCGGCCCGTTACACCGTCGAGGAGATGGCCCGCAGATTCGCCGACGGAGTGGAAGGACTCACCTATGCACGACGCAGCACCCTCTGATCCCTCTGGACCCTCCGAGCCCTCTGGGACCGCACCCGACCCACAACGACGCGCGCAGCGCCGCAAGCGGATCCGGCTGGCCGCCATCGCCACCACGCTGCTCCTGGCCGCCGCGGCCGGCACCGGCTGGCTGTTGTACGAGCGCATCGACGGCGGGATCCGCACCGACGACGCCACCACCCGCGCGCTCGAAGAGGTCGCGGCAGACCGCCCACAGCACGGCCCCGGGCGGGCCCAGAACATCCTCCTGCTCGGCTCCGACGCGGAGGCGGGCGTCGGCAGCGAACGCGCCGACACCACCATGCTGCTCCACACGTCCCCGCACAGCGGCCGCTCGGCGCTGATGAGCGTGCCGCGCGACCTGCTGGTCGACATCCCCAGCTGCCGTACGCCCGGAGGCGGCCGCAGCGAGGCTCAACGCGCCCAGTTCAACTGGGCGTTCCAGTTCGGCGGGACGGCCTGCACGATCCGTACGTTCGAGAAGCTCACCGGGATCCGCGTCGATCACCATGCGGTGGTGGAGTTCTCCGGATTCAAGCGGATGGTGGACGCCGTCGGCGGGGTCGAGATGGACATCGACCAGCCCGTGCACGACCCGGAGAGCGGCATCACCCTGAAGCCGGGACACCAACGCCTCGACGGGGCGCAGGCACTGGTGTACGTACGGACCCGGCTGGGCGTCGGTGACGGGAGCGACACCCAGCGGATGGGCCGGCAGCAGCGGTTCATGCGCGCCCTGATGGACCGGTCCCTGAACGTGAGGACGCTCTCCAACCCGACGCACGCCTACCCGCTGCTGCGCGCGGCCGCGTCCTCGCTGACCTGCGACCCCGGACTCGACTCGCTCCGGGAGCTGTACGGGCTCGCGCGCCGGTCGTCGGGCGTCTCCGCGTCGGCCACCCGCTTCCTCACCCTGCCCCGGCAGGCGGCGGAGGGCGACACGGACCGCGACGAGCTCGTACAGCCCGAGGCGCGTCAGCTCTTCGCGAAGCTCCGCTCGGACCGTCCCGTCGCGTAGTCCTCGCCGAAGGCGGCCCAGGGGTCGGCGGGCGGTGCGGGGAGCGGGATGTGGGGGCCGAGCATGTGCAGGAGCGCCTGGGTCTCGGTGAGGCTCTCGGCCGCCCATCGGCTCAATTGCGCCGCCGTGTCCAGGAGTTCGCCCGGGTCCTGGGTGAGCAGGTCGCGGACCCGGTCCGCCGCGGCGCGCGGGCTGTCCATGAGGTGCAGCCCGCGGTCGGGTCCTGGCAGCCAGTCGAGGCCTGGATGGCGGGAGCCCACGTGGGGGCGGCCCGCGCACAGGGCGATGGGCAGGCGGTCGGAGAAGTAGCCGGTGTGGTCGCGGTAGCGGTTCCAGCCGACGGTGATCAGGGCCTGGCGCATCACGGCGAGCTGATCGTGGAAGGGGACGGGTCCTCGTGCGGCGGGGCCGCGCCAGCCCGACCCGTACAGCGAGATCCGTGTTCCCGGCAGTTGCTGCAACTCCCGTGCCAGTGCGTATCGTTCGCGGTCCCCCGGGATGAGTTCGACGCCGAGGTACGTCAGCCTTTTGCCGATGAGCGCGACGCCGTTCGGCGGGTGGTCGCGGTGGTCGTCGATGAAGTGCCGGGGCGCGGTGTTGGGCACGTAGCGCACGGGCCTCTTGCAGGCGCGCCTGAGCAGCGCCGCCTGCGGGCCCATGGCCACGCTGTACACCTCGTCCGCGCACCGCATCCAGGCCAGGTTCCGCTCGCGCAGCGGTTTGGTGATCCCGCCCCAGGCATCTCCCTCCCAGACGACCAGTGGGGGCGTGCCCGCCTCCCACAGCCAGTCGAGGACTTCGCGGCGGGACCAGCGATAGGACTGCGGGGACTGGACGAAGAGCAGGTCGGGCTGCTCGCAGTGGGGGAGCTTGTCCCCGGCGGCCGGGACCACGCACTCGTAGCGGATCAGGCCTTGTTCTTCGAGGTCGCGGAACGCGCGGGCGAAGCGGGTGCGCGGGTTGAGCGGGGTGGGCTCGTTGCTGACGTGCAGGACTAGTGGGGCGTCCATCGGGCGACTCCTGGTGGGTCAGGCGGTGGGCGGGAGGTGGGCTTCGAACCAGCTGACGTACGCCGCCGCTGTGGCCTGGAGCGGGAAGTGCGCCCGCACGCGCTCGGCCCCGGCGGCGCCAAGTGCCGTGCGGCGGACGGGATCCAGGGCGAGGGCGGTCATCGCGGCGGCGATCTGCGGAGGCCTGGTGATGTCCACGAGTTCGCCGCAGTCGCCGACGACCCAGGGCACCGCCCCGCTCGAGCGCCCGGCGACGACCGGGATGCCGATGCCCATGGCCTCCGCGCAGATCATCGAGAAGGACTCGACGCGGGACGGGTGGACCAGGACATGGACCTCGGCGGCCAGCCGGTCGAGCATCTCGGTGCGCGGGAGCGGGCCCGCGAACTCGACGTTCCCGGTCAGGCCGCGGTGCTCGGCCCAGGCGTGCGCCGGGCCCTGCGGGCCGTGTCCGTCGCCGAGGAGGAGCAGGCGGGCGCGGGGCAGTCGGTCGCGTACGAGGGCGAAGGCCCGGAGCAGCGCGCCGGTGTTCTTCAGCCGGCCCCAGCCCTGGGCCGCCGACGCGAAGAGCGGGGTGTCGGCGGGGGGCGGGGCCGTGGTGGTGGGGAGTTCGTCGGAGCGGATCGCGTTCGGGATGAGTTCGATGGGGGTGCGGAGGGCGAGGCAGCGTCTCAAGTGGGTGGCAACGTAAGGGCTGTTGGCGCTGACCGCGGTGGCTCGGTGTACTGCGGGTACGGCCATGGAGTGGCGCAGCCAGCGGTAGGCGGAGCGCATCTCCCAGGCGCAGCGCAAGGGGGCGTCGCGGGCGGTGACGAGGGCGGGGCGGCCTGAGGCGATCGCCGCGAGGGCGAACTCGTAGGTCCAGTGGGCGCTGATGACGTCGGCGGGGTGCGCGCGCATCGCGGCGGTCAGGGCGTGGCGTTCGGCGCGGAAGAGGTCGAGGGCGCGGTGGCGGGCGCGCGGGCGCTGGGGGGAGAGGGAGAGGCGCAGGTGCTCGCCGTCGTAGAACCGTGGCGCGGTGATCTCGCTGCTGAGCGCGTACACGGTGAGGTGGTGGCCCTGCTCCAGCCAGGTCCGTGCGAGCCAGCCGGTGGAGGGGCCGCTGTGGACGGCGGGCAGGCGGTCGGGCAGCCAGGGGGCGAGCGGCGCCAGGTCGACGGGGCCTGCGAGGCCGATGTGCATGGGTTCCTCACGGGTGGGGGTGGGGGTGGGAGTGGGTTCCTGTCGGGGCTCCGGGCCGGGCGCGTCGGGTGCGTGCCATCGCCAGGAGGGGGACGTGGTCGCGGAAGTGCGTACAGAGCGCACCGACCGAGATCAGGAGGGCCGCCGCAGAGGTGAGACGGCCGTGCGTGGCCAGCCGCGCCACCACCGCCAGGGCTGTCCCCAGCGCCGCGTGCACCGCGTGCGCTCCGAGGAGCCGGCCGACCGCGACCGTGCGCGTCCTGTGCCAGTGGGCGAGTTGGAGCGCGTGGCCCGCCAGGGGGGCCGTGAGCGTGGCCGCCGCGATCAGGGCGAGGTCGGCGCGAGTCCAGGCCGCCGCCAGGGTGGCGGCGGCCGCGGCGATCGCGGTGAGCTGCGTACGCAGGAGGGCGCCGGTGTCCTTCCGTACGGTGTCGACGGAGTTGCCGGTGGAGCAGAGCATCGCGCAGGCCGCCCCGGCCGCCAGTACGGGCACGAGCTGCGCGGCCTGGGTCCAGGCGGGGCCCAGGAGGAGCAGCAGGAGGGCGGGGCCCGCCCCTGCCAGGGCGCCGAGGCCGATGAGGCCGGCGGCGGAGGCTGCGCAGAGGACGTCGTACACAGCCTGTGGAGGAACACGCGCGGCGGCCAGGGTGGGGGTGACCGCCCGGTTCAGGCCCTGGGCGAGGACGGTCAGCGGGATGCCGGTGAGGAGGGCCGCGCGCGAGTAGTGGCCGGTGGCGGTGGCGCCGAGGGTGGTGGCGGCCAGCCAGAGCGGGGCGTTGTTGGTGGCCGACTGGACCAGGCCGTAGCCGGTGAAGAAGGTCGACGTGGCGAGGAGTTCGCGCGTGGACACCCCTTCGCCGGGCGGCAGTTGGGCGCGCCGGAGCGGGCGGGCCGCCGCCAGTGCGGTGAGGGCGGCGCCGAGCGGGAGCACAGCGGCGATCGCGTACGGGGTCCAGCCGGCGAGCAGCAGCGAGAGGCCGAGCGCGGAGCCGCCGATCTGGCCGCCCAGTTCGGCGCGGACGGCCGCACCGGGGAGGCCGGCTCTGCGCAGGGCGGCGACCGCGACCAGGGCCGCGGGCTGCACCAGGAACTGGAGGGCCAGGATCTGCAGCATGCCTGCCGTCTGGGGGCTGTTCCAGAGGGAGTTGAGCACGGGGACCGCGAGCTGGGCCGCCAGGCAGCAGGCCAGGCCCGCGAGCGCGGCCAGGGCGAGGGTGGAGCGCAGGAGGGGTGCGGTGAGGCGCTCGGCGCGCAGGACGCAGGTGGCGGGGCCCGAGTTGGCCAGATAGCCGAGCAGGACGGTGACGCTGCTGGCGGCGGCGTACGCACCGAAGGCGGCGGGGTCGAGGAGGCGTGCGGTGATCGCGGTGCAGCCGAGCTGGACGGCCATGGCGGCGGCGGAGCCCGCGTAATTCCAGGTGAGGCCGTGCAGGACGGTGTGGCGGGGGGCGGCCGTGCCGGCGGTGACGGTCATACGCGGGCTGCCGGGGCGTCGGCGAAGTGGTGCCAGGGGTCGGCTGGCGGGGCGGGGATGCCGAGCGGGCCGGTGAGCATGTGGCGCAGGGCGTTCTCGTTGGTGAGGCGGTCCTGGACCCACTCCCTGGCCGCCAGTCCCGCACGGTGCAGTTGGCCGGGATCTGAGGAGAGCAACTCCCTTGTGCGTGACGCGAGTTCACCCGGGGTCGCGACTTGGTGCAGGCCGTGCTCCGGGCCCGGCAGCCACGGCGCGTCCAGGACGCGGGAGGTGACGTGGACCCGGCCCGCGTACAGGCTGATCGGGAGCCGGTTGGAGAAGAAGCCGGGGTGGCGGCGGAAGTGGTCCCAGTTGAAGGAGAGGCGTGCGGTGCGGATGGTGTGCACCTGCCGGTCGAAGGGGAGCGGGCCCAGCGCCCCGGCACCGCGCCAGCCCGCGCCGTACACCGCGGTCCGTACCCCGCGCAGCCTGCGCACCGCCGCGACCGCGCGCCTGCGGTCGCGGGCGTCGTCGACGCGCTCGAAGAGGCCGAGGCGTACGTAACTGCCGCCGATGTGCACGGTGTCGTACGCCGCGGACTCCAGGTCCGGCACGGGTGCGTCCGTGCACAGATGGCCGGGGACGGTGTTCGGGATGTAGCGCACGGGGGCGCGCGTGTGCCGGGCGAACAGGGCGGCCTGCTCGCCGAGCGCCACGCTGAACGCCGCGTCCGCGTGCGCCAGCCAGGCCGCGGTGCCGGCCGGCAGCGGTTTGCGGCCGCCCCAGGCATCGCCCTCCCAGAGCACGACGTGCGGGGATCCCGCGGCGCGCAGGAGGGCCGCGACGTCGTCGGGCAGCCAGGGGAAGGAGCCGGGCGACTGGACGAGGACGACGTCGGGGCGGGTGGCCGCGGCGATACGGGTCAGGGCGCGCAGCGCCGGTTCGCGGCCCATCGGGAGCAGGGCGAGGGGCACGGCGGCGGTGTGGCGGAGCTCGCCCGCGGCGGCGAGCGCGGCGAAGGCGGGGCCGAAGCTCGGACGGGGGCCCGCGGCGCGGTCGTTGGAGAGCTGCAGGACGAGCGGCGGGGTCACCGGACCGCCTCCGCCTCCGCGTGGAGCTCCGCGTCCGTCATGATGCGGGCCAGTTCCGGGGCGAGGACGGTCGGGCGCCAGCCCAGCTCGCGGTCCGCCTTCGACGCGTCGCCGATCAGGTCGGGGACCTCGGAGGGCCTCAAGTACCGCTCGTCGAACCGGACATGGCGTTCCCAGTCCAGGCCCGCGCGCTCGAAGCAGAAGGTGAGGAAGTCGCGGACGCTGCAGCTGGTGCCGGTGGCGACCACGTAGTCGTCGGGGGTGGCGGTCTGGAGCATGCGCCACATCGCGTCGACGTACTCGGGCGCGTACCCCCAGTCGCGGCGCGCCTCCAGATTGCCCAGGTGCAGGAACTCCTGCTCGCCGCGCGCGATCCGGGCGGCCGCGCGGGCGATCTTGCGGGTCACGAAGGTCTCGCCGCGGCGCGGGGACTCGTGGTTGAAGAGGATGCCGTTGACGGCGTGAATGCCGTACGCCTCACGGTAGTTGCGGGTGATCCAGTACGCGTAGACCTTGGCGGCGGCGTACGGGGAGCGGGGGTGGAAGGGGGTCCGCTCGTCCTGGGGCGGGGCGCTCGTGCCGAACATCTCGGAGCTGGACGCCTGGTAGAAGCGGCAGGGCAGGCCGGTCATGCGGATGGCTTCGAGGAGGCGGGTGGTGCCCAACCCCGTTGTCGTACCGGTGAATTCGGGCTCGTCGAAAGAGACGCGGACGTGCGACTGGGCGGCCAGGTGGTAGACCTCGTCGGGCTGGATGCGCTCCAGGAGCGTGGCGATGCGCGAGCCGTCGGCGAGGTCCCCGTAGTGCAGGTGGAGGCGGGCGTCCGGGTCGTGCGGGTCCTGGTAGAGGTGGTCGATGCGGGTGGTGGAGAAGGTGGAGGAGCGGCGCATCAGGCCGTGCACCACGTAGCCCTTGGAGAGCAGGAGTTCGGCCAGGTACGAGCCGTCCTGGCCGGTGATGCCGGTGATCAGCGCTGTGCGGGTGGCGGGCATGGTGACTCCTGGTCCGGAGGGGCGGGGGTTGAGCCGTGGAGCAGTACGCACCACACGACGGTGAGCAGCAGGACCGTGGCCGAGAGCCCCCCGAGACCACGCAGCGGGGACTCCGAGGTGCAGTGCACGAGGAGCAGCGCGACCAGCGCCGTGGACAGGCCGCGGGTGGCCGGCGAGGTGCGGCGGGCCTGCACCACGAGGGCGGTGAGCAGCAGGAGGAGGCCGGTGAGACCGATCAGGCCCGAGTCGCCGAGGGTCTGCATCAGCTGGTTGTGCGCCTGGCCGATCCAAGAGTCGGCGGTGCCGAACAGGGTCCGGCGGTGGGCGGGGCCGAAGAGGCCGGGCCCGTAGCCGAGGAGCGGGTCGCGCGCGAACTCCGCGTAGGCGAGGGACCAGGCGCGGGTGCGGCCGTTCAGCTGGGCGTAGTCGCGGCCGGTGGCGGCCTGGGCGAGTGCGGTCTGTGCGGGGGCCGTCGTCAGGAGCAGCAGGCCGGCGGCGCCTGCCGCCAGGAGGGCGAGCAGGGCACGGGCGGGGACCCGGCGCCAGGCGGTGTGCAGGAGAAGGACGGTGCCCGCGCAGAGCCAGGCGGTACGGGACTGGGTCAGCACGACGGCGGTCAGGGCGGTCGCCGCGTGCACCGGCCAGGCGCGTCCCCGGGCCACGGGGGCGACTTCGAGGAGGAATGCGGCGGCGGCGAGCGGGCCCAGCAGGTTGGGGTTGGGCGACAGGCCCATCAACTGCCCCCATTCCAGGCCGAGATAGTCGCGGCTACGGGCCCCGGCGACGGGCTGGAGGAAGGCCCAGGCCGGGGCGGTGACAGCGGCGATCAGGCTGCCCCACACGTAACAGCGCAGCACGACGCGCAGGATGCGCAGTACGCGGGCGAAGGGCAGCCGGGGGGAGAGGTGGAGCGCGGCGAAGAGCAGCGGGGCGAAGGCGGCCGTGACGACCAGCCCGCCGTGCCGCCCGAACAGCCCGGACAGGACGGGGCCCAGCGCGAACGCGGCGGCCGCCAGGGCGAGATGCCTGCCGGGCAGCGCGCCCACCGTCCCGTCGGTGGCCCGCGTGCCCAGCCGGAGCAGCACGGCGACGGCCGCGAGACCGGCGACCAGCAGGAGCACCCCCTGGGAGAGGGCCAGCGCGCCGCTGCCGAGCAGGGGCGCGGCGAGATCCGCGTCGGTGGTCGTCGCCGTGAAGTGCGGAAAGAGCGGTGCGACGGCGGTGGTCCCGAGCCCGACGGCCCACAGCAGCGCGACGCCGATACGGACACCGGCTCCGGACGTACCGGCCCGCGCGGCCCCGGCCCCGGCGACCGCGACCGCCGCGCCGTACCCGGGCGCTGCCCGCACGCTCCGGGCCCGCACGCTCCCGGTCCGGGCAGGGCCGGGCGGCGGCAGGGTCGTCACCGCCCCACCGCCGCCCGCGCCGCCGTCTTCACGTACGGCGAGAGCATCAGCACCGGCGCCCGCACCCCGGTGTGCCGCGCGCAGTACACCCACCACTGGCGCGGCGGCAGTTCGCGCTGCGAGGTGACGCGGCGCAGCGCCTCGCGTACGCCGATGCCCGGCTCGCGGGAGCCGGTCAGCGGGGGGTTGCGGTCGCAGGTGCCGATGTGGCGCGGGGTGACGTAGGCGGGGATGCCGGCGCGGCGGGCGCGGTGGCCGTGGTCGTAGTCGCCCATGCCGTGGCGGAAGACCTTGTCGATGTCGCCGATGCGGTCGCGCACCGAGCGGGGGACCAGGACGACGTTTCCGTTGTACGTGTCGCAGGGCTCGGGCCGGCCGGTCGGCTCGACCAGGGCGAGGGTGCGGCCCGTGCGGCCGGAGTAGGTGGTGGCGGGGGAGCCGTGGGCCCTCGTCGCGCCCACGATCACCGCGTCCCCGCCGACCTCGGCCGCCGTGTCCAGGAGGACGGCGACGGCGTCCGCGTCGAGCACCACGTCGTCGTTGAGCCAGAGTTGGTGGTCCCAGTGCGGGGAGCCCGACATCCTGCTGTTGCGGCTGGCCAGGCGCATGCCGTGGCCCCAGTAGACGTGTGGGCCCGTCTCCATGACGTCGACGCCGGGGTGCGCCGCGCGGACCGCCCCCGCCGTGCCGTCGCCGCTGCCCGCGTCGACGAGGTGGGTGCGGACCACCGCCGAGGTGCCGCGCTGCGCGGCCAGGGCGGTGAGCGCGGAGAGGGTCTTCTCGCGCCGGTTGTGGCTGGTCATCAGTACGGCGATCTGGGGTGGTTCCACGCGGGACTCCTCGGCTCGACGAGCGCTTCATCATTGCCGGACAAATGCCATATATGTGTCTAGCCTGGCCGGGCGCGCTCCCCCGAACGACCCGATGAGGTGCACAGCTTGGAACTCCGGAGCATTCTGCGAGCGCTGGCCCGCAGCTGGCCCGCCGTCGTCGCCTGTGTCCTGCTCGGCGTCGCCGCCGGGTGGGCGGCCACCGCCATGACCACGCCCGTCTACCAGGCGCAGGTCCAGCTCTTCGTCTCGGCCCGCGCGGGCGGCGGCGGCGACGGACCGGGCAACGACACCGCCCAGCTCCAGCAGGGCAGCAGCTTCTCGCTGGCACGCGTCCAGTCGTACGCCGCGATCGTGACGAGCCGTCAGGTCACCGCCCCCGTCGTCAACGCCCTCCACCTCGACGCGACCCCCGAGCAGCTGGCGGGCCGCATCACCGCGGAGGCGCCGCTGGGCACCGTCCTCATCGACATCACCGTCGGCGACACCGACCCCCGACGGGCCGCCGAGACCGCGGACGCGGTGGCCGTGCGCTTCGCCGACGTCGTGGAGCGGCTCGAGACCCCGGACGGCTCGGAGAAGTCGGCGGTGAAACTCGGCGTCACCCAGACCGCCGCCGTCCCCACCACCCCCGTCAGCCCGCGCCCCGGCCTCAACCTCGCCGCCGGGCTGCTCGCCGGGCTGCTGCTCGGCGCCGGGACCGCGCTGCTGCGCGAGATCCTCGACACCACCTTCAAGTCGGCCGACGCGCTGGCCGAGAGCACGGGTCTGGCACCGCTCGGATCGATTCCGTACGAGAAGCAGGACGACGGCCTGCCGCTGACCGCGGTCGTCACCGGGCACACCGCGCGCGCCGAGGCCTTCCGCCACCTGCGGACCAATCTGCAGTTCGCGCAGTTCGCCCAGGGCGACGACAGGCCCCGGGTCGTCGTCGTCACCAGCTCGCTGCCGGGCGAGGGCAAGACCAGCACGGCCACCGGCCTGGCGCTCTCGATCGCCGAGACCGGCACCTCCGTCTGTCTGGTCGACGCCGACCTGCGGCGGCCGTGCGTGGCCCGCACCTTCGGGCTCGTCCAGGACGCGGGGCTGACCAGCGTGCTCATCGGCCAGGCGCGGGCCGAGGACGTCATGCAGCAGGCCGCAGGGCGTCTCGCCGTACTGACCAGCGGGCCGATCCCGCCCAACCCCACCGAGCTGCTCGCCTCGGAGCGGATGGGCGAGATCCTGCGCGAACTCGCCGACCTCTACGAGATCGTCATCGTCGACACCGCCCCGCTCCTGCCCGTCGCCGACACCGTGGGCCTCGCGCCGCTCGCCCAGGGCGCGATCCTGGTCGTACGGGCGGGAAAGACGCCCCGCGACCGGGTCAATGCCGCGGCCGACGCCCTGCGCACGGTCGGCGGGCGCACGCTGGGGACGGTCTTCTCCATGGCGCCGCTCTCCAAGCGCGCCGGATACGGCTACGGCTACGGCGACCCCACGGCCGACCAGCAGCTCGCCACCCCGCCGCGCCCGCGCGCGGAGTCCGTCCAGGAGGAGGCGAAGTGACCCGCCGCCCACTGGACCGCCACGCCCGCGTCCATGTCGCGGGCCACCGCGGCCTGGTCGGCTCGGCCGTCGTACGGGAGCTGGGGCGCGAGGGCTTCACCGACCTGCTCCTGCGCACCTCCGCCGAGCTCGACCTGCGCGACCGCGACGCGGTCCGCGCCCTGTACGCCGCCGAGCGCCCGGCCGTCGTGATCCTCGCGGCCGCCCGCGTCGGCGGCATCGCGGCCAACGCCGCGCGCCCCGTCGACTTCCTCTCCGACAACCTCCGCATCCAGCTGAACGTCCTGGACGCGGCCCGCGAGTACGGCGTCGAGCGGCTCCTCCTCCTCGGCTCCAGCTGCATCTACCCCAAGCACGCCCCCCAGCCGATCCCCGAATCGGCGCTGCTCACGGGTGCGCTGGAGCCCACCAACGACGCGTACGCCATTGCCAAGATCGCCGGCATCCTGCACATCCAGGCGCTGCGCCGCCAGTACGGCCTCCCGTACATCTCCGCGATGCCCACCAACCTCTACGGCCCGCACGACAACCTCGACCCGCGCACCTCGCACGTCCTCCCGGCGATGCTCCGCCGCACCCACGAGGCGCACCTGGGCGGGGCGCCGTCGATCACCCACTGGGGCAGCGGCACCCCGCGCCGCGAGTTCCTGCACACCGACGACCTGGCACGGGCCTGCCTCTTCCTACTGGAGCAGTACGACGGCGACGACCCGGTCAACGTCGGCACCGGCGAGGACCTGGCCCTGAGCGAGCTCGCCTCCCTGGTCGCCGGGGTCGTGGGCTATCGCGGGACCATCACCTGGGACACCACCAAGCCGGACGGCACCCCGCGCAAACTGCTCGATGTGACCCGCATCAGCGCTCTCGGCTGGAAGCCGGAGATCTCCCTGCGCGACGGCATCGAGGAGACGTACGCATGGCTGAAGACCGTGACCGCGAACTGACCGTTCTCTTTGTCTGTACGGGCAACATGCACCGCTCCGTCCTCGCCGAGCGCCTGCTCGCGCCGAAGCTGCCCGGGGCCCGGGTGCACAGCGCGGGCACCGAGGCCGACGAGCGGGTGGGAATGGATCCCGCCACCCGGTCTGTTCTCCGTCAACTGGGCGGTGAAGGCGGGGAGTTCACCTCGCGCAGGCTGACCGCGGCGATGGTGGCCGGGGCGGACCTCGTACTCGGGATGGAGCGCGAGCACCGCGAGGCGGCGGTACGGCTCTCGCCCGTGTCGCTGCGGCGGTGCTTCACGTTGAAGGAGTTCCTGAGGCTCGGCGGGGACGCGGGGCAGCGGGGCGCGGTGGCGCCCGTGCCGGCGTCGGTGGACGGGATCACCGATCCGTGGGGGCAGCCGTACGACGTCCTCCAGGCCTGCGCCGAGGACCTCGACCAGCTGACCGGCGAGGTGGCCACCCTCCTGACCAGGGGGAATGACTAGTTGCGCATAAGGCGTGGATAAAAGTTGAGTGGGGTCGACTCAGCTCTGTTGACGCGCTGGGATCTCTCATGCATCCTTGAGTCAGTTCCACTCAAGTCAGTCTGTTGGAGGATTCACCATGGCACGTGCGGTCGGCATCGACCTGGGCACCACTAACTCCGTCGTCAGTGTTCTTGAAGGCGGCGAGCCCACCGTCATCACCAACGCAGAGGGCGCCAGGACCACGCCGTCCGTCGTCGCCTTCGCCAAGAACGGCGAGGTGCTCGTCGGCGAGGTCGCCAAGCGCCAGGCAGTCACGAACGTCGACAGGACGATCCGTTCCGTCAAGCGCCACATGGGCACCGACTGGAAGATCGACCTCGACGGCAAGAGCTTCAACCCGCAGCAGATGAGCGCCTTCATCCTGCAGAAGCTCAAGCGCGACGCCGAGGCGTACCTGGGCGAGAAGGTGGCCGACGCGGTCATCACCGTCCCGGCGTACTTCAACGACTCGGAGCGCCAGGCGACGAAGGAGGCCGGCGAGATCGCGGGCCTCAACGTCCTGCGCATCGTCAACGAGCCGACCGCCGCAGCCCTGGCGTACGGCCTCGACAAGGACGACCAGACGATCCTCGTCTTCGACCTCGGTGGCGGCACCTTCGACGTGTCCCTCCTGGAGATCGGTGACGGCGTCGTCGAGGTGAAGGCCACCAACGGTGACAACCACCTCGGTGGTGACGACTGGGACCAGCGCGTCGTCGACTACCTGGTGAAGCAGTTCGCCAACGGTCACGGCGTGGACCTCGCCAAGGACAAGATGGCTCTCCAGCGTCTCCGCGAGGCCGCGGAGAAGGCGAAGATCGAGCTGTCCTCGTCCACCGAGACGACGATCAACCTGCCCTACATCACGGCGTCCGCCGAGGGCCCGCTGCACCTGGACGAGAAGCTCACGCGCGCCCAGTTCCAGCAGCTCACGGCCGACCTTCTGGACCGGTGCAAGTCGCCGTTCCACAACGTCATCAAGGACGCGGGCATCGCGCTCAGCGAGATCGACCACGTCGTTCTCGTCGGTGGCTCGACCCGTATGCCGGCCGTCGCCGAGCTCGTCAAGGAGCTCACCGGTGGCCAGGACGCCAACAAGGGCGTCAACCCGGACGAGGTCGTCGCCATCGGCGCAGCCCTTCAGGCCGGTGTGCTCAAGGGTGAGGTCAAGGACGTCCTGCTCCTCGACGTGACCCCGCTGTCCCTCGGTATCGAGACCAAGGGAGGGATCATGACCAAGCTCATCGAGCGCAACACCACGATCCCGACCAAGCGTTCCGAGATCTTCACGACGGCCGAGGACAACCAGCCGTCCGTCCAGATCCAGGTCTACCAGGGCGAGCGCGAGATCGCGGCGTACAACAAGAAGCTCGGGATGTTCGAGCTGACCGGTCTGCCGCCGGCCCCGCGCGGTGTCCCGCAGATCGAGGTCGCCTTCGACATCGACGCCAACGGCATCATGCACGTCACGGCCAAGGACCTCGGCACGGGCAAGGAGCAGAAGATGACCGTCACCGGTGGCTCCTCGCTGCCGAAGGACGAGGTCAACCGGATGCGCGAAGAGGCCGAGCAGTACGCGGACGAGGACCACAAGCGCCGCGAGGCCGCCGAGTCCCGTAACCAGGGCGAGCAGCTCGTCTACCAGACCGAGAAGTTCATCGCGGACAACGCGGACAAGGTCCCGGGCGACGTCAAGACCGAGGTCGAGGAGGCCCTCACCGAGCTGAAGGAGAAGCTCAAGGGTGAGGACACCGCCGAGATCCGTACGGCCACCGAGAAGGTCGCCGCCGTCTCGCAGAAGCTCGGCCAGGCGATGTACGCCAACGCCGACCAGGGTGCCGCCGCTGCCGGTGACGCCCCGGGCGCCGAGCAGGCCGCCGACGCCGCGGACGACGTCGTCGACGCCGAGATCGTGGACGACGAGAAGCCCGACTTCGGCAAGGGTGGCGCCGCATGACCGAGGAGACTCCGGGCTTCGACGAGAAGCCCGACGTCCCCTCCGGCGCCAACCCCTCGGACGCCGAGCCGAACGCTGCCGAGTCCGACACCGACTCCGTGAACGCGGAGAAGGAGTCGGGCCCGGCGGCCCCGGCCGGGGACGCAGCACAGGACATCGCTCTGACTGCCCAGCTGGACCAGGTGCGTACCGCGCTCAACGAGCGCACCGCGGACCTCCAGCGACTGCAGGCGGAGTACCAGAACTACCGCCGCCGTGTGGAGCGGGACCGGGTCACGGTCAAGGAGCTCGCTGTCGCGACGCTCCTGTCCGAGCTCCTTCCGACCCTCGACGACATCGGCCGCGCCCGTGAACACGGCGAGCTGGTGGGCGGCTTCAAGTCGGTCGCCGAGTCGCTGGAGACGGTCATCGCCAAGATGGGCCTCCAGCAGTTCGGCAAGGAGGGCGAGCCCTTCGACCCGACGATCCACGAAGCCCTGATGCACTCGTACGCGCCCGACGTCACCGAGACGACGTGCGTCGCGATCCTGCAGCCGGGGTATCGCTTCGGGGAGCGCACCATCCGTCCCGCGCGCGTCGCGGTGGCGGAGCCCCAGCCGGGTTCTCCGGCCAAGGACGAAGCGGCGTCCGCGTCGTCCGACGAGGACACCAATGGCCCCGAAGAGGGCTGACAGCACAGCGGTATCGGTCGACCGGAAGGAGGGACGTCGCTGATGAGTACCAAGGACTTCGTTGAGAAGGACTACTACAAGGTCCTCGGCGTCCCGAAGGACGCCACCGAGGCCGAGATCAAGAAGGCGTACCGGAAGCTCGCCCGCGAGTTCCACCCGGACGCCAACAAGGGCAATGCCGAGGCGGAAGACCGCTTCAAGGAGATCTCCGAGGCGAACGACATCCTCGGGGACCCCAAGAAGCGCAAGGAGTACGACGAAGCGCGTGCTCTCTTCGGCAACGGCGGGTTCAGGCCCGGCCCGGGCGCCGGCGGCGGCTCCTTCAACTTCGACCTGGGCGACCTCTTCGGAGGCGCCCAGGGCGGGGCCGGACAGGGGCAGGGCCAGGGCGCGGGCGGCTTCGGCGGCGGACTCGGGGACGTGTTCGGGGGCCTCTTCAACCGGGGCGGCGCGGGTACGGGCCAGCGGGTCCAGCCGCGCCGCGGCCAGGACATCGAGTCCGAGGTGACGCTCAGCTTCACCGAGGCGGTGGACGGGGCGACGGTCCCGCTCCGGATGTCCTCGCAGGCTCCCTGCAAGGCGTGTTCGGGCACCGGCGACAAGAACGGCACACCCCGCGTGTGCCCGACCTGCGTCGGCACCGGCCAGGTCTCGCGCGGCTCCGGCGGCGGCTTCTCGCTCACCGACCCGTGCGTGGACTGCAAGGGCCGCGGCCTCATCGCCGAGAACCCCTGCGACGTCTGCAAGGGCTCGGGCCGCGCCAAGTCGTCTCGTACGATGCAGGTCCGCATCCCCGCCGGTGTCACCGACAACCAGCGGATCCGGCTGCGCGGCAAGGGCACTCCGGGTGAACGGGGCGGCCCGGCGGGCGACTTGTACGTCGTCGTCCATGTCGACTCCCACCCGGTCTTCGGCCGCAAGGGCGACAACCTCACTGTCACGGTGCCCGTCACCTTCACGGAGGCGGCGCTCGGCGGCGAGATCAAGGTCCCCACGCTGGGCGGCCCCCCGGTCACGCTGAAACTCCCGGCCGGCACCCCCAACGGGCGCACGATGCGCGCCCGCGGCAAGGGCGCCGTACGCAAGGACGGCACCCGCGGGGACCTGCTGGTCACCGTCGAGGTCGCCGTACCCGCCGAGCTGGACGACAAGGCGCGCGAAGCGCTGGAGTCGTACCGCGAGGCGACCGCGGATACCGATCCGCGGGCGGAGCTGTTCGAGGCCGCGAAGGGAGCATGAGATGGACGGCCGACGACGCAACCCCTATGAACTGACCGACGAGTCACCGGTGTACGTCATCTCGGTCGCCGCTCAGCTCTCGGGTCTGCACCCGCAGACCCTCCGCCAGTACGACCGTCTCGGCCTGGTCTCCCCCGGCCGCACGGCCGGGCGGGGCCGGCGCTATTCGGCCCGCGACATCGAACTGCTGCGCGCCGTGCAGCAGTTGTCGCAGGACGAGGGCATCAACCTGGCGGGCATCAAGCGCATCATCGAGCTGGAGAACCAGGTCGCGGCCCTGCAGGCGAGGGTGGCCGAACTGTCCTCCGCCGTCGAGGGTGCGGCGGCGGCGATGCAGCAGCGCGAGGCGCAGGTGCACGCGTCCTACAGGCGGGACCTGGTCCCGTACCAGGACGTGCAGCAGGCGAGCGCGCTGGTGGTGTGGCGGCCCAAGAGGCCCAAGGATTAGCGCGGATCACCGTGCGTCATGCACGCGGAAAGGGCCGGAGAGTCTCTCGACTCTCCGGCCCTTTCGCGTATCGCTCAGCGGTTGACCATGAACTCCAGCCCGCTGCCCTGCGCGCCGCTGCGCCCATAGACGTCCACGGCGAAGACGGAGATCATGCAGGGACCGTTGTACGGGGGAGTCCAGGTGATGGTGGACGTCGTCGCCATCCCACCGAGCCCACTGTCGCCGCAGGCACCGGAGATGTTCCAGGCGTACCCGCGCAGCAACCGCTTCTCGTCGCCTGCACCGGGCTTGACCGTGACGGTGATCGGCGAACGGGTGGTCCCCGACGAGACCAGCGTCAGCCGCGGCGGGAGCGGCCCGGTCGCGGTGGCCGGGGTGAGGCGGTCGACGGTGGCCGCGGGGGAGGGCACGGACTCGGCCCCCTGCTGGTCGACGGCGGCGACGTAGTAGTACGCACTGCCCTGCGGGGCGGAGCGGTCGTCGTACGACGTGTCCGATGCCCCGGCACTGCCCAGGAGGGTCCAGGCGCCCGTGGCGCTGGTCCGGCGATAGACGCGGAAGCCGGTGACCGCCGTGTCGGGGTCCGCCGCCGGCGTCCAGACGAGGTGGGTGAGCGCGTCGACGGGCTCGCCCTGTACCGCGGACGGGGCGGGTGCGGTGGATGCCCCGGGGCGTGTGACGGTCACGGGGTCGGAGACCGGGGAGATGTTCCCCGCGCCGTCGATCGCGTGCACGGTGTACGTGTAGGCCGTCCCGGCGTCGGCGACGGTGTCCGCGTAGGACGTGCCGAGGACGAGCGCGGGCCCGTCAGGATCAGGCTGTCCGGAGGGCGCCGCCCAGACCTCGTAGTGATGGACGTCCGTCGAGGAGGCCCGCCAGGTGAGGGAGTTGCCGGCGGTCGTGCCCAGCGCGGACAGGCCGAGCACCCGGTCGGGCGCGGTCTTGTCGACGGTGGCGACGGGCAGGTCCGCGGTGCCGGTGGATTCGCGGCCGGCTTTGTCGTAGGCGCGGGCCTCGTAGTAGAAGACCTGGCCGGTGGCGGGTGTGGCGTCGGCGTACGAGGTGGCGGTGGTCTGCGCGACCCTCGTGTACGTCGTCGTGCCCTGGAGACGGCGGTACACGCGGTAGCCCGCGAGGTCCATCTCCGGGCTCTTGGCCCAACTGACCGTCGCCTTGCGGGTGGTGGTGCTGTACACCGCCTTGATGCCCGCCGGGGTGAGCGGCGCCGTCGTGTCGTACGTCGCCGAAGTCCTGGGCGCGTAGGTGAACTTGACGTTCGCGTTGCCCGTCCAGGCTGCGAAGTCGATGCGGAGGGTGTGCTTGCCCTTGGGGATCGTGAGGTTGAGCGTCTTCCTCTGGGTCGTCGAGACGTTCTTCCAGAGGTCGATCTTGCGTACACCGTCGAGGTAGACCCGGATCCCGTCCTGCGACTCGGCCGTGAAGGCGAAGGGGCCGCCGGAGCCGAAGTCGCGCGACAGGGACCAGCGCATGGACCAGTTGTCCTTCGCGATGCCCGAAAGGGGCGAGCCCGAGCCGTAGTTCTGGTTGATCGCGTCGTCGCAGTCGGTCTTCTTCGGGGTGCCGGAGAGGCTCGTGTTCGCGTAGAAGGTCCGCGTGAAGTAGTTCGGCTTGCACGTCACGGTCGCGGCCTCGGCGGCAGCCGGCAGTGCGAGTCCGCCGGCGACGGTGACGCCCGCCGTCAGCAGGGCGGTGCGCAGACGCATGGTCATAGAGGGAGGGCTGCTCTCGGCTGGTCTCTGTGGCACCAGGGTGTGGGGGGAGCGCCGGAGGTGATCTTTTCATGGGGGTGGAGGGGCGGCAATGGAATGATCGGGGGCGTGATGATTTCGATACGGCGGTCCGTGCCCGCCCTCGCCGCTCTCGCGGTGCTCACCGCGGCAGGGGCGACGGCCTGTACACCCCCCGGCGAAGGGGTGCCGACGGCGGACGAATCGGGTGGGCGTCCCTCGGCCTCGGCCACGGACTTCCGGGTGCATGCCGATCCGCTGCCGACGGGTCCCGACGGGAAGCCCACGCTTCCGCAGGCCTCCAGGGACACCTCGCCAGGTGCGGCGGGCGTCGACTGCACGGGGAAGCAGGGGCTGGTCATCACGCCGGAGCGGGTGAACGCCGCGATGGGATTGCGTGCCATGGGATTCACGCTCACCAACTGCGGTGGCCGTCCGCTCGCCCTGAACGGCTACCCGGACCTGCGCATCCTGGACGCGGACCGCAAGCCGGTCACCCCGGCCGCGACGCCTTCGCCGTACGAGAAGAAGCCCGCCCCCGTCACCCTGCTCTCCGGTGAGAGCGCCTCGTCGTCGGTGGTCTGGCGGAACACGGTGACGGATGCGACCGTGACCGCCACCGTCGGCCGCTATCTGCGGATCGCCCCGGCGGCCGGGGACGCGGCGCAGACCGTGAGTTCCGGCGAGCTCATCGACCTGGGCAACACCGGGAAGGCGCAGGTCACTCCGTGGGTGCGGCAGCGCGCACGGTGAGAGCGGGCGGAGCGGGAGGTTCCACTCGGCGCCGTCGTCACACGGGAAGCACGGAATGTTCTTTTCTGTCTCGTTAAGTGGCTGCCTCTTGACGGTGGCGTGAAGGCGGCGTTGGCTTTCAGCCACCTGGGTCGCAGCGCTGCGCCCTTGTCCGGAAGGCACGTGTTGTGAACACCCGTAACACCCCTCAGAACCACCATGTCCGTCTGCGTCGTACGGCCATAGCCCTGGTCTCCTCGGCGGCGGCCCTCTCCCTGTCCGCCTGCTCGGCCATCGACGCGTTCGGTGACGGCGGCAAGGGCACGGCCGGTCCCACGAAGGGAAACGATGTCACGGTGGGTCTGCTCCTTCCGGAGACGGAGAACTCGCGTTACGAGAAGTTCGACTACCCCATCATCAAGAAGCAGGTCGCGAAGCTGACCGACGGCCAGGGGAAGGTCGAGTACGCCAACGCCGCGTCGGACGAGAAGAAGCAGAAGAGCCAGCTCCAGCGCATGATCGACGACAAGGTCGACGCGATCCTGCTCGACGCGGTGAACTCCAAGTCCATCGCGAGCGGCGTGAAGGCGGCCCAGGACGCGGGCATCCCCGTCATCGCGTACGACCGGCTGGCCGAGGGGCCGATCGACGCGTACGTCTCGTTCGACAACGAGCTGGTCGGCGAGGCGCAGGGCGGGGCGATCCTGAAGGCGCTGGGCTCCCATGCGTCCAGCAGCAAGGTCGTGATGATGAACGGCTCGCCCTCCGACCCGAACGCGGCCCAGTTCAAGCAGGGCGCCCTCTCCGAACTCCAGGGCAGCGTCCAGATCGTGAAGTCGTACGACACCAAGGACTGGAAGGCGGAGAACGCCGCGGCCAACATGAAGAAGGCGATCGCCCTCGTCGGTGCGCATGACATCGATGCCGTGTACGCCGCCAACGATGGCCTGGCGGGCGCCGTGATCAACGCCCTGAAGGACGCGGGCGTCGACGAGATCCCGCCGGTCACCGGCCAGGACGCGGAACTCGCGGGCGTGCAGCGGGTCATCTCGGGCGAGCAGTACATGACCGTCTACAAGCCGTATCCGGACGAGGCGTCCGCCGCCGCCGAGATGGCCGTGCTCAAGGCGCAGGGCCGGAACTTCGAGTTCGAGGCACTCGCCGCCGACACGATCGACAGCCCCACGAAGAAGGGCGTCCTCTACCGGATGATCCCCGTGGTCACCCTGACGAAGGCCAACGTCAAGACCACCGTGGTCGCCGACGGCATCTACACGGTCAAGCAGATCTGCACGGCGAAGTTCGCGACGGACTGCACGGAGATCGGCCTGCGGAAGTAGCCCGCACGCTCAGGCCACCGTGAGGACGATCTTGCCTGTCGTACGGCCCGACTCGCCGATCTCATGCGCCTTCGCCGCCTGCGCGAGCGGCAGCACCGTGTCGATCGCGACGCGGAGGCTGCCCGCCTCGACGAGCGCGGTGATCTCGTCGAGGCCGGCGTGGTCGGGCTCGACGATCGTGAAGACGGCGCGCTTGCCCGAACGGGCGGCCACCGGGGCCAGTTCGACCTCCGCCGGTGACGCGATCGAGAGCACGAGGCCGCCGGGGCGCAGCGTTTCGAGGGAGCGCGGGCCGTACTCCCCGCCGATCGCGTCCAGCACGATGTCGATGTCGGCGACGGCGGTCTCGAACCGCGTCCGCGTGTAGTCGATCACCTCGTCGGCGCCGAGCGCGCGCACGAAGTCGTGCTTGGCGGCGCGGGCGGTGCCGATGACGTACGCCCCGCGCGCCTTCGCGATCTGCACGGCGACGTGTCCGACGCCGCCCGCCGCCGCGTGGATCAGGACGCGCTGCCCCGGCTGTACGTCGGCCGCGTCCACCAGCGTCTGCCAGGCGGTGAGCGCCACGACGGGCAGGGCGGCGGCCTCCACATGGGAGATCCCGGCGGGCTTGCGGGCGAGGTGGCGGGCGGGGGAGACGACGAACTCCGCGTAGGCGCCCGCGGCCCGGGGCAGCAGCGGCATGCCGTACACCTCGTCGCCCACCGTGAACGTGCTGACGCCGAGGCCGACTTCCTCCACCGTCCCCGAGACGTCCCAGCCGAGCGGCACGGGCGCACCACCCGTCAGCCCGCCGGTGGCCCGGTGCCACCAGTCGGTCGGGTTGACGCCGGCCGCGTGGACGCGGACCAGGACCTCGGAGGGGCCGGGTGCGGGGCGCTCCACCTCGACGAGGCGCAGGACTTCGGGGCCGCCCAGGGTCTCCTGGCGGATGGCGTTCATGGTGGGGGCGGTCTGTGTGGTGGTCATGTGGATCAGCCTGGACGAACGGACACGCACATTCGAGTGGCCGGATGGCCACAGTGTGGAAGGATCTGGCCATGGCCAGCTCACCGCACCGCGTCGTCGTCCTCGCCCTCGAAGGTGTCTATCCCTTCGAACTGTCCATCCCGGTAAGGATCTTCGGTACGGCGGAGGCCCCGGACGGCTCTCCGCTGTACGAGGTGATCACCTGCAGCGTCGACGGAGCCCCGGTCCGCACCAGCGCCGACTTCACGATCAACGTCGAGCACGGCGCCGAAGCGATCGCGACCGCGGACACCCTGGTGATCCCGCCCTTCGAGTGCGGCATCGGCGACGAGGAGCGCGACTGGCTCCCCGCACCGGTCGCGGCGGCCCTGGCGGGCCTGCGTCCGGGTGCGCGCACCGTCTCGATCTGCACGGCGTCGTACGTCCTGGCCGCCGCGGGTCTGCTCGACGGACGCCCGGCGACCACCCACTGGAACGAGGCGCCCCACTTCCAGCGCGCCTTCCCCCAGGTGAAGGTCGACGCCGGCGTCCTGTTCATCGACGACGGCGACGTCCTGACGGCGGCCGGCGTCGCCGCGGGCGTCGACCTCTGCATGCACCTGCTGCGCCGCGACCACGGCTCGGAGGTCGCGAACCGGGTGGCCAGGCTCTGTGTCGTACCGCCGTGGCGCGAGGGCGGCCAGGCCCAGTACATCGAACGCCCGCTGCCCGAACCGGCCGCCGCGACGACGACGGCGACCCGGGCCTGGGCACTCGGCGAGCTCCAACGCCCCATCGCCCTGGGCGAATTGGCGGCACACGCGCGCATGTCCGTCCGTACCTTCACGCGCCGGTTCCGCGAAGAGGTCGGCATGACCCCCGGCCAGTGGCTCACCCAGCAGCGGGTGGAGCGGGCCCGCCGCCTCCTGGAGACGACGGACCTGGGCGTCGACCGGGTGGCGGACGAGTCAGGCTTCGGTACGGCGGCCTCGATGCGCCAGCATCTGGTGGCGGCCATCGGGGTGTCCCCGATGGCGTACCGGCAGACGTTCCGTGCGGCGGGAGACCGTACGGCGGTGGCGCGTTGAGCTCAGTCGGCGGGGAGTGACGCGGCGATCGCCGCGAGGCGCTCCGGGTCCGCGACGAGGTTGATCTGGACGACCTTGCCGCCGGACACCGTGAACGCCATGAGCGCGCTCGGACGGCCCTTGACCGTCGCGAAGAGACCGACCTCGCCGTTGATGAGGACCAGGCGCGAGTACGGCGCGTTGCGCGAGAAGGTGACGGCACCGCTCGCCACGGCGGTCGCTCCCCGTACGAGACGGGACAGGGCACCCGCACCGGCGTCCACCCGGAAGACGATGTCCGGGTCCAGGACCGAGACCAGCGCCTCGAAGTCCCCGTCGCGGGCGGCCGCCATGAACGCCTCGACGACCTCGCGCTGGAGCGCCTGGTCCGGCTCGGGGACCGGCGCCGAGCCCTCCACCTTGCGGCGGGCGCGGCTGGCGAGCTGACGGGTGGTGGCCGGGGTGCGGTCCACGATGGCGGCGATGTCGTCGAAGGGGACGGCGAACATGTCGTGGAGTACGAAGGCGAGCCGCTCGGCCGCCGGCAGGGTGTCCAGGACCACGAGGAGCGCCAGGCCGACCGCGTCCGCCTGGATGACCTCCTGCTCCGGGTCGACGACCGCCGTGTGCGCCGGATCGAGGCGGCTGACCGACGCAGGGTCGGGGATGTGGGTGTCCAGGAGGTCCTCGCGGCGGGCCTTGCGCGTACGCAGCATGTCCAGGCAGACGCGGCCGACGACCGTCGTGAGCCAGCCGCCGAGGTTCTGCACGGCGGAGAGGTCGGTGCGCTCGGCCCTGAACCACGACTCCTGGACCGCGTCCTCGGCCTCGGCGACCGAGCCGAGCATGCGGTAGGCGACCGCCCTGAGATGGGTGCGGTTCTCCTCGAAGCGCTCGGCCAGAAGATTCTTCTCGTCCACTGTCACATTCCCCCGTCGCGATCCGTCAGTGCTGTGTACGGACGAAAACAGACTGTTCGGAAAGCTTACGAAGGAGTACCGATCATGAAGGCACGAATGACGAACCCGGCCCAGGTCGTTCCCGGCGCGATGACCGCCATCCTGGACCTGGTGAAGGCGATCGAGAAGAGCGCGGGATCCGGGGTCGTGATGGAGCTCGTGCACATGCGCGTCTCCCAGATCAACGGATGCAGCGCCTGCGTCGTCGGAGGTATTCCCGGCGCCAAGAAGGCCGGGGTGACCGAGGACCAGCTGCACGCGGTCGCCGTCTGGCGCGAGGCCCCGTACTTCAGCGACGCCGAGCGCGCGGCCCTGGAGCTGGCCGAGTCCGCGACCCGACTGGCAGACAGTGCGGGCGTTCCCGACGACGTCTGGGACGCGGCCGCCGACCACTTCACCGAGGACGAGCTCGCCGCGATCATCCTGATGATCGGCCTGACGAACCTCTTCAACCGGCTCAACGCCACGACCCGGCAGGTCGCGGGCGCCACCTGGTAGGCGGGCGGGGCCGGTTGGCAGTATGGGGCGGATGGTGACCTTCAGCGAACCACCCCCTGTACGCCGGCTGGATCTGGGGTACTTCGTACGCCCCGCTTCCGAAACGGGAAGCGGGGAGCCGCGCGTCGAGCCGGTCCTGGCATATCTCGTACGGCACGAGGACGGCCTCCTGCTCTTCGACACGGGGATCGGGGACGCCGGCCCGGAGGCAGAAGCCCACTACCGCCCGCACCGCAGACCTCTTCAGGAGGCCCTGGCGACAGCCGGCGTGGACGTCGCGGACATCACCCAGGTCGTCAACTGCCACCTCCACTTCGACCACTGCGGCGCCAACCCGCTCTTCCCCGCCACCCCCGTGTTCGTCCAGCGCGAGGAGCTGGCCACGGCCCGGCTCGGGGAGTACACCGCCGGCCAACTGGTCGAGTTTCGCGGGGTGTTGTACGAGGAGCTCGACGGCGAAGCCGAGATCCTGCCGGGTGTCCTGATCCTCCCGACCCCCGGCCACACCGCGGGCCACCAGTCCCTCGCGGTACGCGCCCCCGACGGCACGGTGGTGCTCGCCGGGCAGGCCCACGACTTCGCCTCGCACTTCGCCTCGGCCCAGCTGGCCCGCCGTGCCGCCCTGGAGGGGGTGGCGGGCCAGCTGCCCGGGTATCCCGGCTGGCTGGACCGTATCGCCGCGCTCGACCCGCGCCGCGTGCTCTTCGCCCACGACAACTCGGTCTGGGAACCGGCCGGTTGAGGTTGAGGTCAGGGCTCGCAGGTGCGGGACTGGCCCGAGCAGAGGTGGTCCTCGTCCGGGGGCGGGTCGTCGAGGCTGTTCCAGCCCACGACGGCGGCGTACACGGCCCAGAGGATGAAGGCGCTGCAGGACAGCATCATCACCCACAGGGCGGCCTTCTTGGCCGTGGCCGTACGGCGGGACGCGTGCACCTCCGGGCGCGGATCGGACCCGGATTCCGTACGACGCCCCAGGTGACGTCCGGTGTGGCGCTTGCTCATGCCGTCGTCGTCATCTCGTCCGAGCTGCCCACGACATCGAAGTCCCGTGCGGTGCCGACGGTGTTGAGGTGGGCGATGTCCGCCTGCTCAAGGTCGGTGTTGAAGGGCTTGGGAAGCCCCGAGTGCTGGGTGCGCCGGTGCTCGCTCGGGGTGCCCCAGTCGTACCGCTTCTGCACCTCGACGTGGTACGTGATCGTGTCCCCGTGCTTCTCGCCGACCGTGCGGTACTGCATGTGGTTGAGCGCGTAGTACCAGTCCATGCTCTTGTCGCCGTCCGCCGGGTCGGGCGCGGTCGACTGCCACTCGGTGGTGAAGGGACCGTCCGGACGCTTGCGCACATCGGAGTCGAGGGTCTTGTCGACATCCTTCTGGAAGGCCGGGATGTCCTTCATCATCTGCTGCGGCTCGACCTCGACGGTCTTTCCGCTGCCGTCGAGATAGTGCTGCACCAGACCCGCCGCGTTGACCATGCCCTTGGCGTTGAGAGCCGCGCCCATGTTGTTGAGCTGGTTGTGGACCTTGCGGTCGTGGGCGGTGGCGTCCTGGCTGTCGAAGGCGCGGTTCTCGGTCTCGAAGTTGTCCGTCGTACCGAAGATCACCTTGAGGCTCAGCGTCAGCCACTCGTCGTCCGCGGCCGCCTTCTTCAGCAGGGCCTTGGCCTGCTCCTCGATGGAGTGGGCGGTCTTCGCGCGGTCGTCGGCCACCCGCACCGACTCGGGATCGGAGGGGTCGGTGAGCGACGACCAGGCGACCGAGCCGTCGTCGTTGATGGTGATGCCCTTCTCCTGCCCCTGCCGCCGCAGCTCCAGGGCCGCCTTCTGGTGCCCCGCAAGTCCCTTGACCCCGCCGGTGCTTCCCGCGGCCCCGTCCGCCTCCTCGTCGATGAACTTCCGCAGCGCCTTGACCTCCTGGTCGAGCGCTCCGAGGTCCATGTGCACGCGGCCGCAGTACGCCTCGGCCGCATCCCCGCCCTCCCCCTTCCAGGTCTCCTCCCGCAGCGGCTTCAGGACCTGGTCGCCGAAGCCGTCCTGGGCGTCGGCCACCACCCGGTGTATCTGCTCCCAGAGCTGCGCGAACTTCTCCAGGCCCGCGACATCGAGTTCGATGAGCCGGTTGAACGTCACCATGAGGTTGCTGTCCCTGTCCTCTTCAGCCGCGGAAGTACGCGGCGTTGGTGGTCTCGAGGTCGTCGTACGCGTCCGCGCAGACACGGAAGTTGTCCGCGCCGCGGTGCAGCCGGTCGCGTATCAGCTGGTTGATGTCCTCCCAGCGGCCCTGCATCTCGTCGATGCTGGACGCGAAGTCCCATCCCTTGGCCGACCATCCGAGCGCCTTCGCCGCGTCCGCCGCCGGACCGATCAGCCGGGCGAGCGCCTCGGCCACCTGGTCGCAGTCGGACGCCCTGTGCCGCAGCCAGTTGGGGTCCACCCACAGGTCGGGGTCCACCTCCCACTCCGGCCTGGGCGTGGGCGAAGGGTTGGGGGAGGGGGACGGCGTGGGTGACGGTGTGTCGTCACCGCTCCCGCCGCCGCCCGGCGGGGACGGGGGCGGGGTGAGGCCCGGCGACGGGGTCGGCGAAGGGCCCGAGGTGATGCCCACCTGGCTCACCGGCCCCGATACGTCGAGGCGTTGGTGCGGTACGTCGGTCATGGAGCCCCCGTGGTTGGTGTGTTCACGATCAACTCCACGGTACGACGCCTCGTCAGCCCCCGGTCGTACGCCCTCGGGCTCATGTCCCGCCGCAGGCCAGAGGGTTACTGTCGCACCATGGTGATGAGACGCGGGGAGCTGGGCCGCATACGGACCGCGCTGTCCTGGTGCGGGGCGCTCCTCTGCGCGCCGCTCATGCTCGTCGTGGTGCCACCGAGCCCGCACGAGCGGGCCGACGGCGTGGTGGCGCTCGCGGCGGGCGCCCTCACGGCCCTGTGCCTCGGGCTGCTGCGGCGCAGGCCGCTGGCCGCGCTGGTGTTCCTGCTCCTCGGGTCGGCCGTCGCGGCGGCTTCGCACCCCTCGTGGCCGGTCACCTACCTCCTGCTGTTCGTGGACGTCTCCGTCGTCGGCTACATCGTGGCGACCAGGCCGCGGCAGAACGGGGCGGTGGCCGCCGTGCTCACCCTGCTCGTGCAGATCTTCGACACCGCGTACGTTCCGATCGGCCTGAGCTCTGCCGCGATTCCCGCACTCGCGGTCCTCGCCGCCTGGCTGCTCGGGAACTCCTTCCGCGAGCGCCGCGAGCACGCGGCGGAACTGGCATCGCGGTCGGCGGTACAGGCGGTCACCGACGAACGGCTGCGTATCGCAAGGGAGTTGCACGACATGATCGCGCACAGCATCGGGGTGATCGCCATCCAGGCGGGGGTCGGCAGCCGGGTCATCGACACCCAGCCGGCCGAGGCCCGCAACGCGCTCACCACCATCGAGACCACCAGCCGCGAGACCCTGGCGGGCCTGCGCCGCACGCTGGGCGCCCTGCGCCGTACGGACTCCGGTACGGACACCGCCCCGCTCGACCCCACCCCCGGCCTCGCGGAACTGGACCGGCTGGTCGCCTCCACGCGGGACGCGGGGGTGCGCGCGGCCGTCGACTGGCAGGGCGAGCGGCACCGGCTGCCCGCCGACATCGACCTGGCCGCGTTCCGCATCGTCCAGGAGGCGCTGACCAATGTCGTACGGCACGCGGGCACCCAGGAGTGCCGCGTGACGATAGACGTGCGCGATCCGGAAGCCCTGGCCCTCGCGGTCGTCGACGAAGGAAAGGGAGGCCTCGTGGCCGCTGGCGGCTTCGGCCTGATCGGTATGCGCGAGCGAGTGGCGCTGCTGGCGGGGGAGTTCACGGCGGGCCCCCGTGCCGAGGGCGGCTTCCGGGTGGCCGTACGGCTGCCGCTGCCCGCCGGGACGGAGGCGGCCCGATGACGGCGACCGCGCCCATTCCCCTGCCCATCCGTATCGTCCTCGCCGACGACCAGCCCCTGGTCCGTTCCGGCCTGCGCGTGCTGATCAACGACACCGCGGGGATCGAGGTGGCAGGCGAGGCGGGCACCGGCGCGGAAGCGGTCGAACTGGCGGCGTCGCTCGCCCCGGACGTCGTGATGATGGACATCCGTATGCCCGGCATGGACGGCATCGAGGCCACCCGGCGGATCACGGCGGCGGGCGCGCGTCCGCACGTCCTGGTCCTGACGACCTTCGACGACGACGAGTACGTCTATGCGGCCCTGCGCGCCGGAGCCTCCGGCTTCCTGGTCAAGGACATGGCCCTGGAGGAGATCATCGGAGCGATCCGGGTGGTCGCCGCGGGTGATGCCCTGATCGCCCCGAGCGTCACGCGACGCCTGATCGGCGAATTCGCCTCACGTCCCGAACCGGCGCCACCCGTACGGGAGTTGGCGGCCATCACGGAGCGCGAGCGCGAGGTGCTCGGTCTGGTGGGCCGCGGTCTGTCGAACCAGGAGATCGCCGCCCGGCTGCACATCACCGTCGCCACGACGAAGTCGCACGTGGCGAGGCTGTTCACGAAGCTGGACGCACGTGACCGCGTCCAGCTCGTGATCATCGCGTACGAGACGGGGCTGGCGGCCCCGCCGAGGGGATGACGGCTGCCGGGCTCAGACGCGGGCGTCCCAGATGGTGTTGAGCTTGCCCTGGTAGTACAGCGGCATCAGGCCGAAGACGAAGAGGAGCAGCACACCGACGCCACCGGAGCAGTCGGAGGTGACACCGGCCGCGCCCTGCGCCTGGGCGATGCGGGAGCCGGTCCTCGCGACGGAGACGAACGGCGGGACGATCAGGATGGAGCCGAGCGTCACGGCGAGCAGGGCCTTGCCCGGGCTGACCTCGATCGTCGGGTCGATCTCCTTCACCTGCTTGTTGACCTTGTAGTACCAGACCATCCAGTAGATGCCGAACGTGATGAGCGTGAGCAGCCAGACCCCGACGGGGCTGGAGCTCTTGCCCGCGGGCGCCTGGGTGTGGGTGTCGGTGGACATGGATCTCCCCGGTAGCGGTGGTGCTGAAGTTCCCTCTGAGGTGGGGGGAGGGGGATTCAGGAGCGTACGGGGTGTCAGATGTGATGAGGGTGTGAAGGCCGTTACGGATCCATCACGAAATCAGGAGCCGCTCTCCTGCGCCAGGATTCCGGACTGGGCGATGAGATAGCCGAGTTGGGCGCGGCTGCCGCTGCCCAGCACCGCGGCGAGTTTGGCGATGTGGGCGCGGCAGGTCCGTACGTTCATGCCCAGCCGGCGCGCTATCGCCTCGTCGACGTGCCCCTCGATGAGGAGCTTGGCGATGGAGTGCTGGATGTCGGTGATGCCGTCGGGGGCGGTCTCGTAGGGGGCGCCGGCGCTCAGGGGGACCGCGCGGCCCCACATGAACTCGAAGACCTTGATGAGGTAGCGGACAAGGCTCGGGTGGCGGACTTCGAGCGCGACCTGCTGGTCTTCGCGTACGGCGATGAAGGCGACCGTCTCGTCGCAGATGACGAGCCGCTCGACGAGCTCGTCGATCGTGCGGTACTCGACCTTGCCGTTGGAGAGCTGGTCGACGTAGGCCAGCTTCTTCGGGTTGTACCGGGCGGTGTGCTGGTAGAGCGTCCGTATGCGCACGCCGCGCTCGATCAGCGGCCGGTCGCGCTCCAGGCCCAGCAGGAGGCTGCGTTCGGAGATGTGGAAGCTCGGCTGGACGGTGAGCATTTCCGTCTGGCACTGGATCGTGGACAGGTTGAGCGCCGCGTTGATCCGTTCGCTGCCTTCGAGGACGGTGATGGAGTGGGCGGAGGCCGCGTCCTGTGCGCTGAGGTTCATGAAAGGCTCGAAAGCATCGGCCAGTTGGATGGACAACCGCCTGCGCTCCGTGATTTCACGTTCTATGGGGTTGAGCCGTCGCGCGAGGGCGACCGACGGCGGGACCGGGCAGAGCCAGTTCGGGTCGGCGGGGTCGGCGTGCAAAAGGGCGGAATCCAGCAGGCAGGGGGCAGATTTCACGTCCACGCGGGCGACCCGACCGGTGCGCAGGGCGTGCGCGTAGAGCCGACTGCCCTCGTCGCACAGATCGGTTGCTGCATGGGGATGTATCGCTTTGGCCTGATTCATTGTGAAATCTCCACCCCCCAGGGTCCTGCAGGTGCAGGAACATGATGCATCGATTGTGTGGCCATGACGTGCCTGAATAAGCCATCGTCTTACTCAGTGAGCGGGGGAAGGGGACCTTCAAGTGAGGACGAAGTCGACTATGGGTAAGAAACTGCTTCGCCTGGCGCCTGCCGCCGCTTTCGCAGCCCTACTGGCCTTCGGGGCTCTGGGTGGCCTCTCCAACGCGAAGAGTGATGTTCGCGCCGACAGCTCGTGGCCGTCGATCGGCGCGTCCACCAACGGCGCCGACGACAGCTCTTGGCCCGTGGCCCCGTCGGGCGACGGGTCCGGGAACTGAGATGACGACACCACCCGACGACAGAACCTTCCGTCGGGAAATGGCGACCGCCTACCGTTCCGGCTGGCACTTCATCGATCTGGGTTCGGCCATTCCCCACCGCGGCGACTCGCTGATGGTCACCCTGTTCGGCGAGCCGATCCTGGTCGTGCGCGAAGAGGACGAGGACGTCAGGGCCTACCGATGTCTCCGCAAGCCCAGGGGCGCCCCACAGCCCGTGCGCTGCGCCATCCGGTACGGCATGGTCTTCGTCAATCTCGACCGGCGCGACCACCAGCTCATCGAGCCCGACACCAATCAAGCCATCCCCCGCAGTGCCTGAAGCGATTCCCCCGTCGTTGTAAATCGCTCAGGCGCTTCCCCCACACAGCGGCGCCACCGTGACCTGAACACGGTGGCGCCGCTGTGCTGCGTTCAGCTGTTTCCCAGCGTCCGGTCCACCGTGATCTCGATGAGGATCCGGTCCGGGTTGGGTGCCGGGGTGCGCCCGTACCGCACCGCGTAGCGGCTCACCGCGTCGGCGATCGCGTCCTGCCCGGTCCGTACGACCGCCCGCCCCTCCAGCGTCGCCCACCGCCGGCGGTCCACCTGGCAGACCGCGACCCGTGCGTCGGCGGCGGCGGCCAGGACATGGGCGACCTTGCGCGACGTTTTGTTGGCGATGATTCTGGCCACCCCCTCCTCCGGGTCGTACGTCACGCCCACCGGCACCACATGCGGTGTGCCGTCGGGGCGGAGTGTGGTCAAGGTGCAGAGATGGTTCTCACGCCAGAAGCTGGCCATGGTGGTCATGGGGGCGAATGTATCCACCTCACCTTGAGTGGAATAGACTCAACTTTGTACAGGTTGACGCAGTCATAGATGGCAGAGACAGAGCCCCTATCCGCTAGGAGGAGAGAGCACACGTGGAAGCAGAGCTGACCAACAAGAGCCGGGACGCGATCAACGCGGCCACCAGCCGGGCCGTGTCCGGCGGGCACCCCGACCTGACCCCCGCCCACCTGCTGCTCGCCCTCCTGGAGGGTGAGGACAACGCGAACATCACCGACCTGCTGGCCGCGGTCGACGCGGACCAGGCCGCCGTACGTAAGGGAGCCGAGCGGATCCTGTCCGCGCTGCCCTCCGTGGCGGGCTCCACGGTCTCGCCGCCGCAGCCCAACCGCGACCTGCTCGCCGTCATCGCCGACGCGGACCGGCGCGCCAAGGAGCTCGGAGACGACTACCTCTCCACCGAGCACCTGCTCATCGCCATCGCGGCCAAGGGCGGCCCGGCCGGCGACGTACTGTCCGACCAGGGAGCGACGGCCAAGAAGCTCCTTTCGGCATTCGAGACCAGCAGGGGAGGGCGCCGGGTGACCACTCCCGACCCCGAGGGCCAGTACAAGGCTCTGGAGAAGTTCGGTACGGACTTCACGGCCGCGGCCCGCGAGGGCAAGCTCGACCCGGTCATCGGGCGGGACGCGGAGATCCGCCGCGTCGTGCAGGTGCTGTCCCGGCGTACGAAGAACAACCCGGTCCTCATCGGTGAGCCCGGCGTCGGCAAGACGGCCGTCGTCGAGGGGCTGGCCCAGCGCATCGTGAAGGGCGACGTACCCGAGTCGCTCAAGAACAAGAAGCTGGTCTCGCTCGACCTGGGGGCGATGGTCGCGGGCGCCAAGTACCGCGGCGAGTTCGAGGAGCGGCTGAAGACCGTCCTCTCCGAGATCAAGGAGAGCGACGGCCAGATCATCACCTTCATCGACGAGCTGCACACCGTCGTGGGTGCCGGCGCCGGCGGCGACTCCGCCATGGACGCGGGCAACATGCTCAAGCCGATGCTGGCCCGCGGCGAGCTGCGGATGGTCGGCGCGACGACCCTCGACGAGTACCGCGAGCGCATCGAGAAGGACCCGGCGCTGGAGCGCCGCTTCCAGCAGGTGCTGGTCGCCGAGCCGACCGTCGAGGACACGATCGCGATCCTGCGCGGGCTCAAGGGCCGGTACGAGGCGCACCACAAGGTGGTGATCGCGGACTCCGCGCTGGTCGCCGCCGCGACCCTCTCGGACCGGTACATCACCTCGCGCTTCCTCCCCGACAAGGCCATCGACCTCGTCGACGAGGCCGCGTCCCGCCTCCGTATGGAGATCGACTCCTCGCCCCTGGAGATCGACGAGCTGCAGCGCTCCGTCGACCGCCTGCGCATGGAGGAGCTCGCCCTCAAGAACGAATCCGACGCCGCCTCCAAGCAGCGCCTGGAGAAACTGCGCCGCGACCTCGCCGACAAGGAGGAGGAGCTGCGCGGTCTGACCGCACGCTGGGAGAAGGAGAAGCAGGGCCTCAACCGCGTCGGTGAGCTGAAGGAGAAGCTCGACGAACTGCGCGGCCAGGCGGAGCGCGCCCAGCGCGACGGCGACTTCGACACCGCCTCCCAGCTGCTGTACGGGGAAATCCCCGGCCTGGAGCGGGAGTTGGAGGAGGCCGCCGAGGCGGAGGCCGAGGTACGGACCGACACCATGGTCAAGGAGGAGGTCGGCCCCGACGACATCGCGGACGTGGTCGGCTCCTGGACCGGCATTCCTGCGGGACGCCTCCTGGAGGGCGAGACGCAGAAGCTCCTGCGCATGGAGGACGAGCTCGGCAAGCGGCTGATCGGCCAGAGCGAGGCCGTGCAGGCCGTCTCGGACGCGGTGCGCCGTACGCGCGCGGGAATCGCCGACCCCGACCGGCCCACCGGCTCGTTCCTCTTCCTCGGCCCGACCGGTGTCGGCAAGACCGAGCTGGCGAAGGCGCTCGCCGACTTCCTCTTCGACGACGAGCGGGCGATGGTCCGCATCGACATGAGCGAGTACGGCGAGAAGCACTCCGTGGCACGGCTGGTGGGTGCGCCGCCCGGGTACGTCGGCTACGAGGAGGGCGGCCAGCTGACGGAGGCCGTGCGCCGGCGACCGTACAGCGTGGTGCTCCTCGACGAGGTCGAGAAGGCCCACCCCGAGGTCTTCGACGTGCTGCTGCAGGTCCTCGACGACGGCCGGCTGACCGACGGCCAGGGCAGGACGGTGGACTTCCGCAACACCATCCTGATCCTGACCTCCAACCTCGGCAGCCAGTACCTGGTCGACCCGCTGACCAAGCCGGAGGAGAAGAAGCAGCAGGTCCTGGAGGTGGTCAGGGCGTCCTTCAAGCCGGAGTTCCTCAACCGCCTCGACGACCTGGTCGTCTTCTCCGCCCTGTCGCGCGACGAGCTGGCGCACATCGCCGAGCTCCAGATCGGCCGCCTCGCGAAGCGGCTCGCGGAGCGCAGGCTCACGCTCGACATCACGCCCGAGGCGCTGGCCTGGCTGGCGGACGAGGGCAACGACCCGGCCTACGGGGCGCGGCCCCTGCGCCGCCTCATCCAGACGGCGATCGGCGATCGGCTGGCGAAGGAGATCCTCGCGGGCGAGGTCACGGACGGTGACACGGTGCGCGTGGACCGGTTCGAGGACGGCCTGGTCGTAGGCAGGGCAGAAGCAAAGGAATAAGCCCGCAGCGGGCTGCATCCCCCGGGGGACGACCCCCGGACCCCCGGCCGGAGGTTCGTCGCGAATAAGCCCGCAGCGGGCTGCATCCCCCGGGGGACGACCCCCGGACCCCCGGCCGGGGGTCCGTCGCGAATAAGCCCGCAGCGGATAGTGCCCGGCGGGGGTTGCCAGCCCCCGCCCGGCATGGGGGAGGATGGCGGGACTCGTACCGAAGGGCTCCAAGACATGAGCATCGACCCGTCCTCCATTCCGAACTTCGGGGGCCAGCCCGATCCGCAGGCCGGACCGGCGGGCCCCGTCGTTCCCGACCAGGACCTGGTCAAGCAGCTCCTCGAGCAGATGGAGCTGAAGTACGTCGTCGACGACGAGGGCGACCTCGCCGCGCCGTGGGAGGAATTCCGCACGTACTTCATGTTCCGCGGCGAGGACGACCAGCAGGTCTTCTCGGTCCGGACGTTCTACGACCGTGAGCACAAGATCGAGGAGAAGCTCCAGCTCCTCGAGCTGATCGACGACTGGAACCGCCGCACCCTGTGGCCGAAGGCCTACACGCACACCCACGACGACGGCTCGGTCCGTCTCATCGGTGAGGCGCAGATGCTGATCGGCACCGGCGTCAGCCTGGAGCACTTCGTCTCCTCGACGGTGAGCTGGGTGCGCGCCTCGATCGAGTTCGACAAGTGGCTCGTCGAGCAGCTCGGCCTGGAGCAGGACCTGGAGTCCGGCACCGAGGGCGACGAGAAGCCCGAGGGCGACGAAGCGTAAGAGCCTCTAAAGAGGCATGTGCGCGCTGGTCAGCAGATACGCGCCATAGCTCAGCGAAAGCCCGGCGAGGGCCGTGATCACCACGATCGCGGTCCTCGGCCGGGCTTTTGCCATGGCGAGCGCGAGCGGGATCAGCAGCGGGAAGGCGGGCAGCAGGAAGCGCGGCTTGGACTCGAAGAAGCCGGCGCCGCCGACCGCGACCAGGAGCAGGGCGCCGGAGTAGATCAGCAGGGCCAGGGGCGGGCGCTCCAGGATGAGCAGTACGTACAGGAGCACCGCGGCGCCGACGATCAGCGCGCTCACCGTGAGGACCACCGGTGCGGGGCGCAGCAGCAGGTCCCGGCCGAGCCGCAGCCAGCCTGCGCCGAAGTCGAAGCGCGAACCCCACTTGTCCTGGACGGCGAAGTAGCCGCCCAGGAGGTCTCCCTTGCGGGCGCCGACCCACAGGACGAATCCCGCCCAGCCGAGCGGCGCGAGCAGCCCGGCCGCCCAGACGCGCGGGGTGCCCCGGCTGCGTACGACCTCGTACAGGGCGGCCGCGCACACGGCCGCGGCGACCGCGTAGCCGTTGGGCCGCGACAGTCCGGCGAGCGCCGCCAGACTGCCCGCCCAGAGCCAGTGGCGGGCGAGCAGCGCGTACAGGGACCAGACGGCGAGTGCGGTGAGCACCGGCTCCGTGTACGCCATGGACAGGACGATCGCGTGCGGCAGCAGCCCCCAGAGCAGCACGAGCAGGGTCGCGGTCCGCCGTCCGTACAGCCGCTCGCCCGTCGCGTAGATCCCGCAGGCCGCGGCTGCCGCCGAGGCCCAGGAGACGAGGAGGCCCGCGCCGCCGCCGGTCACCGGGAGGACGGTCGACACGGCCTTGATGAGCGCCGGGTAGAGCGGGAAGAAGGCCAGGTCGCTCTGGACGTCGCCGTTGGGGTAGCGGAAGGTGCGGGCGCCGTAGCCGTGCGCGGCGATCGAGGTGTACCACTTGGCGTCCCAGCTGTCGCCGATGACGGAGAGCGGGCTGTGCCCCAGGTGCCAGGTCCAGAGGGCGAGCACGGCCAGTCCCGTCAGCCGCACCGCCGCGAACAGCCCGAGCGCGGGGGCCGCACGGCGCAGCAGCGCGGGATGGCGGCGTGCGGTGGCGGGCGCCGGCCGGGTCTCGACGGCAAGGTCGGCGGACAGGGGAAACCTCCGGGCGGCGTACGGGGTCGGACAGACCGACCTTCCGTGCTCACCGGGGAGTGCGCGAGCCCAGGCGGGCCGACCGGGTGGACTGCGCCTTCCGCGGCCGCAAAACCCGTGTCAGGAAAGTCCCTTGAGCCGGTCCACCGCGTCCTGGAGGACCTCGGTGCGCTTGCAGAACGCGAAGCGTACGAAGGGGGCGCCCTGGTCGCGGTGGTCGTAGAAGACCGCGTTGGGGATGGCGACCACGCCGCAGCGCTCGGGGAGCGCGCGGCAGAAGGCGAAGCCGTCGCTCTCGCCGAGCGGGCGGATGTCGGTGGTGACGAAGTAGGTGCCTGCGGGCTTGTAGACCTCGAAGCCGGCCGCCGTGAGCCCGTCGCTCAGCAGGTCGCGCTTGGAGCTCAGATCGGCGCGGAGGTTCTCGAAGTAGGTGCCGGGCAGGCGCAGGGCCTCGGCGACCGCGTACTGGAAGGGCCCTGCGGAGACGTACGTGAGGAACTGCTTGGCCGAGCGGACGGCGGTGATCAGGGCGGGGGACGCGGTCGCCCAGCCGACCTTCCAGCCGGTGAAGGAGAACGTCTTGCCGGCCGAGGAGATGGTGACCGTGCGCTCGCGCATGCCGGGGAAGGAGGCGAGCGGGAGGTGTTCGGCGCCGTCGAAGGTGAGGTGTTCGTAGACCTCGTCGGTGATGACGAGGAGGTCGCGCTCGACCGCGAGGGCGGCGATTGCTCCCAGCTCCTCGCGGGTGAGGACGGTGCCGGTGGGGTTGTGGGGGGTGTTGAGGAGGATGAGGCGGGTGCGGTCGGTGATCGCGTCGCGGAGCTCGTCGAGGTCCAGGTGGTAGGCGCCTTCGCGGGGGCGCAGCGTCACCGGGACGCGGGTGCCGCCGGCCATGGCGATGCAGGCCGCGTAGGAGTCGTAGTACGGCTCCAGGGCGATCACCTCGTCGCCCGGCTCCACGAGGGCGAGGAGCGACGCGGCGATGGCCTCGGTCGCGCCCGCCGTCACCAGGACCTCGGTGTCGGGGTCGAAGGCGAGGGCGTAGCGGCTCTGCTGGTGGGCGGCGATGGCGGTGCGGAGTTCGGGGACGCCGGGGCCCGGGGGGTACTGGTTGCCGCGGCCGTCGCGGAGCGCCCGTACCGCCGCCTCCCTGATCTCCTCGGGGCCGTCCGTGTCGGGGAAGCCCTGGCCGAGGTTGATGGAGCCCGTGGAGAGGGCGAGTGCGGACATCTCGGCGAAGATCGTCGTACCGAACTCGGCCAGGCGGCGGTTGAGCAGAGGGCGCGTCATGGCGGCCATCCTGCGCCGAACCTCTGGAGTTGCTCAACTCTGCTTTGGGCGCGAGAAGGCGGGGGCATCCCCCCTCCACGCAAGGCGCGCGAGGAGCGGGAGCCCGCTGAGGGGCCGCTTCGGGGGAGGAAAGGACGGTGGGGGCGATGCTCGCTTTCATCTTCGGGCTGATCGTGCTGGTCGTGGTGTTCAGGGTGATGGTCGGCTTCATGCGGAGGCGGCGGGTGGCCAGAGGGGGTGCTCCCCTCCGGCGGCGTTCGCACCGTGGGAGTTCGAGCGCCGCGGCAGGCGGCAGCTGGTGGGCGGGGGACAGCGGTTCGGGCTCCGGCGGGGACTCGGGAGGCTCGGGAGGTCACCACTCCGGCGGCCACTCCTGCGGTGGCGGCCACTCCTGCGGGGGCGGCTCGTCCTGCGGTGGTGGCGGGGGATGCGGTGGTTCCAGCTGACACGGGGCAGCTGATTCCACCGGGCATCCCGGACGACGCGCCCGGCGGGGCCAACTCCCGCCGGGCGCGTTCCGGTTGACCCGTTTGTTGAACGTATGAACCGTGAAGCCCCCGAGGGGATGGAAACCCCGTCAAGTTGGGTAAAAATGCTGTGAGCGCCACGCACTTCATGATTCCCTCGCAGTTGAATGAAGAAGTAGCCCTCGGACCTGAAGCAGCCTCCTGAGCAATCGAGCAGGTCTGCGATACGGCCCCGAGCAGGCGTCCCCACCACCCCAGACACCCCTCCCGGGGAGACCCCGGTCCACCCCGCTACACGTGTGTTTTGCGGAGCCCCTCCATGCTCACGACCCTGAAGACCGCCTACACCGACACGCGCGCCGCCGACCTTGCCTGGGCCTTGGGCCGGGAACCGCTGCCCGCCCTGGCCACACTCGACCTCGAACTGGCTGGAGCCAAGCTCCAGATGAGGCTCCTCGGCGCCTCCCACCAGGTACTTCTGGAGGAGGACAACGGCATCTGTTCCGAGACGGTCGCCTGTATCCCCGGGAGCAGCACCCCTTTACCGCTGGGCGTCGCCAAGAGCGTCGGCGACTGGGAGTACGAGTTCGCCGCGTGCGTCGAGACGCTCTCGCCGGGCGCGTTCGGGGGGCGCGCGCAGGAGCTGCTCGCGCTGGTCGCCGACCATCCGAACGGGCTTGCGGGTACGTTTCCCGGCTCGCCCCATGCCTTCACCGCCATGCTGGCGCAGCGCCGCGAAGGGCAGGTGACCTGGCGCACCTGGCATGCGTATCCGCAGGAAGGCCAGCTGGTGGTGACCCGCACGCGCATCGGCGCGCGGAATCCTGCCAGACCGGTATTGCACCCTTGTGGGTGACACGTCGTGAGTGTTTCGTGACGTAGCGTTCCCATCATGATCGACCGGTCCGTGTCCCCCGAGACCCAGGGCGCACGGCTGTCCGTCACTCCGGCGACCGGCCGGACACTTGTTCTCGCCACGGTCTTCATCTGTGCTGCCTGTGGGCTGGTGTACGAGCTGGAGCTCGTCGCCCTCGCCTCCTATCTCATCGGCGACTCGGTCACCCAGGCCTCCGTGGTCCTGTCCGTGATGGTCTTCGCGATGGGCATCGGCTCGCTCCTCGCCAAGCGGCTGCGCTGCCGTGCCGCCGTCGGCTTCGGGCTGATCGAGGCGGCGCTGGCGCTGGTGGGCGGCACGTCGGCGCTCGTGCTGTACGCATCGTTCGCCTGGCTGGGCGGCGCCCGCTATGCGCTGGTGGCCTTCTCGCTCGCCATCGGTGTGCTGATCGGCGCGGAGATCCCGCTGCTGATGACGCTGATCCAGCGGGTGTCGCGGCAGGACGCGGGCGGTGCGGTCGCCGACCTCTTCGCTGCCGACTATGTGGGCGCGCTGGTGGGGGGCCTGGCCTTCCCGTTCCTGCTGCTGCCGATGCTGGGCCAGCTGACGGGGGCGCTGCTGACCGGCGCGGTCAACGCGGTGGCGGGCGGGGCGCTGGTGCTCTGGCTGTTCCGGCGGGATCTGACGGCGCGTTCCCGGTGGTGTCTGATCGCCGCCAACGTGGCGGTGCTGAGCGTGCTCGCCACGGCGACGGTCATGGTCGGCGACTTCGAGGACGCCGCACGGCGCGCGGTGTACGGGGCGCAGGTGCGGGTCGCGGTCCAGACCGACGTCCAGGAAGTGGTCCTCACGGGCCCCGAGCGCGGCCCCCTCGACCTCTTCCTGGACGGCCGGCTGCGGGTGAACGGCCTCGACGAACACCGCTACCACCAGGCGCTGGTCCGCCCGGCGATGCGCGGACCGCATGCGCGCGTGCTGATCCTGGGCGGCGGGGACGGTCTGGCCGCCCGGGAGGTGCTGCGGTACGCAGACGTGCGGTCGCTGACGCTGGTGGAGCTGGACCCCGGGGTCGAGAAGCTCGCCCGCACCGACCCGGCGCTCTCCGCGCTGAACGCGCACGCCTACCGCGACCCCCGGCTGCACGTCGTCACCGCGGACGCCTTCACCTGGCTGCGCTCGCCCGGCCCCCCGCACCAGGCCTACGACGTGGTGATCTCCGACCTGCCCGATCCCGGGATCACCCCGAGCACCAAGCTCTACTCGGAGGAGTTCTACGGCCTGGCGGGCCGGGTCCTGGCGCCGGACGGCCGTATCGCCGTCCACGCGGGCGCGGTCGCCGCCCGCCCCCACACCTTCTGGACGGTGGTCGCCACCCTCCGCTCGGCGGGCCTGCACCCCCTCCCGTACTGCGCGAAGGGCCGCCTCTCGGGTTTCACGGCGGGCCCCGACCGGGCCTCGGGGGCGGGCGGTGCACCGGGCGACTGGGGCTTCGTGCTCGCCTCGCGTACGCAGCCGAGCCTGGGACCCCTGCGGACCGAGGCCTGGTCGCCGGTGGTGACGAAACCGCTCAAGCTGCCCGCATCGACCTTGGTGCACCCGAGATACGGGAGCTAAAGGACTGACGTGTTCCGGGTCTCTGAGTAGGCTCGGGTTCCATGGAGCATGAGGTGTTCGTTCCGGTTCCGGCAGAGTCCCTCCGACGGGTCCTGGCGGACCCCGCCCGTGTCGCACGCTGCGTCCCCGGGTTCCAGCAGGACGCCGACGGCGACAGCGGCCCGCTCGCCGGGCGGCTGAAGGTCCGCGTCGGCGGTCACACGATCACCTACCGCGGCGCCCTGCGCATCGGCGCCCAGGACGGCGGCTTCGCCGTCGAGGGCGAGGGCACGGAGGCCCGCGGATCCGGCGCGGTGAAGCTGTCGCTGACGGTACGTCTGACCGATTCGGACGGCGGTACGACGCTGACGTTCGCCGGTACGGCCCGCGGCGAGGGCCGGATCGCCGAGCTCGACGACGCGTCCGCGCTGGCGTCGGCGCACCGCCTCCTCGACCGGTTCGCGGACCGGCTGGGCGCGGAGGAGGTGCCCGCCACGGAGGAACCCGAGCCCGAGCCCGAGGCGCCGGTCACCGTGTTCGAGACGGAGATTCCGCCGCCCTCGCTGGACGCCCTGGCCGAGGCGGAGTTCGTACCGCTCGACTCGCCGCTGGACGTACCGCTCGACGAGGAGCCCGCCGAGGCCGCACACGCGCGCCGCACGATGATCGGCCGCAGCGCGGAGGAGGTCGACCACGCCCCGCCGCGCGGCCGTTACGCCCCCGTGCCGCCGCCCGCGTCGGCGACGGCCTCCGCGACGCTGCGCTGGGCGGCCCCCGCGGCGGCGCTCGCGCTCGCCTCCGCGGTCGTGGTCGGGCGTGCCCTGCGGCGACGCCGGTAGGTAGTGTCGTGGTGTGAGTAGCGAAGAGGTCCGGCTCGCTGCCGGCGACGTCGAGTTGACCGTGAACCCCGAGAACGGCTGCCGTATCGGCAGCCTGCGGATCGGCGGGACCGAACTCCTGCGGCAGGGGGAGAAGTACGGCTGCTTCCCCATGGTCCCGTGGTGCGGGCGCATCGAGCACGGCCAGTTCAGAAACGGCGGCGAGCGGCACCAGATGCCGCTCAACTCCCCGCCGCACGCCATCCACGGCACCGGCCGCAACACGGCCTGGAGCACGGCCCGTATCGAGAAGGCCGCCGCGGCCTTCACCTACGACCTCGCCGACCCGTGGCCGTACACCGGCAAGGTCACGCAGACTTTCGAGCTGACCGAGGACTCCGTCACGATCGCCATGGGCGTCGAGACGTACGACGACTCCTTCCCGGCCCAGGCGGGCTGGCACCCCTGGTTCAACCGCAGCCTCGGCGGTGAGGACGTCACGATCTCCTTCGACGCCGAGTGGCAGGAGGAGCGCGGTGAGGACCACCTCCCCACCGGCCGCCGCATCGAGCCGCTTCCCGGCCCCTGGGACGACTGCTTCGGGATGCCGTACGGCGTCGACGTGACCCTCACCTGGCCGCAGCAGCTGGAGCTGAACGTCAAGAGCCGCGCCGAGTGGGTCGTCGTCTACGACGAACAGGCCGAAGCCGTCTGCGTGGAGCCCCAGTCGGGCCCGCCGAACGGCCTCAACACCCACCCCCGCCTGGTCACCCCGATCGACCCCCTGGAGATCGCGACGACCTGGTCGTGGCGGCGACTCTAAACTCGTGGTCATGACTGACGACGCACGCGGCGACCTGCTGCAGCACATCAAGGACAAGGCCGTCGTGCACGGCAAGGTGACGCTCTCCTCGGGCATCGAGGCCGACTGGTACATCGACCTGCGCCGCATCACGCTGGACGGCGCCGCCGCCCCGCTGGTCGGCCAGGTCATGCTGGACCTCGTCGCCGACCTGGAGTTCGACGCGGTCGGCGGTCTGACCCTGGGCGCCGACCCGATCGCCGACGCCATGCTGCACACCGCCGCCGCCCGCGGGCGCGCGCTGGACGCCTTCGTCGTACGCAAGGCCGCCAAGCAGCACGGCATGCAGCGCCGCATCGAGGGCCCGGACATCAAGGGCCGCCGCGTCCTGATCGTCGAGGACACCTCCACCACCGGCGGCTCCCCGCTGACCGCCGTCGAGGCGGCCCGCGAGGCCGGCGCCGAGGTCGTGGCGGTCGCGACGATCGTGGACCGGGACACGGGCGCCGCAGCGAAGATCACCGAAGGGGCGAAGGTCCCCTACCTCTTCGCGTACGCACAGGGAGATCTGGGCCTTTAGGCCCCCAAGGGCTCTGACCTGGCAAAACACCGAGGGGGTGGTCGTTTCACGTGAAACGACCACCCCCTCGGCCCATCTGCCAGGTGGAGTAAGACCAAGAGTCTGGAAAGATGGGCCCCGACGATGACGTCGCCCCCAGGTCAGGGACCCGCAACACACACCCGCACATAGCCAAGGAGCGGACAGATGCCCATCGCAACCCCCGAGGTCTACAACGAGATGCTGGACCGGGCGAAGGCAGGCAAGTTCGCCTACCCGGCCATCAACGTCACCTCGACGCAGACCCTGCACGCCGCGCTGCGCGGTTTCGCGGAGGCCGAGAGCGACGGCATCATCCAGATGTCCACCGGCGGTGCGGAGTTCCTGGGCGGCCAGTACAACAAGGACATGGTGACGGGCTCCGTCGCCCTGGCCGAGTTCGCGCACATCGTCGCCGAGAAGTACCCGGTCACCGTCGCGCTGCACACCGACCACTGCCCCAAGGGCAAGCTGGACGGTTACGTCCGCCCGCTGCTCGAGGTCTCCGCGGCGCGCGTCGCCAAGGGTCTCAACCCGCTGTTCCAGTCGCACATGTGGGACGGCTCGGCCGAGACCCTCGCCGACAACCTGGCCATCGGCCAGGAGCTGCTCGCCAAGGCCGCCGCCGCGAAGATCATCCTCGAGGTCGAGATCACCCCGACCGGTGGCGAGGAGGACGGCGTCAGCCACGAGATCAACGACAACCTCTACACCACGGTCGAGGACGCGCTCCGCACCGCCGAGGCCCTCGGCCTGGGCGAGAAGGGCCGCTACCTCCTGGCCGCCTCCTTCGGCAACGTCCACGGCGTCTACAAGCCGGGCAACGTCGTGCTCCGTCCCGAGCTGCTGAAGGACCTTCAGGAGGGTGTCGCCGCCAAGTACGGCAAGGCGTCCCCGTTCGACTTCGTCTTCCACGGCGGCTCCGGCTCGACGGCCGAGGAGATCTCCACCGCGCTGGAGAACGGCGTCGTGAAGATGAACCTCGACACCGACACCCAGTACGCCTTCACCCGCCCGGTCGTGGACCACATGTTCCGCAACTACGACGCGGTCCTGAAGGTCGACGGCGAGGTCGGCACCAAGTCGCTGTACGACCCGCGCACCTGGGGCAAGGCCGCCGAGGCGGGCATGGCCGCGCGCGTCACCGAGGCGTGCGCGAACCTGCGCTCCACGGGCACGAAGATCAAGTAAGCAGTCCGGCCAAGCGGTTTCCGTACGACGGGCCCGGCACCCCGCACCAGGGTGCCGGGCCCGCGTCATGTTCGATGGGCAGCCATGAGCACCTATGACTTCGACACCCCGGTCGACCGGCGCGGCACCTCATCCGTCCAGTGGGACGGCGTCGCCGACCGGTTCGGCGTCGACGGGCTGCTGCCCTTCACCATCTCCGACATGGATTTCGCCTCGCCGCCCGAGGTCCTCGCCGCACTCCAGGAGCGCCTCGCGCACGGGGTGTTCGGCTACACGGACTGGCGCTACGGGGACTTCCTGCCGGCGATCCGGCACTGGTACGCGACCCGTTACGACACCGACCTCGACCCCGGGAAGATCGTCTACGGCCCGTCCGTCCTCAACCAGCTCTCGCAGCTGCTGCGGATGTGGACCGTGCCCGGTGACGGCATCGTCGTCCACACCCCCACGTACGACGGCTTCACCAAGGCGATATCCGGCCTCGGCCGCGAGCTGCGCGGCGTCCCCGTCGGCGACGAGGCCGCCCTGGAGCGGGAGCTGGCCCGCCCCGACAGCAAGGTGCTGCTGCTCTGCTCGCCGCACAACCCGACCGGGAAGGTGTGGACGGACGCCGAACTGACCGCGTTCGCCCGCCTCGCCGAGCGGTACGGAACCGCCGTGATCAGCGACGAGATCCACGCCGACTTCGTCCACGACGGGCGCCGCCACCTCCCCTGGACGCGGTACGGCAGCGGACGCTGGGCCGTGATCACCTCCGGCTCGAAGGCCTTCAACTTCCCCGCGCTGACCGGCAGTTACGGCATCATCGGCGACCCGGACGACCGGAGCGCGTACCTCAGGCGCATGGAGACGGGCGAGGGGCTCGCCTCGCCCGCCGCGCTCTCGCTGACCGCGCACATCGCCGCGTACCGCCAGGGCGCAGGGTGGCTGGACGAGGTGCGGGCGTACACCGCGGGGAACCTCGCGATGGTCGCCGACCGCCTCGGCGAGGCCTTCCCCGCACTGGGCTGGCAGCCGCCCGAGGCCGGTTATCTCGCCTGGATCGACCTCCGCCCCCTGGGTGTGGACGACGAGGCGCTCCAGCGGGAGCTCGTCGACACCGAGAAGGTCGCGATCATGCGGGGCTCGGTCTATGGCGCGGACGGTTTCGTACGGCTGAACGTGGGCTGCCCCCGGGCCAAGGCGGAGGCGGGTGTGGACGCGCTCGTACGGGCGCTGCGCAGACTGAAGGGCTGACGGGTCCCGGCGGGGTCCGCGGCCAGGCAGACTGGGGGTCATGCCTATTCACAAGGACCTTCTCGGGGGCCCGCCCCCCACCCACCTGCCCGACGACCCGGAGCCGCGCGAGCTGCTCGCGGCCGGCACCGCGCCCGCCGAGGTCGCCGCGAAGTACCCCTCGTCCTCGCTGGCCTGGGCCCAGCTCGCCGACGACGCCTTCGAGCGCGGAGGCGCCGTCGAGTCGTACGCGTACGCCCGTACCGGCTACCACCGCGGCCTGGACGCCCTGCGCCGGGCCGGCTGGAAGGGCCACGGCCCGGTGCCGTGGGAGCACGAGCCCAACCGCGGCTTCCTGCGCGCCCTGCACGCGCTGGCGCGTGCGGCGCAGTCGATCGGTGAGCAGGAGGAGTACGAGCGCTGCTCGTCCTTCCTGCGCGACTCGTCGGAGACGGCGGCGGAGACGCTCGGCCTGTGACAGAACCCGTACATGGGAGGCCCGTACGTGTGTACGGGCCCCCTGTACGATCACTGCTCCATACATTCACAGCTGGCGCAGAGGCCCCACACCTCTCCTCCCACCTCCAGCACGGAGCGGGGAGAAGTGTGTCGTGGGTCAGCGTGGAGCCGCCCGGAGCAGTCGAGGCGGCCGCCGTCGCGCCAGACGCCGCAGTCCGTTCGCGCGTGCACTGCTGATCGCAGGCCCCCTGGCCGTTCTCGCACTGATCGCCGGCGGGCTGCTGGCCGCCAGGAACGGCGACCTCGCGGACACCGCCGACGCGGGCTCCGCCCCCGAGACCGTACGGGCCGCGCCACCGCCGCCTTCCCCTACGCCGTCGCCGTCCCCGTCGGTGACCAAGACGAAGACCAAGACCAAGCCCAAGGTCACGCCGAAGAAGACCACGGTCCCGGCGTCGGGACCCGGCACCTTCACCTCCGCCACGCTCCACGGCGATGCCGTCGGTTCGGGGCCCCTGCACCGCTACCGCGTCCTGGTCGAGGACGGCTCCGGCGTCGACGCGAACCAGGCCGCCACCGAGATCCAGACCATCCTCGCGAACCCGCGCAGCTGGGCCGCGCACGGTCGCGGCACCTTCCAACTGGTCTCGTCGGGCGCCGACTTCGTCTTCCGTATCGCCACCCCGTCCACCGCCGACCAGCTCTGCCTGCAATCGCTCGGCGTGCACACCCACGGCGAGCTGAACTGCGAGATATCCGATGGCGTCGTGGTCAATCTGCGTCGCTGGCAGCTGGGCTCGCCGCAGTTCGCGGGGCCCCCGGCGCAGTACCGGCATCTGATCATCAACCATGAGGTCGGCCATGCGATCGGCTATCACTCGCACATGGCCTGTCCGGGCGCCGGGAAACCCGCCCCGGTGATGCAGCAGCAGATCAAGGGCCTCGACGGCTGCCGCTCGAACGCTTTCCCGTACGACGAAAATGGGACTCTCGTCACGGGCCCGACCGTCCCCTGAGCGCTTGCCGTGGAGCGCTCGGCCACGGATGATTCGGGTGGGGACCGGGGCTCCGATGCCTACTGGAAGGGGCGGACCGCTACCCGGACACATGCACAAGGAGACAGCGATGTCCGAGATGTCCGAAGAGACCCCAAATCTCGACTTTGCGGGGACGACCCCGTACGAGGACTACGTCCAGGCCGACGTCCTCACCCACCTCCAGCACCTCCGCTCGGACGACCCCGGCGAGATGGTCTTCCTGGTCACCACCCAGGTCATGGAGCTGTGGTTCACCGTCATCGTCCACGAGTGGGAGACCGCGACGCACGCGCTGCGCCGTGACGATCTGCCCACGGCGATGGCCGCGCTCAAGCGCTCCACCTACGAACTGGAGTCGCTCAACGCCTCCTGGCGGCCGCTCGCGCAGCTCACGCCGGGACAGTTCAACGCGTACCGCAGCGCGCTCGGCGAGGGCTCGGGATTCCAGTCCGCGATGTACCGGCGGATGGAGTTCCTGCTCGGCGAGAAGTCCGCGTCGATGCTGGTCCCGCACCGGGGCGCGGCGCGCGTCCACGCGGAGCTGGAGAAGGCGCTCCAGGAGCCGAGCCTGTACGACGAGGTGCTGAGCCTCCTCGCCCGGCGCGGTCACGCGATCCCCGAGGCGGTTCTCACCCGGGACCTCGCGCGCAAGTACGAGGCGTCCCCGGAGGTCGAGGCGGTCTGGGCGGCGGTCTACGCGGCCCCCGACCAGGACACCGAACTGGTCCGCCTGGGCGAGGCGTTGACCGATGTCGGCGAACTGGTCTGGCGATGGCGCAACGACCACCTGGTCGCGACGCGCAGGGCGATGGGCTCCAAGGTCGGCACGGGCGGCTCCGCCGGGGTGTCCTGGCTGGAGAAGCGCGCCACGAAGAACGTGTTCCCCGAGCTCTGGACGGCGCGCAGCCATGTCTGACACGAAAGCGGCGGCGCTGGACGCCGCGGACGAACTCGCCAAGTGCCGCGAGCTGTTCGCCCTGGACGAGAGCGTCGTCTACCTCGACGGGAATTCGCTGGGGGCGCTCCCGCGCCACGTCCCCGCCCGTATGCAGGACGTGATCGCCCGCGAGTGGGGGCAGCTGCGCATCCGCTCCTGGGAGGAGTCGGGCTGGTGGACCGCTCCCGAGCGCATCGGGGACAGGATCGCGCCAATCGTCGGCGCTGCGAGCGGCACGACCGTCGTCGGTGACTCCACAAGTGTCAATGTCTTCAAGGCACTTGTGGCCGCGATCCGCATCGCGGACGCGACGGGCGGCCCGGTCCGCGACGAGGTCCTCGTCGACGCCACCACCTTCCCGACCGACGGGTACGTCGCCGCCTCGGCGGCCCGGATGACCGGCAAGCGCATGGTGCCGTACACCCCCGGTGATCCGATCGGCCCCCGTACGGCCGCCGTGCTCGTCAACCACGTCGACTACCGCAGCGGACGCCTCCACGACCTGCCCGGCATCACCGCCGCCGCGCACGAGGCGGGCGCCCTCACCGTCTGGGACCTCTGCCACAGCGCGGGCGCGCTGCCGGTCGGGCTCGGGGCGCACGGCGTGGACTTCGCCGTCGGCTGTACGTACAAGTACCTGAACGGCGGCCCCGGTTCGCCCGCCTTCCTGTACATACGGCCCGACCACCAGCCGTCCTTCGACTCCCCGCTCCCTGGCTGGAACTCGCACGCCGACCCCTTCGGCATGACCCCGGACTTCAGCCCCGGCGACGGCGCGGTGCGCGGCCGGGTCGGGACCCCCGACATCCTGTCGATGCTCACCCTGGAGTCGGCGCTGGACGTCTGGGACGGGGTGTCGATCGAGGCCGTACGGGCCAAGTCCCTTGCCCTGACGGACTTCTTCCTGGAGCACGTCTCCCTGGAGACGGTCACCCCGCTCGCGCACGCCGAACGCGGCAGCCAGGTCTCGCTGCGGTGCGCGGACGCGGGCGCGGTGATGAAGGAGCTGATCGCGCGGGGCGTCGTCGGCGACTTCCGGCAGCCCGACATCCTGCGCTTCGGCTTCACTCCGCTGTACGTGGGGTTCGCGGACGCGGAGCGGGCGGCTGCCGTTCTGGGTGAGGTGCTCGCCTGATACCGTCCCCGCTGGTCAGGGACAACTGACCTTGCACACCAAGAGGTTGGAGCACCATGTCGGAGGCATCCGAGGCCGAGTCGGCCTTCTCGCATCCTGCCGTCGAGCCCGATGCCACGGCTGCCTACGGTGAACACCCCGACCAACTGGTGGACTTCTACGCGCCGGCACCGCACGGCGGCGAGGGCGGCGGACCCGTCCCCCTCGTCGTCGTCCTGCACGGCGGCGCCTGGCGGCAGCGCGTCGACCGTACGCACATCACGCCCTTCGCGGCGTTCCTGGCCGGCCGCGGCCTCGCCGTCGCCGTCGTGGAGTACCGGCGCGGCGGGGACGCGGAGGGCAGCGCGGGCCGCTGGCCCGACACCCTGGACGACGTGGCGGCGGCGCTGGACGCGCTGCCCGCTCTCGTACGGGAACACCTGCCGCGCGCCGATCTGCGCCGCACCGTCCTGACCGGGCACTCCGCCGGGGGGCACCTCGCCCTGTGGGCGGCGGCCCGCCAGGAGCTGCCCGCCGAGGCGCCCTGGCACCGGACCACACCGCCCTTCCGCGGCGTGGTCGCGCTCGCGCCGATCGCACACTTCGCGCGCGCCCGCGAGCTGGACGTCTGCGACGGAGCGGTGGACGCCTTCCTGGGGGCGGAAGGCCGGGCGGAGTGGGCCGACCCGGCACTGCTCCTGCCCACCGGCATCGCGACCAGCGTCGTCCAGGGGCGTCTCGACGAGACGGTCCCGATGGAGGTCGGCGAGGCGTTCGTGGACGCGGCGGCCAAGGAGGGCGAGGTGGTCGGGCTGACCCTGCTCGACGGGGTCGCCCACTTCGCGCTGATCGACCCGGCGGCGGACGCGTGCGCGGTGGTTGCGGAGGAGATCGCGCAGCTGGCCTGGTAGGAGGCCCGGCAGTACGCCCGGTAGTACCTGAGGAGGACCCCGCAGGATCCGTATCAGTGCTGACGACGTCACCCGTATGGCCGCCTACGGTTGTGTACGTGAACGAGAGAACCGAGTCGATGACGGCTCGCAGCCCAGAGCTCCGGGTGGCCGCAGGTGCCATCGCCGGACTGCGCGAGGACCTGTGCCAGGACCCCTTTGCCTACCGCCCGCTGGAACCCCTGCGGACGAGGGGCGCGCTGACCAGGCGGCTGAAGTGGGCCCCGCACATCCTGGTGCTCGGGGCGGCGGCGATCACGCTGATGCTCGGCCTCGTCACCAGCAACGAGGGCGGGCCCCTGGGGCTGCTGAGCGCGCTCGTCTCGGCCGGCGCCGTCGCGCTGACGCTGCTCAGGCCGGTCGGGGCGTGGTGGATCGCGCTTGCCGTCTCGCCGCTGGCCGCGATCTTCGGAGCCGGGTGGACGAGCGGGGGGTGGGTGCCCGCCTCGTCCTTCGCGTATCTGGTCGTGTTCGTGGTGGTCGGGGTCCGTACCCGGCCGCGTACCGCCGTCGGGATGTGGGCGGTCACGGTCGCGTACTCCGTGCTCGCCGCGTGGATCCTGGACGACGGCCGCTCCGGTCTCGCGTCCGTGATGATTGTCGTCAGCGGGATGCTGCTCCTGGTCGTCGCGCTGGTGACCAGCCGCAGGCAGGCCGCGCAGGAGATCACCGTCCAGCGGCAGGTCACCGCGGTCGAACGCGAGCGGCGCACGCTCCTGGAGGAGCGCACCACCATCGCCCGTGAGCTGCACGACGTCGTCGCCCACCACATGTCGGTCGTCGCGATCCAGGCGGAGGCGGCTCCGTACCGGGTGGAGAACCCGCCGCCCGAACTGACCCGCTCCTTCGCGGTCATCAGGGAGAACGCGGTCGCGGCACTGACCGAGCTGCGCCGGGTGCTCGGTGTCGTACGGGCCGAGGACTACGAGGCGCCGGACGCCCCGCAGCCGACCCTCGCCGAACTGGACGGGCTCGTCGCCAATGTGCGGGACGCCGGTCTGGGGGTGGAGAAGGCGGTCACCGGTGCGGTACGTGAACTGCCGCCCGGCGTCGAGCTGTCGGCGTACCGGATCGTCCAGGAAGCCCTGTCGAACGTGCTGCGGCACGCTCCGGGGGCGGCGGCCCGGGTCGAGGTGTCGTACGTGCTCGGAGGCCTCGGCCTGCGGGTGGTGAACGGTCCCGCGCGAGGTCTGGTGAAGCCGTCGCCCGGGGCGGGACACGGGATCACGGGGATGCGGGAGCGGGTGTCGATGCTGAACGGGGAGATGACGGCGGCGACGACGGACGACGGCGGCTACGAGATCGCGGTCTTCCTGCCGGTCGCCAAGGCCGAGGCCCCGGAGGGCCAGGCATGACGATCAGGGTCCTCATCGTCGACGACCAGATGATGGTCCGCGAAGGCTTCTCGGTGCTGCTGAACGCGATGCCGGACATCGAGGTGGTGGGCGAGGCGGTCGACGGACGGGGCGCGGTCGAGCAGGTCGCGGCGCTCAACCCGGATGTCGTCCTGATGGACATCCGGATGCCCGAACTGAACGGCATCGAGGCGACGCGGGAGATCGTGGCGGCCGACGCGGCGGCGAAGGTCCTGGTCCTGACCACCTTCGACCTCGACGAATACGTCTACCAGGCGCTGCGCGCCGGCGCCTCGGGCTTCCTCCTCAAGGACGCGTCGGCGCGCCAACTGGCCGAGGGCGTAAGGGTGGTGGCCTCGGGAGAGGCACTGCTCGCGCCGACGGTGACGCGGCGGCTGATCACGGAGTTCACAAAGCTCGTGGATGTGCCGAGGGCGCCGTCGCTGTCGCAGGTGGGGGACCTGACGGAGCGCGAGACGGAGGTGCTGGTGCTGATCGCGCAGGGCCTGTCGAACGCGGAGATCGCTTCGCGGCTGGTGGTGGCGGAGTCCACGATCAAGACGCATGTCTCGCGGGTGCTGGTGAAGCTGGGGCTCCGTGACCGGACGCAGGCGGCGGTCTTCGCGTACGAGACGGGGCTGGTGCGGCCGGGGTGACCGGGGGCTTGGCCCCCACCCCGCCCCTTCCCGGCTGTGACACTTTGCAGCTCCGCCGCGTGGGGGCTCCGCCCCGGACCCCAGGCTCGGTCTGTACGCGCGGGTGCGCTGTGGCTGGTCGCGCAGTTCCCCGCGCCCCTAGGTCTGCACAGGGAAGCCTCCGCCGGGGAAAATTCAGCCCCTGCGGCGATTGAGCAGCGGGGGTCCGGGGGCGGAGCCCCCGAAAAGCGGGGGCCGGGGTGCAACCCCGGTTCGGGAAGGGGCGGGGTGGGGGAAAGACCCCCTGGTCAGGGTCCGCCCCCGGCGGCTAGCGTCCGTGCATGGATGCCGCCTTCGACCCCTGGTCACCCGCCTTCGTCGCCGACCCGTACCCGGCCTACGACGACCTCCGCCGCCAAGGCACCGCGCACTGGTTCGAGCCCACCGGGCAGTGGCTCATCCCGCACCACGCCGACGTCAGCGCCCTCCTCCGCGACCGGCGCCTGGGCCGCACCTACCTCCACCGGTTCGGCCACGAGGAGTTCGGGCGGACGCCACCGCCCGCCTCCCACGAGCCGTTCCACACCCTCAACGACAACGGGCTCCTCGATCTCGAAGCCCCGCACCACACCCGCATCCGGCGCCTCGTCTCCAAGGCGTTCACCGCCCGTACCGTCGAGAACCTCACCCCCACCGTCCAACGCCTCGCCGCCGGACTCGTCGACGACCTCGTCAAGAACGGCGGCGGCGACCTCCTCACCGCCGTCGCCGAGCCGCTCCCCGTCGCGGTCATCGCCGAGATGCTGGGCATACCGGAAGGCGCGGACCGCGAGCTCCTTCGGCCGTGGTCGGCCGACATCTGCGGGATGTACGAGCTGAACCCGTCCGAGGAGACCGCCGCGCGCGCCGTCCGTGCGTCGCTTGAATTCTCCGCGTATCTGCGGGAGTTGATCGCCGCCCGCCGCGCCGAACCCACCGAGGACCTGATCTCCGCGCTCATCGCCGCCCATGACGAGGGCGACCGGCTCAGCGAGCAGGAGATGATCTCCACCTGTGTGCTGCTCCTCAACGCGGGCCACGAGGCGACCGTGAACACGACGGCCAATGGCTGGTGGACCCTTTTCCGGCATCCTGGGGAGCTCGCCCGGCTCCGTGCCGCACCGCAGGAAATGTTGTCCACAGCTGTGGAAGAACTCATGCGTTACGACACCCCGCTCCAGCTCTTCGAGCGCTGGGTCCTCGAAGACATCGAACTCGACGGCGTCCGCATCCCCCGGGGCTCCGAAGTGGCCCTGCTCTTCGGCTCGGCCAACCACGACCCGGCCGTCTTCGACGCCCCCGCCACCCTCGACCTGGCCCGCTCCGTCAACCCTCATGTCACCTTCGGTGCCGGTATCCACTATTGCCTGGGCGCCCCGCTCGCCCGCATCGAACTCGCCGCCTCCTTCGGTGAGTTGCTGCGCCGTGCGCCGGAACTCCGGCTGGTCTCCGAGCCGGAGTGGAAGCCGGGCTTCGTGATCCGGGGGCTCGAAGAGCTCCAGGTGGAGGTGTAGACGGCAGATCCACAGATCTACGTCGTCAGATCCCGGCGGCGCAGGCCCGCGAGCCCGCCCGCGACCAGCGCCGCCGCAATCGCCGTCAGCAGCAGGACCGGAGGCCAGGCCATTTCGCCGCCCGGCAGCTTCGGCAGATGCCCGAAGGGGGAGAGGTCGAGGACCGACCGGGGGAGGTCCAGTGCCGGGCCGATCCACCCCAGGGCGAGCACCAGACCTGCCACACCCCACCCCGCGACCGCCGCTTTGGGGAAGGCGCCGTAGAGCAGGAACGTCAGCCCGCCCATGACCCAGACCGCCGGGAGCTGGACCAGGGCGGCTCCGAGGATCGGACCGAGGTCGTGGCCGTACCCGACGGCAAGACCGACTCCGCCCAGCGCCATGATCAGCGCCGACCCGGCGAAGGCCACGACCAGATGTCCTGCCGCCCAGCGCAGCCGCCCCACCGCGCCGGCGAGCAGAGGTTCGGCGCGCTGCGAGGTCTCCTCGCCGTGCAGTCGCAGCACCGAGGCGACGATGAACAGTGCGGCGACCAGGCCGAGCATCCCGGCCATCGCGGCCAGGAAGGCGTCAGTGAGACCGGAGTGCCCGCCCATCCGCTCGAAGATCTCCCGGGCCTGTTCGTTGTCCCCGACCAGGTCGGCCGCGCCGCCCGTGATCCCGCCGAAGACGACCCCGGCGGCGAGGAAGCCGGCGGACCAGCCGTACACACTGCCGCGTTGCAGCCGCCAGGCGAGCGAACCGGCCGTTCCCAGCGCCCCCTGGGCGGGCCCCGGCCGGGTCGGCAGGAAGCTCATGCCCACATCGCGCCGTCCGGCCAGCCGGTACGCGAGGACCGCCTGGACGCCGATCGCGCCGGCCAGGATCAGCAGCACCCACCAGCGCTCCCCGCCGAACGCCCTGACGTTCTCGGCCCAGCCGATCGGGGAGAGCCAGGTCAGCACCGACGATCCGTCGTCCGTCGAGGCGTCACCGGCCGACTTCAGTACGAACGCGGCCCCGATGACCGCCGACGTCAGCCCCTTCGCCAGCCGCGCGCTCTCGGTGAGCTGGGCCGCGATGGCCGCCGTGCAGGCGAAGAGCATGCCGACCCCTGCCGTGGCCAGCCCCAGTGCCAGCGAACCGGCCCCGGGCTCACCGGACTTGGCCAGTCCTGTCGTGATCATCAGAGCCAGCGCCGCGTTGGCGATCAGTGCGGTCAGCAGGGCTGCCGTCAGGGGGGCGCGGCGCCCCACCATGGCGGAGGAGATCAGCTCCTGGCGTCCGGTCTCCTCTTCCTCCCGGGTGTGCCGCACCACGATGACCAGGCTCATCACCGCGGCGAGCGCGGCCCCGAAACCGACCATGCGCCAGGCGGTCAGACCGCCGAGCGAATCGCTGAACACCGGGCCGTACAGCGCCCGCATCGAGCCGTTCGTGCTCATCGAGTGCGCCACGTCCGCCCGCTTGGCGGCCGTGTCGTACAGCTTCGCGAAGGAGCCGGTGACCGAGGCGAAGGAACCGCCCACCACCAGCACCCACACCGGAATCATGATCCGGTCCCTGCGCAGGGCCAGCCTCGACAGGGCGCGCGTGCCCGTGAGGTGATCGGACCCGGACCTGGCCGGCGAGCGCACCGCCACCGCAGCCGTCGTCATCGCGCCATCGCCTCTTCGTCCGCAGCGGCGTGCACATCGTCCTGGTAGTGCCGAAGGAAGAGCTCCTCCAGGGTCGGTGGGGTACTCACCAGCGACCGCACGCCGGAAGCGGTCAGCGACCGCAGCACCGCGTCCAGTTGGTCCGTCTCCACCTGGAGCTTGACCCGGTGTCCCTGCACATCGAGGTCGTGCACCCCGGGGAGCTCAGCCAACGGGCCCGGCGCGCCGATCAGTTCGGCGGTCAGGCTCGTCCGGGTCAGATGCCGCAGCTCGGCCAGCGATCCCGTCTCGACGGTCCGGCCCTTTCTGATGATGCTCACCCGGTCGCAGAGCGACTCGACCTCGCTGAGGATGTGCGAGGAGAGCAGCACCGTCCTTCCGCGGTCCCGCGCCTCTTCCACGCAGCTCTGGAAGACCTCCTCCATCAGCGGGTCGAGGCCCGAGGTCGGCTCGTCGAGGATGAGCAGGTCGACGTCGGAGGCGAAGGCGGCGACCAGGGCGACCTTCTGGCGGTTGCCCTTCGAGTACGTCCTGCCCTTCTTCGTCGGGTCGAGCTCGAAGCGCTCCAGGAGATTCGCCCGACGCTTCGGGTCGAGCCCGTTGCCCCTCAACCGCCCGTACAGATCGATGACTTCGCCCCCGCTGAGATTCCGCCACAGCGACACGTCTCCCGGCACATAGGCCAGCCGCCGGTGCAGCTCCACCGCATCGCTCCAGGGGTCCCGTCCCAGCAGCTGTGCCGCGCCCGAGTCGGCGCGCAGCAGTCCGAGCAGCACCCGGATGGTGGTGGACTTCCCGGCGCCGTTCGGACCGAGGAAGCCGTGTACCTCACCGGTCTCGACGCTCAGGTCGAGGCCGTCCAGCGCGTGTGTCCGCCCGAACGACTTGTGCAGTCCGGAGACGGTGATTGCCTTCGTCATGTTTCCGAACGTACAGTACTTTCATGAATTTGTGAAGCATGTAAAGTTGGGAAACATGACGCCAGAGAAGCCCGCAGACAAGAGCGCAGACAAGAGCGCAGACAAAAGTGCAGACAAGAGCACAGCCGGCCCCGACCCGGACGCGGTCGGCCGCTTCGTCGAGCGCTTCGCGTCCGAGCTCACCGAGGCCGGCATGCAGCGCATGGCCTCCCGCGTCTTCGCGGCTCTCCTGGTGTCCAAGGACGGGGCGATGACCTCGGTCGAACTGGCCCTCGCGCTCCAGATCAGCCCGGCCGCGGTCTCCGGTGCCGTGCGCTATCTCTCCCAGGCGTCGATGGTCGCCCGTGAGCGCGAGCCCGGCTCCCGCCGCGACCGGTACGTACTGCACAACCAGCTCTGGTACGAGACCTTCACCAACCGGGACAAGCTCCTGACCCGCTGGGAGAAGCTGCTGACCGAGGGCGCGCAGACCCTCGGCCCGGAGACCGCCGCCGGAGCCCGGGTCGCCGAGACGGCGGCGTTCTTCGAGTTCATGCAGCAGGAGATGCACGCGATGATGGAGCGCTGGCAGACCCACCGCGCCACCCTCGGCCTGTCGTCCCCGGCCTGAGGTGTGAGACCGGGCGTCAGGAGGTCGGCAGCATCAGCCCCCAGGCTCCCGGCCGCACCGTCCAGGTCCGGGTCCTGACGGGCCCGCCCACCACCGTGTCCGCCCGGTAGCGGAAGTCCGCGCCCGAGACGGTCACGGCCACCGCGTCGGCGGTCAGCCGTTCGCCCTCGGCGGTACGGACCACGACCTCGGCCCGCCCGTCGTGCGACCGCACCGAGACCCCGGCCACCGGCCGGTCGAGATCGCTCACGACCACCCCGTCCGCCTCCACCCGCAGCCGCTGCGCGGGCACGTGCGCGGCGCCGGGCGCGGGCCGGACCAGGGTGCGTACGAGCGAACGGCAGGCGCTCCACACGGACGGCGAAGGCGCTTCCAGGGCGCCGCCCACCGTCCCGGGGATCGCCGGGATCCGCAGATCGCCGAGCACCACCCCGCCGCTGTCGTCCACCAGCAGGTCCAGACGGCGTACGGCACCGTCCAGAACGGCCCGCGCCGCAGCCACCGCACCCGTCGGCACCCCCAGAGAGCGCGCGAGCTCCACCGCCTGCACCGTGCCGACCGGCACCAGCGACAGGGCGTTCCCGCAGAGCCCGCGATCGGCCCCTCGCTCGCGGTGCAGCAGCCCGACCGCTCTCCTCAGGGCACGGTCGTCACCGACCACCACCAGCCGCCTACTACCCCTGCGGGCAAGTGCCCGCGCGAACTCCTCATTCCCGGCCGGCAGGCAAATCTTCGCCTCCGCGGCCGCACACAGCACATCCTTCGCGATCCGTACGGACTCGCCGTCCAAACGGCGGGCGACCGGGTCGATGACCACCAGCAGCTGGTCGTGATCCGACACCTCGGTCCTTCCTCGGGTAGCATCTTTGTGCAAGAGCCCCTTGCGCTATTGCGCCAGGGGCTTCGTCTATTCCGGGGCAGCCGGTTCGACGGTTGGGGTATCGGGCACACGGCACACGTGCGCCCCCTGACCTTGGACATGCCCCGCCCGGAAGGGGTGTACGCCTGTGCCCGCACTTGTGCTGCTCGGTGCTCAGTGGGGTGACGAGGGCAAGGGAAAGGCCACCGACTTGCTCGGTGGATCTGTGGATTATGTGGTGCGCTACCAAGGCGGCAACAATGCCGGCCACACGGTTGTCGTAGGCGACCAGAAGTACGCGCTCCACCTCCTCCCTTCCGGAATCCTGACGCCGGAGTGCACTCCGGTCATCGGGAACGGAGTCGTCGTCGACCCGGCGGTCCTGCTCTCCGAGCTGAGCGGACTGAACGCGCGTGGTATCGACACGTCCAAGCTCCTGATCAGCGGTAACGCGCACCTGATCACGCCGTACAACGTCACCATCGACAAGGTGACGGAACGCTTCCTCGGCTCGCGGAAGATCGGCACCACCGGCCGCGGTATCGGCCCGACGTACGCGGACAAGATCAACCGCGTCGGCATCCGCGTCCAGGACCTGTACGACGAGTCGATCCTGACGCAGAAGGTCGAGGCGGCGCTGGAGGCCAAGAACCAGCTCCTCGCCAAGGTCTTCAACCGCAGGGCCATCGAGGCCGAGAAGATCGTCGAGGAGATGCTCCAGTACGCGGAGCAGATCAAGCCGTTCGTCGCGGACACCACGCTGATCCTCAACAACGCCATCGACGCCGGAAAGGTCGTCCTCTTCGAGGGCGGTCAGGGCACGCTCCTCGACGTCGACCACGGCACCTACCCCTTCGTCACCTCGTCGAACCCGACCGCGGGCGGCGCCTGCACGGGTGCGGGCGTCGGTCCGACGAAGATCTCCCGGGTCATCGGCATCCTCAAGGCCTACACAACGCGTGTGGGTGCGGGTCCGTTCCCGACGGAGCTCCTCGACGAGGATGGCGAGGCGCTGCGCCGCATCGGTGGCGAGCGCGGTGTCACCACCGGCCGTGACCGTCGCTGCGGCTGGTTCGACGCTCCGATCGCGCGGTACGCGACGCGCGTCAACGGTCTGACGGACTTCTTCCTCACCAAGCTGGACGTGCTGACCGGCTGGGAGCAGATCCCGGTCTGCGTGGCGTACGAGATCGACGGCAAGCGCGTCGAGGAACTCCCGTACAACCAGACCGACTTCCACCACGCGAAGCCGATCTACGAATACCTGCCCGGCTGGTCGGAGGACATCACGAAGGCCAAGACCTTCGCCGACCTCCCGAAGAACGCGCAGGCGTACGTGAAGGCGCTCGAGGAGATGTCGGGCGCTCCGATCTCCGCGATCGGCGTGGGCCCCGGCCGCACCGAGACGATCGAGATCAACTCGTTCATCTAGGACGGCGGTTGTCGTGTGCGCGTCCCCCGTCGGCTCCGGCCGGCGGGGGACGCGTCGCGTTCAGCCCGATTTGGTGTACGTGAGCTGCTCGCCGCCCGCGGTGCTCTGGCGGCGCAGTGTGCCGTCGGGGAGCAGGGTCAGTTCGGTGGGGGCGCCCGGGTGGCAGGAGGAGATCGGATCGCCGCTGATCACCTTGGAGGGGCCGATCTGTACGGGGCCTTCGGGGGACGGCGGCGATGCGAGCTCCGCGCGGAAGACGCAGTGGTAGGTGTAGCTGCCGCCCGGTCCGTCCGCGGTGAGCGCGAGCACCGTGTCGCCGACCTTGCCCTGCCTGATGGTGAGTTCGCGGGGGTTGTGGCCCGTGTCGTTGTCGATGGCGCCCGACCAGGTGCCGATGAAGGCGGCGGGGATCTCGCCGCTCGCCGCGTCGACGGTGGGCGTCGGTGTCGGCGTGGGTGTCGGCGACGCGAGGGCGGACGTCGGTGTGGCGGCCGGGCCCGTGCTCCCCTGGGGCTCGGCGTCCGTGGTCGCGGACGAGGAGGCCGTGGGGTTCTGCGCCGCCGGGGTGCCGTCGTCGCCGGTGTTCATGATCGCGTACACCGAGCCGCCCGCGCCGAGCGCGACGACCAGGGCGACGGCGACCAGCACGGCGGTGGAGCGGCCGCTGCGGGGCGGGGGCTGGGGTGTGGGCGGCGGCGTGTAGTAGGCGTAACCCGGCTGCGGATAGCCGTACCCGGGCTGCGGATGGCCGTACGCCGGGGGAGGGGTGAGCGGTGGGGTCGGCGGCCCGGACGGAGGTCCGGCCGGCGGGGGCGTGGGGGCCACGATCGCCGTCGGGAGATGGTGCACGTCATGGGGCGCGGGCGGGATGCGGATCTCGCCGGTGGGGCCCCGGGGGTTCTCGATCTCCAGTAACTGCACCGCGTGGCTGCCCAGTCGGGCGATGAGCGCGCCCGGCAGCCATGGTTCGGTGGTGGCCGAGTCGACCTGCCGCAGGATCGCCGCGAGCGAGGGGCGGGCCGCCGGTTCCTTGCGCAAGCAGTCGGTGACCAGGTCGCGCAGCGACTCCGGGAGGCCTTCGAGGTCGGGCGGCTCCTGGGCGATACGGAACATCAGCGCGTGCACCCCGCTCTCGGAGGTGCCGAACGGCAGCTTCCCGGTGGCCGCGTACGCCAGGACCGTGCCGAGGCAGAAGATGTCGCAGGCGGGCGTCACCGGATCGCCGCGCACCTGCTCGGGGGCCATGAAGCCGGGCGAACCGACCAGGGCGCCCGTGCGCGTCAGTCCGGCGTCCGTCGCCGATTCGAGGGCGCGCGCTATGCCGAAGTCGATGACGCGCGGGCCGTCGATGGTGACCAGGACGTTGGACGGCTTGAGGTCGCGGTGGATGATGCCGGCCGCGTGGATGTCCTGCAGGGCGTGGGCCAGGCCGGCGGCGAGGGTGCGGACCGAGCGCTCGGGGAGGGGGCCGTGGTCGCCGGAGATCACGGACTGCAGGCTGGGGCCCGCGATGTAGCCCGTGGCGACCCAGGGGACGGGGGCTTCCGTGTCCGCGTCCAGGACCGGGGCCGTCCAGTGGCCGCCGACCTGGCGGGCGGCGTGCACCTCGCGGCGGAACCGGGTGCGGAACTCCTCCTGCTCGGCGAGCTCTTGGCGGACCAGCTTCACCGCCACGGTGCGGCCGCGCTCGGAGCGGGCCAGATAGACCTGGCCCATACCGCCTGCTCCCAGGCGGGCCAGGAGGCGGTAGGCGCCGATGCGTTGTGGGTCTTGCGGGCTCAACTTGTCCATGGCCGGACCGGCCTCCCCCGTACGAGTCCGTACATGCCTGATGTATAGGGAGGATAGTGGGCGGGTGCGACAGTGGGGTCCTGGTCTGTTCGCTGTTCCGTAACTGGGTGGTCGGCGTCGGCTGGTGTGCGGGCAGCTGGATTTGCCTGGCGTGCGTGGGGTCGTGCGGGCCGAACGCGACCTTCGGTCACGTGTCCTCAAGCGCCGGACGGGCTGGTTTTTGCTCGGCGTGGGCTGGATTGTGCGCGAGGGGCCGACACCTTGCCGATCCAATCCCCGTTCCCCATACAACCTGGCCATGTGCGGCCCCACCTGCGTCGATCTAACCTGGCGCGCATGACCCCTCAGATCGACCCGCAGGCCGGCGCGGCCGTGAAGGCCGCCGACCGCGCGCATGTTTTCCACTCCTGGTCCGCCCAGGGGCTGATCGACCCGCTCGCCATCGCCGGCGCCGAGGGGTCGTACTTCTGGGACTACGACGGCAACCGCTACCTCGACTTCACCAGCGGCCTCGTCTACACCAACATCGGCTACCAGCACCCCAAGGTCGTCGCCGCGATCCAGGAGCAGGCGGCGAAGATGACCACCTTCGCGCCCGCCTTCGCCATCGAGTCGCGCTCCGAGGCCGCACGCCTCATCGCCGAGCGGACCCCGGGCGACCTCGACAAGATCTTCTTCACCAATGCGGGCGCCGACGCCGTCGAGCACGCCGTCCGTATGGCCCGGCTGCACACGGGCCGGACCAAGGTCATGTCGGCCTACCGCTCGTACCACGGCGGCACCCAGCAGGCCGTCAATCTCACCGGCGACCCGCGCCGCTGGGCCTCCGACACCGGCTCGGCGGGCGTCGTGCGCTTCTGGGCGCCGTTCCTCTACCGCACTCCCTTCCACTCGGAGACCGAGCAGCAGGAGTGCGAGCGCGCGCTGCAGCACCTGGAGGACACCATCGTCTTCGAGGGGCCCGCCACCCTCGCCGCGATCATCCTGGAGACCATCCCGGGCACCGCCGGCATCATGACGCCGCCGCCCGGCTACCTCGCGGGCGTGCGGGCGCTCTGCGACCGGTACGGCATCGTCTTCATCCTCGATGAGGTCATGGCCGGGTTCGGGCGTACGGGGAAGTGGTTCGCCGCCGAGCACTTCGATGTCGTTCCCGATCTGATCACCTTCGCCAAGGGCGTCAACTCGGGGTACGTGCCCCTCGGCGGCGTCGCCATCTCGGCCGCCATCGCAGACACCTTCGCCACCCGCCCCTACCCGGGCGGGCTGACCTACTCGGGACACCCGCTCGCCTGCGCCGCCGCCGTCGCGACCATCACCGCGATGGAGGACGAGGACATCGTCGGGCAGGCCGCGCGGCTCGGTTCCGACATCCTTGCCCCCGCCCTCGCGGAGCTCGCCGCCCGGCACCCCTCGATCGGCGAGGTGCGCGGCACCGGTGCCTTCTGGGCGCTGGAGCTCGTACGGAACAAGGAGACGCGCGAGCCGCTCGTCCCGTACAACGCATCCGGCGAGGCCAACGCCCCGATGGCCGCCTTCGGGGCCGCGGCGAAGAAGAACGGCCTCTGGCCCTTCATCAATATGAACCGCACCCATGTCGTCCCGCCGTGCAACATCACGGAGGCCGAGGCCAAGGAGGGACTGGCCGCCCTCGACGAGGCACTCTCCGTCGCGGACGAACACACCGTGTAACGGCGGGTAATGGTTCTTCGTGCGGCTGCGGACACCGCCGTAAGGTGTCCGCAGCCATACGGAGGGGAAACAACCATGCCCGCGAGCGGAGCGGTGACCCGCAGCACCCTGCGGCAGCAGATCGCGGATGCGCTGCGTGACGAAGTGCTTGCGGGCCGTTTGCAGCCGGGCGAGGAATTCACCGTCAAACAGATCGCCGAGCAGTACGGGGTCTCCGCGACGCCCGTCCGCGAGGCGCTGGTCGACCTCTCCGCGCAGGGGCTGCTCGACTCGGACCAGCACAAGGGCTTCCGGGTCCACGAGTTCTCGGTCGACGACTACCGCGCGATGGTCGAGGCGCGCTCGCTCGTCGTCGACGGCATCTTCCGCAAGCTGGTCCTGCGGGTCGAGGGTGGCGAGGCCCTGGTGTCGGTACGCCGCAGGGCCGAGGAGGCCGCACGGGCGGCCCGCAGTGGTGACCTGGCCATACTCATCGGGTACGACCTGCGGTACTGGCGGGAGCTGGGCGCCCTCACCGGCAACACGTACATCGCGGAGTTCCTGAACCGGCTGCGCGTACAGGGCTGGGTGTTCTCCGTGCCCCATCTGCGCGACCTGCGCGAGGCCGACATCTGCGCGGCGCTCTGGAACGGGCACGAGGAGCTCGCGGACGCGCTGATCCGCGGCGACCGCGAAGCGGCGTACGCCGTCATCGAGGCATACAACGCGCACGGGCTGCGCTGGGCGGATGGGCTGAAGCCGTGACCGTGGAACTTTCGGTGGTCGTCCCCGCGTTCAACGAGGAGGAGCGACTCGGGCCGACCCTGGATGCGATCACCTCGTATCTGCAGGGGAGTTGGGAGCTGATCGTCGTCGACGACGGCTCCACGGACGGCACGGCGCGTGTCGCCCGCGAGGCCTCGGTGCGTGATCCGCGCATCCGCCTCGTCGGCGGCGAGGCCAACCGCGGCAAGGGGCATGCGCTGCGGCTCGGGGTGGCGGCCTCGCGCGGCGAGCGGGTGCTGATAACCGACGCCGATCTGGCCACGCCCATCGAGGAGCTCGAAGGACTCGTCAAGGAGCTCGAGGCGGGCGGGTACGCGGCGGCGATCGGTTCGCGCGCGCACCCCGACGCGCACGTCGAGGTGCACCAGATACGGCTCAGGGAGTGGCTGGGGCGGCTCGGGAACGGGCTGATAAGAGCCGTCGCCGTGCCCGGCATCCACGACACCCAGTGCGGATTCAAGCTTTTCGAGGGAGAGAAGGCCCGCGAGGCCTTCGCGGACGCGCGGCTCGACGGCTGGGCGATCGACGTCGAGATCCTGCAGTTCTTCCGGCGGCAGGGCTGGCCGGTCGCCGAGGTCCCGGTGCGCTGGTCGCACCAGGAGGGCTCCAAGGTCGGGCCCTCCGCCTATCTGGGGGTGCTCGCCGAGCTGGTGAAGCTCAAGGCGCGGTCCCTGCGGCGTACGGACCTGGTGGTCTGCGGTCTCTTCCTGCTCGGGTCGGTGCTGCTCTACAAGAACCTGTGGACGGACCTGGACCACGCGTATCTGCGCGACTCGCTCCAGGACCAGAACCAGTGGGAGTGGTTCTTCGGGGTCACCGCGCACAACGTGTCCCATCTGCAGAATCCGTTGTTCACGACCTTCCAGGGCTTCCCCGACGGCGTGAACCTGATGGGCAACACCCCGATGCTCGGGCTCTCCGTGCCGCTGACTCCGGTCACGCTGCTCTTCGGGCCCACGGTCACCTGGGCGCTGGTACTGACCGGCGGGCTGACCGCGACGGCGGTGAGCTGGTACTGGCTCTTCGCGCGCCGTCTCGTGACCAACCGATGGGCGGCCGCGGTCGGGGCCGGTGTGGCCGCCTTCGCGCCGCCGATGATCTCGCACGGCAACGCGCACCCCAACTTCATGGTGCTGTTCATGATCCCGGTGATCATCGACCGGGCGCTGCGGCTCTGCGAGGGCACGAGGGTGGTGCGGGACGGGGTGCTGCTCGGCCTCTTCACCACGTACCAGCTCTTCCTCGGCGAAGAGCCGTTCCTGCTGGCCGCGATGGGGATGCTGTTCTTCGCGGTGGCGTACGCGCTCGCCGACCGGGAGGCCGCGCGGGCGGCGGTGCGGCCGCTGCTCAAGGGACTCGGGATTGCCGCGGTGACGGCGATCCCGCTCCTCGCGTACCCCCTGTACTGGCAGTTCTTCGGGGCGCAGAGCTACCACAGCGTGCTGCACGGGGACGGGGCCGGCAACAGCCCGCTGTCGCTGCTCCAGTTCTCCGGGCGGTCCTTCGCCGGTACGGACAAGACGGCCGACACGCTCGCCCTCAACCGCACCGAGCAGAACGCCTTCTACGGCTGGCCGCTGGTGGCCCTCGCCTTCGCGATCACCGTGCGGATGTGGCGGCACGCGGTGGTCAGGGCCTTCGCCTTCACGGCCTTCGCGGCCGCGGTTCTCTCGCTCGGCATCAAGATCCGTATCCCGTATACGGACTTCACCTTCACCGGCCCGTGGCGGGCCCTCGCCCACCAGCCGCTCTTCGAGTCGGTGATCGAGGGGCGGGTCGCGATGATCTGCGCCCCTGCGCTCGGCGCGCTGCTCGCGCTGGCCGTGGACCGCCTCACGGTCACGAAGGTCTTGGCGTACAAGGTCGTAGGGCTCGCGGCGGTGGCGGCGGTGCTGCTGCCGGTGCTGCCGACGTCGTATCCGGTGCGGGACCGCGATCCTGTGCCGTACTTCTACGCCCACAGCCTGTGGAAGAAGTACGTCACCCACGGCGAATCGGTGGTCCCGGTGCCGCTGTCCGACCCCGGCAGCGCGGAGTCGCTGCACTGGCAGGCGGAAACGGGCTTCGGCTTCTCGCAGCCCGGCGGGTACTTCAACGGGCCGTGGGGCAAGGAGCGCAAGGGCATCTACGGCGCATCGCCCCGCTTCACCTCGAACCTGCTGAGCGACGTGCGGTACGGCGGTGAGGCCAAGATCCCCACCATCGGGCCCAACTGGCAGGCCCAGGCGCGCTTCGATCTGGCCTACTGGAAGGCGGGCGTCGTCGTGCTGACGCCGCAGGCCAATGAGGCGGCGCTCTACACGACTCTGTCGAAGCTGCTCGGGAAGCCGGGGGAGCGGGTGGGGGGCGCGTGGGTATGGGATGTGCGCGGACTGCACTGACTGTGCCGGCTCTTCTGACCGGCGGTCTTCGCGGAACGTGCCCGTAGCACTACGCTGTCCCGACCATCGCACGAACCCGTTCGAGAGCGAGCCTGTCTTGGCCTGTGACCTGTGGCTGGTCCCCCTCGTCGATGTGCTGTGCCACAGCCCCGACAACCCCTTCGCCGAAGAAATCGCCGTATACGACAAGGCACTTGGCGAGGCCGGACTGCCGTCCGTCCCCGTCTTCGCCTATATGCCGGGCCTGTCCGGGGACGTCGCCCCGGTGGCGGGCTTCGACTACGACGCGCTGCACTTCCTGCGGCGGGCCTACCTGCTGAAGCTCTGTGGCCTGGAGGTCACCCCCGTCGACGATCTCGGCGGCGACTACGAACAGCTCCTGGAGATGTTCGAGGCGACGGCGCAGCAGTCCCATCTGGTCTGGCACTACGACCACGCGGGCGCGTATGTCCCCGTGGACTTCGCCTCTCCCCTGTCCAATGACGAACTCCTGGCCGGCGGGGGGCCGCTGGGCTCCGCGCAAGGCCTGCTGCGTGAGCTGGAGTTCGTGGCGGAGTCGATCGGCATCGACTCCGCCAACCCTCCCGCGCCCCCGACGCCTCCGTCCCGGCCGACATCCCTGGAGGAGCCGGCGGGCCCGATCCCGTACGACGACAGTCCCTTCGCGAGGGAACGGCATGTGTGGCTGGGTCTGCACGCGGCGGCGACCCGGAGCCTGGGCCAGGGCTCGATGATCGTCTTCAGCTGATCCCCGGGGCGGGGGCCTAGCGGGGGGACTCCGGGGGGCGCTGTCTGGGCATGTTGGGGCGGGTGCCCGGCGGGAGCGGGTGGCGGCCGGGGGGCGCCGCGCCCTCCGCGCGGAAGCCGCCCGCCCCGAGCGACTGCGTCACCAAGGGGGCCGGACCCGCCCGGAAGGCCACCATCCAGTCCGTCGTCTCCGACCGCACCAGATCCGTCACGTCCTCGGAGAACCTCCGCAGCACGCCGAGGCACCGCTCGGCCGCCTCGCTCGCCGTCCCCTCCGTGGGTCCGAGCACTTCCCGTACGCTCTCCGTCGCCCAGTCGAACTGCAGCGCCTGCAGCCGCCGTTGGACGGCCTGGGCCGTCGCCACGTCCCTTATCCAGCCGGCCGTGAGCCCGAACCAGCGGTCGCACGCCAGGCAGGCCGCCCCGGCGAGCAGCGCCAGGTATCCCCAGCCGGCCGCCCCGTCCATCGCCCCGGCCACATCGAGCAGCGGCAGCGCGGCGCCCGCGAAGGCGGCCGCCGCGGCCCCCACCCGCAGCGCCCTCGCCCCGCGCCGCTTCCAGGTGCGGTCGGCGAGGTACCACGCGGAGGTCCGCAGCGCTCCCGCCTCGACCCAGCGGTACAGCTCGTCGAGCCGCTCGGCCGGCTCCCCCCAGTCGCCCAGCGGAAACGGCCGCCCGGCCAGATCCTCCTGGCCCGCAGTCCCCGCTCCCGCACCCGCCCCCGTCCCCTCCTCGTGCTCGGGCTGCTGCATCTCCGGCTGGCTCACCCGGCCGCTCCCTCCGTGACGTACGGTGCGCGCGTGCTTGCTGTCGCGTAATGACGCGCATGCCCTTCCTACCGCCGAATGGTGGGCCATGGCGCCAATATGCTGCTATGTCCACCCGCAAGTGCTCTGTGGTCAGGTATAAGAGCCCGCGGCCCCCCGCCCGCCCTCACCCGAAAGAGTTGGTCCCTACGGTGGAGGGCGAGCCCCTCGCCGACCACGTAGGCTCGTCGCACCGTAAAAACGTCGTCGAAATGGATCGGAGTCACCTGTGATTCCCGGTGGTGGCCAGCCCAACATGCAGCAGCTCCTGCAGCAGGCCCAGAAGATGCAGCAGGACCTCGCGGCGGCGCAGGAAGAGCTTGCGCACACCGAGGTCGACGGCCAGGCGGGAGGCGGTCTGGTCAAGGCGACGGTGACCGGTTCCGGTGAGCTGCGCGCGCTCGTGATCGACCCCAAGGCGGTCGACCCCGAAACTGCATCCATTGAAGAGACGTGCGAGACGCTCGCGGACCTGATCGTCGCGGCCGTCCACGCGGCCAACGAGAACGCCCAGCAACTCCAGCAGCAGAAGCTCGGCCCGCTCGCCCAGGGGCTCGGCGGCATGCCGGGGCTTCCCTTCTAAGGGACGCTCACACCAACTACCGTACGAATACGCACACTTCGCGAAAGGCGATCCGTTGTACGAAGGCGTGGTCCAGGACCTCATCGACGAGTTGGGCAGGCTGCCCGGCGTCGGTCCCAAGAGCGCGCAGCGGATCGCCTTCCACATCCTGCAGGCCGAGCCCACCGACGTCCGCCGCCTCGCGCACGCGCTGCTCGAAGTGAAGGACAAGGTCCGCTTCTGCGCGATCTGCGGGAACGTGGCGCAGCAGGAGCACTGCAACATCTGCCGCGACACCCGCCGCGACCTCACGGTCATCTGCGTGGTCGAGGAGTCCAAGGACGTCGTGGCGATCGAGCGGACCCGTGAGTTCCGCGGCCGCTACCACGTACTGGGCGGGGCGATCAGCCCGATCGAGGGCGTGGGACCCGACGACCTGAGCATCCGCGAGCTGCTCGCGCGTCTCGCGGACGGCGCGGTCACGGAGCTGATCCTGGCCACCGACCCGAACCTGGAGGGCGAGGCCACGGCGACGTACCTCGCGCGCATGATCAAGCCGATGGGGCTGCGGGTGACCCGGCTGGCCAGTGGGCTCCCGGTCGGTGGCGACCTGGAGTACGCGGACGAGGTGACGCTGGGGCGTGCCTTCGAGGGCCGAAGGCTGTTGGATGTCTGATGGACGACACCAGGACGCATGACGACGGAGGACGACCTCACCATGTCTGACGCAACGCTCAACGCCGTCAAGGAAGACCCGGACGACTTCTCGGTGCAGATCGCCGACCAGATCGAGTCGTTCATCCTCGCCGTCACGGCCGTCTCCAAGGGCGACGACCCGGACAGCGCGGTGCCCTACCTCCTCCTGGAGATCTCCCAACTCTGCCTGGCCGGCGGCCGTCTCGGCGCGCACGAGGACATCCTTCCGGCCGACCGCTACGAGCCCGACCTCGGCCCGGAGCCCGATGTGGACGACCTGCGGGAGCGCTTCGCGCAGCTCCTGGAGCCGATCGACGTCTACTCCGAGGTCTTCGACCCGTACGAGCCGCGCAAGGCCCCCGTCGCCTGCCGTATCTCCGACGACCTCGCCGACCTCGTCACGGACCTGCGCCACGGCCTGGCCCACTACACCGCGGGCCGCACCACCGAGGCCATGTGGTGGTGGCAGTTCTCCTACTTCTCCAACTGGGGCTCCACCGCCTCGGCTTGCCTCCGCGCCCTGCAGTCGCTGGTGGCGCACGTCCGCCTGGACCAGCCGCTCGCGGAGCTGGACGGCCTGGACACGGACGAGGACCTGAGCGAGGACGCCCTCGCGGAGCAGGCCGGGCAGGTCATGGCCGAGGAGATCGCGGGCCCGCTGGGACTCCGTACCGTCTGACGCATGGGACCTGCCCGGTCCGGTGGAGCAGTGGCGCCGGGGATCAGGCTCTAGGCGACGGCGTACTCGGTGTGGCAGTCGTACTCCGCGGCGCCGTCCGTCTGGCAGGACTTGAGCGTGACCTTGGTGCCCTCGGCGATGGACAGGTTCCACACGTAGCCGGTCTGGTTGCCCTTGGTCCAGTAGTACGGGGTGCCGTTGACGTAGGCCACGACGCCCTCGCCGTTCGCCTCGTAGTCGGACACGTGCAGGTACTCGCCGTACGCGTCGAACCACACCATGTCCACGTGCGAGCCGGCCGAGTTCTCGTGGTAGATCCAGCACGACTTGCCGCCGGCGTCGCCGTCGTTGGTGGTGCAGTAGGACTCAAGCGCGAATGCGCTGCCCTGGTTCAGACCGAACAGGGCAGCCATCGCCGCGACGACGATGAAAAACCGTCGAAATTTACGCACAACACACCTCGAAAAATCGTCAAGTTCCGTTGGACCGAGCGATCTTGACATCCGGGTCCGGGCCTCGGCGGATGCGCGGAGGATTCGTGACGTGTTCGAGATACGTGCCCCCTGCCAGTACTAGCCGCGGTGGGCGAGCCACCACTGGCCGATGGTGTGGAACTTCTCCTCGAAGCGGCGGTCCGGGGCGAGGCCGCCGGCGACGGGCGCCTGCAGGCGGGTGCGGCGCCCGCTCACCTCGGTGATCATGACCGTCCTGGTCCCCAGGGTGGTCTTGATGTCGATGCCCCGGATGTCGGAGAGCGGAATGACGCGGCGGCGGAAGCTGTGGACGAGGATCGCCGACGGTGTGAGCGTGACCCCGACCCAGAGGTTGAGGGCGACCGTGAGCACGAGCACGGCGGCCAGGACCGGGATCAGGATCTGGCGCAGCGTCGTGAGGAGCCCCGTTCCGTGCGGCGCCAGGAGCAGCAGGGACTGGGACGCGAGGATGGCCGCGAGGATCAGTGCGGGCAGCAGGATCTGCTGATTGGTCGGTCTGAAGCGGATGCTGTCCGTATCGCCTTGCGTATCGCCGCCGGTGAATTGTCCGTAACCTGCCATGCCCCACCCCTGAGTTTTCCCGTACGGAGCTCTGAGTATCGGGCCTCGCGGTCCGCACCGGACGTGTGACCCGTCCCACTTTCCGCGTGCATCGCGCCGGGGCGGGCAAGTGAAGCTCTGGAGCGGGCAAGGGATTCGCACCACCACCTGTTGATCACGTCGTGAGCGGGACATCTCACGATGTGATATCGGCAGGGCGGAACCTGCCCGCTCGTTAGACTGAGCCGACCGCAGTGGAAACAAGCGAGGAGCGCACGTGGGCCTTGTCGTGCAGAAGTACGGAGGCTCCTCCGTAGCCGATGCCGAGGGCATCAAGCGGGTTGCCAAGAGGATTGTCGACGCCAAGAAGAACGGCCATCAGGTCGTTGTCGTGGTGTCGGCGATGGGTGACACGACGGATGAGTTGATCGATCTCGCCGAGCAGGTATCGCCGATTCCTGCCGGGCGTGAGTTCGACATGCTGCTGACCGCCGGAGAGCGGATCTCCATGGCCCTGCTGGCCATGGCGATCAAAAACCTGGGGCACGAAGCCCAGTCGTTCACGGGCAGTCAGGCCGGTGTCATCACCGACTCGGTCCACAACAAAGCGCGCATCATCGATGTGACGCCCGGACGCATTCGCACCGCGCTCGACGAGGGCAACATCGCCATCGTCGCCGGATTCCAGGGCGTCAGCCAGGACAAGAAGGACATCACCACGCTCGGCCGCGGTGGTTCCGACACCACGGCCGTGGCGCTGGCCGCCGCGCTCGACGCCGAGGTCTGCGAGATCTACACCGACGTGGACGGGGTCTTCACCGCCGATCCGCGCGTGGTGAAGAAGGCGCGGAAGATCGACTGGATCGGCTTCGAGGACATGCTGGAGCTGGCCGCGTCCGGCTCCAAGGTGCTGCTCCACCGCTGTGTGGAGTACGCCCGCCGCTACAACATTCCGATCCACGTCCGCTCCTCCTTCTCGGGGCTGCAGGGCACGTGGGTCAGCAACGAACCGCGAGGGGATCAGCAGGTGGAGCACGCCATCATTTCCGGAGTCGCCCACGACGTCTCCGAGGCGAAGGTCACGGTCGTCGGCGTGCCCGACAAGCCGGGCGAGGCCGCGGCCATCTTCCGCACCATCGCGGACGCGCAGATCAACCTCGACATGGTCGTGCAGAACGTGTCCGCCGCCTCCACCGGGCTGACGGACATCTCCTTCACGCTCCCCAAGTCCGAGGGCCGCAAGGCGATCGACGCGCTGGAGAAGTCCAAGCCCGTCATCGGCTTCGACTCGCTCCGTTACGACGACCAGATCGCGAAGATCTCGCTCGTCGGCGCGGGCATGAAGACCAACCCCGGCGTCACCGCGACCTTCTTCGAGGCGCTCTCCGACGCGGGCGTCAACATCGAGCTGATCTCGACGTCCGAGATCCGTATCTCGGTCGTGACGCGCGCCGACGACGTCAACGAGGCTGTACGCGTGGTGCATTCGGCCTTCGGTCTCGACAGCGACTCCGACGAGGCCGTGGTCTATGGAGGCACCGGGCGATGACCCGCAAACCGACGCTCGCGGTCGTCGGATCGACCGGGGCCGTCGGTGAGGTGCTGCTCCAGATGCTGTCGCTGCGCGCGGACGTCTGGGGCGAGATCAGGCTGATCGCCTCCCCGCGCACGGTCGGGCGCAAGCTCACCGTGCGCGGCGAGGAGGTCGAAGTCCTCCCGCTCGGCGAGGAGGCACTGGACGGCGCCGACGTGGCCCTTTTCGCGGTGCCCGACGCCGTGGCCGCGCAGTGGGCGCCGATCGCCGCCGCCAAGGGCATCGTGGTGGTGGACAGTTCGGGCGTGTTCCGGATGGATGCGGATGTTCCGCTCGTCGTCCCCGAGGTCAATCCCCATGCCGTACGGCTGAGGCCGCGCGGCATCGTGGCGTCCCCGCAGTGCACGACCCTGGCCATGATCGTGGCCGTGGGCGCGCTGCACGCCGAGTTCGGGCTGCACGAGCTGGTGATCTCCACGTACCAGGCCGTGAGCGGCGAAGGCCGGGACGGCATCGAGGCGCTGCGCCGTCAGACAGCGCTCGTCGCGGGTACGCAGCTGGGCACGAAGCCCGGTGACGTACGGCGGGCCGTGGGCGACGACACGGGGCCCTTCCCCGCGCCCGTCGCGCTCAATGTGGTGCCGTGGGTCGGCGAGGCGCGCGAGGACGGCTGGTCGAGCGAGGAGCTGAGTCTCCGCGCTGAGGTGCGGAAAGTCCTGGGTCTCGCGGACGTACGGATCACGGCGACCTGTGTACGGGTGCCCGTGGTGACGACCCACTCCCTGTCGGTCCACGCCCGTTTCGAGAACGAGGTCGCCGTCGCGCGCGCCAACGAGATCCTGGCGACCGCGCCCGGAGTCGTGCTCTTCGACAATCCGGCGGCCGGCGACTTCCCGACGCCTGCCGACGCCGTGGGCACCGATCCGGCGTGGGTGGGGCGGGTGCGGAGGTCGCTGGACGACCCGTACGCACTCGACCTTTTCCTCTGCGCGGACAACCTCCGCAAGGGCGCCGCGCTCAACGCCGCACAGATCGCCGAGGCCGTGGCCGCGGAATTGACCGCGCCCTGACATCGCTTTTTTGTACGATCTGTGAACGACCTGTGAGCAAGATGCTGGTCTGAACCACTTGATCTGGGCCGCGTGCCTGTTACACGATTCACTTCCCGCTTATCTGCAACCGACAGACGGACGGGAAGCGTCTTTGCGGTCGCCCCTGCTGCGCAAGATGCCGTGAAAATCGGGGCATTGGGGAAGTGCAGGTACGTATGTGGGCATGTGGCGCACGGGCGGAATCGATGCCACACGCGTACAACCCTGACGGGGGGAAGCGTGTCCAACTGGCGTGGCAGAGGTTCTCGAATTTCCAGCGGTGGCGACTGCGCCCCTTCGTGGCGCGGTGGTACGCCCGCTTCGGCGACCCCGCCCCTGCGGCGGTATGCCGGTGATCGCGCCCATGCCGGCCGCGCGGCCCACTCCGTCCAGCTCCTCCGTGCAGGGCATCCCGATGCCGCGCGAGGGCGCTGACGACACCATGGCCATGGGCACCACCGTCGATCACCTCACCGAGACCTACCGCGCCCATTACCGGTCGCTGCTGGGTCTCGCCGCGCTGCTCCTGGACGACACCGCCTCCTGCGAGGACGTCGTACAGGAGGCGTTCATCCGGGTGCACTCCGCGCGCAAGCGCGTCAGGGAACCCGAGAAGACGCTCGCCTACCTCCGCCAGACCGTGGTCAACCTCTCCCGGTCCGCGCTCCGCCGCCGCATCCTCGGGCTGAAGCTGCTCTCCAAGCCGATGCCCGACATGGCATCGGCCGAGGAGGGCGCCTACGACCTGCTGGAGCGCGACGCGCTGAAGCAGGCCATGCGCGGACTCCAGCGCCGCCAGCGCGAGGTCCTCGTGCTGCGGTACTTCGCCGACATGACCGAGGCGCAGGTCGCCGAGACGCTGGGGATTTCCCTGGGCTCGGTGAAGGCGTACGGCTCACGTGGCATCGCCGCGCTGCGGATTGCCATGGAGGCAACGGCATGAGCAGGTGGAACGCGGGTAGACGGGGTCCGGGACATGGGCACGAGCACCGTGACGTGAAGAACAATCAGGCTGGGAATGGAATGTCGAACGACGGGCCGGACAAGGTGGTCAACGGCCTCGATACGGACGAGCTCGCGCTCCGCCGGATGATGCGCAGCGCCGTACAGGAACTGGAGCCGTCCGAGGACGCCCTCGACCATCTGCGCCGGGCGGTTCCGGCGCGCAGGGCGCGCAAGCGCCAGGCGGTCGTCGGGGCGTGCGCGGCGGTCCTGCTGGCCGGTACGGCCGTCCCCGCCTTCATCCACGTCGCCAACTCCGGCAGCTCCTCGCAGAACAAGCCCGCCACGGCGGGACACCAGCACGCGCAGGGTGGCGCCGGCGAGCAGACCGGGTCGCAGAGCAGCGACCCGGGAGCGGACAGCGAGGCGGGCTCGGCCACCGACGACGGCACCGCCGACGGCGCCAAGGGCACGGCATCGGACGCCGCCAAGGACCCGCACGGCGCGGCCGCGGGCGGTACCGGCGCAGGATCGACCACCAGCGAGGTCGCCGGTCTGCCCGCCTGCGACCCGGGCCAGCTCCGCGTCGTCGAGCAGCACGCCGGCACCCCGGACGCCAGCGGCAAGGTCTACGGCACCTTCCGGATCTCCAACGACTCCGGCACCCAGTGCGCGGTCAGCGACGCGGGCACCGTCGGCTTCCATGTGGAGGGCGCGGCGGACGCGGCCAAGATCAAGGTGGTCGACCACACGGCGGGCGACGCGGCGACCGGTCTGCCCGACCCCTCCCAGGAGACGGACGCCGTGGCGCTGGCACCCTCCGCGACGTACGCGGTGAAGTTCGCCTGGGTCCCGACCGACACCTGCCCGTCCACCGACCCTTCGGGCAACCCCTCGCCCACGCCGACCACGTCGGCGGCACCGGATGCGGGCACGGTCGGCGGGGACTCCCTGCCGTCGGGCACGGACACCCAGCTGTCGCGCTCGGGCGACCCCGGCGCGGCCGACGGTAGCGTCGCGGTGGTGCACACGGCGGAGCCCGGCGCACCGACCGCGCAGGCCACCATCCCCAACGCGTGCGCGGGGACGATCTACCGCACCGGGGTGCTGGACTCCTCGGCCTCGTAGATCCCCAGCCGCATGTCCCTGGCGGTCTCGGCCTCGCGCCGCACCAGCCGGAACCACATGAAGACGACGAAGCCGGCGAAGACGAACCACTCGCCGGTGTAGCCGAGGTTCTGGAACGCCTTCAGGTCGAGGCCCGTGTTCGGGGGCGCGGTCGCGGGGACGGCGGTGAGGCCCGTGGTCGCCGCCGCGGTGGGGAGGGTGATCCAGGCGTCGTACACCTGGTACGGAACCAGGTTCACCAGGGATGCGGCGCTGATGATGCCGACCTGGCCGGAGGGGAGTCCGCCGTCGGTGTGCGCGCCGTCGGTCTGGTCGTTCTCCGATGCCTGCAGCGAGCCGGTCACCGTGACGTCGCCGGTGGGTGCGGCCGGGGCCTTCCTGCCCGTGGGCAGCCAGCCGCGTACGACGGGGAGGGCCTTGCCGCCCTCGGTGTGCAGCAGGGTCAGTACGTAGGCGCCGCTCTTGCCGTCCAACAGCCGCCCGGGGACGAGGAACTGCTCCCCGTACGTCCCGCTCGCGGTCGCCTGCCGGCCCGAGGTCTTCGTGTCGACGGGCAGGAGCGAGTCGAGGGGGGCCGAGGCCTGGCGGGCCGGGTCCGGTGCTTTTTCGGCGGCGGTGTGGGTGGCGACGCGGTCTTCGAAACGGCTCAGCTGCCAGGACCCCATGAAGATGCAGAAGGGGATGGCGAGGAGGACGAAGACGTTGATCCCCCACCAGCGGGGGGTCAGCAGGAACCGGTACACGGCTTCTACGGTACGGGGGCGCCTGCGGCGGGCTTCGCGGGGGTCGGCGGGGCCTGATTTTGCGCAGAATGGGGGCATGACCGCACAGACCCCTGACATGCCCGACTGGGAGAAGCGCTTTCGCGCCCCCCGTGTCGACCTTCCCGACTGGGCCGAGGACGCCCCGGACCGCGCGCTGTTCGTGTCCAATGCCACCGGGACCTATGAGCTGTACGCCTGGGACCGCGCGAGCGGCGGGCAGCGGCAGGCCACCGACCGGCCCAACGGGACCACCGACGGGATCCTCTCCCCTGACGGCGAGTGGATCTGGTGGTTCAGCGACACCGACGGCGACGAGTTCGGCGTCTGGATGCGGCAGCCCTTCGCGGGCGGCGCGGACGAGACAGCGGTCCCTGGCCTGGAGGCCTCGTACCCCGGGGGCCTCGCGCTCGGCCGGGACGGCACCGCGGTCGTCGGGCGGTCGACGGACGACGAAGGGTCCACGATCCACGTCGCACGCCCCGGAGCCCCGCGGCCCGTCGAGATCTACCGGCACCCCGAGTCCGCGGGCGTCGGCGACCTCAGCCACGACGGCACCCTCATCGCCGTCGAGCACACCGAGCACGGCGACGCCATGCACTCCGCCCTGCGCATCGTGACGCTCGACGGCGCGACGGTCACCGAGCTCGACGACACCAAGGGCGGCACCGAGGAACTGGGCCTCGCCGTCCTCGGGTTCGCCCCTGTCGCGGGCGACGCACGGCTCCTCGTCGGGCACCAGCGGCGCGGGCGCTGGGAGCCGATGATCTGGGACACGGCTTCCGGCACGCAGACCGATCTGGCGATCGACCTGCCGGGGGACGTGGGCGCCGAGTGGTATCCGGACGGCTCCGCGCTCCTCGTCTCGCACAGCTTCGAGGCACGCAGCGAGCTGTTCAGGTACGACCTCGCCACGGGCGCGCTGGAGCGGGTCGAGACCCCGCCGGGGTCGGTGTCCGGCGCCACCGCCCGACCCGACGGCACCGTCGAGTACCTCTGGTCGTCGGCCGCGCTGCCGCCCGTCGTACGGTCCACGACCGGCGCGGTCGTGCTCGACCCGCCCGGCATGAAGCCCCCGGCCTCGGTGGCGGTGGAGGACGCCTGGGTCGAGGGGCCCGGCGGCCGGATCCACGCACTCGTACAGCGCCCTGCGGGCGAAGGCCCCTACCCCACGATCTTCGAGATCCACGGCGGCCCGACCTGGCACGACAGCGACGAGTTCGCGTCAGGACCGGCGGCCTGGGTCGACCACGGCTATGCGGTGGTGCGGGTCAACTACCGCGGCTCCACGGGATACGGCCGCGACTGGACGGACGCGCTCAAGCACCGCGTCGGGCTGATCGAGCTGGAGGACATCGAGGCGGTACGGCAGTGGGCGGTCGCCTCCGGCCTCGCCGACCCCGCCCGGCTCGTCCTGGCGGGCGGCTCCTGGGGCGGCTATCTGACCCTGCTCGGCCTCGGCACCCAGCCGGACGCGTGGGCGCTCGGGCTCGCGGCGGTTCCGGTGGCGGACTACGTCACGGCGTACCACGACGAGATGGAGGCCCTGAAGTCGATGGACCGCACGCTGCTCGGCGGAACGCCGGAGGAGGTCCCGGAGCGGTTCGAGGCCTCGTCACCGCTGACGTACGTGGACGCGGTGCGGGCTCCGGTCTACATCTCGGCGGGGGTCAACGACCCGCGCTGCCCGATCCGGCAGGTCGAGAACTATGTGGAGCGGCTGGCTGCGCGGGGGGCGGTGCACGAGGTGTACCGCTACGACGCGGGGCACGGGTCGCTGGTCGTGGAGGAGCGGATCAAGCAGGTGCGGCTGGAACTGGACTTCGCGGCGAGGCACCTGCGGTAGCAGGCGGGGTGGGGTGCGCGGGCTCACCCCACCCCGCCCCTTCCCGAAACCGGGGCTCCGCCCCGGCCCCCGTACGCGGCCTCCGGCCACGTGTCCTCAATCGCCGGACGGGCTTGATTTTGCTGAACTGGGCTTGCATGGGGCAAAACAAGCCCCTCCGGCGATTGAGGAGCGGGGGTCCGGGGGCGGAGCCCCCGGGGTGGGGGCGCGGCTAGCTCGGGTCCGGCATGCGTACGGTCACCGTGCCGCCGTCGAGGTCCACGGATGTGTGCCTCGGCGGCGCCCCGTCCTCCTCGTCGTCCCGCATCAGCAGCGAGCTCTGGCGCTCCTTGAGCTCCGCCACCTTGCCCGGCGAGAACGCGGCGTGCAGCTGCTCGAAGCCCGTGGCCGACACCGTCGAGTGGCGCAGGCCGCGGCCCCGGCCCGCCATGCGCGCGAACTGGTCGGCGAAGGCGATGCCGGTCAGCAGGATGACCAGTCCGGGAAGAGTCATGAGTACGACGAGGCCCATGTGGTGAGTCTCGCACTGTTCATTGTGCACTTTGTTGCATAACCTTGAATCCATGAGCCCGTACCCGCACCTCCTGCGCCCCCTCGACCTCGGCTTCACCACGCTCCCCAACCGCGTGCTGATGGGCTCGATGCACATCGGTCTGGAGGAGGCGGAGAACGGTTTCGCGCGCATGGCCGCCTTCTACGCCGAGCGCGCCCGCGGCGGCGCCGGCCTCATCGTCACCGGTGGCATCGCGCCCAACGACGCGGGCCGGCCCTACGACGGCGGCGCCAAGCTCACCACCGAGGACGAGGCCGCCGAGCACCGCGCCGTGACCGACGCCGTCCACGCCGAGGGCGGGCGGATCGCGATGCAGATCCTGCACTTCGGGCGGTACGCGTACCACGAGGACCTCGTCGCACCGAGCGCGATCCAGGCCCCCATCAGCCCCTTCGTACCGAACGAGTTGAGCGACGCCGACGTCGAGCAGACCATCGAGGACTTCGTACGGGCCGCCGGCCTCGCGCAGTCCGCCGGGTACGACGGCGTCGAGATCATGGGCTCCGAGGGCTACTTGCTCAACGAGTTCATCGCGTCGGGCACCAACCACCGCACCGACCGTTGGGGCGGCGCTTACGAGAACCGCATCCGCTTCCCCGTCGAGATCGTCCGCCGCACCCGCGAGCGCGTGGGCCCCGACTTCATCCTCATCTACCGCCTCTCCATGCTCGACCTGGTCCCCGGTGGCTCCACCCTCGACGAGGTCACCGCCCTCGCCCGCGAGATCGAGGCGGCCGGTGCGACGATCATCAACACCGGCGTCGGCTGGCACGAGGCGCGCATCCCCACCATCGCGACCTCCGTGCCGCGCGGCGCGTACACCTGGGTGACGAAGAAGCTGATGGGGGCCGTCTCCATCCCGCTCATCATGAGCAACCGCATCAACACCCCTGAGGTGGCAGAGCAGTTGCTCGCCGAGGGGCGTGCGGACATGGTCTCCATGGCCCGTCCCTTCCTCGCCGACCCGGAGTTCGTCGCCAAGGCGGCGGCCGGCCGCCCCGAGACGATCAACACCTGCATCGGCTGCAACCAGGCCTGCCTCGACCACACCTTCAGCGGCAAGATCACCTCCTGCCTGGTCAACCCGCGCGCCTGCCACGAGACCGAGCTCGTCCTGTCGCCCACCCGCCGCGCCAAGCGTCTGGCCGTCGTCGGCGCCGGACCCGCCGGGCTCGCCTTCGCCGTCTCCGCCGCCGAGCGCGGGCACGCGGTCACCCTCTTCGACGCGGCCGACGAGATCGGCGGCCAGCTCAACGTCGCCAAGCGCATCCCCGGCAAGGAGGAGTTCGAGGAGACGCTCCGCTACTTCCGTACGCAGCTCGAACTGCGCGGTGTCGAGGTCAGGTTGAACACCACCGTCACCGCCCCGGACCTCGCGTCCGCCGCGTACGACGAGGTCGTCGTCGCCACCGGTGTCTCCCCCCGCACCCCGGAGATCCCCGGCATCGACCACCCCTCCGTGCTGACCTACCTCGACGTGCTGCGCGACGGCGCACCCGTCGGGGACCGTGTCGCGGTCATCGGGGCGGGCGGCATCGGCTTCGACGTCGCGGAGTTCCTCACGGACGCGGGCGACGCGGCGAGCCTGGACCCCGAGACGTACTTCCGCCAGTGGGGCGTCGACACGGCGTACGAGAGCCGGGGCGGCCTGCGCGCACCCGAGCGGCCCAAGCCGCCGCGCACCGTCCACCTGCTCCAGCGCAAGACGTCCAAGGTCGGCGCGGGCCTGGGCAAGACGACGGGGTGGATCCACCGCACCGAGCTCAAGCACCGGGGCGTCACGACGGTCGCGGGCGCGACGTACGACCGCATCGACGACGAGGGCCTGCACATCACGGTCGGCGGCGAAGCGACCGTCGTCCCCGTGGACACGGTCGTGCTGTGCGCGGGGCAGGACCCCCGGCGCGCGCTGTACGAGGAGCTGACGGCGGCCGGCGCCACCGTCCACCTCATCGGCGGTGCGGACGTCGCCGCCGAACTCGACGCCAAGCGCGCCATCGACCAGGGCACGCGCCTGGCCGCGACGGTCTGACGGCCTGACGGCCTGACGGGATACGTTTCCGCCCATGTCCCTCCCGCACGCGATCCTCACCGCCCTGCTCGAAAAGCCCTCCTCGGGGCTTGAGCTGACGCGCCGCTTCGACAAGTCGATCGGCTACTTCTGGTCGGCGACGCATCAGCAGATCTACCGCGAGCTGGGGAAGCTGGAGGCGGCCGGGCAGATCCGTACGCTGCCCTCGGCGGGACCGACGCGCGGGCAGAAGAAGGAGTACGAGGTCCTGCCGGAGGGGCGGGCCGAACTGGCGCAGTGGGTGGCGCTCCCGGAGGACCCCCGCCCACTGCGCGACCCGCTGCTGCTGCGGCTGCGGGCCGCGGCGGTGGTGGGCGCGAAGGGGCTCGACGCGGAGATCCGCCGCCATCTGGCGCTGCACGAGAGGCAGTTGGCCCAGTACCGGAAGATCGAGGCCCGCGACTTCCCCGACCCGTCGGCGCTGGGTGATGCGGAACGGCTGCAGTACCTGGTGCTGCGGGCGGGGGTCGAGCTGGAGACGTTCTGGACGGCCTGGCTCGCGGAGGCGGAGGCGGGGGCGTAGCCGACGCCCCCGCCCTTCTCGGATCAGAGCCGGTCGAGGATCTTCCGCAGCTGCGCGATCTCGGCGGACTGGGCCTTCACCACCTCACCGGCCAGCGCGACCGACTTCGCGTCGCGCCCGCTCTTCTGCTCGGTCCGCGCCATCTCGACCGCCCCCTGGTGGTGGCCGATCATCAGCTGCGCGAACCTGCGGTCGAAGGCCGTGCCCTGGGCGGCCTTGAGCTGCGCCATGTCCGCGTCGGACATCATGCCGCTCATGCCGTTCATGCCGCTCGCGCCGTGGTGCATCCCGGTCGCCGTGACCGGCTTGCCCCAGCCCTTCAGCCAGGACGTCATCGTCCTGATCTCCGGGTCCTGGGCCCGTTCGATCGCCCCGGCCAGGGAGGTGATCTCCGCGTCGGAGGCCCGGCCGCCGGCGAGCTTTGCCATCTCCAGGGCCTGCTCGTGGTGGGGGATCATCATCTGCGCGAACATCACGTCCGCGTCGTTGAAGGCGGCGGAAGCGGAAGCGGAGGCCGCGGCCTTGGGCTTGTCGTCGCCGGAGCCGCAGCCCGCGAGGAGCAGAGCTCCGGCCGCGACGGTCGCCGCGTAGGCGATGCGCTTGCTGTACTTGGTCATGCCGAACACACCTCGTGTCGTCGTACGTGCAGAAATGGACTGACGGGGAGAGAGCTCGCCCGTCGGTCTAGATCCGCAGTACTGACAGTTCAGTGAGATCAGGTGTGCGCGGCGGCGGATTGCCCCGTACGACAGCGAGCACGCCCGACGGCACCCGCACCGCCCACTCCGGCCGCCGCGCGAGTGCCGCGTACAGCAGCGCCGCGAACGCCCAGAAGCCGAGCACCGCGACGCACAGCGAGGCCATGTCCATGGCGTGCGGAGGCATCTGCAGGGAGTCGTGCGCCGGAGCCCCAGGGGAGGCGGTCATGGCGGCGGCGGACATGTGCGAGGTGTCCGCGTGGGCGCTGCTCTCCGCCGGGTGTCCGACCGTGTGCATCACGAAGACGCCGAGCGCGAGCACCACGACCACCAGCAGCCGCACCCACCGCCTGACGCTCACCGTTCGACCTCCGCACCGGGGACCCTCGTACCCCGTCAGGGTATGTCACACCGTGTGCGGCGCCGTCAGCGCGGCCAGGTCCGCAGGGGCGAGGGTCAGGGCGCCCGCCGCCATGTTCTCCTCCAGGTGGGCGGGCGACGACGTGCCGGGGATGATCAGTACGGAGGGGGAGAGGGCCAGCAGCCAGGCCAGTTTCACCTGGGCCGTGCTCGCTCCGTACCGGGCCGCGATCGCCTCCAGCTGCGCCGTATCGGACACCGCCTGGTCGCCGCCCTTGCCGACCAGCGGGTAGTAGGGGACGAAGGCGATGGACTGCTCGGTGCAGGCGTCCAGAACCGCGGAGTCGGTACGGCTCCCCACGCTGAACCGGTTCTGCACCGAGGCCACCGGCGCGATCCGCTGCGCCTCCGCGAGCTGCTCCACCGTGGCGTTGCTGATGCCGAGGTGCCGGATCAGGCCCTCCTGCTGCAGCTCGGCCAGCGCGCCGAAGCGCTCCGCGAGGGCTCCGTCGTTCGGCGGCTGGAGGCGGAGGTAGACCAGGTCGAGGCGGTCCAGGCCGAGCTCGCGGAGGTTGTCGTGGACGGCGGCCTTCAGCTCCTCGGGGCCGGCGGGCGAGAGCCACTCGCCGTCGGGGCGCCTGCGGCCGGGGCCGACCTTGGTGGCGATGACCAGGTCGTCGCGGTACGGGTGCAGGGCCTCGCGGATCAGGGCGTTGGCCGTGACGTCCTGGTGGAAGTAGAAGGCCGCCGTGTCGATGTGGTCCACGCCGAGCTCCACGGCCCGCCGCAGCACGGCGACCGCCTGCCGCGGGTCGACCCCCGGGATCCCGAAGTCGCGCATCGGCAGTCGCATCGCCCCGAATCCCGTCCTGGACACGGACAGGTCGCCGCCCAGTGCCCAGCGTCCTGCGGTCGTGACGGTCGTGGTGCTCTCTTCGGTCTTCGTCATGGGGAGATTCTGCGACGCCCCCGCCCCGCCCCCGCCGAACTGGCATCTTGCTGCCACGCGGCAGCGGACGGCAAGATGTCAGGACCATGCGAACCGACCAGATCGTCACCCTGCGGGGCGACCACGAGCTCGTGGCCCGGGCAGGGGATCTGATCGCCGGAGTACGGCAGGAGTTCCTGGTCGCGGCCACGGACCCGTGGACCTTCTCGCCCGGCGTGAACGCCGCCTTCGCGCGCGGCAAGCGCCCGCACCTGCTGCCCGGCATGGTGATGCGCAAGCTGTACACCCCGCGCGCGGTGGCCGACGCCGAGTCCGTGCGGCGGGTCCTGCGGATCGCGGCCACGGGTGCGGAGGTACGGATCGCGGCCGCGCCCCTCACCCACGAGGCGATCGTCCTCGACCGGCGGACCGCGATCCTGGCCGGGGCGCCGGAGAGCGGCGTCCGTACGTACACCGTGGTCACGACCCCCGAGGTCGTGGACAGCATCCGCTCGCTGATCGACGCCACCTGGGAGACCGCCGACTCCATCGCCGCCTTCTCCGGTCTGCCCCGCCCCGACCTCTCGGAGGAGTCGCGCCGCATCCTGCGCACGCTCGGCGCGGGCCACACCGACGAGACGGCGGCCCGCCACCTCGGCATGTCGCTGCGCACCTACCGCCGCAGGGTGGCCGAGCTGATGGAGACGCTGGAGGCGACGTCGCGTTTCCAGGCGGGGGTACGGGCGCGGGACCTCGGCGTCGGCAGCTGACGGGCTCGAACTCGGGTTCCAGCAGCGTGCGAGTTCAAGTCTCCTTTCGGGTGAACATCGCCATTATTAAAGGAAGTTGAATATCCCTGGGTCATAGGTTCCGGCCTGGAGGTGATGCTCGATGGACGAGCAGAAACAGCAGGAACAGAACACGTCGAAGGACGCGATCGAGATCGGCGACTTCGTCTACGCGGCTACGGGCGCGCGGGTGAGGCGGCTGACCATGCCGGACGGGACGTACTGGTTTCCCATGGCGGATGTCGCAAAGCATCTGGGGTACAGCAACTCTCGGAAGGCGCTCTCCGACCATGTTCCGGAGCAGCGCCGAGACATGCTCGAGACTGTCACTGGAGGTTACGGTCTCAGCATTCCCGCAGGTCGGGACTGGCGTCGAGACTTGCAGATGATCGACCTCCAAGGTCTGATCCTGCTTGTCAACGGCTGCACCAAGCCGGAGTGCGAGCCCTTCAAGCTCTGGGTCGCCGAGGTCGTCGAGACCATCCAGCGCACTGGTTCCTACGAACTCGAACCGGCCCCGCTGCAATCCGCCGCTGCTCCCGAGACCGGCGCGACGTATGTCATGCCGCAACAGATCGTCGACGCCCTCGTGCGGTTGGAGGAGCGGAACATCCACGCGGACGAACTGCTGGCTGCTCGGTCGGCGGAACGCAACCAGATGGCCATGGAGCGCAACAGGCTGGAGGAGGAGCGCAACAAGCTCCTGGCCGAGCAGAACAGGCTCCTTGAGCAGAAGCTGGATCTCCTCGTCGCACGCCTCGGGGTTCCGGCGGATTCCGCGCTGGTGCCCGGCCCGCGTACGACGCCCCAGGAACTCCTCGACAACTGGCTGTCCAGGAACCTCGTGGTCACCGAGGACATCCACGCCGTAGCGGCATACCTCGCACCGTCCCTCGTCCAGGGGGCCGCCGAGTACCGCTTCGAGGAGATCGCCGCGAGCACAGGGCTCACGCTCGGACGGGTCCGCGACTGTGTGAACCTGATGCTGGATCTGGGCTGCATGAGGCAGTCCGGCGAGACGGCGGACGGCGCCCCGAGGTACGTGCCGCTGCCGTAGCTGCGGTATCACGCGAAGGGCCCGAAGTCGCAAAACGAAGTTGCGGCTTCGGGCCTCTCGTACGGTAGCGCGCTACGCGCCCGGCAGGGCGCCGAGTCCCCGAACGAAGGCCGAGAAAGCTGCCGTAGTGACGGTGAAGGCACCGCCGCCGAGGTTCTTGGAGTCGCGGACGGCGACATGGTCTGTGCCGGTCCCGGCGGTGAGCTCGGCGACCTCGACGCACTGGCCGCCGGTGTCGCCGCTGTAGCTCGACTTACGCCATGTCGCGGCGGTCAGGCTCTGGTTCGTCTCCATGCTGTTCCTCCATCACGCGCGCGATCAGTGCGGCCGATTCCACCAGGGAGAGGGCGGCGGCCTGCAAGTGAGCGTAACGAAGCTGGCTCTCCTTGACCTTTTCGGGGTGAGCGGTCATATGGCCCTGGACGAAGTCCTCGGTGTAGATGAGGTCGGGGTCGCCCTCAAAGCGCAGGGCATTGAACGAGCCCATCAGGCCCGGGTGTTGGCCCGCCGCGTAAGGCAGCACCTGGACATTCACCCACCGGCTCTCCTGGAAGCTGAGCAGATGCGCGAGCTGATCCCGCATCACCTCGCGCCCGCCGATCTGCTGGTGCAGCACCGCCTCGCTGAGCACGACCCACATCAGTGGCGGGTCCTCCCGCAACAGGATGCGCTGGCGCTCCATCCGGGCCTCGACACGCGCGTCGATGTTGTCCTCCGTCAGTACACCGAGCACCGCCCGTGCGTACGCCTCCGTCTGGAGCAGCCCATCCACGAGCTGGGCCTGGAAGGTGGAGATGTACGCCGCCTTCGCCTCCATCTCCGCGTATTGCTGGAACCAGGAAGGCAGTTGGGACCGCAGGACCAGGCCCGCGAGCCGCGCCAGCTGCCCCTCCGTACCCAGCGCCGCGTCCACCCGCTCGGAGAAATCGCGGGTCGGGACCCTCCTGGCCGTCTCGACCTGGCCCACCAGGGAGCCGGTGCAGAACACGCAGCCGCCGAGCTGCTCCTGGCTGAGGCCGGCCTCCTCGCGCAGGCGGCGCAGTTCCGTGCCGTGACCGAGAGTAGTCTTCTCGTCGCAAACCGGTGACATGAACCACGAGAATGGCGTTCGTTACGCTTGCGTCATGGAGACCAATTCCGTCCAACTCTCAGCAGGAACAGTCGAGTTCATCGATACGGGCGGTTCCGGCGAGGTGATCGTCCTCGTTCCGGGGCTCGGCTTCGACGAGACGGTCTGGGCGGCGGTCACGGAGCAACTGGCTCCGGATTTCCGGGTGGTCGTGCCCGTACTGCCGATCGGCGGCCACCGCATCCCGATGAACGCGGACGCCGATCTGTCGGCCGAGGGGGTCGCCGTGCTCCTGGGGGAGTTCCTGGAGCGTCTTGACCTGAACGCCGTCACGCTCGTCCAGAACGATGCGGGCACCGCCCAACTCCTGGTCGGTGTCGACGACAAGCGCGTCGCCCGGCTGGTCCTCACCTCCTGCGAGGCGCTCGACAACTATCCGCCCGGTCTCCAGGGCAAGGCCCTATACGCGGCGAGCGGCATCCCCGGCGGGCTCTTTCTCCTGCTGCAGATCTTCAAGGTGCCCTTCCTGGTGCGGATGAAGACCTCGCTCGGCGGGATGGCCGTCCGCCCGATCCCGCAGGAACTGATCCGCCGCTGGTACCGGCCGCTGCACACCAGCGCCGAAATCCGCCGCGACCTGCGCAAGTTCGTGCGCGACGGATCGAAGGACGTCTACCTCAAGGCCGCCGAGCGGCTCAGGACCTTCGACCGTCCTGCGCTCGTCGCCTGGGGTGCCGAGGACCGGATGATGCCGCCCGCGACGGGCCGGCGGCTCGCCGAACTGCTGCCGCAGGGGCGGTACGTGGAGATTCCCGGGGCCGCGACGCTCGTGCAGCTGGACAATCCGGACGCATTGACGGCGGAGCTGCGGCGCTTCATCGAGGAGAGCCCGGTGCCGGGCCACTGAATCTCCATTTCTGTAGCGGTCGCTATGGATCGTGCTACGGTCCTTCCATAGCGACCGCTACAGATTGAAGGAGTGTCCCGCCATGCCCGAACTCACCCTCCCCGCACCGACGTTCGCCCGCACCGTGCGCGGCTCGGGACCCGGTCTGCTCCTCGCACACGGCGCGGGCGGCGGCGTCGAGGCGAACTACGGGCTGCTGCTCGACGGCCTCGCCGCCCACCGCACGGTCGTCGGCGCCGACTTCCCCGGCGCCGGTACGACCCCGGCCTCGGCCGCCCCGCTCGACGCGGACGAACTGGCCGACGAGCTGGTCGCCGCCGCGATCGCCGAGGGCTTGGAGACCTTCGCTATCGCCGGTTTCTCGCTCGGCGGCCCGGTGGCCGTTCGTGCTGCGGCCCGCCACCCCGAGCGCGTCACCGCACTGGTGCTGACCGCGACCTTCGCCCACGCTGACGCCAAGTTGCGTCTGGCCGCGTCGATTTGGCGCAGGCTGTACGAGGCGGGCGACCATGCGCTGCTCGCGGAGTTCCTCGCGTACGTCGCCTTCGGTCACGAGACCCTGCAGGCGATCCCGGCCGACGATCTGCGCGCGGGGATCGAGCTGACCGCGGGCTCCATCACGCCGGGCACGCCCGCGCAGACCGAGCTGGTCGGGCGGATCGACGTACGGGACGACCTGGCGCACCTCTCCATACCCACCCTGGTGATCACCACGACGGACGATCCGCTGGTCCCGCCTGCGCTGCAGCGGCAGCTCGCGCAGGGGATTCCCGGCGCGCGCACCGCCGAGATCGCCACCGGGCACCTGCCGTTCGCGGAGCGCCCCGAGGAGTGGCAGAAGCTGATCACCGACTTTCTGGGAGAGCACACCGCCGCCGCGTGACCTCGGGGATCAGGTGACCGGCCACATCCGCACGGTGTCCTTGCTCGAAACGTCGGTGCCGCTCGCGAGGCCGGCCGCCAGCCTCTTCCCGTCCGGGCTGAAGGCCACCGCCGCAAAGGAGTTGGGACCCTTGTAGGCCGCGGTCGTCTTGCCCGTGACCGTGTCCCACACGCGGGCGCTGCCGTCCTGGTCGACGCTGGCCAGCCTCCGGCCGTCGGGGTGGAATGCCACCTGGTGAATCATGTTCTTGTGGCCCTTGAGCGCGACGATCTCCTGGTGGGAGCTGGTGTTCCACAGGCGCACCGCGTTGCCGTTCTCCGCGATGGCCAGTATCTGGCTGTCCGGGCTGAATGCCACGTCCTGGGCGGTGTTGAAGTCCAGAGTGGTCAGGATGCGACCCGACGGCATCTCCCGTAGCTGCATGGGATAACTGCAGACCAGCAGCTTGCCGTCCGGGCTGAACCGCACGGGCCCGGGGCTCACGTCCTTGTGGATGGTCTTGAGCCCGCCGGAGGCGACGTCCCATACGTACAGGCCCTTTGCCGTGCTCGCGGCGAGGGTCGAGCCGTCCGGACTGAGGCTCGCCCCGTTGACGAAGCCGTCCTGGCCCTTCGCCGACGTGATGCCGGTGAAGGTCTTGACGGTGCGGCCGGTGGCCACGTCCCACAGCCGGACCTTGTTCTCCTCCACGCGCATGAGCAGTTTGGCGTCCGCGGTGAAGGTGTTCTGCTGCATGTACGCGGCGGTGGCCATGTGCGTCGCCGTGCCGCGTCGGGTGGCCACGTCCCAGCGCCAGATCGTGCCGTCTCCGCTGGAGGCGAGCACCGACTTGCTGTCCGGGCCGAAGATGATCCCCGAGACGGCCGGGGGGCCGATGAGGGAGACCGCGCCCGCCGTGGACTTGTCCGATGCGGAGGAAGGCGACTTCGATGAACCGCTCCTGGGCGTCGCGGAGTTGTCGTCCTTGTCGCCCTGGTTGCGCAGGAGCAGCGGGACCCCGACGGCCGTGGCGGCGACCGCCGCTGCCGCCCCGCCGATGAGGAGCGTGCGCCGGGAGACGCCGGTGCCGGCGGCGGCTGTTGCGGGCGGTGGTGTGTGCGGAGGCCGGGGTGGCGGCGGGCTGGGCTGCCGGTACGCGGGATGCGCGTACGGCGTGCCCACGGGCGCGGCGTCGGGTGCCGTCGGCGTCCGGTCCGCCGGAGACCTGTCCGTCGGCGTTCTGTCCGCCGGGCCCAGGTGCAGCGTCCCCTCCAGCGCGGGCAGGCGCGGATCGGGTGGGCGGACCGCGGCCCCGGCCGCCGCCGCCCCGCCAGCCGGTGTCCCACTGAACGCGGCTGCCAGGCCTGCGACTTCGGGCCGCCCGGCGGGGTCCTTGGCCAGGCAGGCGAGCAGCAGCCGGTGGAGCTCGCCGTACAGGCCGTTCAGCATGGGCCCCTGGTCCAGGATCCGCTGGACGACCTCCAGAAGAGTGGGCGCGTCGAACGGGCTGCGTCCGGTCGCGGCGAAAGCCAGCACGGATCCGAGCGAGAAGACGTCGGATGCGGGTCCCGCCCGGTCGGCCCGGATCTGCTCCGGCGACATGAACGCGTACGTGCCGATGATCGTGCCGGTCGCGGTCAGTGAACTGGCGTCCACAGCACGGGCGATACCGAAGTCGATGATGCGCGGCCCGTCCTCGGCGATGATGACGTTGCCCGGCTTCAGGTCGCGGTGGACCAGTCCGCACCGGTGGATCGCGTCGAGCCCCTCGGCGAGCCCCGCACCGAGCCGCAGGACGGCGTCGGGGTCGAGGGGGCCGCCGTCGGCGACGACCTGGTGGAGCGTGGGTCCCGGGATGTACGCGGTGACCAGCCACGGCTCCGCCGCCTCGGGGTCGGCGTCGACGACCTGCGCCGTATGGAAGCCGCCGACCTTCCTGGCAGCCTCCACCTCCCGGGTGAACCGGGCCCGGAACTGCGGGGAGTCCGCGAGTTCGGCGTGGATCAGCTTCACGGCGACCTTGCGGCCGCCGGGTGACGTACCGAGATAGACGGTGCCCATGCCGCCCGCGCCCAGCCGGCCGTCCAGCCGGTAGGGGCCGACCCACTGGGGGTCGTCGGGTGTCAACTCATCCATGGGTACCGTCCGTCGGGGGTGCGGTGGGCAGGCGCCCGGGAAGCTTCCAGAGCTGGATCGAGGTGTCGGTCTCCTGGGTCACTGCGGCCAGGTTCACGGCGGCGGCCAGGGTGGTGCCGTCCGGGCTGAACACCAGCGAATCCAGCGAGGCGGTGAGCTTCGACGTCGGCATGACGGCGTTCAGGGTGGCGGTGGAGAGGCGGCCCGTGGAAGCGTCCCAGAGACTGATCGTCCTGCCGGTGGTGTCCTCGGGCTTGAGGGTGCGATTGCCGCCGGCCCCGGCGATCAGCGCGCCGACCGGGCCGTAGGCGCCGGTGGAGAGATAGTCGTGACGGCCGTCGGTGAGGGACGACTTGAGATGCCCGGAGGCCAGGTCCCACATCCGCACACCGGGCCCGAAGCCGGCAAGGGTCTTGCCGTCGGGGCTGAACGCCACCGTGGAGTAGTTCTTGCTCCCGCCGGCCGTGAAGGTCCTGATGAGACGGCCGGTCCCGGCGTCCCAGTACCGCACGATGCCTTCCTCGGTGTCGGCGGCCACACTGGCGAGCGTCCGGCCGTCCGGACTGAACGCGACCCCCCTCATGCTCCCGGTGTGCCCGTTGAGGGTGGCCCTGGTGCGCCCGGTGGACGGATCGAGCAGCCGCACCGTGCTGCCGACGCCCGCGGCGAGCGACTTGCCGTCGGGGCTGGACGCCAGGCAGTTGACGCTGTCGAACTCCCCCGCGTACGAGGCGAGGACGCCCTTCGGCACCCCGGTCCGCACGTCCCAGCGCCGCAGCGTCTTGTCGAAGCTCCCGCTGTAGAGCGTCGCGCCGTCCGGGCTGAACGCGACGGCCATGGCCCACTCCTTGTGGCCCTTGAACGTGGTGATCGCACGCCCGCCGACGGCGTCCCACAACCGCACGGACCCGTCGAAGGCGCCGCTGGCGAGTGTCTTTCCGTCCGGGCCGAAGGCGAGGCACCCCACGTTGCTGGTGTGGCCGCTGAGGCGTACGACCGGCTTGCTGAAGTCCCTGGCGGGCGGGGACTTGGGCGATCCCGTACCGCCCTTGGAGCCGGAGCCGGAGCCAGAGCCGGATTTCGACTCCGGCCAAAGGACATACGCGGGGACCCCGACGGCGGCCGCGGCGACAGCGGCTCCTCCGAAGATCAGCGCACGCCGGGGCAGTGCCTTCGGGGCGGGGGAGGGGGGAGAGGGGACGCCGGGAGCGGTCACCGAAAGGCGCGCGAGGATGTCGTCCGCGGACGGGCGGGCGTACGGATTCTTGTCCAGGCATGCGACCGTCAGCTCGTACAACGCACCGCTCATCCCGGGGAGTTGAGGCGCTTCCTGGGTGACCCGGTGGACGATCGCAGGCACGACCGACGCCTCGAAGGGGCTGCGCCCGGTCGCGGCGAAGGCGAGGACCGAGCCGAGCGAGAAGATGTCACTGGCGGGTGCGACGGGCTCGGCGCGGATCTGCTCCGGTGACATGTAGGCGTACGTACCGATCACCGCGCCCGCACGGGTCATCGGCTCGGCGGCGCCCACGGCATGGGCCACACCGAAGTCGATGATGCGGGGCCCGTCGGCGGCCATGATGACGTTGCCCGGCTTCAGGTCGCGGTGGACCAGACCGCACCGGTGGATGGCGGCAAGCCCCTCGGCCAGGCCCGCCCCGAGCCGCAGCACGGCGTCGGGTGCCAACGGGCCCTGCCCGGTGATTACTTGCTGCAGAGTCGGCCCCGGGACGTAGGCGGTGACCAGCCACGGAGCCTCTGCGGCGGGGTCGGCGTCGACAACCTGCGCGGTATGGAAACCGCCCACGCTGCGGGCCGCTTCGACCTCCTGCGCGAAGCGCGCCCGGAACTGTGCCGAGGAGGCCAGCTCCCGCCGGATCAGCTTCACCGCGACTTGCCGCCCGGACGGCGAAGTCCCCAGGTACACCTGCCCCATCCCGCCCGCCCCCAGCCGGCCGTCGAGGCGGTACGGGCCTATGTGCGCCGGGTCTCCGGGGCGCAGGGAATCCACCATGCGCTAGTCGGTCGCGTCGTGGGTCACGGGTCTGGTCACGGACGAAATTGAATCAGATCCAAAGTCAGGCCGGTGGAGTTTGTGATCTACGCAGCGCACTCCGTACGGCCTGCTCCGGATCCAGCTCCGCGCCCCGCCGGAACGCGGCGCCGAACGCGTCCGTGCCCAGCGCGACTTCGGCGCGCCCCGTGATCCGGTCGACGTCACCGCGCTCGGCGGGCGGCAGCGGAGCGTGCACGCTCCGGCGGGCCGCGTCCGCCGCGCCCAGCAACTGGGCGGCGTGGGCGGCGTCCCCGGCGAGCGACGCGGCTCCCGCCAGGCCCTCCAGGGAGTGGGCGACGGCGCGTGGCTCCCCGATGGAGCGGGCGGCCGCCAGCGCGGTGCGGTGCAGAGCCGCCGACTGCTGTGCGTCCCCGCGTAGTTCGGCGATGAAACCGAGCTCGGTGTCGAGGAGATGGTCGCCCACGGGCGTGGAGGCGTAGATGGCACGGATGTGCAGGAGGTGCTTCCGGGCCTCGTCGAGGCTGCCGGAGCGGCGGGCGCCGAGGGCCAGTCCCATCAGGGAGTGCACCTGGTCGTAGATGTGACCCTGCTCGATGGCCCGGCGGTACGACTCCTCGTGCAGCGCGCGGGCGCGGTCCCAGTCGTGCGCGAGCAGCGCGAGGCGGCCCAGGCCGGAGAGGCGTGCGGAGATCTCCCGCTGGAGGCCCAGCGCGCGGGCGATGCGCAGGCCCTCGTGCTGGCGGCGGTCGGCCTCCGCGTAGTCACCCTTGACCTCGGCGAGGAAGGCGAGGGGATACACGGTCTGCAACTCGCCCCACCGGTCGCCCAGTTCGCGGAAGAGCGCGGCGCTGCGCAGCCCGTCGTCCTCGACGGTGGCGAGAGCGTCGCGGGCCAGCGCGAGCTGCGCGCGCAGGCCGAGGGCCGCGGCGGTGCCCCAGGGGTCGCCGGTGGCGGTGAAGAGGGCGAGGGTGCGGGCGTTGACGTCTTCGGCGGCGTCGAGGTCGCCGGCGCTGAAGAGGGCGTACGCGTGCAGCCAGGTGGCGCGGACGTCGTCGGTCCGTACCTCCTGCGTCTCGGGGCGGTCGCCGCTCATCAGCACGAACGCAGCGTGCAGGACGTGGGGTGCGCTGCCGGCCGGGGCGACGGCGAGCGTCGCCGACAGGGCGCGGCGGGCCTCGTTGAGCCGGCCGCGCAGAAGCCACCACCAGGAGAGCGCGGTGGTGAGGCGCACGGCTTCGTCGGGGGAGGCCCTTCGCACCGCCTCGTCCAGGGCGGCCCGCAGGTTGGCGGCCTCGGCGTCGAGGCCCGCGAGTGCCGATTCCTGCTGTTGTCCGTGGAGTTGAGAGCCGAGGTTCTCGGCGTGACGCAGATAGTGGCTCAGGTGGCGTGCGCGTACGCCGTCGAGGTCCTCCATCTCATCGAGGCGCTCGGTCGCGTACGCGGCCACGGATTCGAGGAGTCGGTAACGGGGGCCGTCCGGGCCCTCCGCCATGACGACGAGCGAGCGTTCGACGAGCCGTCCCACCAGGTCGAGCACCGCGTGGCGCTCCACGCCGTCGCCCGCGCACACCTCTTCGGCGGCGTACAGGGTGCAGCCGTCGCGGTGGACGGCGAGGCGGCGCAGCACGATGCGCTCGGGGGCGCTGAGGAGCTCCCAGCTCCAGTCGATCACCGCGCGCAGGGTCTGCTGGCGGGCGGGCGCACCGCGCTGCCCGGAGGTCAGGACGCGGAACCGGTCGCGGAGCCTGGCGGCCAACTCCTTTGCACCCAGGGCGCGTACGCGGGTGGCCGCGAGCTCCAGGGCGAGCGGTATGCCGTCGAGGCGGCGCACGATCTCGCCGACGGCGAGGTCGTTCCCGCCGCCGAGGGAGAAGCCGGGCGCGGCGGCGGAGGCGCGCTCGGTGAACAGCCGTACGGCGTCGTCCACGGGAAGCGGCTCGACGAGAAAGACGGTCTCGCCCGCGATGCCCAGCGGCTCCTGACCGGTGGCGAGGATCCGGACGCCGGGCGCGGCGCGGAGGAGGTGGGCGGCGAGGGCGGCGGCGGCCTCGACGACGTGCTCGCAGTTGTCCAGGACGAGCAGCGCCCGGCGCTCGCGGAGGGCATCGCCGAGGGCACGCTCGGGCGAGGCGACGGGCCCGGACCCGGCGGCGGCATCGTCGCGGAGGCCGAGGGTCCGGGCGACGAGCTGGGCGAGATCGGCGACGTCACCGCGCTCCCCGGCGAACTCGACGAGATGGACGCCGTCGGGAAAGGCGGTGCGGCTCGGCCTCCCGGCCAGGGCAAGAGCAAGCCGGGTCTTCCCGACCCCGCCGGGCCCGGTGAGGGTCACGAGGCGCTGCTTCAGGAGGAGTTGTTCGAGCTCGGCGATGGCGCGATCGCGCCCGATGAGGGGAGTGAGGGCGGCTGCACTGGCAGATTCCCAGCCGGGCTCGGGCACAATCATGCCCGCAGATTCCGAGCCGGGATCCGGCAAATTCAAGCCCGTCCGGCGATTGAGGACCGGGGCCTGGGGCGAAGCCCCAGGAGGAGGCTGGCAGGTCAAGTCCCGCTCGGCAAAGCCCGGTTCCATGGCTGTGCCCGCAGAATCCGGGCCGGGATCCGGCAAATTCAAGCCCGTCCGGCGATTGAGGACCCGGGTCTGGGGCGGAGCCCCAGGAGGAGGCCCACTGGGCGGGCCAGGAGCCAGCCCCGGGTCCTGGCGCAGAATCCCCTCGTACAGAGCGACAAGCTCCGCCCCCGGATCAACCCCCAGCTCCTCCGCCAGCCACCCCCGCACCTCCCCGTACGAAGCCAGCGCCTCCCCCTGCCGCCCCGCAAGGTAAAGCGCCCGCATCTGCACCGCCCGCAACCGCTCCCGCAGCGGATGCAGCGCCACCAACTCGGCCAAGTCCCCGGCCACGACGGCGAATTCACCCGCCTCGACCCGCGCCTCGGCCCGCTCCTCCTCCGCCGCGAGCCGCTCCTCCGCCAGCCGGCGCGCGGCAGCCCGTACGAAGTCCTCGTCCGCGAAGTCCGCGTACGCGGGCCCCCGCCACAGCCCCAGCGCCTCGCCGAACAGCCCCGCCCGTACGACGGGATCGCCCGCCCGCCGGGCGCGCCCGACCAGCGCCCGGAAGAGTTCCGTGTCGACCTCGTCCCCGGAAGCCGGGTCCACGCGCAGCCGGTAGCCGGGCGCCTGGTGGACCACCCGGTCGCGTCCGAGGGCCCGCCGCAGCTGGGAGACCTTGGCCTGCAGTGCGTTGGCGGGGCGGCCGGGCGGTTCCTCGCCCCACAGGTCGTCGATGAGCCGGTCGGCGGACACGGGCTGCGCCTCGTGCACCAGCAGATCGGCCAGCAGTGCCCTGACCTTCACTTCCGGCACCCGGACCGGCTTCCCCTCGCCGTCCCACACCGCCACCGCACCCAGCACCCCGAACCGCATGGCGCCACGGTACACACCACCCACAACCCCCTTGATCACGACCATCAGCGAACCGTCAGCGAATGGTCAGCCCACCCGAAGCGCCCCCGGGCACTGTCGTCCGCATGACCAAGTACCGGGGCAGAACAGCCCTTGTCGTCGACGGGACGAGCGGCATCGGCCTGGCCGTCGCCAAGCGCCTCGCCGAGGGCGGCGCGAAGATCCTCCTCACCGGCCGCACCCCGGCGCACCTCGCCCACGCCTCCGCCGAACTGGGCATCTGCGCCCAGGTGTTCACCTTGGCCGATACGGACCTCGCCGCCGCGGTGGAGGCGCGTCTCGGCCGTATCGACTACCTCTTCCTCGCCGCGGGCCGCGCCACGGTCCTCGCGCTGCGCCCGGTCCTGAAGGACGGCGGCGCGGTCGTGTTCACCACGGCGGGCCCGCACTCGCGCCGGCAGGCCCTGCGCGCCCTCGCGGCGGAGCTCGGCGACCGCGGCATCCGGGTCAACGCGGTCGCGCCGGACTGTGCCTACGCGGCCGGGACCGACGCGGCGGCACGCGCCGCGCTCTTCCTGGCCGCGGACGCCCCGTACACCACCTGCGCTCAACTCCCCGTCGAGACAACCCAGTTCTGACCCCTGCCGATCTCACCAGGAGCCCCCAGTCATGACCGCCACCACCCCCACCGCCCCTCCCCGAACCCCCGCCCCCAAACTCCCGCTGCCCGCCCTCCTCGCCCTGGCGACGGCCGTCTTCATCACCAGCCTCACCGAGACGCTTCCCGCGGGCCTGCTCCCCGCGATGAGCGCCGACCTGCATGTCGGCGAGTCCGCGACCGGCCAGACGGTGACGGTCTACGCGATCGGCACGGCCCTCACCGCCATCCCGCTCTCCGCCCTCACCGCGGGCTGGCGCCGCAAGCGCCTGCTCCTCACGGCGATGGCGGGATTCGCCGCCGCCAACACGGTCACCGCGCTCTCCTCCGACTACACGCTCACCATGGCCGCCCGCTTCGTCGCCGGAGTGGCCGCGGGCGTCGCCTGGGCGCTGCTCGCCGGTTACGCCCGGCGGCTGGCCCCCGCCCACCTCCAGGGCCGGGCGATCGCGATCGCCATGTCCGGCATCCCCCTCGCGCTCTCCCTGGGCGTGCCCGCGGGCACCTTCCTCGGCAAGGCGGTCAGCTGGCAGACCGCCTTCCTCCTCATGACCGGCCTGACCCTCGCCCTGCTCGCCTGGATCACCGCAGTGATCCCCGACTTCCCAGGTCAGCGCCACCAGAGCACGGGCCCGCTCCTGGCGACCCTGCGCATCCCGGGCGTCACCCCGGTCCTCTTCGTCACGCTGGTCTTCGTCCTGGCGCACACGATCCTGTACGCGTACGTCGCCGCCTTCCTCGACCACCTCGGCATGGGCGACTCGACGGACCTGGTCCTCCTCACCTTCGGCGGGGCCTCCCTCCTCTCCATCGGGATCGTGGGCGCGACGATCAGCCGCCACCTCCGGGCGCTGACCGCCGCGGGCACGATCCTGGTCGCCGCCGCGGCCGCCCTGCTGGCCGTACTGTCCGACAGCCCCGCCCTGGTCTACGTCGCGGCAGCCCTCTGGGGCCTGGGCTGGGGCGGCATCCCCACCCTGCTGCAGACCGCGGCGGGCGACGCGGGCGGTGAGTCGGCGGACGCGGTGCAGGCGATGCTCGTCACCCTCTGGAACGCGGCGATGGCCGCCGGGGGAGTGGCGGGCGGCATCCTCCTGGACGCCGCCGGCGCGGAGTCGCTGCCCTGGAGCGTTCTCGTACTCCTGGCTCCGGTGCTCCTGGTGGTGGTGTGGTCAGGCCGTCGCCCAACTGGCAGGGTGGCAGGCGCTGTTGACCAGAGCTCTCGCTAGAGGGAAGTGACGCGTGACCAGCACCACGGGGAAGCAGAACCCACACCAGAACCCGCACCGGAACCAGAACATCCTCATCTCGGGCGCGAGCATCGCAGGCCCGGTCCTCGCCTACTGGCTGCACCACCACGGCTTCACCGTCACCGTGGTGGAGGTGGCCCCGGCCCCGCGCTCCGGCGGATACGCCGTGGACCTGCGCGGCCCCGCGATGACGGTGGCCGACCGGATGGGACTCCTGCCCGCGCTCCGAGAACACTCCACCGAGATGCGGGACATGCAGGTCGTGAACGCCGCGGGCGCCCCCGTGGTGGCGCTGCCCGCCGCGGTCTTCGCGGGTGAGCTGGAGATCCTCAAGAGCGACCTCACCCGGCTCCTGTACGAGGCGACCCGCGACGACGTCGAGTACCTCTTCTCGGACTCGGTCAAGGAGCTGTCCGAGGACGACGACGGCGTCGACGTCACCTTCGAGAACGCCGCCTCCCGCCGTTTCGACCTGGTGATAGGCGCGGACGGACTGCACTCGAAGGTACGGCGCCTCGGCTTCGGACCGACCGCCGACTACCTGCGCCCCCTCGACATCTACGCGGCGGTCTGGTCGGTGGACAACTACCTGGACCTCGACCACACCGGCATGTCCCACACCGACGGCAGCGGCCGGGTGGCGAACATCCTCAGCGCCCACCACAACGCCGAGGCCCGCGCCAACTTCTACTTCACACACACCCCGGTCGACATCGACCGCCGGGACACCGAGGCCCAGAAGCGCCTGGTCACCGGGGTCTTCGCCAACCTCGGCTGGGAGGTCCCGCGCCTCCTGGAGTTCCTCCGCGACGCCGACGACCTCTACTTCACCGAGGCCGCCCAGATCCACATGCCCTCCTGGTCGAAGGGGCGCCTGGCCCTGGTCGGCGACGCGGGCTTCAGCGCGGCCCCGACCTCGGGCCGCGGCACGGCGCAGGCGGTCACCGCCGCGTATGTGCTGGCGGGAGAGCTGGCGGCGGCCGGGGGCGACCATGTGGCGGGCTTCGCCGCGTACGAGAAGGAAGTCCGTCCGTACGTGGAGGACACCCAGCGGGTGGGCCGGGAGCAGGCCCCGATGATGTTCATGGAGCCCACCCAGGAGCTGATCGACGCCCTGGTCGCGGAGACCCCGGACGAGGCCCCCGAGGTCCTGGCCCTCAAGGAGTACTGAGCTCCTGCGCAGCGCCCTTGCGCCCGGTGAGATGGGCGAAGACGACGACGTTGCCGAGGTACTCCTGCCGGGCCTTGTTGAAGCCTCCGCCGCAGGTGATCAGGCGCAGCTCGGGCCGGGAGGCGTGGCCGTAGACCTTCTTGTCGGGGAAGTCGTCCGCGGCGTAGACCTCGATGGCGTCGATGGTGAAGACGGCCGTGGTGGCGTCCTCGCGGTCGACCTCGACGGTGTTGCCCTTCTTGAGCGCGCCGAGCCCGTAGAAGACGGCGGGCCCCTGCCGGGTGTCGACATGACCGGCCACGATCGCCGTGCCGGTGGCGCCGGGGGTCGTGCCGGCGTCGTACCAGCCCGCGAGATCGCGGTCGTCCTCGGGCGGTGCGACGAGCCGGCCGTCCTCGTCGAGGCCGAGACCGGTGAGCGGGGCGTCGACATGGAGCGCGGGGATGCGGACGCGCTGCGGCGGGGAGGGCGCCATCGGCCCGACCTTCGCGGCGGCGTGGGCGTCTCCGCGACCGGGGGCGGCGAATGCCTGGGCGGCGCCCGGCTGGGGCGGCGGACCGTCGGCGGGGACACCGTTGCTGATCAGCGCGACGCCCAGGCACAGGGCCATGGTCGCCGCCGCAGCGGTCAGGCCGCGGCGCACGATCCCTTCGCCGGAATCGGTGTGATCCACCAGCAGCCTCTCAGGTGACGGTCGGGGCGGGCTCGCTCCCCGAGCACACCCCGCGCTGCGGCACACCGCCTGCTGACTGTGTGTCACATTCGGCGGGGATCCGGTGCGGCCGGTACCCCATATGCGCGGTATCACCAGGTCAATGGGGTAATAAGGCGCCGCACGGCGGGTGGCCGGACGGCTCGCCGAACGAGTGAGGGGGTGCGTGGAGAGCGGCGCAGGGCACCGGCCTTTACCGCGCGCGGCCCGTGAAGGATGCTGTCCCGGTCATCGGTCGATCATGGGGGAAGCGCCGTGCGCATAGTTTTGCTGGGCCCGGTTCAGGTGCAGGGCGACGACGGTGCCGCGCCGGCCGCCGTCACAGGGGCCCGGCTGCGGATGCTGTTCGCCCGGCTCGCGCTGGAGTCGGGGCGGCCGGTGTCCGTGGACGCGCTGGTCGACGGGCTGTGGGGCGAGGAGCCGCCCGCCGAGGCCGGCAACGCCCTGCAGTCCCTGGTGTCGCGGCTGCGCCGGGCGCTGGGCGGTGCGGCGCGCGTGGAGTCCGGCGCCGGGGGGTACCGGCTCGCCGGGGACGGGGCGTTCGAGGTCGATGCCGACCGGTTCGAGGTGCTGGCTGCCGAGGGGCGCAAGCAGGGTGCGGGGGGGCGGTACGACGAGTCGGCGGCCGTGCTGCGCGAGGCGCTCGCGCTGTGGCAGGGCGAGGCGCTCGCCGACGTACGGGAAGCGCCCTTCGCCGCCGCGGTCGTCACACGCCTCGACGATCTGCGGGCCGAGGCTGCCCAGGGTCTCTTCGAGGCCGAACTGCAGCTGGGCCGGCACGCGGAGATCCTCGCCGACCTGGGCGCGGCGGCGGCCGCGGACCCGCTGAGCGAGCGCCTGGCCGAGCTGCGGATGAGGGCGCTGTGGGCGGCGGGCCGTCAGTCGGACGCGCTCGCCGCGTACGAGGAGATCCGCGAGCGCCTCGCCGACGAGCTCGGTGTCGACCCGTCGGCCGGACTCCGCGAGGTCCATCTCGCGCTGCTACGGGGGGAGTTGGAGCGTCCGGCGGCTGCCAGGACGCAGGTCGCGGTCAACCGGCTGCCCGCCCGGCTGACCAGTTTCGTCGGCCGCGAGCGCGAACTCTCCCAGCTGGCCGCGCTGATGGCCGCCTCCCGGCTGGTCACCGTCGTCGGACCGGGCGGCGCGGGCAAGACCCGGCTCTCCCTCGAAGCCGTCGGGCGCGACAAGGCGCAGGAGCGCGGCCGCGTCTGGTTCGTACCGCTCGCCGGGGTCGGTGCGCCGGGGCAGCTCGCCGACGCCGTACTGGGCGCGGTCGGCTCCACGGACGGCGGGCTCTACGACGCCGGGCGCACCCAGGACGCCGCACCGGTCGAGCGGGTGGCGGAGCTGCTCGACATCGGGGACGCCGTCCTCGTGCTCGACAACTGCGAACACCTTGTGGATGCCGTCGCCGAACTGGCCGCCGAACTGCTCCAGAAACTCCCGCAGTTGAGGATTCTCGCCAGCAGCAGAGAGCCCCTCGCCATCGACGGCGAAGCGCTCTGCCATCTCGGCCCGCTCGATGTGCCCTCGGGCGAGCCGGAGCCCGACGAGGCCGTACGGTCTGCCGCGGTACGGCTGTTCGCCGACCGGGCCGCGAGCGTCAGGCCGGGCTTCACGCTCGACCGTGCCACGGTCGGCGCCGTCGTCGAGATCTGCCGGCGGCTCGACGGGCTGCCGCTCGCGCTGGAGCTGGCCGCCGTCAAACTGCGCTCGATGGGCGTGGAGCAGATCGCCCGCCGCCTCGACGACCGCTTCCGGCTGCTGACCTCGGGCAGCCGTACCGCCCTGCCGCGCCAGCGCACCCTCCTGGCTGTCGTCGAGTGGAGCTGGGACCTGCTCGACGAGCCCGAACAGACCCTGGCCCGGCGCCTGTCCGCGTTCCCCGGCGGGGCGACGCTCGCCGCGCTCGAAGCGGTCTGCGCGGACGAAGCGCTCCCCGCCGACGACGTCCTCTACCTCCTCGACGCACTCATCGAGAAGTCGCTGGTCGATTCGTCGGACGCCTCGGACCCGGCCGGAGGCGAGCCGCGCTACCGGATGCTGGAGACCGTACGGGCCTACGCCGCCACCCGCCTCACCGCCTCAGGCGACGACATCTCAGGGCCCTTCGCCGCGTACTTCCTCGCCCTGGCCGAGCAGCACGAACCCCGCCTGCGCACCGGCCGCCAGCTCGAAGCGATCGCGGTGTTCGACGCCGAGCACCCCAATCTGGTGCACGCGCTGCGGTCGGCCTCGGAAGGCGGGGACGCGGAACTGGCCGCCCGGTTCGTCGGTGCGCTGTCCTGGTACTGGGGCGTGCGCGGCATGAGCTCCCAGCTGGATGCGACGCTCACCGGGGACGTGGACTCGGCGAACGCCCGCGAGTTCCTCACGGCCGGCCTCTTCCTGCGTATCTCCCAACTCACCCTCGCCGACGACCCGTCGGAGTCCCCGGCGGACCGTCTCGCACGCTCGCTCGGCTCGCCCGACCCCTGGGTGCGGGCCGGCGCGCACCTCGCGTACGACTTCGTCCTCACCGAGCAGGGCGATCTGCACACCGGCGAGGCCTCCCGGCTCGCGGCGCTGCACGGCTTCGAGGAGGTGGGCGACCGGTGGGGCCTGATCATGAGCCTGCTGGCCGTCGGCCGCGACCACTCCCTGCGCGGGGCGTACGGACAGGCCATCGCCACCCTGGAGCGGGTGGTCGCGCTCAGCGCCGAGCTCGGCACCGACGACTACCTGGACCTGGGGCGGGTCCGCCTCGCCCGCGAGCGGCGCCGCAGCGGCGACCTGGCCGGTGCGCGCCGCGACCTGGAGTGGGCGCACGGCCAGGCGAGGGAGCGGGGCCACCGCCGTCTGGAGGCCAACATCGTGGCGGGCATGGCCAATCTGCACCGCAGGGAGGGCGACCTGGCGGGGGCCGACCGGGTGCTCGACGAACTGGAGGAGTTCGTCCAACACCGTTCCATCCCCGCCGAGTTGGCGCACGACCTGATCGTCAGTACCCGCATGGAGAACCGTCTCGCGGCAGGCGACGCCACCGGCGCGCGGGCCCTGCTCCCCGAGGCGGCCGGCGGGCTCCTCGCCCAGGGCGCGGGGGCGGGTCTGGCCTGGGTCGCGGAGCTGCTCGGCGGGCTGCTCGCCCTGGAAGACGACCCGGCCGGTGCGGCGCGCTCGCTGGGCATGAGCCAGGTGATGCGGGGCGCGTTCGACGCGGGGGAGCCGGAGATGCGCGAACTCGCCGGGCGGCTGACGGGCCGGCTCGGCGAGGGGGAGTACGCGGCCGCGTTCGCGGAGGGCGCGGCGCTGGACCGGCAGGACGCACTGCACCGGCTGGCCGACGGGGTCGGCGAGCCGGTGCGGTCGTAGTGGTCGTAGTAGTCGTGGAGCAGGTTCAGCCCGCGTTCTTGAGGTAGGAGCGCATCGCCAGCGGGAAGAAGACCGCGATCACGCCGGCCATCCAGAGGAGGCTGCCGAACAGCGGGTGGGCGATCGCGCCGCCGTTGAGCAGACCGCGCACGGTGTCGGCGACGAGGCTGACCGGGTTGATGTCCGACCAGGCCTTCAGCCAGCCCGGCATGGTCTGGTCCGGCACGAACACATTGCTGGCGAAGGTCAGCGGCAGCACCACGATGGTCATCAGGCCCTGCACGGAACCGGGGGTCTTGGCCAGCATGCCGATGTACACCGACACCCAGGAGAAGCTGAGCGCGAAGCCGATGAGCAGCCCCAGTGCGGCGAGTGCCGCCAGCGGGTTCGTGTCGATCCGGTAGCCCATGACCAGGCCGAGGACCAGCAGGGTGCCGAGGCAGACGACGTAGCGTACGAAGTCGGCGAGGACGGCACCGATCAGCGGACCCGAGCGGGCGATCGGCATGGACCTGAACCGGTCGAACACCCCGGTGCTCGCATCGGCGTTGAGGGAGACGCCGATGCCGATGCTGGCCTGGAAGACGGTCATCACCATGACCCCTGGGGTGACCATCTGCAGGTACGCGTGGTCGTCACCGCCCGCGATCGCGCCGCCGAAGAGATAGACGAACATCAGCAGCGTGATGATCGGTGTCAGGACCACATCGGTGAGCTGCAGCGGGGACTTGAGGAACTTGGTGACGTTGCGGCCGGCGAGGGCGAAGCTGTGCCGTACGGTCCTGGCCGCACCGACGCGCAGCGGAGCGGCGGCCTGGTGGGTGACGCGGGCGGGGGAGATGGTCTGGGCGCTCATGCTGCATTCCTCTCAAGGGAGTTGGTGTCGTTGTCGGAGTTGTCGGTGTCGCCGTCGTTGTTGTTCGCACTGCGCCCGGTCAGGGCCAGGAAGACCTCGTCGAGGCTGGGCAGACGCAGCCCCATCTCGTCGGTCCCGATCCCGTCGGCGGCCAGCCGCCGGGCGAGGGCGGAGACGAGCAGCGGGTCGTCGGCGGGCACGGTGAGCAGCCCGTTCGTACCGTCCTGGGCGGGTGCGGTGCCGGTCAGCTCGGTGAGCATCGCGGCGACGGTGGCCACGTCCTGCGGCAGCGAAGGCCGTACGTGAAGGATCTGCCCGCCCACCCGGCGCTTCAGCTCACCCGGCCGCCCCTCGGCGACGACCCGGCCGCGGTCGAACACCGTGATGCTGTCCGCGAGTTGGTCCGCCTCCTCCAGATACTGCGTGGTGAGCAGCACCGTCGAGCCGTCGGCGACCAGGCTCCTGACCACGTCCCACACCTCGCCGCGGGCGTGCGGGTCGAGGCCGGTGGTCGGCTCGTCCAGGAAGAGGACCTGCGGCCGGCCGACCAGGCTGGCCGCCAGGTCCAGGCGGCGGCGCATCCCGCCGGAGAAGGTGCTGATCGGCCGGGTGGCCGCCTCGGTCAGCGAGAACTGTTCGAGAAGCTCGGTGGCCCGCGCCTTCGCGTCCCGCTTCGACAGGTCGAGCAGCCGCCCGACCAGCACCAGGTTCTCCATTCCGGAGAGACCTTCGTCGACCGAGGCGAACTGCCCGGTGAGGCCGATGAGTTGGCGTACCCGCACCGGGTCCCGCACCACATCGTGGCCGCCGACCGTGGCCCGCCCTGCGTCCGGCCGCAGCAGCGTCGACAGGATCCGTACGGCGGTGGTCTTGCCCGCCCCGTTCGGCCCGAGGACACCGATCACCTTCCCGGCCGGCACGTCGAGGTCGACGCCGTCCAGCGCGGTCATGTCCCCGTAGCGTTTGACCAGACCCTCGGCCTGGATGGCGTACGACATCTGTGTTCTCCCCAGCTCTTCGGCTTGCCCGTTCTCGATGAGGAGGACAATGCCGGGGCGCGCTGGCAGACCGCTGACAGGCCGCTGTCAGCGGCCGCCGGCCCAGGTCAGGGCAGGTCAGGACGGGCCAGGGGTGTCCTGGGAGGCGCGGGTAAAGTGGAAGGTCCGCCCGCCGTGCCGCATCACCTCTGAGCTCTGCGCGGGCCTTCTGCACCGTCCCGTACGCCCGCTGCCGACATCGGGTGTGCCCGAGTACGACAGGGTCCGCATCTCTTGTCCTCCCCCGCGCCCTCCCCGGCCGTACGACTGCGCGCGCTGCGCCCCGACTGGCTGTCCGACCCGAAGGTCTGGCGCACCGAGATCCTGGCCGGACTCGTGGTGGGTCTTGCGCTGATCCCCGAGGCGATCTCGTTCTCGATCATCGCCGGGGTCGACCCGCGGATCGGCCTGTTCGCCGCCTTCACGATGGCAGTGACCATCTCCGTCGTCGGCGGCCGCCGCGCCATGATCTCGGCCGCCACCGGTGCGGTCGCCCTGGTGATCGCCCCGCTGAACAGGGAGCACGGCTTCGGCTATCTCCTCGCCGCCGTGATCCTGGCCGGCGTCTTCCAGATCGTCCTGGGCGCGCTCGGCGTCGCGAAGCTGATGCGGTTCGTGCCGCGCAGCGTCATGGTCGGCTTCGTCAACGCGCTCGCCATCCTGATCTTCCTGGCGCAGGTGCCGGAGATGCGCGACGTGCCGTGGGCGGTCTATCCACTGATCGTCGGCGGCCTCGTACTCCTGGTGTTCTTCCCGAGGATCACCAAGGTGGTCCCGGCCCCGCTCGTCTCCATCGTGGTCCTCACGGTGATCACGATCGCCGCCGGAATCGCCGTGCCGACGGTGGGCGACAAGGGCGCGCTGCCGTCCTCCCTGCCCGTCCCCGGGCTGCCGGACGTGCCGTTCACCCTGGACACCCTCACCCTTGTCGCGCCGTACGCGCTCGCGATGGCGCTGGTCGGCCTGATGGAGTCGCTGATGACGGCCAAGCTGGTCGACGAGATCACCGACACCCACTCCTCCAAGACCCGCGAGTCCATCGGCCAGGGCATCGCCAACATCGTGACGGGGTTCTTCGGCGGCATGGGCGGCTGCGCGATGATCGGCCAGACGATGATCAACGTGAAGGTGTCGGGCGCCCGCACCCGCCTGTCCACCTTCCTGGCGGGCGCGTTCCTGATGGTGCTGTGCGTGGTCTTCGGCCCGGTCGTCTCCGACATCCCGATGGCCGCGCTGGTCGCCGTGATGGTGATGGTCTGCTTCGCGACGTTCGACTGGCACTCCATCGCCCCGAAGACCCTGCGGCGGATGCCGGCCGGCGAGATCGCCGTCATGGTGATCACGGTCGCGGTCGTGGTCGCCACCAGCAATCTCGCGATCGGCGTCGTGGTCGGATCGGTCACCGCGATGGTCATCTTCGCCAAGCGCGTGGCCCACGTCGTGAACGTCTCGGCGGTCCATGCCCCCGACGGCACCCAGGTCGTCTACGAGGTCACCGGCGAGCTCTTCTTCGCCTCGTCCAACGACCTGGTGATGCAGTTCGGTTACGCCACCGACCCCGGCAAGGTCGTCATCGACCTCTCCGGAGCCCACATCTGGGACGCCTCCTCCGTCGCCGCGCTGGACGCGATCGAGACCAAGTACGCCCAGCGCGGCAAACAGGTGGAGATCATCGGCCTGAACCGCCCCAGCGCCCACCTCCACGAAAAGCTCAGCGGCGAACTCACGGGCGGGAGCTGACCGGAGGGAACCGGCGGGTCAGCTCGTACGGCCGAAGCAGCTCTCCAGCTCGTCGAGGTCGTAGAAGGTGCTCCCCTTGGCGACCGGAGTGCAGCCCGCGCGGAAGGCGGTCTCCTTCTCGTTGTAGAGCATGCGCACCAGGTAGGTGCCGCCCTTGCGGAAGACGTCCCACTGGATGTTCGCGCCGAGCGACGACACCTCGGCGCCGCGCCACGGGTTGTTCTTGTACGTGTACGGCCGGTCGGGCGCGGCGGCCACGGTGCTGCCGGGCAGCCGCATCAGCGCGGCCAGCGGGATGATCTCCTCGGCATGGGTGAAGCGGAGTACGGCGCCCCGGTCGCTGGTGCCGGCGCGCACGGCCTCGACCTGGGTGAACAGGTCGTCCAGGAGCGGCTCGGCCATCTTGTAGGTGATGTCGCTGCCGGTGAAGCCGGGGCCCTTCTCGTAGAAGTCCTCGGCGTCGCCCAGGTATCCGAACCACGCGGCCGCGCTGTGCGGCACGTAGCGCTCCAGGTGCCAGCTGTGGCCGTCGGGGCTCTCCTGGCTCATCGCGGGCGCGATGGCGTAGAGGTTGTAGACGGCCTGGGCCGCCGCGACGTCGCTGCCGTCCGCGTCGCCGAGAGAGTCGACGAACGCGTCGGTGAACAGCCCGCGCAGGATCGCGCGCGCGGCGCGGTGGGTGGCGGGCTGTTCGCGCACGGCGGCCAGGGTGGCGGCGAGGCGCTGGTCGGTGTCGATGTAGTCGCGGTACGCGGCCCCGCCTGCCGCCTTGTGGAAGTACAGCAGGTCCTTGTCGGTCCGCGATGGCCCGATCAGCGGTTTCAACTCGGGGTTCAGAGCGGCGAGTTCGGAGGTGAATTCCGTACCGCTGTCGATGGCTCGGGTCTGGCCCGACGTCACGACGTCGATCTTCTCGCCGTCTTTCGCGATCCGGCCGAAGAGCGCGGGCAGCCGTGCGCTCATCCGGTCGGCGTCGCCGCTCAGCTCGCTCTTGCCGCGCGCGCTGAGATTTCCGTACCCCACCTTCTCCATGGCCGCGAGCAACTGCTCCACGAGCGGGCCGAACGCCCGCCCCTTGGCGGTGAGTTGCCCCTGCGCATCTGCCTTCTTCCACAGGTCGATGACCAGGGCGCCGTCCTCCCCGTCGGTGGCGGCCCGTGAGCCGTGCCGAGAGACGAGCTGGGTGAACACCGGGGTGAATCCCTTGGGCGCGTGGGCGTACGTCCGCGGGTTCTGCTGCGGGGCGTAGACGGCCTTGGTGCCGTAGGTTCCGGTGTCCGCGCGGGGCTGCGCGTGGGCGGGGAGGGCGGTCGCCAGGAGAGCGCAGACTCCGAGGGCGAGGGCAGGTGTGAGGCGTCGTCGCATGAGCGCATCGTCCGGGGCGGAGGTGAACTCGGGGTGGCACGGGGATGGCGGGACGGCCCCGGATGGTGGCTCAGCCGGTGACTCGGCCGGTGCCGAGTGCCGTGCCGAGGAGGGGGAGCAGGCGGTCCCAGTGGCGCCGGAGTCCGGCGGGGTCGAAGGAGTCGGTGTCGGACATGGTGAAGCCGTGGACCGTGCCGGGGTAGATCTCGGAGGTGTGGTCGAGCTTCGCCGCGTCCAGGGTGCGGTTGAGTGCGTCCAGGGCCTCGGGCGTCAGGTCGCTCGCCGCGTGGCCGAAGTGCACTTGGGCGGTGATCGCGGCGAGGACGCCGGGGCCGTCCGCGGCCACGGGAGCGTGGAACGCGGCGAGGGCGGCCACCCGGCCGGGGTGGGCTGCGGCGGTACGTACCGCCTGGAGGCCGCCGATGCAGTAGCCGGTGACCGCGACGGGTCCTGCGGCGACCTCGGGCCGGGCGCCGAGGAAGTCGAGGTAGGCGTCGGCGTCGCGCAGTGCGCGCTCGGCGGTGTGCGCCTCGATCCACGGCATCAGCCGGGCGAAGATCGCGGGCCGGGCCTCGGCCCCGATGTGCCCGGGAAGGTCGAACAGCGGGGACGATCCTTGCCGGTAGAAGAGGTTGGGGACGAGTACGCAGTACCCGTGCCCGGCCAGCTCCCGGGCCATCTCGGCCAGCGCGGGCCGGATGCCGAAGCCGTCCGGGTACATCAGCACCCCCGGATGCCGCCCGCCGTCGTCGGGGAAGGCGGCGAAGGCGTCGGCCAGGCCGTCCGCGGTGGGAATCTGCAGCGTCTCGATGAGCATGAACTCTCCTGTCGTGGTTGATGTGTTGAGCCCGAGATCAACACGACAGAGGCGGAGCCCGCGCGGCGGCGCAGGATCCCCGACGGAACAGCGGGCCAGCCCCGGCCCGTACGGCGCTCAGCAGAGCACCGGGTCACCGATCCGTGCGCGGCCGAAGGCCATCCCGGTATCCATGGGCGCACACCCTAGTTCAGCCGGAATATGATCGCGTCGATCGGCCAGGGGGGTCGAATCTTTTAGGGCCTCTGGGGGCGACGCCGTGGGTGTCATCGTGGGTGCAATTGTCGGGGTATTTGTCTTCGTTGTCGTCTGGTGGGTCGTACGCACCTACAACCGGCTCGTCCGGCTGCGGAATCAGACGCAGGCTTCGTGGGCGCAGATCGATGTGCAGCTGAAGCGGCGGCACGAGCTGATACCGAATCTCGTCGAGGGCGCGCGCGGGTACGCCGCCCACGAGCGCGGCACCTTCGAAGCGGTCACCGCCGCGCGCGGGGCAGCCGTGAGCGGCGAGCTCGGTGTCAAGGACCGGGCTGCCGCCGAGGACGCGCTCACCGCGACGCTGGGCCGGCTGTTCGCGCTCGGCGAGAGCTATCCGGAGCTCAAGGCGGACCAGCACTTCAGCACGGTGCAGACCGAGTTGAGATCGGCGGAGGACAAGATCGCGTACGCGCGGCAGTTCTACAACAGCGCGGTGCAGAGCTACCACACCGCCCTGGAGAGCTTCCCGGGGAACATCGTGTCGGGTCTCGGCGGCGCGCACGTCCGGCGGGAGTACTTCGAGGCCGCAGGTGTGCCGCAGGAAGCCGCCCAGGTGAGATTCGCGTGACGCTCACCGAACAGCTCTACTGGGGCGGCGCCGCCCTGATCGTGCTCTGGCTCGTCGCCTTCGGGCTCTCTCTGCTCGCCACCCGCAACGGCGCGGTCACACCGGGACCCGCGACCCAGGAGTTCGGGGACGCCCCCGAACCGCCGGCCGTGGTCAGCCTGCTCGGCAACAACTGGCGCGGCGTGGAGTACGCCGCCGCGGCCACCCTGCTGGACCTCGCGGCCCGTGGCCTCGTCGAGCTGCGGCAGCCGGGCGACGACCCGGTCCGCAGCACCGTCCACCTCACCGAGGCGGGCCGGGTGGCGACGGGTCTCACCCCGTACGAGCAGCGCGTGCTGGACCGCGTCACCGCCCGCACGGCGAACGGCGGCGCCCCCATCGGGGCGATCGCCTTCCGCGACGACGAGCGCGCGGCCGCCTGGAACACCGCGCTGCGCAAGGAGATCATCGCCGAGGCCCGGCTGCGCGGCCTGTCCCGGTCCCGTTTCGCACCGCTGCTCGCCAGCACTCTGCTGACCTTCGCGTTCGTGCCGGGTGCGCTGTTCACCGTGGCCGCGGTCATGGGACATCACGGCATACGCGGCGCGATCTTCGTCGGTGTGGCCCCCGGTGCCGCGCTCGCCTACCTCCTCACCAAGGCGCTGGGCGAGCGGGCGACGCGCAACGGCCTTGAACGCGCCGGGCATTGGTACGGTCTGCGCGCCTGGCTGGCCGGGCACGAGGACTTCGCCCAGCTGCCGCCCGCATCCGTGACGGTCTGGGACCGCTATCTCGCGTACGGGACCGCGCTCGGCGTCACCAGCCTGACCGGCCGGCTCCTGGGCTTCGACTCCGGTGACCGGCGACGGGTCTGGTCCTCGTACGGAGGGACCTGGCGCCCGGTGCGTATCCGCTACCCGCGCCTGCGCCCCGCCTTCGGCGCCTCGACCGGCCGACTGCTGCAACTGGCGGCAGCGGCAGGCCTGTTCGCGGCCGCGCTCTGCGCCTTCGCGGTGCTCCGGCAGCCCGACTGGGCGGTCGCTGCCGAAGCGGGCAGCGGCTCGCTGCGCCGGCCGGGGCTGGTGCTGAGCGCCGGCTGGGTGGGCAGTGCGCTGCTCGGCGTGGTGGTGGCCGGCAAGTTCAGCCGCTGGACGCTGCTCGTGGCGTTCCTGTCGATGATGCCCGGCAACTTCGCGAGCGCCGACGATGGCTGGTTCCACGACGCGGCGGCCCAGGACGGGCCCCTGGCCGTCGAGTTGGCGGTCATCGCGGCCTTCGGCGCGCTGGCGGCGTACCTCCTGGTGCTCGCCTGCCTGGAGCGGCGGAGGCCCGACACGATCACCGGCGAGGTCCTGCGCATGGAGACGCGCAAGGGGCGGGGAGTGGCCCGTTTCCTGGCGCTGGACGAGGGGAACACGGACCTGACCACCGCCTGGGCGCTGCCCGCCGCCGCACAGGGCATCGCGACCGGTGCCCAGGTACGGCTGAGGGTCTCGCGCGGCACCCGCACCATCCGCTCCGCGGAGCTGGTGAAGTACGCGGCGCCGGAAGGCGACCGGGCGAAGGCACCCACCCAGTCCTGAGCCCCCACGACACGGATCAGGCCCGGTACCGAGAAGTCGGTACCGGGCCTGATCCGTGTGTCCGGTCCGTACGCGTCAGGCCCCGGCCTGAAGGCGGAGTCCCGCCAGGGTCAGGTCGAGACCGGCGAGGAACTGTGCCTTGTCGTCGTGCCCGTCGAACTCTTCGACGATGTCGTGCACGAACGGGTACTCCTCGGTGTCGAGCTCACGCCACATCGCGGCGTAGCGACCGAGGAACTCGTCGCGGTCCACGACGCCGTCGAGCACCTCCGGGGGCGGTTCCTGTCCCATGTCGGCGGCGTTGGCGACCACGGTGCCCACGATCGCGGACACGGCGTAGAACCTCTGCTGCGGTGTGAGGTCGAGCCGGAGCGCCTGCTGCCCCAGCTTTTCGTAGAGCCGCAGCGAGTTGCCCTCGACGCCGATGTCGCGCATGAAGTGCGCCCCCAGCCACGGCCGGTCCACGATCGCGTCGAACAGCACGACGGCCATCATGCGCAGGTCGTCGATCGGGTCGCCGCTGTCGGTGTGCCCTTCGATGGTGGTCAGCACCCCGCTCAGCACATGGTCGACGGCGCGCTCGAACAGGTCGTCCTTGCCGGAGACGTACCAGTAGATGCTGCCGACGCCGGTGCCCAGCCGGGTCGCGAGGGCGCGGAGGGTCAGCGCCGGCGCACCCGCCTCGTCGAGCAGGGCCACGGCCGCGGTGAGAACGGTCTCGATGGAGTGCGAGGCCCGCTGCCGCCCCCGGGAAGGGCGGTCGGCGGGGCGTGGTCGCGGGCCTGTCATGGTTCCCATCCAATCACAACTTGCGCATTTATCGAACTACGTTCTATGGTCGAACCACGTTCTATTGTAGAACGTCGTTCGATAGTCGGCGACGTTCCGAGAGGAGGTCGCCATGACCACGCCCGCCACCGATACCGCGCCCGCCGCCGCATCGCGCACCTATCCGTCCCTGCGCGCCGCATGGATTCCGCTGGCCGCGCTCTGCCTGGCCTTCTTCGTCGAGATGGTCGACAACACGCTGCTCTCGATCGCACTGCCCACCATCGGCCGGGACCTCGACAGCAGCACGACCTCGCTGCAGTGGGTCACCGGCGCCTACTCGCTGACCTTCGGCGGCCTGCTGCTGACGGCAGGCTCGATGGCCGACCGGCTCGGCCGCCGACGCGTGCTCCTGGTCGGTCTTGCGGTGTTCGGCCTGCTGAGCCTGGCCGTCGTCGCGGTCAGCACCTCGGGCGAGCTCATCACCCTGCGGGCCGGCCTCGGCATCGCCGCGGCAGCGATGGCCCCGATCACCAACTCGCTGGTCTTCCGGCTGTTCGACGACAAGGCGCTGCGGATGCGCGCCATGACCCTGATGATCATCGTCGGCATGTCCGGCTTCATCCTCGGCCCGCTGCTGGGCGGCACCGCCCTGGCCCACTTCGAGTGGCAGTGGCTCCTCGTCGTCAACGCCCCGATCGCGCTGATCGCGGCCATCGGCGTACGCCTCGGAGTCCCGGCCGACCGCCCGGAGGACCTCACCAAGGACAAGCTCGACCTCCCCGGCGCCGCCCTGAGCGTCACCACCATCGGCCTCGCCTGCTACTCGCTGACCAGCGGCGTCGAGCACGGCTGGCTCTCGGGTGTCACCCTCGCTTCGGTCCTCGGCGCCATCGCCGCGGGGATCGCGTTCGTCTGGCACGAACGCCGCAGCGCAGCACCCATGCTGGACCTCCGCCTCTTCTCCGACGGCACCGTCCGAGGCGCCGCCATCGCGCAGATCGGCACGGCCATCGCGATGGCCGCCGTGATGTTCGGGCTGATCCTGCACTTCCAGTACGCCTACGGGTGGAGCCCCGTGAAGGCCGGCCTGGCGAACCTGCCGCTCATCCTGACGATGATCGCCGCGACCCCCCTGTCGGAGTGGCTCGCGAAAAGGTTCGGCCACCGCATCGCCTGCCTGGTCGGCGCGGCCTGCCTGGCCGGCTCACTGGCCGGACTGTCCTGGGGTGTGTCGCACGGGTACGCCGCCATCGCGGTCTGCATGGTCGTGATGACCATCGGCCTGCGCACCGTCATGACGATCTGCGCCGTCGCGCTCGTCGACGCGATGCCGGCCAACCGCACGTCGATCGGCACGGCGCTCAACGACACCGCCCAGGAGGTCGGGACCAGCATCGGCACCGCAGTGGTCGGCACCATGATCGCTGCGCTGGTCGCCACACAACTGCCCGCGGGGACCTGGAGCGACGATCTGGTGGCGTCGTTCTTCCACGGCGAGCGGATCACCTACGGCGTACTGGCGGTCGTCGTCGGCCTGATCGCGGCAGTCGGCGCACTCACGCTCACCGACTCCCACTCCACCGAAGAGCACCCCGCCTGAGCCGTCAGCGGCGGTCGATCTCGGCGATCAGCGCCTCGACGCGGACCCTGATCGCGTCGCGGATCGGACGTACGGCCTCGACGCCCTGGCCGGCCGGATCGTCCAGGGCCCAGTCGAGATACGTCTTCCCCGGGAAGACGGGACAGGAATCGCCGCAGCCCATGGTGATGACGTAGTCGGAGGCCTGGACGGCCTCGGTGGTCAGCACCTTGGGCGTGGCGGCGGAGATGTCGATGCCGGCTTCCGCCATGGCTTCCACGGCGGCCGGATTGACCCGGTCGCCGGGGACGGAGCCGGCCGAGCGGACCTCGATGCGGTCGCCCGCGAGGTGGCCGAGGAAACCGGCGGCCATCTGCGAGCGGCCCGCGTTGTGGACGCAGACGAACAGCACGGAGGCGAGCGGGGTGTGCGGCGGGGTCGGCATGGGTTCTTCCTTCGCGGTGAACTGACATCAGTCCGGAGTGATGTGAAAGTATCAGTCCATGATGACGTCAGCCGACACTGACCTGATCCGGATCCTCGCCGACCCGCTCAGGCTCAGAATCGTGAACCTGCTCGCCCACGAGACCCTGTGCACCACGCACCTGGTCGAGGAGACGGGGGCCAGGCAGACCAACCTCTCCAACCACCTCAAGGTGCTGCGCGAGGCCGGGATCGTGGAGACGGAGCCGTGCGGCCGGTTCACGTACTACCGGCTCAGGCCAGACGTCATCGCCGCCCTGGCCGGGCAGTTCACGGAGCTCGCCGAGACCGCCCGTACGACCGCCGAGACCGGCCGGAAGCGAGCCTGCTGATGGCCGCCACCGCGCAGGCGAGGGCCGAGGACGGCTCGATCGTCGCCGGACTCTCGACGCTCGACCGCTTTCTGGCGGTGTGGATCCTGCTCGCCATGGTGGTCGGCCTGGGCCTCGGCCGGCTGATCCCCGGCATGGACGACGCCCTCGCGAAGGTCGAGATCGGCGGTATCTCGCTGCCGATCGCGATCGGCCTGCTGGTGATGATGTATCCGGTCCTGGCCAAGGTCCGCTACGACAAGCTCGACGCGGTCACCGGCGACAAGAAGCTCATGCTGTCGTCGCTGGTCGTGAACTGGGTCGTCGGACCGGCGGTGATGTTCGCACTGGCCTGGATCTTCCTGCCCGACCTGCCCGCGTACCGCACCGGCCTGATCATCGTCGGGCTCGCCCGCTGCATCGCCATGGTGATCATCTGGAACGACCTGGCCTGCGGCGACCGCGAGGCCGCCGCCGTGCTCGTCGCCCTCAACTCCGTGTTCCAGGTGGTCGCGTTCGGCCTGCTGGGCTGGTTCTATCTGGACCTGCTGCCGCAGTGGCTCGGCCTCGGAGACGGCCAGGGCCTGGACGTGTCCGCCGGGCACATCGCCCTGAACGTGATCGTCTTCCTCGGCATCCCGCTCGTCGCCGGATTCCTCACGCGCCGCATCGGCGAGAAGAAGCTGGGCCGGGAACGCTACGAGTCCGACTTCCTTCCGCGGATCGGCCCTTGGGCGCTGTACGGCCTGCTCTTCACCATCGTGATCCTCTTCGCCCTGCAGGGGAAGACGATCACCTCGCAGCCGGTCGACGTCATCCGCATCGCGCTGCCGCTGCTCGTCTACTTCGCGGTGATGTTCTTCGGAACCTTCCTGCTGGGCAAGGGGATCGGCCTGCCCTACGACCGTACGGCCACCCTCGCGTTCACCGCGGCGGGCAACAACTTCGAGCTGGCCATCGCGGTCGCCATCGGCACCTTCGGGGTGACGAGCGGCCAGGCGCTCGCCGGTGTCGTAGGACCGCTCATCGAGGTGCCCGTGCTGATCGGGCTCGTGTACGTGGCGCTCAGGCGGCGGAGCGCATGGTGAGCAGCTGCCCCATGGCGGCGAGCACGGACGCCTCGACCCGGTAGTAGACCCAGGTGCCGCGCCGCTCGGAAGTGAGCAGGCCGGCCTCCTTGAGCTTCTTCAGGTGGTGGGAGACGGTCGGCTGGGAGACCCCGACGTCGGAGATGTCGCACACGCAGGCTTCCCCGCCCTCGTGGGAGGCGACGAGCGAGAACAGGCGCAGGCGCACCGGGTCGCCGAGCGCCTTGAACATCCGGGCCGCCGTGTCCGCCTCGTCGGCGGTGAACGGCCGCTCCGTGAGCGGCGGGCAGCAGGGTGCGGCGGCCTGGCCGTCGGCAGGCCGGCCGAGCGGCAGCACCTTCGTATTCGACATACGTCTATGTTGACACACATCGATTCGATAAACGTCTATGTTGACGCTTGTCGAATCAGGTGCCATCCTGACCGCACGCCACATCGACAAACGTCGAAACAAAGGGGAATCACCGTGCCCGCCACCGCCAACGCCACAGCCGGCGCCACCGAGAACCTTCCTGTCGTCGTGATCGGGGCGGGCCCCATCGGTCTGGCCGCCGCCGCTCACCTGGTCGGACAGGGCATCGAGCCGCTGGTCCTGGAAGCCGGGCCGCAGGCCGGAGCGGCGGTGCGCGCGTGGTCGCATGTACGCCTCTTCTCCACCTGGGGCGAGGTGGTCGACCCGGCCGCCGAGAAGCTCCTCGCCCCCACGGGCTGGACCCGCCCGGACCCGGCCGCGTACCCCTCCGGCGGGGACTGGGCCGAGAGGTACCTCCAGCCGCTGGCCGACGCCCTCGGCGACACGATCCGTACGGGAGCGCGCGTCACCGGCGTCTCCCGCGCGGGCCGCGACCGCATCGTCGACGCCGACCGCGGGACCCAGCCCTTCACGGTCCACATCACCTGCGCCGACGGCCGCGAGGAGCGTCTCCTCGCCCGCGCCGTCATCGACGCATCCGGCACCTGGTCCACCCCGTCCCCGGCAGGTGCCGACGGCCTCCCGGCGCTGGGCGAGAAGGCGACCGCGGACCGGATCTCCTACCAGGTCCCGGACCTCAAGGACCCGTCCGTACGGGCCCGTTACGCGGGCAGGCGCACCGCCGTCATCGGCTCCGGCGCCTCCGCCTTCACCGCGCTGGCCACCCTCGCGGACGTGGCCGAGGGCGCCCCCGGCACCCACGCCGTATGGATCCTGCGGCGCGGCATCTCCGGCTCCACCTTCGGCGGCGGCGCCTCCGACCAGCTGCCCGCCCGCGGCGCGCTCGGCCTGGCCGCGAAGGCCGCGGTCGACGACGGCCACGCGGACGCGGTCACGGGATTCCGTACCGAGACGATCGAGCGCGACTCCGAGGGCCGGCTGATTCTGGTGGCCGAGGACGGACGCCGCCTCGATGCGGTCGACGAGGTCATCGTCCTGACCGGCTTCCGCCCCGACCTCTCCTTCCTCTCCGAACTCCGCCTGAACCTCGACGAACGCCTCGAAGCCCCCGTGGACCTGGCCCCGCTGATCGACCCCAACCAGCACTCCTGCGGCACCGTCTACCCCCACGGCCACAACGAGCTCTCCCACCCCGAACAAGGCATCTACCTGGTCGGCATGAAGTCCTACGGCCGCGCCCCCACCTTCCTCGCCATGACCGGCTACGAGCAGGTCCGCTCGGTCGCAGCCGCGCTCGCGGGCGACCCGGAAGCCGCCGACCGCGTCGAACTCACCCTCCCCGAGACCGGTGTCTGCGGCGGCGCGGGCCTCTTCGACACCCCCGAAGCCGAGCAGGGCGAGTCCACCGGCGGCTGCTGTGCGACTCCCGCCACCCCGTCTCTCATCCAGCTCGGCGTCGGCGCTCCGGCCACCTCCGGAGGCTGCTGACCCACGTCCGGCCCACCCCGCCCAGTAGGAGGTATTCCATGTCCCGCGTCCAACTCGCTCTCCGAGTGCCGGACTTGAACGCGTCCATCGCCTTCTACAGCAAACTGTTCGGCACCGAACCGGCCAAACTCCGAGACGGCTACGCCAACTTCGCGATCACCGAGCCCCCGCTCAAACTCGTCCTGATCGAAGGCACCGCTGAGGAGACGACCCGCCTGGACCACCTCGGCGTCGAAGTCGAGTCGACCGACCAGGTCCATGCGGCGACTGGACGCCTGGCCGAAGCGGGCCTGGCGACCACCGAGGAGAACGACACCACCTGCTGTTACGCCCTCCAGGACAAGGTCTGGGTCCATGGCCCCGGCCAAGAGCCCTGGGAGGTCTACGTGGTCAAGGCCGATGCCGACAACCTCACCAAGCAGCGGAACAGCCCCTGTTGCACCACCGCTGCCGACGCGGAGACCGCCGAACCGGTAGCCGCAGGCAGCGGGTGCTGCTGACCGCCGATGGCTGACGTCCGCATCAGCGGGGCCGCGACCGACACCGAATCCTGGTCGCGGCCTCGCGCCGTCCTGCCCGCGCTCTGCGCCACCCAGATCACCAGCTGGGGCATCGTCTACTACGCCTTCCCCGTCCTGAACCCAAGGATCACCGCAGACACCGGCTGGTCCACCACCTCCACGACCGCCGCCTTCTCCGGCGCGCTCCTGGTGTCCGCCCTCGTCGGGATACCGGTCGGCCGCATCCTCGACCGCCAGGGCCCACGCGCGGTCATGACGGCAGGCTCCGTGCTCGCCGTCATCGCGCTGCTCACAGTGGCACACGCCACCAACATCCTCGCCTTCGCCGCAGGTTGGACCCTGGCAGGCATCGCCATGGCGGCCACCTTCTACCAGCCCGCCTTCGCGGCCGTCACCCGCTGGTGGGGCGACCAACGCATCCGCGCCCTCACCGTCATCACTCTCGCAGGCGGCCTCGCCTCAACCGTCTTCGCGCCCATCACCGCAGCCCTCGCCGCCCACCTGGACTGGCGCACCACCTACGACATACTCGCCATCACGCTGGCTGTCGTCACGATCCCGGCGCACGCTCTGGCTCTACGAGCACCCTGGCCAACTCGTCCATCGCCACTTCACTCGCGCCGTGACAGGACGGCCGAACCGATAGTCCGCACTCGCCCGTTCCTGCTCCTGGCCGCCGCCCTCACCCTCAACGGCTTCGCGATGTACGCCGTCGTGATCGCGCTCGTCCCGCTCCTCACCGAACGCGGAGCGAGCCCTGCCGTCGCCGCATGGGCCCTCGGCCTCGGCGGTGCCGGCCAGACCCTCGGGCGCATGGCCTACGCCGCCCTCGCCCGCCGCACCGGCGTCACCACCCGCACAACACTCCTCATCGCAGCAGGCGGCGCCACCACGGCAGCACTCGGCCTCGTACCTGGACCTATTCCGCTCCTCGTTCTGCTCGCCGTCACGGCCGGCATGGTCCGCGGCAACCTCACCCTCTTGCAGGCCACAGCCGTCACCGACCGCTGGGGCGCCACCGACTACGGCCGCCTCTCCGCACTCCTGGCGGCCCCCGTCACCATCGCCTCCGCCCTCGCCCCTTTCGCCGGCGCGGCCTTGGCGCACGACCTGGGCGGCTACCCGGTTCTGTTCGTCCTTCTCTCGGCGATCTCGCTCGCGGCGAGTGCTCTGGCCCTCGCGTCCCGACCTCGTTGAGGCGCGCCTCGCGGTGCCCCAGCTTCGCGAGAGAACAGAACCCGAGCAGCTAGTCGCCGCAGTTCGCGGCGTACCCCGCACCGGGCGCCTGCGAGAAGCCGACCAAGATCTTCTCCCAGATTTGTCCCAGGGGGCCGACTGCCTGCGGGCTGAGCGGCGCGGTTACCGCAGCCAATGTCCGTATCAGGTGAGGCTCTTGCGGCGCGCGCGCATGGAGTATGTCGTCGCCCCGCCCGGCCTGCTGCTCCTCGACCAGCCGCCGCTCGTGGCGATGGCCCAGCCCTTCTGCTCCTTCATTTGCGCGGCGAAGGTACGGAGGTCGTTGATGGAGCAGCCGCAGGTGAAGGTGACGTCGATGTCGAGGTACTGGCTGCGAGGGTTGTCATCGCCGTACGGCGCCTTGATCCATTCCACCTTGTGGATGTGGTCCTTCAGGCCCGTTCGATCCTCGTCATGCTTGATTCCGAGTGCCTTGGCGAACTCGTCCAGGACGTCGATCTCGAAGAGGTCGCTCGACCACTGGCCGGGCCAGACGGCGAAGAGCCGGGACTTTCCGGCGACCGCGCGCTCGTAGGCGGCGCGCTGGTCTCCGTGAGTCACGGTGCCGTCCCCATGGACCTCGATGTAGCACGTGGTACTTGAGGTGTACGGGAAGTCTCTGCCGGATGCGGCTGCGCTTCGTGGTTCCATCGGCCCCCCATGTGGCTCTACGACGGTGTGCTTCGTTCGATGCCAGTGAACAACAGGTGGGCGCTGCCGGGGCACATCTGGTGAAGGGACTGACGGCATCCAGTGAGGCGGCAAGTTGGGCCGGCTCACGTGTCGAACAGGCTCTCCTGGACGTTCTCGACGACACCCCGATGCGGGTAGTGCAGGCCCAGCAGCATGAAGGTCTTGGGGCGAGAAGCGACGTTGCCCACGAAACAGTGCACGGCCTTCTCCGGAGTGATCATCCGGTCGAACCAGCGCTCACGCAGCTTGTCCTGCACGGCTTGCTTCCCATATCGACCAAGGAACTTGCGATACGACTCGCCGGCCTCCCAATCTCTCAGCCCCATGTCGTGTCCGCTGCACTGCTCGTCGGCGCATCGGAAGGAGTATCGAAATTCCAGCGGTACCCACTCCAACTGGCGGAGGTCCTGGTCGATGAGGTCCAACTGGTTGGCGATGGCGGCTTTCGATGCGGACCAGGGCTCTGCGGGCTCGAAGCGGAAGCCGGTGAACTCCGCCGGGCGGAAGATGCCGAGTGAGGTGCCGCGTGCTGCTTGGTCCCGCTTGATGGCGCACAGAGATGGGGCCACGAGTGGCCGGACATGTGAGAACCGCTCGTGCCAGCCGTCCGCCGTCCCGATACGGTCGATGACCTTGAGGGTCTCCAGGTTGGGGCGCAGGCTCTCGGGGCGGCGGTCCCCGCGGTGCCGCTGCACGTCCACTTCGACGATGGAGTACTTGGCGAACTGGCTGTCCTCGCCCAAGAGACGGAAAGGTACCGGGAAAAGGCGCACGTGTTCTGGCGCCCCTTGGTCCAGCCGTATGCCGGCCACGCAGCTCGTCTCGTGGTACTTCGTGGACAGCTCCGGATACGTCTTGACCGTGATCATGATGCGTGCCCGCTGCCAAGTTCCAACCATTGCCGCCCCCAACTCCCCACCACCTGCGGGAGATTGGAAATCATGGCCGGTGTGAGCGCAAGGGGGCGTGCAGGCAGAGCAGGTGTGGTCAGGCCAAGGGGGTAACTTGCAGCGAGGTGCGTTTGCGGAGCGTCTCCAAGACGACCTGGCGGTGGCAGCGCTCCTCGTCCTTCTCGAAACAGAGCACCGCGACGCGTGACTGAACGGCGTGTTCCGCCAACGAGTCGAGGTCGGACTGGGCAGTGTCGGAACGCAGCAAAGTCCGGAACTTGGCGCGTCCCTCGGTGATGCGTCCCTCCCAGAACGGTGCCCGGTTGTCCTTGGGATTCCCCAGGCCACGCAGGTGGGTGTACTCGATTCCCGCCTCTCCGAGGGCCTGGTCGAGGCGGGTCTTGCTGAAGCCTGGCTTGCGGCTGATCGGTGTGAGACGCACGTCGGCCACCACGCTGATCCGCGCGTCGAGGAGAGAAGTAACGAACGAGCCGATGTCCCGGCCCTCGTACCCGGCAGACCATAGTCCTGGGCTCGCTTTGCACTGGTGGAACAGCTCGTCGAGGGAGAGCTGTAGAGCTTCCGCGAGCGCACCCATGGTGAAGAAACCTGGCTGGATTGCTCCCACGTTCTCAACGCGGGCGAGCGTGCTGACGGAGATGCCCGCTTCCTCGGCCAGGCGCTCACGCGTCCATTCGCGCTCCTCGCGCAAACTGCGTACACGCTGTGCAAGCATTCGGGCACGAGCGCGCTCGTCGGGATTTGCAGGGTGACGATGGGCCATGAAGCCGGAGCTTAACGGAGTTTCGCATCACCACTTGGCACGCGGTGACACCAATTCCCAAAGACCGCAGCACAGTTGGTGGTGCAGCACTCATAGAGGTCGCGCTACGTGGTGGGTGGGAGAATGCGCATCGCCATGACGGAGCCGTCGGGGCGAATCGACACCGGCCCCCACTTCGGGGCTGTCGTTGAGGTTGGCCAGTCCGCCCGCTCTCGGTATACCTCTTGCCTGTACGACGCGACGTCTCCGTGCTCCAGGTGGTTGAACAGTGGCTCCGCCAGGCCCGAGAAAGCTTCCACGCGGGTCTTGTTGAGACGGAAGACATGATCGGTGCCCACGAAATTGGTGCCGTGGATCGTGTACTCCGCGTCCTTCACGCTGTCGGCACCTGCATACATCGGCAGGTCGAAGTGCCGTTTGCCCTGTTCTTTCGTCAGGTACTGAGCGGTGGGCCGCCCTCCTCCTGTGAATGCGGTCAGCGCGGCTGCCTCCGTGCGGGCCAGCACCTGACTGAACCAGCCGAAGAGATCGGTGCTCACCTGAAACCCGAAGTCGTTGACGTCGCTGCTGCGCGCTTGTGACGGCATCTTCATGGTGGTGTGTTCGTTTCGGTCCGTGAGCTCGATATCCAGGTTCGGTGTGTCCTTCTCCCCGCGGCCAGGCCGGAGCAAGACCTCTCCAGGCGCCTCGACTACGTGTACGACGATGCTTCCCTTGTCGGCGAGCTCGGTACCGAGGAGGAATCCGGGAGTGCGCCCGTAAGCCCCGATATGTACCGAATCCAGGTGGGCCGTGCCTGTCGCAAGCTGGGCGTACACCTGCGCGGGCTTGCCGTGGGTCCCCTTGCTGGCGATCAAGAACACACGAGACGGTTCCCCTGGCCGCCAGACCTCCAGGATGAAGTTCGGACGCCGAAGCAGGGCCTCCGGTCGCCGACCCTTCGCGGGGCCCTTGTTCCTGAGGGCCCAGCCGGCCTGCAAGGCGATGTCGGAGTCGATGAGGGAGACCATGTGGTCGGGATACCGGTCCTTGAGGAACTGCTCGGCCACGAGGACGGCGAAACCGATGCCGATCTCCGACGATTGGTTCGCTTTGTAATACCGTTCCGGGTTCCGTCCCTCACTCGACAGTTCCAGGTATCCCGCCCGGTCCTGACCGAGTGCCTGGCAGTACTTCAAGCTCTGCCAGTGTTCGGCAAGACCCCGGCCTGCTCCCTGCCGCGCCAGAACGAGCCCTCGCCCGATGGCATGCAGTGCCTGCCAGGGGGTGATCTCGATTGTTTGGGCGGCACCGCGCCCCTGGACTGGGCGGAGGCCCGAGCGTCGGCGCAGGACCGGTAGTTCTTTTCCCTTGCGCTTCTTGTCCTCTGCCTGCGCTTCGGTCGCCACGTTTTCGACCAGGTCCCGTGACGAGCGAACCTGCACGTGCGCCCGCCTGGTCAGGCCGTCCAGGATCTGTGCTGCCGGCTTCGCTCCATCAGTCATAGCTCCCCCTCTGACCGTGCTCCGTCAGTGCCGTCCAGGGCCGGACGGTATGGCTGAGTCAGTGGGCGCACACAAGTGCGCATCCATGAGGGGCTGGCTGGTTTGCATCTGCGTGGGGCGGTAGAGACCGCCGCCGAGTCGAAGCCGACGTGGGCCGGGCGGACAGCTGGGAGAACCCGACCAAGATCTTCTCCCAGATTTCTCCCAAACGATCTCCGGAGACGCAGAAAGAGCCTGACCCTCAGAGAGGATCAGGCCCTTGACCTGGTGTTTCAGCTGTCGGGGTGGCGGGATTTGAACCCACGACCTCTTCGTCCCGAAGCAATCCGATCATGTCGTTGCGCTGTGATCTGTACGGGCCTGAGCTGGAGGAACTGTCCCTGAACGTCCGTGGTTGTGCGCTGCGGTGCGAGCCCGTTGTGTGTCAGTTGGTGTTACACGCTTCAGGTCTCGTCCTGTGCGGCCGGCGGATCAGGGAGCGATGCCTTGTTGGCCACGGCCTCAGCAATCGCGGCCACAAGTTGCTCCGAGTGAGTGTTCAGCCATCGCGTAAAGGCCTCGCTTACCGCGGCTCCCATGGTGTCCGGGACCGAGACGTTATGCAGGTAGAGCCAGTCGGCGAATGCTTCCTTGACTGCTTGCTGTGTGGCTTCGTGCTTCGCGCCCATGGCGCTCTCAGGCTGCGAATCCGTCTCGCTGTCTGGCGTCACAGGGAGGCGGCCGCCCCAGGCGCGGTCAGTCAGGTCGCCCCAGACGCCCGGGGCGACAGTGCGGGGATCAACGCCCTCGCTTGGGGTGGTGGTCTTGTAGGTCCCACGAGGCTGTTCGGAGCGGTCGTAATCCTTCACCCAGAACACGCGTCGGACGAACCCGCCCGGCGAATCTCCGCTCGGAGAGCCCGGCTTGAGTACGGAGTACCCGACGCGACGGCCTTGTCCGCGCCAGGACACAGGACGCCGACGGGTGCTGGCGTCGACAACGAGCGTCTGGCGTACGTAGTCGAACGTACTGATGTCCTCGGTCCAGATGATGCCGTCTTCGTGGCAGATAGCTTCGCGATCTTTGGTCACGCTGTTCCCTCCCCGGGTGCGTTGTGGCAGGAGAGATTCCCCTCTGTCGGCCTCGGCACTCATCACGACAGAGGGGACACAAGAGATCAGTACGGAAGTCGCCTTCGGCGCCTACGCCCTCAGGGGTCGGCTTCGCCGACGGGCTGCAACACCCCGGGGTGTTACAGCCCGTCGGGACTGGACAGCCCGGACAGCTGCTGTTTCTGCTGTCCGGTTGGTTATCCCAGGTCAGAAGGTGTATCCGGACAGCCGGACAGCTGGGACACCGATCCATGCAGATTGCTATCCGCTACCTCCTGGCTATCGGCGGATGGTTGGTCGCGTGATCCGCATGCTCGGTATGGATCCCTTCCCGTCGCACGCAGTCCTGCCATCCTTGTGTAGTTCCTTGATGGCTGCCCGGATGTGCATCTGCCGCGCCTCGCCCAGAGCGCTTCCCATGATCTCTTCGTGATAGCGATCTACGCCGACGACAGCGCGCTGCTGCAGCAGACCGAGTATGTTCCGCTTGATTTCATCAATCCATCCACGCGCCCTCTGCTCCTCCTCTTGCTCGAAGAGGTCGGATTCGTCGAAGAGAGTGCCGTTCCTCGACGGAGGGAGGATCTCGCGGCGCCATTGCGCTTGGGCGTGGCTAATTGCCTCACCGAAGAGCCAGAGGCCATCTCGGTGGCGGCTGAACAACACCAAGTGGTAAGCCGGTTGGTGGTGCTCTCGATTGCGCACTGGGAGGGTCCATGAGTGAGCTCTAACGGCGGCTCCTACTCGTTGAGCGAAGCCACCAGCGATGCGCTCGACTGCCTCGCGGTTGTCAGCTGAGTCCAAGAACTCGTCGCGCCACCAGTCTCCTCCGCAGGCCGCGTCCATCGCTTGGAGGGTTGCTTGCTTCCCTCGTGGTTCTTTGGTGCTGGTCAGCAGCCCACCAATGCGGCGTACGGCATTGGCGTTGAAGTTCAGCAGCACTTCGGTTGCGTCCCGGCCTGTAGCCCCAGCGGGTTCCCGTGATCCAAAGAGTTGGGTGGTCAAGGCGTCGAAGCTGAGCCCCAATCCGAATGGGTCGATGAAGGCAAGTAGTGGTGCCCCCTGGGCCTGCTCTAGCACGTAGCTCAGATGCTTCTCGACCTTGCCGCTGAGCGCCTCCGCCGTAAGACCGCGCCCGCGGGCCTCTGAGACGAGCTGGTCCAGTCGCCTGTAGTCCGCTCGGCGCCGTTCTATGAAGTAGCAGTCGAGCTGGCGGATGCTGGCTACCTCGGCGGCGGAGTCCAAGATCAAAGCTGGCGACCCGGGTGTCCCGTCCTCGTAGCGTCCCGGACCTGCGTATCCGTCGAGGTACACGACTCGGCCGCCTGGTGCCCACCGGCCTACCTTGGCGGCGAAGGGCTTCACATACCGCTGGAGAATCTCGTGTTTCAAGAGGGCGGCTGCCTTCTTGCTCACAAAGAACTGGCGTGTGGCATCGGTGACTTCCTCGCCCGCCGACTCGCCACTGAGTAAGAGCTCTTCGCCATCTGCAAACTCGGGCTCGATCAAGATCCCGCCCCCTCCATGTTGGATGCAGTTGCATCTGACATTTTGGGTCGGGTCGCGCGCGAGCGCATCCATCTTGCCGTGTTCGATTGGACGAGTTCTCGGGGCTGAGTCTGGCCTAGGCCTTGACGGGAGCGGGGAGTTCGTCCCAGGTGCGACCCTGCAGCAGACGCCCGTTGGCCTTGGGGGTGCGTCCGCCCCACTGCTTGAAGAAGAACGCCACACCGTCTGCCTGGCACGCATCACGGATCGAGGTTGCCCAGTCCTCGTGCATCGGTCGGTGACGAGGGCCGGATTCACCCCCCGTGATCACCCAGTGAATCCCGTCCAGGTTCAAGTTCCTCAAGGGGCCGAGCAGGGGCTCACACGAGAGGAACCGAACTGCGGCCGGCACTAAGCGCAGGTCGTCAACCCGCGGTAGTTCCTTCGCAGTCTCGACTGACACCCCCATCCACAGGTTCGATGGCCACTCCAGGCGATCGGCAACCTGGCGCAGGCGGTGGGCTCGTTTAGTGAGTACTTGATATGTGTGCTGGGGGGTATCGGCCATGACCTGAAATACCTGTTGCACGTAGTCAAGCGGTACGCGCGCATGGAACAGATCAGACATGGAGTTCACGAAGACGGTGCGAGGACTACGCCATTGGTACGGCACCTGAAGGGCGTCCTGGTGTAACGAGACGCCGAACCCTGGTCCGGATGTTCGTGGGTCCCCGTCGGTTTGGTACTTGCTTGAGCCCATTGCCTTCAGCCGCTTTGACAGCGCCAAGGCATAGCAGTTGTCGCACCCCGGGGAAACGCGATCGCACCCGGTTGTGGGATTCCAGGTGGCTTCCGTCCACTCGATGCTGCTGTGATCGCTCACAGACTGCCTCCCCTCCTCGCACCACACACGTCTCACGGTCGTGTGCGACTACATCAACGACTTAGGCCCGGATCAGGCACCTCATCCAATCACTCGGGCTCCGATGCTTGGGCTCTCTCCGCTACTTGCTGCTAGGTCAAACCGCCTGCACCATGCAATCGAGCTTGTGTTCGATTCTACGGGGTTGGTGGGCATATGGCACCAGTAAGTTCGGCTGTTGTGTGGCGACGAAGCTTGAGCGTGTGACTCCGAAGTCTGAGGAGACGTAAAGCTGTGCCACCGGGGGTGGTTGATTGCGGTGATCGCAGCACCTCAGGGGAGTTGCCCCGGTAGCCTGCGGACTGGTCTGTTCTATGAACATGCGGTCCCACACCATGCGGAGGCACTAGATCGTGGCGTTGCATCCCCTCCAAGGCCCGCTGGACCGCATGGTTGACTACCTGAGCGACGCTCAGCGGCTACATGATGTGATCCAAGAGCGTCTCCAGCAGACGACGGCGGACCGCCGTGCGAAGGGGAAGACTGGCGGTGGACAGCCGGGGAAGCAGCACTCTTCCCTGAATCGTGCCGTCGTAGTGGCTGCCGTTGGGGCGCTCGAAGCATTCAACGAAGATCTTGCGTTGACCGCGCAACCACTCGATCCGCAGGCAACTCCGCCATCGCCCTGGTACCAGATCGATGGCAAGTACGGGATGGTGCAGACGCCGAGCCCCTACAACCTGCGCAAGCTCTATTGGACCTTTTTTCGATACGACCCGACGCCCGACTGGGAGTGGGCAGTAGAGGTTGCCCCTGCCGAGTTGGGAAAGGGCAGTACTTGGCGAGTAGGAGCCACGAACTACCAAGGGGCCGATGCCGCGTCGTTCCTGGACGCCATGGTCAAGGTTCGTCACGGCTTCGCTCATCAAGACAAGGCTCAGAAGCCTCCTGCCTATGCGGGAATCGTGACGCTGACTCCGGCTGCCAAGATTTCTATCCATTCACACCACGCCAGGAACGCCCTCAGCGTCCTGCTCCAGTTTGCTGTGCTGACTACGCACGGACTGGCTGATCAACTGCCGATCGCAGGGCGATTTCGATGGTCCAACAAGATGGTGGCCGCAGGCTGAGGGGACCTGCTTCGGAGTACGCCAGCGGGCACCATGGTCACAAAGAACTGGAAAGGCGCGCCCTCGCTGTAACTGGCGAAGCCCGTGTCCTTCGGCGTTGGCCCACGCTGCAACACGCTGAGGCGCAGGGCGCTGACGCCTCAGCGACCATTGTTGGCCGCGCCTTGCGGTAGATAACAGGCTGGACGCTGGGGTCAATTGGCACGCCTTCGGTAGCGGCCATCGCAGACCCGGACAGTCCGTCCGGGTTCCTTTGAGTCACGTCTTTCACTATCGAGTGAAGCAGGCAGGTCAGAGACCGTCTGTCCGCTTCGCCACCGCCTCGGTACGGTGAAGCAGGCCCCTACTCGCCAGGAGGCAGTACGCATGCGTGGTCTTGGAGATCACCTCAGCATCGGGGAACGGATCGCCTTCTACCGCAAGCGCCGTGGCTACACCCAAGAGGTGTTGGCTGGGCTTGTGGGCCGTAGCACTGACTGGCTTGCCAAGGCGGAGACCGGCCGGCGTCAACCGCCCCGCATCGACATGCTTGCCGAGCTGGCGCGGGTGCTGCGGATCTCGCTCGGGGACATCGTCGGGCAACCCGTCCTGATGGAAGACGACAAACAGCAGGACGACGTACCGGCCGTACGTGATGCGCTCATGAGCCCACGTCGTCTCTCCCGGCTGCTCTTTGGCCCGCAGGCCGATACGCAACTCCCCGCCCCCGGGCCGGTAAGGCCGATCGTTGAGCGGACGTGGGACGACTACCAAGCGGGTCGGCTTGGGAGCGTAGTAGCTGCGCTCCCTGGCCTGCTCCAGACGGCTCAGGAGTTGGAGGACCGGGCGGTCCGTTCGGCAGAGGAGCGCCGGGACTGCTGGGCTGTCTCGGCGCGGGCCCATCATCTCGCGGCGACCACCCTGGCGAAGGTGGGCGAGTCAGATATCTCTTGGCTCGCTGCTGAGCGTGCGATGCGCGCGGCGGATGAGTCTGGTGATCCGCTGGTACTCGCATCTGCGGCGCGGTCCGGCACTCACGCGCTGCTTGCTAACGGTCGCTATGACGACGCGATGGAGCTGGGGGAGACCACTGCCACGTGGCTGGCACCTCAGATCCAAGAGGATGACCCGGAGGCTCTGAGCCTGTTGGGCATGATCTATCTGCGTGCGGCCATCGCTGCGGCTCGCCACCAAGACCGGGGCACCGCGACGAATTTGCTTGGGCGTGCGGAAACACTGGCCAATCGGCTGGGCTCCGACGCGAACCACTGGCAGACAAGCTTCGGGCCGACAAACGTCATGCTCCATAGGCTGTCGGCGGAGCTCGACTTGGAGAACATCTCGTACGTTGTGGAACACGGTCAGGTCGATGTGGACCACATGCCACCGGAGCGCGGTGTCTCCCACCGGATCGACTACGCCCGCGCGCTCACCCTCGCGGGTCGTGGGGACGACGCCTTCACTGAGCTGCGCACCGCAGAGAGCACATCGCCTCAGCTCGTGCGGAACAATCCCCGGGTACGGGAGACGTTGCGTGATCTCATCAAGCAGTCCCCCGTGACGGGTGGAGCCCGGTCAGCCGAGGTGTTCGTCATGGCTCAGCGATGCAAGGCGGTGCAGTGAGTACGAAAGCGCGCGGGGTGCTTGGAGTCGTGGGTACAGGGGCCGGCGGAGTGGAGGCCTTGCGGACAGGGCTTGTTGAGCCCGCACTCGATCGCGGTTGGCAGGTGGCGGTGACGCTGACGCCGACCGCGGGCGAGTGGCTGCGGGCGCTCGGAGAGGTCGAGAAGCTGGAAGACTTGACGGGCCTGCCCGTACGCGATGCGCCGCGGCTGCCGGGGGAGGCGCGACCGCACCCGCCCGTGGACTGCTTCGTCGTTGCGCCGGCCAGCGCGAACACGGTGGCCAAGCTGGCAGCGGGAATCGCCGATAATCAGGCGCTCACGCAGGTAGGGGAGGCGATCGGCACCCTTGATCTGCCAGTCGTTATCTTCCCGCGCATCAACGCTGCGCACGCGCGTCATCCCGCGTGGAATCGACACATCGAAGCGCTGCGCGAGGCTGATGTACGTCTCGTCTACGGGCCCGAGGTCTGGCCCCTGTTCGAGCCGCGCGAGGCGACACCCGGCAGGGGGCTCCCTTGGGGAGCAGTGCTGAACATGGTCGACGCCACCTGTTGCTGATGCTTCGTCAACCTGCTTGACCTGCAAGGAGATAGGACCCGGACACACTGTCCGGGTCCTCTGCATTTCCCGGTCGCATGCTCATTCGCATGTCAGGGACCAGCGTGCGATGGAACGAGCGGGGCGGAATCACCCCCGCTGAGCTCGCTTTGATCAGAGCGAGTCTGAGTGAAGCGCGAGCCACAGCCGAACGGCTGCTGCATCGCGCTGACGCACTCACGGTGAGGGCGGAGTCTCGTGCCCAACGAGCCGCTCAAGGCGATCGAGCCGGGCATCGAGTTTCTGGAGCGTCTCGTGAATCACGCTGAGCTCCGAGGCGAGCGCGGTGAACGCCGGGCTACTCCCGCTCTGGGTGCCGAGCGGAACGGCAGGGTCGCGAACGAAGGTGCCACGGCCCTGCTGGGAGAGCGCCAACCCTTCATCCCGAAGCTTGCCGTAGGCGCTCTGAACTGTCATGAGCTGAACGCCAAGCTCCTTGGCCAGCCCGCGGGCGGCGGGGAGTTGGGAGCCAGGACCGTACGTGCCATCTGTGATCTGCGCGCGGAACTTCGCTGCGATCTCCTTGGCCGTCGGCTTGGGTGCTTCGGGGCTGGATTCCATGCCTCCGAGCGTAACTGTCCTAGGTCAATTTCGGATTCCCGCAGCACCTCCTCTTGACAGACAGATTGACCTAGGTCAATCTCTAATCACGCCCGGAGGGCCCCGTGAAACGGGCTCGAAGGAAGCGCCCGTTCCTTGAGAACTGAACAGCGTGAAGAGGCCACCGCCACCTCCGATGGCGGCCCGCGCAGGGCAAGACCCCCGCGCACTGACGCATCCACCAGCGGTTCCGACCGCTGGCGGTTGCCCTGAGCGTCCGCGGCCGCGCGGTCGGTCAGGGGAGCCGAACGGTTCGGACTTCCACTCTCTGCCCGGTGGCTGGACTCCCCAGCAAAGGTCGCCTGCCGCCGGGTTTCTCCCTGTTCCTCCGTCATCAGGAGTGATCCACATGCGTGCATACATCGGCGGTCATCAGGCCGTCACCGCAGAAGACTTCGTAGAGCTTGCCCTTGGCACACCGGTTGAGTTGTGGCTCGGTGTCGAGGGCGAGAGCGAGATGGAGCGCATGGCCCGCGAGGACGCGGCCCGCGACATCCTCGCGGACGAGCCGGATTTGCCCGACCGAGTGAGCCGGGTTGCCGCGCAGGCCATTGAGGCCCACGCCCCGGAACTCTTCAACATCACCCCGCTGCTGCGCCCGCTCTCTCGCGGTGCGGTCCACGCTCTCCCGCTGGGTATCACCCGACGCGGCAAGGGGGTGGCGGCATGACCACCGCAACCGATGTCGCGCGGCCGCAGGTTCCGCCGTTGTCGACGCCGGAGACGTGGCTGTTGGGCGTGGTCGCGGTGCTCGCGGCAGGGGTGGGCGGCCTGGGTCTGGCTTCCTCGTTCGAGGCGGTGTCGACCGCGGGCGCCCGCTGGGGATTCGCCTCTCCGTGGATGCTGCCCGTCGGTATCGACACGGCGATTCCCGTGTTCACCGCCGCGTTCCTGCTGCTGATCCGCACTGACATGCCGTTGGGCTGGGTGCGGTTCGTGCCCTGGGTGCTGACCGGGGTGACGTGCTGGCTGAACATCGCGGCCGGACAGTCCGTGTCGGCAAAGCTCGCGCACGGCACGATGCCACTGCTGTGGGTGGTCCTCTCCGAGGTCGCCGCCCACGTGTACGCCTCGCGGATCGGTGCAGTGACCGGCCGGCGGATGGAGAAGATCCGCCGCTCGCGCTGGCTGCTCGCTCCGCTGTCGACGTTCTCGCTGTGGCGTCGGATGACGCTGTGGGAGGTCACCTCCTACTCCGTGGCGCTGGGCAGGGAGCGCGAGCGTCAGTTGGCCCGTGCGCAGCTGCGGCAGGAGCATGGGCGCCGCTGGCGCTCGAAGACCCCGCGCCCGGAGCGGGTGCTCCTCAAGCTCGGGGAGTTGTCCCCGGCAGCGGAGAAGCCCGCACCGCTCCCGCAGGAGGAGAGCGCCAAGCCGCCGCGCAAGCGCACCGCCAAGGCCAAGGCGCCCAAGGCGGCTCGGACTCCGGCTGAGCTGCTGGCCGAGACGCGGAAGGCCACAGCCGAGTGGGCGGACGATGCGATCAACGCTGAGGCCATCCGCACCACGCTGCACTGCTCCGCTGCTAACTCCCGTGTCCTGCGCGACCTGTTGCTGGGGGAGCGGTCTGACGGGCGACGGTTGCACACGGTTGACGCGGACGGAGCAGCGGCCTGATGTCCCTCACCTTCGCCCAGTGCTACGACCCGACCGGCGCCCAGTTCGGGGTTCCCACCTACCCGTGGCGCCTTGCCCCCGAGGGCTACGCCACCCGTCGACAGCTCCGTACCCAGGGTTTGCGCCCCGGAGGTCAGCCCATCGCTGCACAGGCGATGCGCCGCCACCGCGGCCGTAAGGCCGGGGTGCAGGTCGCCTACCTCTACCGCGTCGACCTCGCGCTGCCCGTGCGGCCGATGACGTCGCGCAAGTGGGGTGCGCTCGCGCTGGCGATGCTGGCCCGCCGCACCTGCCCCGAATGCCACGTGATCTACAGCTACTGCCTGCCGACCTCACTCGGCATGTGCCTGCTCTGCGCCTACCCCGAGGAACAGCGCGCCGCCTGAACCATCCCGCCCCGGCATCCACGCCGTGAGGGTGCCGGATCGAATCCGGCCCGGGGCACGCACAGCCAAGCGGGGTCCGGACGGTAAGCCGTCCAAAGCGTCGTCCGGACCCCTTCCAACCGCAGTACGGAAGGAACCCTCAGTGAAGCACCCCGATGACAACGAGCTGTTCAAGCGGCTCGAAGCAGAGATGAACACCGACTCCAAGGGTGAGGTAGTCGACCTCGGCAAGGCCCGCACCGCGCGGACCGGGTCGGGCGACTCCACCCCTGTCGGGTCGGGCAACTCGTCGGCCGACTCGGTGCCCGACTCCAAGGGGTCCGGGTCGGGCGACTCGGAGCCGACCGGGTCGGATGCCTCCGCCCCGACTTTGGTGGATCCCCGGACGCCGACGGTGTCGGGCCCGGGTCTGATCGACCGGATCAAGAACTCCAAGCGGCTGGACGTCATCCCCGGATGGGCGAAATCGCGTGCAGAGTTCAAAGACGCGATGGGCTGGCTGGCCGGACACGCCGGGCACACCATCGCCTTCCACGCGGTGCGCGTGCCGTTCCAGTACGGGCCCAAGCTCGTCTGGCGCTCCCCGAAAGGTGCTCTCAACACCCTGGGCCGCGTCGGTCGGTGGGCCGTGGACGCGGAGGGCGAGCCGCTGCGACAGGCTGAGGCCCGCCGCGAGAACACCGAGCTGTACTTGAAGCTGTCCAAGCAGCGCGATCGCCGGGTGCGCCTGCGGATGATCCTGACCGCCATGGGCGGCGTCTTCGCCCTGGTCACGCTGCTGTTCCTGGTCTTCGGCGCTGCACCGATGACGCAGTTCATTGCCGTCGTGGTGGCCGTGTTCGGGTTCGGTCTGGCGGGGGCGCCGGCCGATGCGCCGCTCGCCTCGCGGGCCGTGGTCAAGACCGAGGTCCAGAAGCTGACCAGCGACATCGTCGTCAAGGCGATGGCGTCCATCGGCATTGGCCAGATTGCCACCGCGGTCGCCAAGGGACAGGACGGCATCCGGTTCGTCTCCCCGATCACTCGCGAGGGACCGGGCTGGCGCGCGGACATCGACCTTCCCTTGGGCGTGACCGTCGCGGATGTGGCCGACCGTCGGGCCCGCCTCGCCTCCGGACTCAGGCGTCCGCTCGGGTGCGTGTGGCCCGACGCCGACCCCAACGAGCACGAGGGACGGCTCATCCTGTGGGTCGGTGACCGGGACCTGTCCAAGACCGGCATCGTCAAGTGGTCGCTGGCCAATGCCCGCCGTCATGACATCTTCAAGCGCATCCCGTTCGGCATCGACCCGCGCGGCCGTGCGCAGTCGGTCCCGATGATCCAGCACAACGTTCTGATCGGCTCGCTGCCTGGACAGGGCAAGACCGCCTCCGTGCGGGTGCTGGCGTGCGGGGCGGCCATGGACCCGTCCGTGGAACTGTGGCTGCACGAGAACAAGGGCACCGGTGACCTGGACGCACTGGAATGCGTCAGCCACCGGTTCGTCTCCGGAATCGATGACGAGTCGATCAAGTACGCGGCCGACTCCCTCAAGCTGCTGCGCGAGGAGGTCATGCGCCGGGCTGCGTCGATGAAGAAGCTGCCTCGGGACCTGTGCCCGGACAAGCGCATCACCCGGCAGATCGCCGATAAGCGGGCGCTGAAACTGTGGCCGCTGCTGGCCATCTTTGACGAGTGCCAGAACCTGTTCGCCCACCCCAAGTACGGCAAAGCCGCAGGTGAAGACGCAGAGTTCGTCATCAAGCTGGGCCGTGCGCTCGGGGTCATGCTCGTACTGGCCACGCAGCGCCCCGACAAGGACTCGCTGCCGACTGGGATCAGCGGCAACGTCTCCATCCGCTTCGCCCTACGCGTCGCGGGGCAGGTCGAGAACGACATGATCCTGGGCACCTCCGCGTACAAGAACGGTGTCCGGGCCACGTCCTTCCGCCCGGAGATCGACGCCGGAAACGGCTACCTCGCCGGCGCCGCCACGCTGCCCGTGGTGGTGCGCACCGCCTACCTGGACGACAACGCCACCCACGCCATCGCTCAGCGTGCCCTCGCGCTGCGCAAGGCGGAGGGCACTCTGTCGGGGATCGCGATCGGAGCGGAGTCCGAGACGGCTTCGGGCCCGTCGTACGACCTGCTTGCCGACATTGCCGCGGTCGTTCCCGCCGCTGAGGAGCGGGTGTGGAACGAGCGGATCGCCGCTCGCCTCTCCGAGCTGCGCCCGGAGGTCTACGGCGGGTGGAAGGGCGAGAACGTCACCTCCGCGCTCAAGCCGCACGGCATCACCACCCGCGGTATCGCCGGGACATCCGACGAAGGGGAGCGCACCACCCGGCGCGGCATCGTCCGCGCGGACCTCCTCACCGCCATCGCACAGCGTGACGAAAACCGGGGCGCTGCCTGACCCCGGAGCGGTGCTACCGGTAGCGGGCCCACCTGCTACCGGTAGCACCCCCGCTAGCACCCCAAAGCGCACCCCATCAGGGATCTAGCAGATAGCACCCCACCTGCAGAAACCCCGAAAACAGCCCGGGAGGGCCCCCGATGACCCCCATCACCGCTGCTATCGCCTGCCTGTTCGCCATCACGTTCTGTTACGCGACGATGTGTGCGGGCAGCCCGTTCGGCCGCTGCCGCAAGTGCAAGGGCTTCGGCTACCAGCTCACCACCGACCGCAAGGGCAACGCCAAGCGCGGCAAGGACTGCCGCCGCTGCAAGGGCTATGGGCGCCGGATACGCATCGGCCGCTGGCTCTTCAACCGTGCCCAGCGCATCTACCGCGAAGGCACCCACTGACCCTCACCCCAACCCACCGAAAGGAGGTTCCGCCCATGGCCGTCACCGTCTCGCTCGTGGCCCTGTTCGGACTGGTCCTGTTCTTCCTGCTGCGTTCCAACACCCTCGGCTACGGGGCCGCGTTCATCGCCGTGATGTTCGGCTTCTACCTCGCCAGCACCGGAGCAGCGGGCCCGATGAACCAGCTCAGTACCGCCGTGATCGACGCCATCCGCAACCTGTGAGGAGCACGTCATGAACGAACCGATCATCGCCCGCCACTGGCTCGCCCTCGCGGCGCCCAAGGCCGCCCCAGCTATCGCCACTTCCACCGTGCTGATCCTGGGCCGGATCTGGAACGCCAACGGAGCCGAACACAGCACCGGCAACGCCGCGTTGATGGTCGTCCTGGCCGCCGGATCGGCAGTGGCTGGCGCATTCGCCGCGGGCGGCCGCTCCGGTGACAGCACCCTCGCCGGGACCGCGTTCGCGACCTCCGGAACCCTGGCCCTGGCCGGGGTCGCCGGATACGCCGACGGCATCTCGCTTCCGCTGCTGCTGTGGGCGCTCGCCACTGCGGTTGCCTACGGACTCGCGGCCCGCTACTGGCGCACCGACCGCCGCGAAGCCGTGGCCTACGAGCGCCAGAACAGCGAGCGGCACGAGACCCACGCCCATGTGGAGCGCGTCGAAGCCCTGCGCGCCGGGGCACAGATCGAGGTCGCCCGCAGCGGCGCCGCGTACGCCGAACAGCTCGCCACCGCGCTCATCACCCGCGCGACCCTGCCCGGCTACGACCCCGCCGCACTCACCGCGGCCGGACTGCCCGAACTCCCCGCCCCCACCCACCTGGAGAAGTGATGGTCTTCAACCCCGCGCACTACGCATCGCATTGGCCTACCCCGGAAGCCGCGTACGCGCTCGCTCCGAGCATCCTCCGCGAGATCGGATGGACTGCCGACCAGGCCCTCACCTACGTCCGTACCGACTTCCACAGGCGAGTGGCGGACCGGGAGTTCTGGCTCCGCAAGGCTGCTCTGCTTGACCGCATCGCTGTGACCGACGAGAAGGCGGGCATCTACGCCGACGCGATCGACGTCGCGGTGAATGCGGCCCGCCGCCTGCTGAGCATCGACCGCGAACAGGGACTCGGGCCCTCTGGATTCGGCGACGGCCCGTACGTGCCCGAGCACCCGGACAGCATCGCTGAGCCGCGCGGCTACGTCCGCCAGGAGTACGCGATCTGGGCCAAGAACCCGAACAACCACTAGCAACGCCGCGGCGGCGGGACTCCCCAGCAAAGGTCGCCCGCCGCCGCGGTTCTCCCCGCCCCGTCCGAAGACAGAACAGGAGAGGTCCAGAATGCCTCAACCCACACCGTCCGCGCTGCCCCAGGCCGCGCAGGATGCCGCCGCCCGCGGCTGGCACGTCTTCCCGCTCATCCCCGGCGACAAGCGCCCCGCCATCCGGGATTGGGCCCAGCGCGCCACCACAGACCCGGAGCGCATCGCCCGCTGCTGGGCCCACGCCCCGTACAACATTGGCATCGCAACCGGCCCTTCCACTTTGATCGTTGTTGATCTGGACCGGCCCAAGACCGAGGGCGACACTGCGCCGGCCGAATGGGCCGCGCATGGCGTGCATGACGGAGCCGACGTCCTCGCGGTGCTGTGCGAGCGCCACGGTCAGCCCTTCCCCTGCGACACGTACACCGTGCGCACGTGGAGCGGCGGCACCCACCTCTACTTCACCGCACCCGAGGGGGAGCCGCTCCGCAACACGACCGGGGACAGCGGCAAGGGACTGGGCTGGAAGGTCGATACCCGCGCCGTGGGCGGTCTCGTGGTCGCCGCGGGCAGCACCTTCAACGGGCTCCCGTACGAGACCGCGCACGAAGCGCCCGTAGCTCCGCTGCCATCCTGGCTGGCTGAGATTCTGCGTCCGGCCCCGTTGCCCGCGCAGCAACCCATCGCCATCACGCTCGCCACCGACCGGCGCGGCAAGTGGCTGCGCGCTGCGGTCGACGGGGAGCTGACGCGCGTCACCGCCTCCGGGGCGAAGCAGCACAACAGCTCGCTCTACCTCGCCTCCGTCGCCCTGGGACAGCTCGTTGCCGGGGGAGAGCTGACCGAAGCCGACGTCACCAGCCAGCTCGCGGCTGCCGCCGCGCAGGTCGGGCAGAGCGAACGCGAGGCACTGCGCACCATCGCGTCCGGCCTGCGCGCCGGCGCCAAACGCCCCCGGACGGTGGCCGCATGAGCACCAACCCGATTCCCCCGCTGCACCTGTACTCCGTGCCCAGCGACCCCCAGCCCGCCGCCACCCCGCCGCCGAAGCGCGAGCGCCCGCGGACCGCATGGACCGCTGACCAACTGATGGCCGCGGACTTCCCCGAGCCGAAATGGGCTGTGCCCGGCATCCTCGCCGAAGGCGTCAGCCTGCTGGCCGGACCGCCCAAGGTCGGTAAATCCTGGCTCTCTCTGGGACTTGGCCTCTCCGTCGCTGCGGGCGGTATGGCGTTCGACTCCGTGCCCGTCAAAGGCGGACCGGTGCTCTACCTCGCTTTGGAGGACACCCCGCGCCGTCTCCAGACCCGTATGGGCAAGCTCCTTGGAGGTCAGCCCGCTCCTGCTGGGCTGACCCTGGTCACCGAATGCCCGCCTTTCCCTCAGGGCGGTGTGGAGGCCATCGCGCAGTGGTTGGACCGCAACCCCGATGCCCGCATGGTCGTCATCGACGTGTTCGCCAAGATGCGCGGCGCCTCTCCCCAGGGAGCTTCCGCGTACGACGCGGATTACGTCGCGGTCGGGTACGCGAAGCGCATCGCGGATCACTACGGCATTGCCGTGGTTCTGGTCCACCACGTCCGCAAGATGGCCTCCGAGGACTTTCTCGCAGAGGTCTCCGGGACCAACGGCATTGCAGGCGCGGCCGATGCGACGCTCGTGCTCAAGCGCGCCCGTGGGCAGGCTGACGGCATCTTGCACGTGACCGGCCGCGATGTGGACGAAGCCGAATACGCGCTGTCCTTCCAACCTGCCTCCGGAGCGTGGCACTTGCTCGATGGACCGGCCACCGATCACACCGTCGGGGACACCCGCGCCGCGATCCTGCGCCACGTCCGTGCGAACCCCGGGGCTAAGCCCAAGGACATCGCTGATGCGCTGCCCCAGGTCGACGTCGACACCGTGCGCCGCACCTGCTCGCGCATGGCCGCAGACGGACAGCTGACCAAGGACGGCAGCGGCCGGTACTTCCCCGACACCGAGACCCGGACACAAGGGGGCACCCCGCAGGTGTCCCAGCTGTCCGACTGTCCGGTTACCCCCACTGACCAGCACGAACGACCCGGACAGTCCCAAGAGGAGCTGTCCGGGCTGTCCGGTTCCGAGCGCGCGCCGCTCCCGCTGAGGAGGACCCCGTGACCCTCGCCGTATCCGAACGGGCCGTGCTTGCCGAGCCGCTTCTCTACCGGGTGGTGGACGCCATGCGCGTTCTGAGCATGAGCCGGACCGTCATCTACGACCTGATTCGCGCGGGCCGTCTCCGCACCGTCAAGCAGGGCCGTACGCGGCTTATCCCGGCATCCGCCATCACCGAATACGTCGCGCTGCTGGAGCGCGAGGCAGGGGGTAGGAAGTGACCAAGCGCAGGAGCCGGGGGGATGGAAGTCTCTTCTGGCACGAGTCTCGGAAGCGTTGGATTGCCGTCGCGAGTCTCGGCTACGACCCGAGCGGAAAACGGATCCAGAAGCGGGCAAGCGGCAAGACAAAGACGCAGGCCAAAGACAGGCTCAAGGAAGTCCTGCGCGACCACGAGGACGGGCTTGCCATCGCGCCCACGGGATACACCGTGGAGGCCGCGGTGAACGACTGGCTGATGTACGGCTTGGTCGGGCGGGACACGGCCACCTTGAACGCCTGCACCATCCTCAGCCGGAAGCACGTGATTCCGTCGCTCGGTGCACGGAAGCTTCGCGATCTGAGTGCGGAGGACGTGGACAAGTGGCTTGCTGTCAAAGCCAAGTCGCTCAGCACTCGTACTCTGCAAGGCATCCATTCCTGCCTCAACCGCGCGGTCAAGCGCGCGATGGCGCGGGACAAGGTGAAGCGCAACGTCGTGGAGTTGTGCTCTATCCCGACGGGTCAGCCCGGACGGCCGTCCAAGGCGCTGACGCTCGCGCAGGCTGAATCCGTACTGGCCGCAGCGGAAATGACGTCGATGTATACGTACATCGTGCTCGCGCTTCTGACGGGAGCGCGTACGGAAGAACTGCGGGCGCTCACGTGGGACCACGTCTTCCTCAAGGGCAAGCCGAACGTGACGCCGGCCGTTCCGCCGTACATCGCGGTGTGGCGGTCGGTCCGTACGGGCGGGGACACCAAGACGCGGAAGTCACGGCGCACGCTCGCCCTTCCTGCCCGCTGCGTGGAAGCGCTCTGGCAGCAGCGGGAAGACCAGGGGTGGGACCGCCTTGCCGCTGGTGACGCTTGGGAGGAAACCGGCCTGGTCTTCTCCTCTGCTGTCGGCAAGGCACTGGACTCCACGAACGTACGGAGAGCCTTCCGAGTAGCCATCGAGAAGGCGGACGGAGTGATCGCAGCGGAGTGGACGCCTCGCGAACTGCGGCACAGCTTCGTCTCGCTGCTCTCGGACAGTGGCGTACCGCTGGAGGAGATCTCACGGCTCGTCGGGCACTCCGGTACGGCCGTCACAGAGGAGGTCTACCGGAAGCAGATCCGTCCGGTGATCCAGACCGGAGCGGTCGCGATGGACGGCATCTTCAAGCAAGATCCAAAACGCTAGTGTGTCAGTTAGTGTGACAACGCAAATCAGGCCCGGTACTGATTTCTCAGTACCGGGCCTGACCTGCTGTTTTAGCTGTCGGGGTGGCGGGATTTGAACCCACGACCTCTTCGTCCCGAACGAAGCGCGCTGCCAAGCTGCGCTACACCCCGATGTCCGCCCGCTCGCGCGGCGACATCGATTACTTTAGCGGACCAGCCGCCGTAGGCGAAATCCGGTTTCCGCTGCCGTGCAGGTAGGGGCGGATCCGGTCCAGGCCGACGATCGCCAGGGCCAGGGCGTAGAAGATCAGGCCGTAGATCACCGCGTTGCCGAGCACTCCCGCGTATCCGTGGAGCTCCACGTCCAGGAAGGGGTACGGGTAGCGGGCCGTCGAGCCGGGGGCCAGCAGGGCGCCTCGGACCAGGACGAAGGCGAAGTACGCGAGCGGGTAGAGCAGCCAGAGGCCGGCGTGGCGGGGGTGCAGGCCGCCGGGGGGTGTGAGCAGGAGCCAGTCGAGGAGGGCTGCGGCGGGGGTGACCATGTGGACCAGGACGTTGGCCACCTGGCTCCAGCCGGTGGGGGACTGGACCGCCGGGTCGCCCGTCAGGACCAGGTTGTAGATGAGGCCCGTGATGCAGATGAAAAGCAGCGCGCCGGCGGTGGCCCAGGCGGGCAGCGGCGGGCGGCCGGTCCAGGCGCGGTACGCGGAGGGGGCGCAGGCGAGGGCGAGCAGGATGTTCGACTGGATCGTGAAGTAGCTGAGGAGGTGGCCGGGGCTGACCCCCGTGGAGAGGTAGATCACGATGCCGGTGATCACTGCCGCGCAGATCAGCGCCCGGAAGACTGCCGCGTACGGGCGGCGGAGCGGGGGGATGACGGCTGCCGGTGGGACGTGGGTGGGGAGTGGCGCGACCATGCTCCCCACCGTAGGGGCACGGTGATCAGTCGCGCGCGGTGAGGGTGAGGAGCGTGACCTCGGGGGGGCAGGCGAAGCGGACGGGGGTGTAGCGGTTGGCGCCGCAGCCTGCGGAGACGTGGAGGTAGGAGCGGTTGCCCTCGGCGGTGTGGGAGGAGAGGCCCTTCACCCGGGCGGGGTCCAGGTCGCAGTTGGTGACCAGGGCGCCGTAGAAGGGGATGCAGATCTGGCCGCCGTGGGTGTGGCCCGCGAGGATCAGCGGGTAGCCGTCGGCGGCGAAGGCGTCGAGTGCGCGCAGGTAGGGGGCGTGCACCACGGCGATCGAGAGGTCCGCGCCCGATTCGGGGCCGCCCGCGACCTGGTTGTAGCGGTCGCGCTTGATGTGCGGGTCGTCGAGGCCGGTGAAGGCGATCTCCGCGGAGTCCAGCTTGAGGCGGCCGCGCGTGTTGGTGAGGTTCACCCAGCCCGCCTCGTCGAAGGCGTCGCGGATGCCCTCCCAGGGGTTGTGGATGACTCGCTCGGCGGGCGGGTTTCCGTTCAGGCCGGTCTTGCCGTGGGCCTTTTCGAGGAGGTAGCGGCCGGGGTTACGGAAAATAGGTCCGTAGTAGTCGTTGGAGCCGAAGACGTACGCGCCGGGGAACTCGAGCAGCGGGCCCAGCGCGTCGATGACCTCGGGGACCGCCTCGGGGTCCGAGAGGTTGTCGCCGGTGTTGACCACGAAGTCGGGGCGCAGCCCGGCGAGGGACTGCAGCCAGCGCTGCTTCTTGCGCTGACCGCGGACCATGTGGATGTCGGAGAGCTGGAGGACGCGCAGCGGACGCGCGCCCGGCGGGAGCACCGGGACCGTCACTCTGCGCAGGCGGTACGAACGTGCCTCGAAACCCGCGGCGTAGGCGAGGCCGGCCGCGCCAACAGCGGTGATTCCTGCGGTGACTTTGAGGGGAACTCCGTAACGTGCGCGCATACCGCCATCGTCGCAGACGGGCCCGGGGCGGGAAATCGGCGGGCGGCAGGCGGCCCGCACCTGCGACACTTGGCCGCATGACCACGCTCAAGGACAGGCTGAAGGACGAACTCACCGAGTCGATCCGGGCGCGCGACGAACTGCGCTCCTCGACGCTCCGGCTGACGCTCTCCGCGATCACCAATGAAGAGGTGTCGGGCAAGACCGCCCGCGAGCTCTCCGACGACGACGTCCTCAAGGTGATCGCCAAGGAGGCGAAGAAGCGCCGTGAGGCGTTCGAGGCGTTCGACCAGGCCGGTCGCACCGAGCAGGCCGCGCGGGAGAAGGCGGAGGGCGAGCTGCTCGCCGAGTACCTGCCGAAGCAGCTGACCGACGACGAGCTGGGCGCGATCGTCGCCCAGGCCGTCGACGAGGCGAAGGCGGGCGGTGCCGAGGGTCCGCGGGCGATGGGCGCGGTCATGAAGATCGTGAACCCGAAGGTGGCGGGGCTCGCCGAGGGCGGCAGGGTGGCCGCCGAGGTGAAGAAGCGCCTCGCGGGCTGAGCAGACGCAAACGCAGACGCAGACGGGGTACGGCGAAGGGGCGTCCGGATCGAGCCGGGCGCCCCTTCGTCATACGTACGCGGTGCCGGGGTCAGGGCCCGTTTCCGCCGCCGTCGTTCCCGCCGGCCCGGCCGTTTCCGCCGCCGACCGTGTTGCCCCCTATGGTCAGCCCCGGGATGGAGATGCCCGGGTCGGGGGTGTTGCCGTCGCCCGGCTTGCCGTCGTCGCCCGGCTTGTGCTTGCCCTTGCCCTTGCCGTCCGGGTTCTCCGGCTCGGTGTTGCCGCGCGGCACGTCGATGTAGTTGAAGCCCGGCGCGTCGGCACCCAGCGCGCCCGTCATCGCGGTCCGCCAGATCGGCCCCGGCAGACAGCCACCGCAGACCTTGTCGTAGTACTGGCCGCCGATGGTGATGTCGAACATCGGGATCTGCTTGGCGCCGTCGCTGCCCACCCAGACCGCTGTGGACAGGTTCGGGGTGTAGCCGACGAACCAGGCGTTCCTGCGCTCCTCGGTGGTACCCGTCTTGCCCGCGTTGTCCCGGTCGCTGAGCCCGGCCCGGGTTCCGGTGCCGTCCTCGACCACGCCCTTGAGCATCTGGTTGATCGTGTCGGCGCTGTTGGTGCTCATCGCCTGGCTGCACTGCGACTGCGGTACGGCGATCTGCTTGCCGTCGCGGCCGGTCACGGACTCTATGGCGATGGGCGTGCAGTACGTACCCCGGTTGGCGAAGGTCGCGTACACCGAGGCCATCGCCAGCGGCGTGGACTCCTGACCGCCGAGCGTGGTGGACGGCGTGTACATCAGCGGCTTGTTGTTGCCTCGGATGTAGCCGACCTTCTGCGCCATCGTGACCGTCTCGCAGAGCCCGGCCTTCTGCTCCAGCGTCGCGAAGTAGGTGTTGATGGACTTGCCGAGCGCGCTCGTCATGTCGAACGCGCCCTTCTCGCTCTCGGTCTCGTTCTGCACCGACCACGTACCGCCGTCGGCGGGTCCGTTGTCGCAGGTGCGGAAGCTCGCTCCGGGCAGCCCGATCTTCCAGTCCGTGTCGAAGACCGTGTTCGGGCTGATGCCCTTCTCCAGCGCGGCGGCCGCGGTGATGGGCTTGAACGTCGAGCCCACCTGGAAGCCGGCGTAGGTGCCGCCCATCTTGTTGTCGACGGAGAGGTTGAGTACCGTCTCGTGCTTCTTCTGGTCCAGGCCGTACGGACGCGACTGGGCCATCGCGAGGATCTTGCCGGTGCCGGGCTGGACCTGCACCACGGCGTCCGCGATCTTGTCGTCCTTGTTGACCTTGGACGTGGCGGCTTCGTTCGACGCGGACTGGTTCTTCGGGTTGAGCGTCGTCCTGATCGTCAGCCCGCCGGTCGCCCAGACCTTCTGGCGGTCCGACTCGGTCTTGCCGAAGGCGGGATCGGTCAGGAAGGTCTTGCGTACGTAGTCACAGAAGAAGCCCGCGCCCTGGACGGACGTGATGCAGCCGCTCTGCGGCTTGGTGACCTTCAGCTTGATCGGGGCGGCCTTGGCCTTGGCCGCTTCCTCCTGCGAGATGTCGCCGACGTCCGCCATCCGCTTGAGCACGGTGTTGCGGCGGAGCGTGGCCTCCTCCTTGTCGTTGACCGGGTCGTACCGGCTGGGCGACTGGACGAGGCCGGCGAGGAGCGCCGACTCGGGGAGCGTGAGGTCCTTGGCGGACTTGGAGAAGTACCGCTGGGCGGCGGACTCGATGCCGTACGCCTGCTCACCGAAGAAGGTGATGTTGAGGTAGTTCTCCAGGATCTTCTTCTTGCCGAGCTTCTCCTCGACCTGGATCGCGTACTTCAGTTCGCGGATCTTGCGGCCGAGGCTCTTCATCTGGGCTTCGGCGACCTTGGTCGGGTCGTCGCCCGCCTCTTCGACGAAGACGTTCTTCACGTACTGCTGCGTCAGAGTGGAGGCACCCTGCGCGGCGCCGCCCTCCTGGGCGTTGCGGTTGACCGCACGCAGGACGCCCTTGAGGTCGACCGCGCCGTGCTGGTAGAAGCGCGCGTCCTCGATCGCGACGATCGCCTTCTGCATGTACGGGGAGACCTTGGTCAGCGGCACCACCGTGCGGTCGCGCTCGTACACCGTGGCGATCTGACCGCCCGTGGCGTCCAGGATGCGGGTGCGCTGACTCAGCGGCGGGGTCTGCAAGTTGTCGGGGATGTCGTCGAATCCCTTGACCGTGCCCTTGGCCGCGAGCCCCAGCGTGCCGAAGGCCGGCAGCGCGATGCCTGCCAGCACGGCTCCTGAGAGCGCGGCGACACCGAGGAATTTGGCGGCCTGCTGGGTCTGGGTCAGACCCCCGCCGGAGCGCTTCTTTGCCATGGAGGGCAGCCTACGTTGTCGGGGAGGAACAGCCTCGTTTGCCGGACACACGCAGATGCCTTGGCCTAAGCTGCACTCAACTGTCACAGCAGTGCGGTTTCGTATCAACCCCTCAGACGTAACAACAGCGTGGTTCCGCTCGCCCCGAATCGAGTGGATGCATGTCCGAATCTGCCCCATGCGTCATTCTGTGTCCCATGTAGCGCGCCCCAACTGTCCTGGTTGGGCGGCTTTGTTACGCATGTCCGCGGCTCACTCCGTCGGGTGATCTGCCGCTTACGCATAGTCCGTTCGGGCCATTCAAGATTGGGCCCGAAGGGGGTGTTGCGCTGTGCCCACCTTCCGTAACGTCCTCAACTGGCAGCGGTGAATATGCCGCTGTCGCCGTGGGGGAGCCTCGATTCGGGAGAGGACGGCGCCGGCATGGGCTGGGTAACTGACTGGAGTGCGCAGGCTGCCTGCCGCACTACTGATCCGGATGAACTGTTCGTACAGGGTGCGGCGCAGAACAGGGCCAAGGCGGTGTGCACCGGCTGTCCGGTGCGGACCGAATGCCTGGCCGATGCGCTCGACAACCGCGTCGAGTTCGGCGTATGGGGCGGAATGACCGAGCGGGAGCGCCGCGCACTGCTGCGCAGGCGTCCCACGGTCACCTCCTGGCGCCGGCTGCTCGAGACAGCGCGGACCGAGTACGAGCGCAGCGCGGGCATTCTGCCTGCGGTCATCGTGGACGACGAAGCGTTCGAGGAGACGTACGCCGCCGTGGGGTAGGACCACCGATGCGGTGCGGGGAAGACCAGCTCAGGCCGTAGAGGCACCACCGGCCGCGAGGCGGTCACCGATGGCCCGGAGTCCTGCGAGGTCGTGTACGTCGCCGGGCAGGGCGGCCACTTCGGTCACTGCCACCTCGGGGTGGAGTGCGGAGAAACGGTCGCGCGTTCGCTGTTCACGCGCGAGCACCTGCATGCGTTCGGCGTGCAGGCGCAGCAGACCCGCCGTCAGTGTCTCGGTGGTCAAGGTGGTGGTCGGGTCGGTCAACTCTTCGGCGCCCTCGGGAACTTGGGGTGCGGTTGCGTCGGTGACCTCTGAGCTCCGCACGTCTGAGGCTGTTTCATCGAGGAGCGTGGGAGAGGCGGCGGCAGAGCTGGAGTCACGAAATCCAGCCTTCCCGTCCCCCTGATCCACAATGCCGCTCTCTTCAAGATTTTCCGCGGCGGCAAGCGCCCGCTCGGCGGACAGCCGGGCGGCGCCGCTGCCGTGCACCCGGTTGAGCACCAGACCCGCCAGCGGCATCTCCTCGGCGGCCAGGCGCTCCACGAAATACGCGGCCTCGCGCAGCGCGTCCCGCTCCGGGGCCGCGACCACCAGGAAGGCGGTGCCGGGCGCCTGGAGGAGCTTGTACGTCGCGTCCGCGCGCGTACGGAAGCCGCCGAACATCGTGTCCATCGCCGTCACGAAGGTCTGCACGTCGCGCAGGAACTGGCCCCCGAGGAGCTTGCCCAGCGTCCCCGTCATCATCGACATCCCGACGTTGAGGAACGCCATCCCGGCGCGCCCGCCGACCTTCGCCGGGGCCATGAGCAGCCGGATGAACTTCCCGTCCAGGAACGACCCGAGCCGCTTCGGCGCGTCCAGGAAGTCCAGCGCGGAGCGCGAGGGCGGGGTGTCGACGATGATCAGGTCCCACTCGTCGCGCGCCCGCAGCTGGCCGAGCTTCTCCATCGCCATGTACTCCTGCGTGCCCGCGAAGCCGGCCGACAGCGACTGGTAGAAGGGGTTGCCCAGGATGGCGGCGGCCCGCTCCCCGTCGGCGTGCGCCTCGACGATCTCGTCGAAGGTCCGCTTCATGTCGAGCATCATGGCGTGCAGCTCGCCGTCGCCGCCTTCGCTGTTCTTGATGCCGTCGACGCGGCGCGGGACGTTGTCCAGCGAGTCGATGCCCATGGACTGGGCGAGCCGGCGGGCCGGGTCGATGGTCAGGACGACGGCCTTGCGGCCCCGCTCGGCTGCCCGTACACCCAGGGCCGCCGCGGTCGTGGTCTTGCCCACCCCGCCGGAGCCGCAGCAGACGATGATGCGCGTCGCCGGGTCGTCGATCAGCGGGTCGATCTCCAGGACGGGTGCCGGTGTCATGGTCATGTGGTGACGTTCCTCCGCAGTTCCCTCGCCAGCCGGTAGAGCCCGCCCAGGTCCAACCCCTCGCCGAGCAGCGGGAGTTCGTACGTCGGCAGACCCAGCTCTTGCAGTACGCCGCGCTGCTCGCGCTCCAGCTCCACCCGCTCCGCGTGCTCGGCGGCCTCCGCGAGCAGCGGGGTGACGAGCTTGGCCGAGCCGCTGACCCCGGCCCGGGTGAGGGCCTTCGCGACCTCCTTGCGGCGCTCGCCGGAGACGGAGCGCACCGCGCGGTCGTCGAGGAGGGTGGGGCGGACCATGTTCACGATGACGTTCCCGACGGGGAGCTTCGCGGCGCGCAGTTCCCGTACGCCGTCCGCGGTCTCCTGCACCGGCATCTCCTCCAGGAGCGTCACCAGGTGCACCGCGGTCTCGGGGGACTTCAGCACGCGCATCACGGCCTGCGCCTGATTGTGTATCGGGCCTATCTTCGCCAGCCCGGCCACCTCGTCGTTGACGTTGAGGAAGCGGGTGATGCGGCCGGTGGGCGGGGCGTCCATGACCACGTAGTCGTAGGCGTACTTGCCGCGTTTGTCCTTGCGGCGGACGGCCTCGCAGGCCTTCCCGGTCAACAGGACGTCACGTACACCGGGGGCGATCGTCGTCGCGAAGTCGATCGCGCCGAGCTTCTTCAGGGCACGGCCCGCCCCGCCCAGCTTGTAGAACATCTGGAGGTAGTCGAGGAGGGCGCGCTCGGCGTCTATGGCCAGGGCGAACACCTCCCCGCCGCCCGGTGCGACGGCGATCTTCCGTTCCTCGTACGGGAATGCCTCCGTCTCGAAGAGCTGCGCGATGCCCTGTCTGCCCTCGACCTCGACGAGGAGCGTGCGCTTGCCCTCGGTCGCGAGGGCGAGCGCGAGGGCTGCGGCGACCGTGGTCTTTCCGGTGCCGCCCTTGCCGCTGACCACCTGGAGCCTGCTCACGTCTTCGAGCCTAACCAGTGAAGGCCACCTCTACGCCGGGGGCTGTCAGTGACAGCGACTACAGTCGGCACATGAGCAAGAAGTGGGAGTACGCGACGGTGCCGCTGCTGGTGCACGCGACGAAGCAGATTCTGGACACCTGGGGCGAGGACGGCTGGGAGCTGGTCCAGGTCGTGCCCGGGCCGAACAACCCCGAGCAGCTGGTGGCGTACCTCAAGCGGGAGAAGACCGCGTGAGCGGGGCCGTCGAGGCGCGGCTGGCCGAGCTCGGTCTGACGCTGCCGCAGGTCGTGCCGCCGCTGGCCGCGTACCAGCCGGCCGTGCAGTCCGGTGTGTACGTGTACACGGCGGGCCAGCTCCCCATGGTCGAGGGCAAGCTCCCGACGACCGGCAAGGTCGGCGCCGAGGTCACCGCCGAGGAGGCCAAGGAGCTCGCCAGGACCTGCGCTCTCAACGCGCTGGCCGCGGTCAAGTCGGTCGCGGGCGACCTGGACCGCATCGTGCGCGTCGTGAAGGTCACCGGCTTTGTCGCGTCGGCCACGGACTTCACCGGCCAGCCGGGTGTGCTGAACGGCGCGAGCGAGCTGCTCGGCGAGGTCCTCGGTGACAAGGGCGTGCACGCCCGCAGCGCCGTGGGCGTCGCGGTGCTCCCGCTGGACGCACCGGTCGAGGTCGAGATCCAGGTCGAACTGGACAAGGCCTAGAGCATGTAGGGCGCAGGCGTTAGCCTCCGCCCATGGCATCTCAGCAGGCCAACGGCCAGTGGTACCCCCCGGAGTGGCCCGACCGGATCCGCGCGCTCGCCAGTGGCGAGCTCACCGCGGTCGAGCCGCGCCGGGCCGCGACGGTCATGCTGCTGCGTGACACCCCGTCCGGACCCGCCGTCCATATGCTGCGCAGACGCGCCTCCATGGCATTCGCCGGAGGCGCGTACGCATATCCGGGCGGCGGCGTGGACCCCCGTGACGACGACCGCCCCGTCGGCTGGGCGGGGCCCGCACGGGAGGCCTGGGCGGAGCGCCTGGGCGTGGAGGCGTCGACGGCGCAGGCGATCGTCTGCGCGGCCGTACGGGAGACGTACGAGGAAGCCGGCGTGCTCCTCGCGGGCCCCACCGCCGACACGGTGGTCGACGACCTCTCCGGCGAGGACTGGGAGGCGGACCGCGCGGCCCTCGTCGCCCGTGACCTGTCCTTCGCGGACTTCCTGGACCGGCGGGGGCTCGTGCTGCGCTCCGATCTGCTCGGGGCGTGGGCGCGCTGGATCACCCCGGAGTTCGAGCCGAAGCGGTACGACACCTGGTTCTTCGTCGCCGCGCTCCCGCCGGGCCAGCGCACCCGCAACGCCTCGACGGAGGCGGACCGTACGGTGTGGACACGGCCGGAGGAGGCCGTCGAGGGCTACGACAAGGGGGAGCTGCTGATGATGCCGCCGACCGTGGCGACCCTGCGCGCACTCCGGCCGTACGCGACGGCGGCGGACGCACTGGCGGGGGCGGGTGACCAGGACATGACCGCGGTGCTGGCCCAGGCCCGTTTCGAGGACGGTCAGCTGGTCCTGAGCTGGCCGGGCCACGAGGAGTTCACGAAACGCATCACCCCCACCACGTGACCGCACCCGCGGCGACCGCCTTCGCCCGCCGTGTGCCGCCTCGCGCACCCTGCACACCGCCCCCCGAAAGGGACACCGCATGACCGACGCCGCAGCCTTGCCCGGCCAGCCCAGGGGCGGGGTGCTGTCCGGTCAGGCCACCGCCCGTACCGTCAACGTCCTCGCGCCCAACGCCTCCGCGATGACCCTCGACGGCACCAACACCTGGATCGTCTCCGAGCCGGACTCCGACCTCGCGGTCGTCGTCGACCCGGGCCCCCTGGACGACGTACACCTCAAGGCTGTCATCACGGCCGCCGAGCGCGCCGGCAAGCGCGTCGCGCTGACCCTCCTCACCCACGGCCACCCCGACCACGCGGAGGGCGCGGCCCGCTTCGCCGCCCTCACCCGTACGAACGTCCGCGCCCTCGACCCCGCCCTGCGTCTGGGCGACGAGGGACTCGGGGCGGGTGACGTCGTCACCACCGGCGGTCTGGAGCTGCGCGTGGTGCCGACCCCCGGCCACACCTCGGACTCGCTCTGCTTCCATCTGCCCGCAGATCAGGCGGTGTTGACGGGCGACACGGTCCTCGGCCGCGGTACGACGCTGGTCGCGCACCCCGACGGACGCCTCGGCGACTACCTCGACTCGCTGCGCCGCCTGCGCTCGCTGGCCGTCGACGACGGGGTGCACACGGTGCTGCCCGGCCACGGCCCCGTACTCGACGACGCGCAAGGAGCCGTCGAGTTCTACCTCGCGCACCGCGCGCACCGCCTCGCGCAGGTCGAGACGGCGGCCGAGAAGGGCATGACGACGCCGTCGGAGGTCGTGGCCCATGTCTACGCCGATGTGGACCGCTCGCTGTGGCCCGCGGCCGAGCTGTCGGTGCGGGCGCAGCTGGAGTATCTGCGGGAGCACGGGCTGATCTGATCCCGGCCTGGCGCACGACGAGGGGCCCCGCCACCGGCGGGGCCCCTCGGTCGTACGTCGTGCTTCGTACAGGCGTCAGCGCGAGCGCTTCGCCAGCCGCTCCACGTCCAGCAGGATGACGGCGCGCGCCTCCAGGCGCAGCCAGCCGCGGCCTGCGAAGTCCGCGAGGGCCTTGTTGACCGTCTCGCGGGAAGCGCCGACCAGCTGGGCCAGCTCTTCCTGCGTGAGGTCGTGCACCACGTGGATGCCTTCCTCGGACTGCACACCGAAGCGGCGCGACAGGTCGAGGAGGGCGCGGGCGACACGGCCGGGTACGTCGGAGAAGACCAGGTCGGACATCTGGTCGTTCGTCTTGCGGAGGCGGCGCGCGACGGCACGCAGCAGGGCGGTGGCCACCTCGGGGCGGACGTTCAGCCAGGGCTGGAGGTCGCCGTGGCCGAGACCCAGCAGCTTGACCTCGGTGAGCGCGCTCGCCGTGGCGGTACGCGGGCCCGGGTCGAAGAGCGACAGCTCGCCGATGAGCTCGCCGGGGCCCAGGACCGCCAGCATGTTCTCCCGGCCGTCGGGCGAGGTGCGGTGCAGCTTCACCTTGCCCTCGGTCACCACATAGAGCCGGTCGCCGGGGTCGCCCTCGTGGAAGAGGGCGTCGCCGCGGGCGAGCGTCACCTCACTCATCGAGGCGCGCAGCTCAGCGGCCTGCTCGTCATCGAGCGCCGCGAAGAGCGGGGCGCGCCGCAGAACGTCGTCCACGAGTTCTCTCCTTGTCGACCTGCTCGGGGGTCCGTGACCCCCATCATGCCGGACGTGTATATCAGTGTGATCGATCACAAGTCTGACGTACTGGGGCGCCTCGTCGTGCGGCAGGGGGCCGATTGGGGTGGTGATTGCCTGTGACCGGGGCGGATGTCAGTACCTGGCTCTAGGCTGGCCAGGTGTCCAAATCGCCGGTGAGAGCACAGGCCAAGGGGGCTGAACGGGTGTCAGCGAAGCGTGATTCTGCTGTGGGCGAACAACCCACCACCCGTCCTCCGCGTGCCGCAAGAACGACAGAAAAGACGAAGCCGAAGACGCAAGCCAAGGCTCAGCCGAAGACGAAGGCACAGCCCGAGTCGCGGACGGCGCTGGTCCGACGGGCGCGCCGTATCAACCGCGAGCTCGCGGACGTCTACCCGTACGCCCACCCCGAGCTCGACTTCGAGAACCCCTTCGAGCTCCTGGTCGCCACGGTGCTCTCCGCCCAGACCACCGACCTGAGGGTCAACCAGACGACGCCAGCGCTCTTCGCGAAGTACCCCACGCCCGAGGACATGGCGGCAGCGGTCCCCGAGGAGCTGGAGGAGATCCTGCGGCCCACGGGCTTCTTCCGCGCCAAGGCCAAGTCCGTCCTGGGCCTTTCCGCGTCGCTTCGGGACAACTTCGGCGGCGAGGTCCCCTCGCGCCTGGAGGACCTGGTCACGCTGCCCGGAGTCGGCCGCAAGACGGCCAATGTGGTCCTCGGCAATGTCTTCGGGGTTCCCGGCATCACGGTGGACACCCACTTCGGCCGCCTGGTGCGCCGCTGGAAATGGACGGCCGAGGAGGACCCGGTCAAGGTCGAGGCGGTCGTCGCCGACCTGTTCCCGCCCAAGGACTGGACGATGCTCTCGCACCGCGTCGTCTTCCACGGCCGCCGCATCTGCCATGCCCGCAAGCCCGCCTGCGGCGCCTGCCCCATCGCCGCGCTCTGCCCGGCGTACGGAGAAGGGGAGACGGATCCGGAGAAGGCGCAGAAGCTTCTCAAGTACGAGAAGGGCGGCCAGCCCGGCCAGCGGCTCAAGCCCCCGCCGGACTATCCGGGCAAGCCGGCGTCCCCGCTGGGCGCCGGATGACGGATGCGCCCAGTGGAACGATCAGGCCTGTCGCAGGCGTTGTGAGAGACGGGGGTGCCCATGACGCGAGCACATGAGACGTACGACGGCCGGATCGCGGCCAGGGTCACAGTCACGGCCGAAGGACTGCCCGACTGGCTGGCCCCGGTCGTCAGCGCCGCCGAGACCGTCAGGCCGGAGCAGCTCAGCCGCTTCCTGCCGCCGGAGAGCGGCAGCGGCCGCCAGTCCGCGGTGCTGATCCTCTTCGGTGAAGGCCCCAAGGGCCCCGAGCTGCTCCTGATGGAGCGCTCCAGCAGCCTGCGCTCCCATGCCGGCCAACCCTCCTTCCCCGGCGGCTCCCTGGACCCGGAGGACGGCGACCCCCGGACCGACGGGCCGCTGCGCGCCGCCCTGCGCGAGGCCGAGGAGGAGACCGGGCTCGACCCGGAGGGCGTCCAGCTCTTCGGGGTGCTGCCCCGCCTCTACATCCCCGTGAGCAGCTTCGTGGTGACGCCCGTGCTCGGCTGGTGGCGCGCACCGACCCCGGTCCGAGCTGTCGACCAGGCGGAAACGGCCCGGGTGTTCACGGTTCCCGTGGCCGATCTCACGGACCCGGCCAACCGTGCGACCGCCGTCCACCCGAGCGGCCATCACGGCCCCGCGTTTCTCGTCGAATCGGCTCTGGTCTGGGGTTTCACCGCCGGAGTCATCGACCGCATCCTGCATTTCGCGGGTTGGGAGCGCCCGTGGGACCGCTCCAAGCAGGTCCCGCTCGACTGGCGCGCATGACAGGCTGGCGACCGTGAACGTCCTGGACATCCTGCTGATACTGGCCGCCGTGTGGTTCGCGATCATCGGCTACCGCCAGGGATTCGTCGTCGGCATCCTGTCGGTGATCGGCTTCCTCGGCGGCGGTCTGGTCGCCGTCTTTTCGCTGCCTGTCATCTGGGACCAGCTCACCGACAAGTCCGAGGTGTCCACCGCGGCCAAGGTCGTCTGGGTCGTCCTCGTCATCGTCTGCGCCTCGATCGGCCAGGCCTTCACCACCCACCTCGGCAACAAACTCCGCCGCTACATCACCTGGTCGCCCGCCCGCGCCCTGGACGCCACAGGCGGCGTCCTGGTCAATGTCGTCGCCATGCTCCTCGTCGCCTGGCTGATCGGCTCGGCCCTCGCGGGCACCACCCTGCCGACCCTCGGCAAGGAGGTGCGCAGCTCCAAGGTGCTGCTCGGCGTCTCGCGCGCGATGCCCCCACAGGCTCCCGGCTGGTTCTCGCGCTTCTCCTCGGTCCTCGCCCAGAACGGCTTCCCGCAGGTCTTCTCGCCCTTCTCGAACGAACCGATCACCGACGTCCAGGCCCCCGACCCGGCGCTCGCCAACAGTGCCGTCGCGGCGCGTGCCCGTAAGTCGATCGTCAAGGTCGTCGGTACGGCGCCGGGCTGCGGCAAGGTCCTCGAAGGCTCCGGCTTCGTCTTCGGCGAACGCCGTGTGATGACCAACGCCCATGTCGTCGGCGGCGTCGACGAGCCCACCGTCCAGATAGGCGGGACGGGCCGGCTGTACGACGCCAAGGTCGTCCTCTACGACTGGGAGCGCGACATCGCCGTCCTCGATGTCCCCGATCTGCACGCCCCCGTCCTGCAGTTCGCCGACACCGACCACGACGCGCACAGCGGCGACAGCGCGATCGTCGCGGGCTTCCCGGAGAACGGCGCCTACGACGTCCGCTCGGCCCGTGTCCGCGGCCGGATCAGTCCCAACGGCCCCGACATCTACCACCGCGGCACGGTCCGCCGTGACATCTACTCCCTCTACACCACGGTCCGCCAGGGCAACTCCGGCGGACCGCTCCTCACCCCCGAAGGCAAGGTCTACGGAGTGGTCTTCGCCAAGTCCCTCGACGACGCGCACACCGGTTACGCCCTGACCGCCGACGAGATCCGCCAGGACATCGACAAGGGGCGCACCGCGGGACAGCAGGTCGACACCGAGGGATGCGCACTGTGAGGACGAAAGCGTGAGGACGGAACTGTGAGGCTCACGATCCTGGGCGGCGGAGGCTTCCGCGTACCGCTCGTGTACGGCGCGCTCCTGCGCGACCACGCCCCCGGCAGGGTCACCCACGTCACCCTGCACGACCTCGACCCGGCCCGCCTGAAGGCGATCGCGAAGGTCCTCGGGGACCAGGCGGGGGACACCCCGGACGCCCCCGAGGTCACCGTCACCACCGACCTCGACGAGGCCCTGCGCGGCGCCGACTTCGTCTTCTCCGCGATCCGCGTCGGCGGACTCGCGGGCCGCGCTGCCGACGAGCGGATCGCGCTGGCCGAGGGCGTCCTGGGCCAGGAGACGGTCGGCGCGGGCGGCATCGCGTACGGACTGCGTACCGTCCCCGTCGCCGTGGACATCGCCCGCCGCGTCGCCAGGCTCGCCCCCGACGCCTGGGTCATCAACTTCACCAACCCGGCCGGCCTGGTCACCGAAGCCATGGCCGCCCACCTCGGCGAGCGCGTCATCGGCATCTGCGACTCCCCGGTCGGCCTGGGCCGCCGCGTCGCCCGGACGCTGGGCGCCGACCCGGACCTGGCGCGCCTCGACTATGTGGGCCTCAACCACCTGGGCTGGCTGCGCGGTCTGTACGTAGGCGAGGAAGACCTCCTCCCGCGCCTCTTCGACGACGAGAAGCTGCTCACCTCCTTCGAGGAGGGCAAGCTCTTCGGCGCCGACTGGCTGCGCTCGATCCGCTCCGTCCCCAACGAATACCTGCACTACTACTACTTCAACCGCGAGACGACCGCCGCCTACCAGCAGGCCGAACAGACCCGCGGCGCCTTCCTCCACACCCAACAGGCGCGGTTCTACGAGGAGATGGCCTCGGGCACACCCAGCGCATGGGACGCCTGGGACCGCACCCGCGCCGAGCGCGAGGCCACGTACATGGCGGAGAACCGCGAGGCGTCGGGCGCGGGCGAACGGGCGGCGGACGACCTGGAGTCGGGCGGGTACGAGAACGTGGCGCTCGCGCTGATGCGGGCCATCGCCCGCGACGAGGAAGCCACCCTCATCCTCAACGTCCCCAACCGCTCGGCCCTCACCGTGCTCGACGAGGCAGCCGTCATCGAGATCCCGTGCCGGATCGACGCGAACGGCCCGCGCCCGCTGGCCGTATCGCAGCTCACCGGCCACGAAGCCGGTCTGGTGACAGCCGTGAAGGCCGTCGAGCGCTGCGTACTGGAAGCGGCGGAGAGCGGATCGGCGCGAGCGGCGGCGAAGGCTTTCGCACTCCACCCGCTGGTCGATTCCGTGAACGTGGCGCGGAGGCTGCTCGACGGATACCGGGGCGTGCACCCCGGCCTCGGCTACCTCACCAGGCCCTGAAGGCCCCGGAGTTCTGCCGGAGTTCTAGATGCGCTGATGGCGCAGCCGCGCCGAGACCCAGCGCGCCCTGCGCCGGAGGATCAGCGGGATGCCGAGACGGGGATCGTGCCCCTGATCATGGGGTCCGCCCCTCTCGTGGGTGCTCAGGCCCGTGGCCGAGCGGCGGTTGCGTGCTGCGTCACCGTAGTCGTGCGTCCAGCCCATACTCCGACGTCTGCCCGTGCCCCAAGGTCGGTAATCGCCTCTCGGGCAGCCAATTGGCCTATGCGCGAGGCATTTGGCTGTTCGCAGGACAGACGTTCGTTTACGGCTACCGGTCGGGCTCGGGGTCCTTGAGCCAGTTCACCAGCTCAGCGCTGAAAGCCGCCGGATCCTCCTCATGCGGGAAGTGTCCGAGACCGTCGAACAGCCGCCACCGGTAAGGCGCTTCGACGTACTCGCCGGATCCCGCCGCACTCCGCGTCCGCATCACCGGGTCCAGCGATCCGTGCAGATGCAGCGTCGGTACGCGTACCGGCCGCTTCATCCTCCGGTTGAACTGGATCCCGTCCGGCCGCGCGAGCGAACGCACCATCCAGCGGTAGGGCTCCACCGAGCAGTGCGCGGTCGACGGGATCGACATGGCGCGCCGGTAGGCGTCCACGGCCTCCTCCTCGGGAGGCGTGGGCCCCGACCACTCCCGCATCAGCCGACCCACCAACGCCGCGTCATCCGCGACCAGTTGACGCTCCGGCAGCCACGGCCGCTGAAAGCCCCACACGTACGACCCCGACCGCGACTGCGAGAAGTCCGAGAGCATCGCCGAGCGCCACCGCCGCGGGTGCGGCATCGAGGAGACGGCGAGACGGCGTACGAGCTTGGGCCGCATCACGGCCGCCGTCCACGCGAGATAGCCGCCCAGATCGTGGCCGACGAGCGCCGCGTCCGGCTCGCCGAGGGAGCGGATCACCCCGGTGATGTCGAGGGCGAGGTTGGCCGGGTCGTAGCCCCGGGGCGTACGGTCGCTGCCGCCCACCCCGCGCAAGTCCATGGCGACCGCCCGGAATCCGGCGTCGGCGAGCGCGGTGATCTGGTGCCGCCAGGTCCACCAGAACTGCGGGAAGCCGTGCAGAAGGAGCACCAGCGGGCCGTCACCGGCCTCGGCGATATGGAAGCGCGCACCGTTGGCGGCGACATCGCGGTGGGTCCAGGGCCCGTCGAGACGTACGACGGAACCCGATTCTGCTGAGGCGGTCATGCAGACGAGCGTGCCACAGCCGAGGACTCCCCATTGACCGCTGCTTCGATGGCCGCCTGGTCGAGGACCTTGTCCAGCTCCACGGCCGGACGCGGGTGCGGCTTGACGCCCTGGAGTACGGCCGTCGTCTCCTTGACCGAAGCGGCGACCTTCTGCGGGCCCTTGCCCTTCTTGGCCTTCTTGACGAAGACCGTGCCGATCAGCGCGAGCAACCCGGCCACCAGCACGTTCACGCCGAAGGAGAGGAGGAAGCAGAGCGCCATGTTCCAGTGCGTCCAGGTACGGAACCCGTACGCGAGGGCGAAGCTCAGCATCGGCAGCGAGAAGAGCAGCACCGCACCGGCCGCCGCGAACGCCCCGCCGCCGGTCGCTCCGCGCTTGACGTCCTGTCGCAGCTGGGCCTTGGCCAGGGCGATTTCGTCGTGTACGAGCGCTGACATCTCGGCTGTCGCCGAGGCGACCAGCTGCCCCAGGCTGCGGTCGGTGGCGCCGACGTCGACTCCGACGGTCGTGCCGGCAGTGCTGCCAGGCTCGCTCATGACTGACTCTCCCTCATCTTCGTCTCCCGGATCTCCACGTCCGTTGTCAGATCATGCCGGACGCTCGCCCTTGTCGCCCGCCGCCCCCGCCACTTCTGCCGCTTCGGCCCGACGCCGGTGCTCGGCCGCCTTCCCCTCGTAGATCGCGGCCATGCGCAGGTGGTACTCGGGCTTGTCCTGCTCGTAGATGTCGGGAATGCCGTCGTGGTCGTCGTCCCGCTCCTCTTCCTCGCAGAGCGCGCGGTACTTGCGGTTGCGCGCCTTGAGGAGGACGGAGGCGATGAGGGCCGAGACCAGCGACCCCACGAGGACGGCGGCCTTCACTTCGTCGGTCATCAACTCGTCGCCGTCGAAGGCCAGTTCGCCGATGAGCAGCGAGACCGTGAAGCCGATCCCGGCGAGCGAGGAGACGGCGAGCACGTCCGCCCAGGCCAGTTCCTCGTTGAGCTCGGCCCGGGTGAAGCGGGCGGTGAGCCAGGTGCCGCCGAAGATACCGACGGCCTTGCCGACCACCAGGCCGAGTACGACACCGAGGGTCTCGGGCTTGCTGAACACATCCGCGAGCACCCCGCCGCCGATGAACACCCCGGCGGAGAACAGCGCGAACAGCGGCACCGCGAGCCCGGCGGAGATCGGCCGTACAAGGTGCTCGATGTGCTCGCCGGGGGAGTGCTGTTCCCCGTCCCGCTTGGTGCAGCGGAGCATCAGGCCCATGGCGACGCCCGCGATGGTGGCGTGGATGCCGCTGTTGTACATCAGGGCCCAGATGGCCAGGGCCAGCGGGACGTACACGTACCAGCCGCGTACGTTCTTGCGCAGCAGCAGCCAGAAGACGGCGAGGCCCACGACGGCGCCGCCCAGCGCGGCGAAGTTGATGTCGCTGGTGAAGAAGACCGCGATGATCAGGATGGCGAAGAGGTCGTCGACGACGGCGAGCGTGAGCAGGAAGGCGCGGAGCGCGGACGGCAGCGAAGTGCCGATGACCGCGAGCACGGCGAGCGCGAAGGCGATGTCGGTGGCCGTGGGGACGGCCCAGCCGTCCATGGATCCGCCGCCGACGGTGTTGACGACGAAGTACACCAGGGCGGGTGCCGCCATGCCGCAGATCGCGGCGACGACGGGGAGCACGGCGGCCTTGGGGTCGCGCAGTTCGCCCGCGACCAGTTCGCGCTTGAGCTCGATGCCGGCCACGAAGAAGAAGACGGCGAGGAGTCCGTCGGCGGCCCAGTGCTGGATGGAGAGATCGAGCCCCAGGGAGCTGGGCCCGAGGTGGAAGTGGCTGACGGTGTCGTAGCTGCCGCCCCAGACGTTCGCCCAGATCACGGCGACGACGGCGGCGACGAGCAACAGGACACCGCCGACGGTCTCGGCGCGCAGCGCGTCCGCGATGTAGGTCCGCTCGGGGAGCGAGAGCCGTCCGAGGACCTTGCGGCCGTCGTTGCTGGGGGCGGGCGCGGTCATCGGTGGGCGACCTCCGGTCGGTTGGGCAGCACGAAACACATGCCGACCAGACTTCCCGGCGCACCTTTTGACGCGATGTTGACGCGGCAATCACTCTACCGGGTAAGCGCACAGGCTCGGCTGGTGATCGTCACCTTACGGACAGATCACCCCGCAGGCGCGCCGGAAAGGCCATACCGGGCATACGCCCGCCCGGGACCACGTAAGCCGAAATCAAACGACGGGGGCCCGGCCGCGCGCCACGCGCGGCCGGGCCCCACGCACCCCAGCGATCAGTCCTCGCTACCCGCACTCGGCAGCTTGTTCTGGATCAGGTCCATGACCGAGGAGTCGGTCAGCGTCGTGACGTCACCCATCTCGCGGTTCTCCGCGACATCCCGCAGCAGCCGCCGCATGATCTTCCCGGACCGCGTCTTGGGCAGCTCCGCCACCGGCAGCACCCGCTTCGGCTTGGCGATCGGGCCGAGCACCGCGCCGACGTGGTTGCGGAGCTCCGTGGCCAGGTCGTCCGACTCCGCGGCCGTGCCGCGCAGGATCACGAAGGCCACGATGGCCTGGCCCGTCGTCTCGTCCGCCGCGCCGACGACCGCCGCCTCGGCGACCGCGGGGTGGGAGACGAGCGCGGACTCGACCTCGGTGGTCGAGATGTTGTGGCCGGACACCAGCATCACGTCGTCGACGCGCCCGAGCAGCCAGATGTCGCCGTCGTCGTCCTTCTTGGCGCCGTCGCCCGCGAAGTACTTGCCCTCGAAGCGCGACCAGTAGGTGTCGATGAACCGCTGGTCGTCGCCCCAGATCGTCCGCAGCATCGACGGCCACGGCTCGGTCAGCACCAGATAGCCGCCCCCGCCGTCGGGAACCTCGTTCGCGTCGTCGTCGACGACGGTCGCCGAGATGCCCGGCAGGGCGCGCTGCGCGGAGCCCGGCTTGGTCTCGGTGACGCCCGGCAGCGGCGAGATCATCATCGCGCCGGTCTCGGTCTGCCACCAGGTGTCCACGATCGGGCAGGTGTCGGCGCCGATGTGCTTGCGGTACCAGATCCAGGCCTCGGGGTTGATCGGCTCACCGACGGACCCCAGCACGCGCAGCGACGACAGGTCGAACTTGGCGGGGATGTCGTCCCCCCACTTCATGAAGGTCCGGATCGCGGTCGGCGCCGTGTAGAGGATCGTCACGCCGTACTTCTGCACGATCTCCCAGAAGCGCCCCTGGTGCGGGGTGTCCGGGGTGCCCTCGTAGATCACCTGGGTGGCGCCGTTGGCGAGCGGTCCGTAGACGATGTACGAGTGCCCGGTGACCCAGCCGATGTCGGCCGTGCACCAGTAGACATCCGTCTCCGGCTTGAGGTCGAAGACCGCGTGGTGGGTGTACGACGCCTGGGTGAGGTAGCCGCCGGAGGTGTGCAGGATGCCCTTCGGCTTACCCGTGGTGCCCGAGGTGTAGAGGATGAAGAGCGGCTGCTCCGCCTCGAAGGCCTCGGGGGTGTGCTCGGCGGACTGACGGGCGACGATGTCGTCCCACCAGACATCGCGTTCCGCGTTCCATACGACGTCCTGGCCCGTACGCCGTACGACCAGCACGTTCTCGACCTGCGGGCACTTGGCGACGGCCTCGTCGATGGCCGGCTTCAGCGCCGAGGGCTTGCCGCGGCGGTAGCCGCCGTCCGACGTGATGACGAGCTTGGCGTCGGCGTCCTGGATGCGGGAGGCGACGGCCTCGGCCGAGAAGCCGCCGAAGACCACCGAGTGGGCGGCGCCGATGCGGGCGCAGGCCAGCATCGAGATGACGGCCTCCGGGATCATCGGCAGATAGACGGCGACCCGGTCGCCCTTGACCACACCCAGCTCGGTCAGGGCGTTCGCGGCGCGCGACACCTCGTCCTTGAGCTCGGCGTACGTGATGGCACGGCTGTCACCCGGCTCGCCCTCGAAGTGGATGGCGACGCGGTCGCCGTTGCCGGCCTCGACATGGCGGTCGACGCAGTTGTACGCGACGTTGAGCTTGCCGTCCGCGAACCACTTGGCGAAGGGCGGGTTGGACCAGTCGAGCGTCTCCGTGGGCTCGGTCGCCCAGCTGAGCCGCCGGGCCTGCTCGGCCCAGAAGCCGAGGCGGTCGGTCTTCGCCTGCTCGTACGCCTCCGCCGTGACGTTCGCGTTCGCGGCCAGCTCGGCGGGCGGCGCGAAGCGACGCTCCTCCTTGAGCAGGTTGGCCAAGCTCTCGTTGCTCACGACATCGCCCTTCTCCATAAAACCCTCGTGTCCCAGGTCATACCTCATCAGCCCGTGACGCTCCCTGACAAGAGCTCACGGTAAGAAATTGGTGTAGACCTGTTGTGGCGCCGGGGCTACGCGGGAGCGACCTCGGCGAAGACACCCTTCATCTCATGGTCGTGCGCATCGGTGAGCAGGTACGCCTGGGCCTCGCCCACATGGAAGTACATGCCGTGCAGCTCCAGGGTGCCCTCGGCCAGCCGCCTGGCCACCGACTCATGGCTCCGCAGGTGTTCGAGCTGCTGCACCACGTTGGTCAGACAGAGCTGTTCCACCGCATCGGCGGGGAGCCGTCCGGAGATCCGCGCCCAGGAGTGGTGCCGGCTCCGCATCCGCGCCAGGCTGGGCAGCCCGTGCCGCAGCCAGCGCCGCAGCGGGGTCATCGGGGCGTCCGGGGAGGCGTTGAGCAGTGCCTGCATCGCACCGCACCCCGAGTGCCCGCAGACGGTGATCGAGTCGACCCGCAGGATGTCCACCGCGTACTCGATGGCGGCGGCGACCGAGTCGTCCCCGGCCTCCGCGCCGGGCAGCGGCACCAGGTTTCCCACGTTCCGTACGGTGAAGAGATCGCCCGGGCCGCTGGACGTGATCATGCTGGTGACCACGCGGGAGTCGGAGCAGGTGAGGAAGAGCTGGGAGGGTGTCTGGCCCTCGCGGGCGAGGCGTGCCAGTTCTTCCCGTACCAGCGGAGCCGTATTGCGCTGGAACGAGCTCACTCCGCTGGCCAGCCGGCGGTTCGCTGGCCGCTGCTCGGGGTGGTGGTCGTCGCAGTGGTGGTTGCGCCAGGCCGTCCAGGGGCGGCAGCAGCTCTGCGCCGCGGAGGCGGGCTCGGCGATACGGCCACCGGCGCGACCCGTCACCTCGACGCGGCCGCCGCGCGCGGTGTGCGCCTCCTGCCAGTGCTGCAGCGTCTCGTACGCGGCGTGGTCCATGAAGGAGCCGTCCAACTCCACGACCACATGGGCCCCCTGGGGAATGTGCCCCAGCGTCCGGCTCAGCCGCGGGACCGCGAGGAACGTCAACTGCCCGCGCGCCCGCACCCGGTGGACCCCGCTCTCTTCCTCCGTGCAGATGATCCGCGTCCTGGCGAGGCGGTGCAGCGCGACACCGACGGCCACCGCGATCCCCAGGACGACGCCCTGGAGCACACCGAGAAGCACGACACCGCAGACCGTGGCCGCGTACACCAGGAACTCGCGGTGCTTGTGGACGTTGCGGATGTGCGCGAAGTTGACCATCTGGATGCCGACCATCATCACGAGCGCCGCCAGCGCGGCGAGCGGGATCCACTCCAGGACGGTGACCAGCAGGCCCGCGGCCAGCAGCACCCACACCCCGTGCAGCACCGTCGATGCGCGGCTCGTGGCTCCGGCCCGCACATTCGCCGTGCCGCGCACGGCGCCGCCCGACACGGGGAGCCCGCCGAGCAGTCCGGACACGGCATTGGCGATGCCCTGCCCACGCAGCTCGCGGTCGAGGTCCGCCTTGCCGCCGGTGGCGCCGGGCCGGTCGGCGCTCATCTTGTCCACGGCCACCGCGGAGAGCAGCGACTCCAGGCTGGCCACCAGCATCACCGTGAAGACGGCCGTGATCAGTCCGAGCACCGGCCCCTTCGGCATCTCCGGCAGCGCGTGCGAACTCCAGGACGGCAGGTCGACGCGGGCGATGCCGGGCGCCGCGACGGCGGCCACGGCGGTCGCCAGGACGACCGAGGTGAGCGCGGCGGGAATCTTCCGCAGCTTCTTGCCGATACGGCCGGGAAGGCGGGGCCAGGCCACCAGTACGGCGATGGTGAGGGCGCCGATGAGGGGTGCGGCGGGTCCCACGCGGGCCAACTGCCCTGGCAGAGCAAGTGCGTTGTCCATGGCGGAGCTCTGGGGTGTACCGCCGAGGACGATGTGCAGCTGGGCCAGTGCGATGGCGACGCCGATGCCGGCGAGCGTGCCGTGCACGATGGCGGGGGAGACGGCGAGTGCGCCGCGCGCCGTACGGAGCGAGCCCAGGACGACCTGGAGCAGACCCGCGCAGATGGTGATGGCGCAGGTGGTGCGCCAGCCGTACACCTGGATCAACCCGGCGGTGACCACGGTCAGTCCGGCCGAAGGGCCACTGACCTGAAGGGCCGATCCGCCGAGCAGTCCGGCGAGGATTCCGCCGACGGCAGCGGCGACGAGGCCTGCCTCCAGCGGGGCGTTGATGGCGACCGCGAGCCCCAGAGACATCGGGACGGCGATCAGGAAGACGGTGATCGAGGCGGAGAGGTCGGCCCCGGCGATACGGAGCCTGAAGCGCGGCCGACGACCGTTCCCGTCTCCGTCTCCGCCGGGCGGCGGGGAGTGGGGGCGCTGGGAGCGCGGAATGCGCAGACGTGTACGGGTGCGAGTGGGGGCGCAGGCAGACATGGTTTCCCGTCTCCTCCGGGGCAGCGCGGTCGCGGACAAGTGGTGACGCGGCCGTGGGTCACGGCGTGCAGCGGCGGGATTTATCAACTCTCGGTAAACGAATCGTAATGCAGAGTAAAGATCGGGGCCGGGTAATACGGACAAATGGCGCAATGGTTCACCCGATTCAGTGACTGTGTCGCCTGGCATCGGTCAAGACGGAGGGGCAAGGGTTGGGCCCATGATGGACACCCCCCGAAAAATCGCACTCTGGTCGATTTCCGCGGCTCTGCTCGCCGGCGCCGCAGGCTGTTCGGGCGCGGAGCAGGCGGCCCCCGGCGGTAAAAAGGGCGCTGCGGCCCAGCCGCACCAGGCCCCGGCCGTCGCGCCGGTCCGCCTGATCGGCGACGGCTCCACGGCGTACACCGGAGCACAGCCAAACGTCCTGCGTCCCGAGCGGCTGAAACCCGGGCAGCAGCCACCACAGTTCGTCGTCTTCTCCTGGGACGGTGCGGGTGAGGACAGCCAGAAGCTCTTCTCGCACTTCCGCAAGGTCGCCAAGGAGAACGACGCGACGATGACCTTCTTCCTCAGCGGCGTCTACATGCTGCCGACCGAGAAGCGCGACCTCTACTCCCCGCCCCGGCACTCCCAGGGCAGCTCCGACATCGGCTTCAACGACATCAAGTCGATCCGCAACACCGCCGATCAGATCCGCGCGGCCTGGCAGGACGGCAACGAGATCGGCACCCACTTCAACGGGCACTTCTGCGGGCCCGACGGCGGGGTCGGCACCTGGTCCGTACCGGAGTGGCAGAGCGAGATCCGCCAGGCCAAGTCCTTCGTGAAGACCTGGAAGTCCACCACCGGCCTGAAGCACGAGAAGCCGCTGCCCTTCGACTACGAGCGGGAGCTCGTCGGCGGCCGCACCCCCTGCCTGGAGGGCCAGCAGAACGAGATGCGGGCCGCCCGGACGCTGGGCTTCCGCTACGACTCCAGCGGCGTCGGCACCCAGATCTGGCCGCAGCGGCGCGAGGGCATGTGGGACATCCCGATGCAGACGGTCCCTGTGCCGGGACGGGCCTTCGAGACGCTCTCGATGGACTACAACTTCATGTTCAACCAGTCGGGGACGGTGCACGGCGACCCGTCGAAGCACGCCTACTGGGGCAACCAGATGCGCGACGGCCTGCTCCAGGCCTTCGACCGCGCGTACACCGGGAACCGCGCCCCGCTGATCATGGGCAACCACTTCGAGTCCTGGAACGGCGGCACGTACATGCGCGCCGTCGAGGAAGTGGTCCGCACGGTCTGCAAGAAGAAGGGCGTGCGCTGCGTGTCCTTCAAGCAGCTGGTGAACTGGATGGAGGCCCAGGACCCGGCGACGATCAAGAAACTGCAGCAACTCGCCGTGGCCCAGCAGCCGAAGGAGGGATGGGCGGCCTATCTGGCCGCGCATCCGCACCAGTTGGACGTCAAGAAGTCGCAGCACCACTGAACTCGACGAGTTTCCTTCGGGGTGCTGCGCCGGCCTCCGGCCGTCGGTTCGGGCCGACGGCCGTGGTGGTCATGACGCTTGTGCGGCCAGCAGTTTCTCGCCCAGCATGAACGCGGGGTCGACCTGGGCAGCCAGGCAGGTTCCTCTTTTTGCACCCCTCGCACTGTTCGGCGCTGAGGCGCCTCACAGGCTTCGGGGTGCTGCGCCGGCCTCCGGCCGTCGGTTCGGGCCGACGGCCGTGGTGGTCATGACGCTTGTGCGGCCAGCAGCTTCTCGCCCAGCATGAACGCGGGGTCGACCTGGGCAGCCAGGTCGGCCCCCGTTTTCTCGTTGCCCCAACTCTCCGCGTTCTTCAGGTGGAAGTGCACCATCTGGCGCGTGTAGCGCTCCCAGTCGCGCTGCTCGTACGAATCCTCCGCGGCGTCCTGAAGTGCCTGCAGGGCCAGCCTGTTGCCCGCCTCCAGGAGTTCGAAGCGGGGCGGGCGGCCCTTCTCCATCGCGCGCACCCAGTCGGAGTGGGCGACGGTGACCAGGAGGTCGTCGCCGACCTCGGAGCGCAGGAAGTCCAGGTCGTCCTTGTCGCGCACCTTGTTGCCGACGACCTTCAGCGCGATGCCGAAGTCCCGTGCGTACTCCTTGTACTGGCGGTACACCGAGACTCCCTTCCTGGTCGGTTCCGCCACCAGGAAGGTCATGTCGAAGCGGGTGAACATCCCCGAGGCGAAGGAGTCGGAGCCCGCCGTCATGTCGACGACCATGAACTCCTCGGGCCCGTCGATCAGATGGTTGAGGCAGAGCTCGACCGCGCCGACCTTGGAGTGGTAGCAGGCCACACCCAGGTCGGACTCGGTGAAGGGCCCCGTCGCCATCAGCCTGATCACGCCGTCGTCGAGCTGGACGGGGCGCGCGCAGGCGTCGTACACCGGATTGCTCCCGGTGATTTGCAGCAGACGCGAGCCCTCGCCGGGCGGCGTCGTCTTGATCATCGTCTCGGCGGAGGCGATCCGGGGGTTGGAGCCGCGGAGATAGTCCTTGATGAGGGGGAGGTGCGCGCCCATCGCGGGCAGCGCGGCGGTCTCCTCGTCGCTCAGGCCGAGCGCGGCGCCCAGGTGCTGGTTGATGTCGGCGTCGACGGCGACGACGGGGGCTTCATTGGCGGTGAGGTGGCGGATGAAGAGCGATGACAGCGTGGTCTTGCCGCTGCCGCCCTTCCCCACGAAAGCGATCTTCATGTTCACGAAGGGTAGCCGGATGACTGCGGTGCGTGGGTGCCCTCAGTGAAGAAGACCACTCCAAGGTGGGGCGGGTGGTAGGGGCGCGTAGCCTCCCTACTTATGAGTACGTCTTCATCGGGTCCGACGGATCCCCTTGCCGCCCTGGGTTCGCTGCCGGGTGTCGGCGAAGCTGTCGACTCCGTGCGCAAGGCCGTGGACCAGGTCTACGGGCACCGCGTCATGCGGCGCCGCAGCAACGAGGTCACGGCGGAGGCGGCGCTGCGCGGTTCGCGCGGGTCGGCCGCACTTTCGGGAGCGGACTGGGCGCTGGAGGAGGTACGGCGGCGCACCGACTTCAGCGGTGAGGACGAGGCCCGTACGGTCGGCGCCGCCTTGCGGCTGACCGCCGAGGCGGGTCAACTGCTCTCCATCTGGCGGCAGTCGCCCCTTCGCGTCCTCGCGCGGCTGCATCTGGTCGCCGCCGGCGGAGTGAGCCCGGAGGGCACCGTGGGCCGCCCCCGGCTCGCGGGCGAACCGGTGGACGAGCCGCTGGTCGAGCTCGCGGTGCCCGACTCGGCCGAGGTCGCGGGACGGCTGGACGGGCTCGCGGAGCTGATCATCGCCGGGAGTTCCGCGCCTGCGCTGGTCACGGCCGCGGTCGTACACGGTGAACTGCTCGCGCTGCGGCCCTTCGGTTCGCACAACGGCCTCGTCGCGCGTGCTGCCGAGCGGATCGTGCTGATCGGCAGCGGCCTGGACCCGAAGTCCATCTGCCCGGCCGAGGTCGGCCACGCGGAACAGGGGCGGGCGGCGTACGCCGCGGCGCTCGACGGCTATGCGTCGGGGACCCCGGAAGGTATGGCGGCCTGGATCGCGCACTGTGGTCGCGCGGTGGGTCTCGGGGTGCGGGAGTCGACTGCCGTCTGCGAGGCGCTGCAGCGGGGCGCGGCCTGACAGGTTCCGTGTCCGGGGATCAGGCCCCGGAAAGGGTTGCGGCGGTACCGGATTCGGTACCGCCGCTGGCATGTCTGCCGAGTTACCAAGCGTCCTCGAATATTGCCCATCAGGTCGGGTTCTTTATGCCCGTTACCTGGTGCGGCTGGCCCGTAATCGACGGGTCGACGTCGCGTGGGTGCTCAACTTCCATGCTCGGTCCGTGGGGCCTTACTGCGTCTTCAGGTGATCCTCTCGGATGTCCTTGGTCTCGCGGGCCGTTGAATCCTTTGTACTCCTGATGCCGGGGAAGCGGAACCCCTGGCCGCACTTCTTTACTTTTAGGTTCAAATACGGGCAAATGCACTGCGTCGCCGACCTGCCCGGTTCACGTACCAGACAAGGCCTGCGGTTGCCGCGGCAGCACCGACCGCGGCAGCCGCGACGAGGGCCGGCCGGGGCGGGATCCGGAAGCCGGGCAGTCGCTGCTTCAGCCTGACCGGACGGTTGAAGACGAGAATCGGCCAGTCGCGGGCCGTCGCTTCGCGGCGCAGCGCGCGGTCGGGATTGACCGCGTAGGGATGGCCGACCGATGCGAGCATCGGGACGTCGGTGGCCGAGTCGCTGTACGCGTAACAGCGCGCCAGGTCGTAGCCCTCGGAGGCGGCGAGCTCCTTGACCGCCTCCGCCTTGGTGGGCCCATAGGCGTAGTACTCCACCTCGCCGGTGAAGCAGCCGTCCTCGCCGACGACCATCCGCGTGGCCACCACGCGGTCGGCGCCGAGGAGATCGCCGATCGGCTCGACGACCTCGGCGCCGGAAGTCGAGACGATCACCACGTCGCGGCCGGCGGCGTGGTGCTCCTCGATGAGGGAGGCGGCCTCGTCGTAGATGATCGGATCGATGAGGTCGTGGAGCGTCTCGGCGACGATCTCCTTGACCTGCTGGACGTTCCAGCCTTTGCAGAGCGCGGAGAGGTACTCGCGCATCCGCTCCATCTGGTCGTGGTCGGCGCCTCCCGCGAGGAAGACGAACTGTGCGTACGCGGTGCGCAGCACAGCCCTTCGGTTGATCAGTCCGCCTTGGTAGAAGGACTTGCTGAAGGTCAGCGTCGACGATTTGGCGATGACCGTCTTGTCGAGGTCAAAGAAGGCTGCGGTACGCGGAGAGGAGTGGTTTTCCACGACGCCGAGCATAGGCGCCCACCATTCGGCGTACTCTGTGGCGCGTGGGTTTGCCTGAGAAGGCCTTCGGGTACACCATGGAAGTCACGGATCGTTCGCGACCGTGCTACCCCGGTTCGGCTCCTCCCCCCCCGAGTCGACCGTGGGGACGACCCCAGCTCTCCCCCCCGGCTGGGGTCGTCGCATGTCCGGACGCATTTTCGGCTCCGGTATCTGATCTCGTCCTGTCGGGTCCCCTCCTTGCGTGCCGCGCCGGCGTCTTCCTCTGACCACCAAGACTCGTCACCGTGTGTAGTGGTTGCGCTGCGCTCCGGAAGTCACTGGTATGAGTGGCGGACATATTCACAACCGTTCGCTTGTCCACAGTTTTTAAGCAAGATCCACTCAATTTCCCGGATCCCTGCACGGTGATTGCGAGCCCGAACTTCGCGGCTCGAATCAATCGCAGTGAGAAGGGGGGCGGAGATCGTGGCTGGATCCTTCACGCCTGATCGTCTGTCGACTGCCGGGGAACGCAGGGGCGGACCGCTGATCGTCACCGAGGATGCGGAACTTCTCGACGACCTGCTTCGCCTGTGCGCCGCGGCCGGAGCGGAACCGGAAGTCCATCACGGGGTGCCGGACCGGAAGGGTGGCTGGGAGGGTGCGCCGCTGATTCTGGTCGGCGGCGACGCGGCGCCCCGGGTGCGCGGTGCCGTGCGCAGACCCGGGGTGTATCTCGTGGGCAAGGACCAGGACGACCCCGATGTCTGGCGTCGTGCCGTGGAGATCGGCGCCGACCATGTGCTGATGCTGCCCGACGCGGAGAGCTGGCTCGTCGAGCGCATCGCCGATGTGGCCGAAGGGGTGGGGAAGCAGGCGCTGACCGTAGGGGTGATCGGAGGGCGGGGCGGGGCCGGGGCTTCGACACTTGCCTGCGCGCTGGCGGTGACCGCCGCACGCGGTGGGCAGCGCACCATGCTGATCGACGGGGATCCGCTCGGCGGCGGTCTGGACGTACTCCTCGGCGGAGAACAGGCCAAAGGGCGGCGCTGGCCGGATTTTGCCCGGTCCAAGGGGCGGGTCGGCGGGGTCGCGCTCGAGGAGTCGCTGCCGCAGATGCACGCCCTGCGTGTGCTGAGCTGGGACCGCAGGGATGCCGTGACGATCGCGCCGGATGCGATGCGCACGGTGCTGGCCGCCGCGCGCAGGGGTGGCGGGGTGGTCGTGGTGGATCTGCCGCGGCGGGTCGACGAGAGCGTGGCGGAGGCGCTGGCGCAGCTGGATCTGGGGCTGCTCGTGGTGCCGGGCGAGCTGCGGGCCGTCGCCGCCGCGGGGCGCGTGGCCTCGATGGTGTCGATGGTGCTCACGGATCTGCGGGCGGTGGTGCGCGGCCCTTATGGGGCGGGGCTCGACGAGGAGTGGGTCGCCCGGGCGCTTGCGCTTCCTCTTGCGGGTGAACTTCCGTTGGAAGAGGGCTTGTTGGAGGCGCAGGGCAGTGGTGCCCCGCCGGGCAGCAGGGTGCGGGGGCCGCTGGCGCGCTTCTGTACGGCCTTCTGGGAGCAGGCGCTGGCGGGCGGTGGGGTGGCATGAGTGCGGGGCTTCTGGAGGCCGTACGGCAGCGGCTGGCGGAGAGCGGGGCCGAACCGACACCGGCCAGGGTGGCCGCGGCGTTGCGCGAGCAGGGGCGGCTGCTGGGGGACGCCGAAGTGCTGGGCGCGGCCGACGAGTTGCGCTCGGAGCTGGTGGGGACGGGGCCGCTTCAGGCGCTGCTCGCCGATCCATGCGTGACGGATGTGCTGGTGGCAGCACCTGACCGGGTGTGGGTGGACCGGGGTGCCGGGCTCGAACTGACCGGGGTGGTCTTTCCGGACGCGGCCGCCGTACGGCGCCTTGCGCAGCGCCTGGCGGCGGTGGCGGGGCGGCGGCTCGACGATGCGCGGCCGTGGGTGGATGCGCGGCTGCCGGACGGGACACGGATGCATGCGGTGCTGGAGCCGGTGGCCGTCGGGTCGACGTGCCTCTCGCTGCGGGTGGTGCGGCGACAGGCTTTCACACTGGGCGAGTTGGTGGCGGCGGGGACGGTCCCGCCGGCCGGCGAGGAGGTGCTGCGGGCGCTGATCGGGGCCCGGCTCTCCTTCCTGGTCAGCGGCGGGACGGGCAGCGGGAAGACGACGCTGCTGTCGTCGCTGCTCGGTCTGGTCGGCCCGCAGGAGCGGATCGTGCTGGCCGAGGACTCGGCGGAACTGCGGCCCGATCACCCGCATGTCGTGCGCCTCGAGGCGCGGCCGCCCAACCAGGAGGGCGCAGGGCGGGTGACGCTGCAGGATCTGGTGCGCCAGGCGCTGCGGATGAGACCCGACCGGCTGGTGGTCGGGGAGGTCCGGGGAGCCGAGGTGACCGAGCTGCTGGCCGCTCTGAACACGGGCCATGAGGGCGGTTGCGGGACGGTCCATGCCAATGCGGCGGCGGACGTGCCGGCGCGGCTGGAGGCGCTGGGGACGGCGGCGGGGCTCGATCGGGCAGCGCTGCACAGCCAGTTGGCGGCCGCACTGGCTGTGGTGGTCCATCTCGTACGGGACCGGGCCGGGCAGCGGCGGATCGCGGAGGTCCGGGTGCTGGACCGGGATCCGGCGGGGCTGGTCGTGACCGTACCGGCGCTGCGGTGGGGTGCGGAGGGCTTTGTGCACGAGCGGGGCTGGGAGCGGCTGCGCTCGATGATCGCGGGAGGTGCGGGATGAACGGGGTGATGTTCGCAGCGGTGTTGTGTTCCGGGCTGGCCGTGTGGCTTTTCGCGGGGCGTGACCAGGGGTTGCGGAGAGCCCGGCTGCTGTTCGCCGACGGGGCGGCGGTGGCGGCTGCGGGGCCGGTGCGGAAGGCGCCGGTGTGGGCGGACTGGCGACGGCTGCCTCGCGAGTGGCTGTGTCTGCCGGTGGCGGCGGTGGTGGCCGTACTGGGCGTGTCCGTACTGCCGTTGATCGCGGGAGCGGTGGCGGTGCCTCTGGTGGGGCGGCGGTTGAGGAAGGCGGCTGCGGCGCGGATACGGCTTCGGCGGACCGATGCGGTGATCGCCCTGTGCGGGGCCGTGGCGGGCGAGCTGCGGGCGGGGCGGCAGCCGGGGCAGGCGCTGCTCGCCGCCGGGCGGGGCTCGGGGGCGTTCGGCGGGGCGGAGGCCGCGGTGCTGGCGGCGGCCCGGTTCGGCGGCGACGTGCCCGGTGCGCTGCGGCTGGCGGCGCTGGAGCCGGGGGCCGAGGGGCTGGTCGGGGTGGCTGCCTGCTGGCGGGTCTCGGTGGACGGCGGGGCGGGTCTCGCTGCCGGGCTGGACGGTCTGGAGCGGGCGCTGCGCACGGAACGGGACCAACGTGCGGACCTGCATGCCGAATTGGCGGGGGCGCGCTCGACGGTCGTGATCCTTGCGGTGCTGCCGGTGATGGGGCTCCTGCTGGGGACGGGGCTGGGCGCGGACCCGCTGCGGACGCTGCTGCACTCGCCGGCGGGCCTCGGTTGCCTGGTGGCGGGCGGGGTGCTGGAAGGGGCCGGTCTTGTGTGGGCCGGGCGGATCGTACGAGCGGGGGAGGGCGCGTGAGCGGCGAAGTTGTCCACAGGCTGGGGGCGGTCGTGTGCGTAACGTCCGCGCTGGGGTGGCTGGCCTTCGAGGTGGAGGCGCGCCGCAGGGACCGGCGGGTGCGCAGGCGGGTTGCCGCTCTGCTGGCCATGGAGCGTGCGAGGCGGTCGCGGTGGCGGCCCGCGTACGGAGTGTGGGGGCGCCGCTGGGGCGGACCGGCGGGGGCCCTGGTCACCGGCTATGTGCTGGTGGGCGGTGTGGCCGGGGTCGTGGTGGGTCTCGGCGCAGCCTGTGGGGTGTGGCGCTGGCAGCGGCGGCGCAGGCCGTCCGCGGGCGCGGACAGGCTCGTTAGCGGTGAACTCCCTCTTGCCGCGGATCTGTTGTCGGCCTGTGTCGCAGCCGGGGCGAGCCCGCGCGAGGCGGCCGAGGCGGTGGGGGAGTCGCTCGGGGGCCGGGTCGGCGAGGTGTTGGCCAGGGCGGCAGCGGAGCTGCGGCTCGGCGGTGAACCGGCCCAGGCGTGGGGGCGGTTCGGGGCGATACCGGGGGCGTCCGCGCTGGCCCGCTGTCTGGAGCGATCCGGGTCCACCGGGGCTCCGGCCGCCGAAGCGGTGGCCCGGCTGGCCTCGGGTCTGCGGGCCGAGCAGGCGCGGGCGGCCAGGGCCCGGGCGCAGCGGGCATCCGTACGGATCACGGCTCCGGTGGGGCTCTGCTTTCTGCCGGCCTTCCTGGCGGTGGGGGTGGCGCCGGTGGTGATCGGTCTGGCGAGTCATCTGCTGCGCGGCAACTGAAGCAGGACAACTGAGGTTCGAATTCAAGGGGGTTGATGGCATGTGGAACTGGATGCGGGCCCGTGTGAGCGCGGGCGCCAGGGACGCGGGGATGTCCACTTCGGAGTACGCCATGGGGACGATCGCGGCGTGCGCCTTCGCCGCGGTGCTCTACAAGGTGGTCACGAGCGGGCCGGTGGCGGCCGCGCTGCAGGCGGTCGTGGAGAAGGCCCTCCATGCGCAGTTCTGAGGCGGACAGGGGCTATGTGACCGCGGAGGCGGCGATGGTCGTCCCGGCCCTGGTGATGTTCGTCCTGGCGCTGGTGTGGGCGTTGATGGCGGCCGCCGCGCAGATCCAGTGCGTGGATGCGGCGAGGGCCGGGGCGAGAGCGGCGGCGCGGTCGGAGCCGGAGGCCGCTGCGGTGGCCGCCGCTCGGTCGGCGGCGCCGCGGGGCGCTTCGGTCACGGTCGCGCGGGCCGGGGACCTGTGGCGGGTGCGGGTCGCTGTGCGGACTCCTGGGCCGGGGCCGCTGGGACTGACCCTGAGCGCCGGGGCCGCGGCGCTGGCGGAGGACGTGGTGGGGGTGGAGCGGTGACCGGGGAAAGTCGGTCCCGATGCGCGGGGGACCAGGGTTTCGCGACCGTGTGGGGCGTCATGGTGACCACCGCGCTGGGCGCCGTGTTCGCCGTCGTACTGACCATGGGCCAGGTGGTCGTCACCCGGCACCGGGCCGGCGGAGCCGCCGATCTGGCGGCGCTCGCCGCGGCCGACCGGGCGCTGCGGGGGCAGGTGGATGCCTGTGCTGCCGCCGGGCGAGTGGCCTCGGCACAGGGGGCACTGGTGGTGCGGTGCGCGGTGGACGGGGAGATCGCCGATGTGACCGTAGGGGTCGGGTTCGGTCCGTACGCACCCGAGGTCAGGGCCCGGGCGGGGCCTCCTTCAGCAGTTCCGTGAGGAGGCGGATGGCGCCCCGCTTGTGCAGGGGGTCGTTGCCGTTGCCGCACTTGGGGGACTGGATGCACGACGGGCAGCCCGCGTCGCACTCGCAGGAGGCGATGGCCTGGCGGGTCGCGGTGAGCCACTCCCGGGCCGTGTGGAAGGCGCGTTCGGCGAATCCGGCGCCGCCGGGATGGCCGTCGTAGACGAAGACCGTGGGCAGGAGGGTGTCGGGATGGAGCGGGATGGAGACGCCGCCGATGTCCCAGCGGTCGCAGGTCGCGAAGAGCGGGAGCATCCCGATGGAGGCGTGTTCCGCGGCGTGCAGGGCGCCGCCGAGGATCTCCGGGTTGATGCGGGCGGCGTCGAGCTGGTCCTCGGTGACCGTCCACCAGACGGCGCGGGTGCGCAGGGTGCGGGGCGGGAGGTCGAGCTTGGATTCGCCGAGCACTTCGCCGGTGATGAGTTTGCGGCGCAGGAAGGAGACGACCTGGTGGGTGACCTCGACGGAGCCGTAGCAGAGACGGCCTGAGCCCCAGGGGATCTCGGTGTCGGTCTCCAGGACGGAGATGGCGGTGGTGTCGCGGGCGGTCGTGGAGTACGGCGGGTTGGCCTCCTCGACCAGCGCGGCGGAGTCCTCCAGGTCCAGGTGCTTCACCAGGTACGTACGGCCCTGGTGGAGGTGGATCGCGCCGTCGTGGACGGCGGTGTGGGCGGAGCCTTCGTCGACGGTGCCCAGGAGACGGCCCGTGGCGGCTTCGACGATCTGGACGGGGCGGCCGCCGTCTCCCCGGATGTCGGTGAGGTCGGCGGCCCGCTCGCGGCGGGTCCAGTACCAGGACGGGCCGCGGCGGCGGAGCAGTTTCGCCGCTTCGAGCTGCGGCATCAGGTCGGCGCTCGCCGGGCCGAACAGCGCGAGGTCGGCCTCGGTGAGCGGGATCTCGGAGGCGGCCGCGCAGAGGTGGGGGGCCAGCACGTAGGGGTTGTCGGGGTCCAGGACGGTGGATTCGACGGGCTGGTCGAAGAGCGCCTCGGGGTGGTGGACCAGATAGGTGTCCAGGGGATCGTCGCGGGCGATCAGGATCGCCAGCGCGCCCTGGCCTGCCCGGCCCGCCCGGCCGGCCTGCTGCCAGAGCGAGGCACGGGTGCCGGGATAGCCGGTGATGATCACGGCGTCCAGGCCTGAGACGTCGATGCCGAGTTCGAGTGCGGTGGTGGCGGCCAGGCCCAGGAGTTCGCCGGAGTGCAGGGCGCGTTCCAGGGCGCGGCGTTCCTCGGGGAGGTAGCCGCCGCGATAGGCGGCGACGCGGCGGGCCAGGCCCCGGTCGATCTCGGAGAGGCGTTCCTGGGCGATGACGGAGATCAGTTCGGCGCCGCGCCGGGACCGTACGAAAGCGACCGAGCGGACGCCCTGGACGGTCAGGTCGGTGAGGAGGTCGGCGGTCTCGGCGGTGGCGGTACGGCGTACGGGGGCGCCCTGCTCGCCGTGGAGATCGGTGAGCGGGGGCTCCCAGAGGGCGAAGACCAGCTCGCCGCGCGGCGAGGCGTCGTCGGCGACCTCCTTCACCGGCAGGCCGGTGAGGCGGCCCGCGGCGATCGCAGGGTCCGCGGAGGTGGCCGAGGCGAGGAGGAAGACGGGGTCGGAGCCGTAGCGCGCGCAGAGGCGGCGCAGGCGGCGCAGGATCTGGGCGACGTGGGATCCGAAGACGCCCCGGTAGGTGTGGCACTCGTCGATGACGACGTAGCGCAGCGCGCGCAGGAAGGAGGCCCAGCGGGGGTGGGAGGGCAGGATCCCGCGGTGCAGCATGTCCGGATTGGTGAGGACGTAGTTCGCGTACTGGCGCACCCATTCGCGTTCTTCGACGGGGGTGTCCCCGTCGTACACCGCGGGGCGGATCGCGTTGCCGAGCGGGGCGGCGAGCTCCTTGACCGAGCGGCGCTGATCGGCGGCCAGCGCCTTGGTGGGAGCGAGGTAGAGGGCGGTCGCACCCCGGCCGTTGGGCGCCTCGGAGCCGTCGAGGAGGGCCGAGAGCACCGGGGCGAGGTAGGCGAGGGACTTGCCGGAGGCGGTGCCGGTGGCGATGACCACGGATTCGCCGTCCAGCGCATGCTCGGCGGCGGTCGCCTGGTGGGTCCAGGGGTGCTCGATGCCACTCGACTGGATGGCGTTGATCACTTCCGGCCGGATACGGTGCGGCCAGACGGCATGGGTTCCCGTACGCGGGGGCAAGTGCTCCGTATGAGTGATGCGCGCAGACCGGCTCGGCCCCGACGCGAGCCGGTCGAGAACCTCACGGGGGGTAGGGCGAACGCCTGTGCCCGCAGTGGGTCGTCTGGGACGGTGATTCGTGGCCATCGGCACCGAGTGTGTCACTGGCGTGACGGACAATGGTCCCAAGGCGTCGTGCATGGCTGCTGGTAAGTGATTGAATGCCATCGCGGCTGGCGATCCGTTCCCTGGCTCCGCCGGGGAGTTCCTTAGGGGACGGCCGCTCGATAGCAAGGTGCTGGAGGATCCGTGGACCTGTCCCTGTCGACTCGCAATGTGTCCGGCCCTGGTGGCGACCGTACGGTCGTCGAGGTCGGTGGCGAGATTGATGTATATACCGCGCCCAAGCTGCGCGAGCAGTTGGTCGAGTTGGTGAACGACGGCAGCTACCACCTGGTCGTCGACATGGAGGGCGTGGACTTCCTCGACTCCACCGGACTCGGCGTGCTCGTTGGCGGCCTGAAGCGTGTGCGTGCCCATGAGGGCTCGCTGCGCCTGGTCTGCAACCAGGAGCGCATTCTCAAGATCTTCCGCATCACCGGTCTGACCAAGGTGTTCCCCATTCACACCACGGTCGACGAAGCCGTCGCAGCTACTGACTGACGGCTTCCGGAAGAGAACGCAGGGGTGCCGGGCTTCCAGCCCGGTCCCCTGGGATGCACTTTCGTACCACCCGCACGTCGGGACGTCCGCAGGTCTGAGGGGGATCGCATGGCAACCGTTGAACTCCGCTTCAGCGCCCAGCCCGAACACGTCAGGACCGCCCGTCTGGTGGCGGCCGCCGTGGCACGCAGGGCAGGGGTGGACGAGGCGGTCCTCGACGAGGTCAGGCTCGCGGTCGGAGAGGCGTGTTCCCGAGCGGTGGGGTTGCACCGTTCCCACGGCATCACGGCGCCCGTACGGGTCGTGCTGACCGAGGAGGAGAAGACGTTCTCCATCGAGGTCGGGGACGAAGTCCCGGACCACGCCGGAGAGTCCGCCTCGGTCCCCGGTGCGCGCACCGCCTCGGATCCCTCCGCGCCCGACGCGGACGTGGACGAGGACGGCGAGGACGAGATGGGTCTCGCGGTCATCAGCGGTCTCGTCGACGACGTGGAGGTCACCTCCGGTGAGTCCGGGGGCGTCATCCGCATGAGCTGGCCGACAACTCCTGCGACGGTTCTTCCGTAAACCCCCACGTTTCTTGATTCTTTTTATGGCCCTGCTGAGCAGGGCCTTTTTCTTTTCTCCTAGATCCTTAATGGGTGGGAATGGTTCTGGCCCATTAAGTCGAAGGTCAATTCCATTTGCAGCACACTGTTTTGATCAGGATCCGCTCCCTACAATCCGTCCACATCTTGAGCTTCGCGCGTCAAGCGTCAAGGAGGACGAATGGCGGTACTGACCCACGACAACCGCATCATCGTGATCGTCATCGCTGTGGTGGCTGTGGCGGCCCTGCTCGTCGCCCAGCTGCTGGTGCGCCAGGTGCTGGCGGCAGGCGAGGGCACCGACTCCATGAAGAAGATCGCGGCAGCCGTGCAGGAAGGCGCGAATGCCTATCTGGGACGGCAGTTGCGCACACTCGGCGTCTTTGCCGTGGTGGTGTTCTTCCTGCTCTTCCTGCTCCCCTCGGACAACTGGTCGCAGCGCATTGGGCGTTCGCTGTTCTTCCTGGTGGGCGCGGTATTCTCCGCCGCCACCGGCTACATCGGCATGCGTCTGGCCGTACGGGCAAATGTGCGCGTGGCCGCTGCCGCGCGAGAAGCGACCCCCGGGGAGGGTGAGCCGGAAAAGGATCTCACCGCCGTTTCCCACAAAGCGATGAAGATCGCTTTTCGTACGGGCGGCGTGGTCGGCATGTTCACGGTGGGCCTCGGTCTGCTCGGTGCCTCCACCGTCGTGCTCGTGTACGCGGCCAACGCCCCCAAGGTCCTTGAGGGCTTCGGTCTGGGAGCCGCCCTCATCGCCATGTTCATGAGGGTCGGCGGCGGCATCTTCACCAAGGCCGCAGACGTCGGAGCCGACCTGGTCGGCAAGGTCGAGCAGGGCATCCCCGAGGACGATCCGCGTAACGCCGCCACCATCGCCGACAACGTGGGCGACAACGTCGGGGACTGCGCGGGCATGGCGGCCGACCTCTTCGAGTCGTACGCCGTCACCCTCGTCGCCGCCCTCATCCTCGGCAAGGCCGCCTTCGGCGACTACGGTCTCGCCTTTCCGCTCATCGTCCCGGCGATCGGCGTGGTCACCGCGATGATCGGCATCTTCGCCGTCGCCCCCCGGCGCGCCGACCGCAACGGAATGTCCGCCATCAACCGCGGATTCTTCATCTCCGCCGTGATCTCGCTCGTCCTGGTGGCGATCGCGGTCTTCGTCTATCTGCCGTCCTCCTACGCCGACTTGAAGGGCGTCACCGACACCGCGATCAGCGGCCACAGCGGCAACCCGAGGGTTCTCGCGCTCATCGCCGTCGCCATCGGCATCGTGCTGGCCGCCCTGATCCAGCAGCTCACCGGATACTTCACCGAGACCAGCCGGCGCCCGGTCAGGGACATCGGCAAGTCCTCGATGACCGGTGCGGCGACCGTCGTGCTCGCCGGGGTCTCCCTCGGGCTGGAATCCGCCGTCTACACCGCGCTGCTGATCGGCCTCGGGGTGTACGGAGCCTTCCTGCTCGGCGGTACGTCGATCATGCTCGCACTCTTCGCCGTGGCCCTGGCCGGCACCGGCCTGCTCACCACCGTCGGCGTCATCGTCGCCATGGACACCTTCGGACCCGTCTCCGACAACGCCCAGGGCATCGCCGAGATGTCCGGGGACGTCGAGGGCGCGGGCGCGCAGGTGCTCACCGACCTGGACGCCGTCGGCAACACCACCAAGGCCATCACCAAGGGCATCGCCATCGCCACGGCCGTGCTCGCCGCCGCGGCGCTCTTCGGTTCGTACCGAGATGCGATCGCCACCGCGGTGCAGGACGTGGACGCCAAGTCCGGCGAGATGGGGCTGAGTCTGGACATCTCCCAGCCCAACAACCTGGTGGGGCTGATGTTCGGCGCCGCGGTCGTCTTCCTCTTCTCGGGGCTCGCGATCAATGCGGTGGCGCGCTCGGCGATGGCCGTGGTCTACGAGGTGCGCAGGCAGTTCCGCGAGCACCCCGGGATCATGGACTACAGCGAACAGCCGGAGTACGGACGCGTCGTCGACATCTGCACCAAGGACGCGCTGCGCGAACTCGCCACGCCCGGCCTGCTCGCCGTGATGGCGCCGATCGCGGTCGGATTCACGCTGGGCGTGGGCGCGCTCGGCTCGTTCCTGGCGGGCGCGATCGGCGCCGGCACCCTGATGGCCGTCTTCCTGTCCAACTCCGGTGGCGCGTGGGACAACGCCAAGAAGCTCGTCGAGGACGGGCACCACGGCGGCAAGGGCAGCGAGGCCCATGCGGCGACCGTCATCGGAGACACGATCGGCGACCCCTTCAAGGACACCGCGGGCCCGGCGATCAACCCGCTGCTGAAGGTGATGAACCTGGTGGCGCTGCTGATCGCGCCCGCGGTCGTCAAGTTCAGCTACGGCACGGACTCCAGCGCCGGGGTACGTGCGGTCGTGGCGACCGTCGCCATCCTCGTCATCGTGGGCGCGGTGTACGTGTCCAAGCGGCGCGGCATCGTCGTGGGTGACGAGGGCAACAGCGAGCGGGTGGCCAAGTCACCGGACCCGGCGGTGGTTTCGTAGCCTCGCCGGCCTCTTCGCACCCTCACCTCACCACCATTCCGCGGCAGCACAGCGGGGTGGTGGTGAGCCTTGTCTCCCCCCATTCGCTTGGTGCAAATGGCTGCAATACCGGACGGAACGGGTGTGCGACACGCGAATGCAGCCCACTTGGCGTGTATGTTCCGGGGCCGAGAGCCTTGGAAGGGACCAATCCGGTGAACAAGAAGCTTGCTGCCGCACTGTCCGGCGGTGCGGTACTCGTCCTGTCGCTGTCTCTGTCGGGATGCAGCAGCGATGACGGCAACAAGAAACTCGACGACTGGGCCAAGTCGCTCTGCGGGCAGATCCAGCCGCAGTTGGCGAAGAGCACGAAGGCGAACCAGGCGATCGTCTCCACCGCGGCGGACGGGAAGCCCGCGGACATCCAGAAGGCCGACGCGGCCGCGTTCCAGGATCTGTCCGACGCCGACAAGGCCATCGCCGCGGCTCTGGACAAGGCGGGCCCGCCGCCCGTCGACGACGGCGAGACCCTCCAGAAGAACGCCGTGAAGGAGCTGAACACCGCTTCGGCGGCCTACGCGGCGCTGGTGAAGCAGGTCAACGCGCTGGACACCGGCGACCAGCAGAAGTTCGCCGACGGTCTGGCCAAGGTCTCCGACGGCCTGGACGCCATCAACAAGTCCGGCAGCGGAGCGGTCGAGAAGCTGCAGCAGGGCGACGTCGGCAAGGCGCTCGCCAAGCAGCCCGGCTGCAAGGTGCAGACGTCGTCGGCCTCGCCGTCGGCCTCCAAGTCGTAGCGGCTTTCTCCGTACGCCCACACGTCCACGGCCCGGCACCCATGGGGGGTGCCGGGCCGTGGTGCTGTGCCTGTCCGCCGTTGTCAGTGCGTGCGGACACAATGGAGTGGTGAGTACGACCAGCAGTCTTCCCGCGTCCGACCGTTCCTCCGAGCTGCGCGAGGCCCTGCTCGCCGCCGCGTTCACCGCGGACGGGCTGCTCGATCTGCTCGGGGCGCCCGCGTACGCCGCGCTGGCGCGCAGCGAGACGGTGCCCGCGCTGCGCGCCACGCGCGGCGACAGCCCGCTGGAGACGCTGGTGCGGCTGTTCCTGCTGCAGGAGTCCGTGGAGGCCGGGCGGGCCGCCGCGGCGCTCCCGCTGGAGCTGTGTCTCGACGGTGGGTGGCTGGCGCGGGAGGAAGGCGGGGGCGCGGGTTCCGGTGTCGTACGGGCGACCGTGGACGTGCGTCCGTACGGCGGGCCCGAGGGGCAGGACTGGTTCATCGTCTCCGACCTGGGGTGCGCGGTCGGCGGGGCCGGCGGGGCGAGCGGGCATGGCGAAGGGGTCGTGCTCGGCGTCGGCGGGGCGTCCACCACACTCGCCGGAATCACCGTGCGTACGCCTGTCGGGAGGGCCCTCGACCTCGGTACGGGCTCCGGGATCCAGGCGCTGCACGCGGCCCAGCACGCGACGAGCGTGACGGCCACGGACCTCAATCCGCGGGCGCTGGACTTCACCCGGCTCACGCTCGCGCTGTCGGGGGCCGGGGAGGCCGATCTGCGGACGGGCTCGCTCTTCGAGCCGGTCGAAGCGGAGACGTACGACCTGATCGTCTCCAACCCGCCCTTCGTGATCTCGCCGGGAGCCCGGCTGACGTACCGGGACGGCGGGATGGGCGGGGACGATCTCTGCCGCTCGCTCGTTCAGGGGGCAGGGGAGCGGTTGAACGAGGGGGGCTATGCGCAGTTCCTCGCCAACTGGCAGCACGTGGACGGCGAGGAGTGGCAGGAGCGGCTGCGGTCGTGGGTGCCGCGCGGGTGCGATGCGTGGATCGTGCAGCGCGAGGTGCAGGACATCACGCAGTACGCGGAGCTATGGCTGCGCGACAGCGGGGATCACCGGACGGATCCGGCTCAGTACGCGGCGCGGTACGAGGCGTGGCTGGACGAGTTCGAGGCGCGTAAGACCAGGGCCGTGGGCTTCGGGTGGATCACGCTGCACAAGTCGGGCGCCGAGCAGCCTTCGATCGTGACGGAGGAGTGGCCGCATCCCGTGGAGCAGCCCCTGGGCGATGCCGTACGCGCCCACTTCGCGCGCCAGGACTATCTGCGGGCGCACGACGACGCGGCGCTGCTCGCGGACCGGTTCCGGCTCGCGGAGGAAGTGGTCCAGGAGCAGGTCGGTCTTGCGGGGGCGGAGGACCCGGAGCATGTGATCCTCCGTCAGAACCGCGGTATGCGGCGGGCGACGAAGGTGGACTCGGTCGGTGCCGGTTTCGCCGGGGTGTGCGACGGCACGCTGACGGCCGGGCAGATCCTGGACGCCATCGCGCAGTTGCTGGAGGAGGACCCGGTGGTGCTCAGGGACCGGACGCCTCAGGCGATCCGGCTGCTGGTGGAGGAGGGCTTCCTGGAGTCGGTGGGAGGAGCGGGGGTGGAGTGAGCTGGTTTGCCCGCGCAAGGGGTCCTGTGAGGGGTGGCTTCGCGGCTACCTTCGTAGAGACGCGGGGAGCGACGCGCGGAGTGCTGCCTCGGGGGAGGCGCCATGGTGGGGGAGACGCCGTATCAGGGTGAGGGCAGGATCGTCGCCGGGCGCCACCGGCTGCTGCGCAAGCTCGGTTCGGGCGGGATGGGGCGGGTTTGGCTCGCGTACGACCAGGAGTTGGCGTGCGAGGTCTCCATGAAGGAGATCGCCGTGACGGACGGCGTGGTCATGGACGCGGGCGAGCTGGACTCGCGGATCGCGCGGGCCCGCAGCGAGGCCCGGCACGCGGCGCGGCTGCGCGGGCATCCGTTTGTCGCGACTGTCCATGATGTGGTGATTCACGATGAACTCCCTTGGATCGTCATGGAGTTCGTGCCCGAGGCAGTCGATCTGCAGGCGCTGGTGCGGCAGTCGGGGCCGCTGCCGCCCGCGGAGACGGCCAGGATCGGACTCGCTGTTCTTGACGCGCTGATGGCCGGGCGCCGGATCGGGATCCTCCACCGGGATGTGAAACCGGCCAATATTCTGCTGGCACCCGATGCATCGGGTGTGCCGCACGGGCGGGTGCTGCTGACCGACTACGGAATCGCGCTGCAGCCCGAGTCGCGGGAGCCCAGGCTGACTTCGACCGCGGGGATCCTCGGTACACCGGGCTTCCTGGCCCCGGAACGGGCACGCGGTGAGCCGCCCACGCCCGCGGCCGATCTCTTCTCGCTCGGCGCGACCCTGTATCTGACGGTCGAGGGGCGCGGCGCCTTCGACAGGGACGGCCAGTTCGCCACCCTGAACGCGCTGCTCACGGAGGATCCGGCCCCGCTGGTGCGCGCCGGTGAACTCGGTCCCGTACTGCACGGCCTGCTGAACAAGGATCCGGTGCGGCGGCTCGCGCCCGAGGCGGCGGCGCGGGAGCTGGAGCGGGTGGCGCGGGGCCCGTCGTGGGCTTCGGACCCGCGCCGCCGATGGGGATGCCGCCACCCGGTGCCGGTGCGGTTCCTGGCGCCGGGACGCCGCCTGCGAGTACACCGGCGGGCACCCCGCCGCAGGGGCTGCCACCTGCGGTGACACCACATGCGGCGTACGACGGTTGGAATCCGTACCGGGCGCCGGCCGTGCCGCCGGAATCCGCTCGTCCGGCACGGCGGAGGCCGATCCGGGTGGGGGCGGGGGTGGCGACGCGGGCGCGCAGGGCGGCAAGTCGCCCAGTGGCGGGGCCGGTTCGGGGTCGGCCTCCGCTTCGGCTTCGGCCACCGGCCCCGTCTTTCCGTACGGGAGCACGACAGGGCTGACCGGCGCGCTCTCGGCGTGCCAGTGCGTCAGCGCGGTCTGGCCGGGCGAGGCCTTCAAGGGGACGCCCAATCCGGGGGTGGTGAATTGCGCGGATGCCTGGCCGGACGGTCAGGCGATGGCGCTGGAGAAGTTCGCCGACGCCGACGCCGACGCCGACGCCGCCGCCGCGGGCCGGGAGGGGGCCGACCGCTGCAGGACCCGGACCGCCAAGGATGTGGCGGCACTTCCCGACGCGGGCGTCTACGCGCTCATACCGACGACGGACGGCTTCGACGCGGCCGGCGGGCAGGTCGTCTGCCTGGTTCTCGGCCGCCACGCGGCGATCGGCAGCGAGGTCGGGGCCTTCCGCGATCCGGGGCTCGACCTGCCGCCGCAAGAAGGCCGTCGACAGCGGCACCAAGCTCTGCGGCAATGCCTACGAATCCAGCTGGGCACCCGGCGCGGACAAGGTGATGCTCGGCTGGCTGCCGTCGGAGGACGACTGGAACGCCGGGTTCACCAAGGTGATCTGCACGGTGGCGCGGGCGGACGGGAAGAACGCGACGGTGGCGCAGGCGCAGGCGCAGGCGCAGGCGAAGGCGCAGGCGCAGGCGCAGGCGCAGGGGTGAAGGGGCTATGACTTCGGCGCCTGTCGTTCACCCGCAGTTCGTGCCTGCGCCGCCTTGTCGTGTCCCTGGCGCGTCCCTGGGCTGTCAGCCTCGCGTTCCTGGGCATCAGGGGGACGGGACGGATGGGGTGGGACAGATCATGGAGAGCACGCCAGCGATCTTCGCCGGAACGGTGTTCGTGCTGTTCGGCGGCGCACTTCTGCTGTGGACGGGGGCGCGCACACTGCACCGTGCGCCGGTGGCACACGGAGTGAGCCCTGCGGCCTCCGCCGTACTCGCCGCGCTCTTCGGCGTGGCCTTTCTCGCCCTCGGAGTGTGGTGTTTCGCCCGGATCTGAGACAAGGGCCTCTCCGGAGCGTCGATACTGCGGGCACGGGGTGTCACCTGAGGCGGTGGATCGGTCCGGGCGGCAGAAATGGCGGTAGTCGGGTTACCGTTCGAGTGGCCGTTGCGGGCTTTAGCCGTTTGACACGGGGGCGGGTTGTACCGTCACACTCCGCAGCGTCACCGCACGAATGACCGCAGAGTGCCGACCGGAGAGAAGAGCCACGTTGTCCCCGACCAGCGAGACCGCACACGGCGGACGCCGACTCGTCATTGTCGAGTCGCCCGCCAAGGCGAAGACGATCAAGGGCTATCTCGGCCCGGGTTATATCGTCGAAGCGAGCGTCGGGCACATCCGCGACCTCCCGAGCGGCGCCGCCGAGGTGCCGGACAAGTACACCGGTGAGGTACGCCGCCTGGGCGTGGACGTCGAGAACGACTTCCAGCCGATCTACGTCGTCAATGCCGACAAGAAGGCCCAGGTCAGGAAGCTCAAGGAGCTCCTTGCCGAGTCCGACGAACTCTTCCTCGCCACCGATGAGGACCGCGAGGGCGAAGCCATCGCGTGGCACCTGCAGGAAGTCCTCAAGCCCAAGGTCCCCGTCCACCGGATGGTCTTCCACGAGATCACCAAGGACGCGATCCGGGAGGCCGTCGCCAACCCGCGCGAGCTGAACACGCGCATGGTCGACGCCCAGGAAACCCGCCGTATCCTCGACCGCCTCTACGGCTACGAGGTCTCGCCGGTCCTGTGGAAAAAGGTCATGCCGAAGCTGTCCGCCGGGCGTGTCCAGTCCGTCGCGACACGACTTGTCGTCGAGCGGGAACGCGAGCGCATCGCTTTTCGTTCTGCTGAGTACTGGGACCTGACCGGGACGTTCTCAACAGGCCGTACGGGCGATGTATCCGACCCGTCGACCCTTGTCGCCAGGCTGAATACGGTGGATGGCCGCCGGGTCGCCCAGGGCCGCGACTTCAACTCAACAGGGCAGCTCAAGAGCGAGGTGCTCCACCTCGACGAAGCGAATGCCCGCGCGCTCGCCGCCGCGCTGGCCGATTCCTCCTTCGCCGTGCGTTCGGTGGAATCCAAGCCGTACCGCCGCTCGCCGTACGCCCCCTTCCGTACGACGACGCTGCAGCAGGAGGCCTCCCGCAAGCTGGGCTTCGGGGCCAAGGCCACCATGCAGGTGGCGCAGAAGCTGTACGAGAACGGCTTCATCACCTACATGCGTACGGACTCCACGACGCTCTCCGAGACGGCGGTCTCGGCGGCCCGTGCGCAGGTCACGCAGCTGTACGGCGCCGAGTACCTCCCGGACAAGCCGCGCACGTACGCCGGGAAGGTCAAGAACGCCCAGGAGGCGCACGAGGCGATCCGTCCTTCGGGCGAGCGTTTCCGCACTCCGGCCGAGACCGGGCTCAGCGGGGACCAGTTCCGCCTGTACGAGCTCATCTGGAAGCGGACCGTCGCCTCCCAGATGAAGGACGCCGTCGGCAACTCGGTCACCGTCAAGATCGTGGGCACCTCGAACGACGGCCGGGTCGCGGAGTTCTCCGCCTCCGGCAAGACGATCACCTTCCACGGCTTCATGAAGGCGTACGTGGAGGGGGCCGACGACCCGAACGCGGAGCTCGACGACCGCGAGCGGCGGCTGCCGCAGGTCGCGGAGGGCGACGCGCTGTCGGCCGGCGAGATCTCGGTGGACGGGCACGCCACGAAGCCGCCGGCCCGCTACACGGAGGCTTCGCTCGTCAAGGAGCTCGAGGAGCGCGAGATCGGGCGTCCTTCGACGTACGCCTCGATCATCGGAACCATCCTCGACCGCGGGTATGTCTTCAAGAAGGGCACGGCGCTGGTGCCGTCCTTCCTGAGCTTCGCCGTGGTCAACCTCCTCGAGACGCACTTCGGGCGCCTCGTCGACTACGACTTCACCGCCAAGATGGAAGACGACCTCGACCGCATCGCGCAGGGCGAGGCGCAGGCGGTGCCGTGGCTGAGGCGCTTCTACTTCGGTCAGGGCGACGCGGACGCGGGTGCGGCTTCCGCCGCCGGCAACGGTGACGGGGACCACCTGGGCGGGCTCAAGGAGCTCGTGACCGACCTGGGCGCCATCGATGCCAGGGAGATCTCCTCCTTCCCGGTGGGCGACGGGATCGTGCTGCGGGTCGGGCGTTACGGCCCGTACATCGAGCGCGGCGAGAAGGACTCCGAGAACCACCAGCGCGCCGACGTCCCCGACGACATGGCGCCCGACGAGCTGACCGTCGAGTACGCGGAGGAACTGCTCGCCAAGCCGAGCGGTGACTTCGAGCTGGGCGCCGACCCGGTCACCGGGAACCAGATCGTGGCGAAGGACGGCCGGTACGGGCCGTATGTGACCGAGGTGCTGCCCGAGGGCACGCCGAAGACCGGGAAGAACGCGGTCAAGCCGCGGACGGCCTCGCTCTTCAAGTCGATGTCGCTGGACACGGTCACCCTCGACGAGGCGCTGAAGCTGATGTCGCTTCCGCGGGTGGTCGGGACCGACGCCGAGGGCGTCGAGATCACCGCTCAGAACGGCCGGTACGGCCCGTATCTGAAGAAGGGCACGGACTCGCGGTCGCTGACCGAGGAACCGCAGCTCTTCACGATCACCCTCGACGAGGCGCTCGCCATCTACGCCCAGCCGAAGCAGCGGGGCCGGGCCGCGGCCAAGCCTCCGCTCAAGGAGCTGGGTACGGACCCGGTGAGCGGGGCGCCGGTCGTGGTGAAGGACGGACGCTTCGGCGCGTACGTCACCGATGGCGAGACCAACGCCACCCTGCGGACCGGGGACAGCGTCGAGGAGCTCACGCCCGAGCGCGGGTACGAGCTCCTGGCCGAGAAGAGGGCCAAGGGTCCGGTGAAGAAGAAGACCGCCGCCAAGAAGGCTCCGGCCAAGAAGGCGACCGCCAAGAAGACCGCGGCGAAGAAGACCGCGACGGCGACGGCGGCCAAGAAGACAGCGGCGAAGAAGACGACGGCCAAGAAGGCTCCGGCCAAGAAGGCGGCCGCGAAGGCGACGGCGTCCGCGGCTTCGTCCGCTGCGGACGAGTAGTAGGGCGTACGTCACGTCCTGGCTGCGGGCCGGGGGCCTGGGGGATCGCTCCCGGCCCCCGGCTCGCGGCTTGATCGGGCTTGGTTTGCACAGTCGTTGAGGACAACTGTTCGGGTGCGCCCCACAGGGAGGTGCACGCTCCGGATAGGCTGGGCGGATGACGCGAGCCGAGCAGCCAACGGTCGTGAGCCCCAACTCCGACGAACTAGCCGCAGACTCACGCGAGCGCGCCGTACGGGCACTGCTGCGCTTCCCCCCGCTCAGGCGGTTGTGGAGTGCACACCTCGTCGGCGCAACCGGCGATGCCCTCGCCCTTCTCGTGCTGCTGCTGCTTTCGTTGCAGGCGGCCATCACGCAAGGATCATTCGGGGGCGGATACCGCGGTGTCGCCCTCGCCGTCACCGCCGTCTTCGGCGCCCGCGTGCTTGCCACGCTGCTCTTCGGGGCGGTGCTGCTGGGACCGGTCTCCGCGCTGACCGCGCCGGGAGGGCCGCTGGACCGGCGCTGGACCATGATCGGCGCCGACGGGATCAGGCTCGCGCTGCTCGTCGTCGCACCGCTGTGGATCGACTGGACCCCGGACAAGGCCCTGGCCTTCCTCCTGGTCACGGTCTTCGTCGGCGGAGTCGCCGAACGCTTCTGGACGGTGGCCAAGGAGAGCGCGGCACCCGCCCTGCTCCCGTCCCCGCCGATAGAGGGCGCCGCCGTGCGCCCGCTCCCCGACCACCTGGACGCGCTGCGCCGGCTGTCCCTCCGTACGGCCTTCGCGGCGATCCCTCTCGCGGCCGCGGCCCTTCTTGTCGCCACGCTGATCGGGCGGCTGCTGGGGACGGGCATCGACTGGTTCTCGCTGCACCAGGCGGCGCTCGGCTCCTATGTCGCGGCGGGACTCTTCGGGGCCTCCGTATCGACCCTGTACTTCCTGGAGCTTCCCGGCGGCCAGACGCCCCGGCCGCGCTCCCCGCTGGAGGGCCTGCGCCGGCCGTCGACCGGGAACGGCCCCGACTCCGGCCGCACCGGCGCGACCCCGCTGCTCGTGCTGGCCGCCGCGGCCGTTGCCGGTGCGATCGCCTCCGCCGCGGCCGTCTCCGTGCTGCACGCCATCGACCTGGGCGGCGGTCCTGTCGCCTTCTCGCTGCTGGTCCTGGTGCTGACCGGCGGCGTGGGCGCGGGCATCCGCAGCGCGGCCGCCGTGCTGCCCGCGCTCTCCCGCCGCCGCCTGCTCGCCATCGCCATCGCGCTCACCGGTGTGGCGCTCCTCGCCATGGGTCTCGTACCCGACCTGGCGACGGTGCTGCTCATCGCGGTGCTCGCCGGTTACGCGGCCGGAGTCGCGGCCGCCACCGCGCACACGCTGATCGACCTGGAGACCGAGGAGTTCCGCCGCGCGCGGACCACCGAGCACCTCCAGGCCGTCGTACGGGTCGCGATCGCGCTCGGCGCGATCGTCGCCCCGCTGCTCGCCGCCGCGATCGGCCCGCACCACCTCGGCAGCGGCACGTTCGTCTTCGCCCACGGTGGGGCCGCGTTCACGCTGATGCTGGTCGGCGCACTGCTCCTGCCGGTCGCCGCGCTCGTACTCTCCAAGACGGACGACCGTTCGGGCGTTCCGCTCCGCCGCGATCTGCGCGATGCGGTGCGCGGCGGCGACGACCCGGCGCAGGCCCTGTCGTCCACCGGCTTCTTCATCGCCCTGGAGGGCGGCGACGGGGCGGGCAAGTCGACGCAGGTCGAGGCGCTTGCGGAGTGGATCCGGGCCAAGGGCCACGAGGTCGTGGTGACGCGGGAGCCGGGTGCGACGCCGATCGGGAAGCGGCTGCGGTCGATCCTGCTCGACGTGTCGAGCGCGGGTCTGTCGAACCGGGCCGAGGCACTGCTGTACGCCGCCGACCGGGCCGAGCACGTCGACTCCGTCGTGCGCCCCGCCCTGGAGCGCGGCGCGATCGTCATCAGCGACCGCTACATCGACTCGTCCGTGGCGTATCAGGGTGCGGGCCGCGATCTGTCGCCGACCGAGATCGCCCGGATCAACCGCTGGGCGACGCATGGTCTCGTACCGCATCTGACGGTGCTGCTGGACGTGTCGCCCGAGACCGCGCGAGAGCGCTTCACGGAGGCGCCGGACCGGCTCGAGTCGGAGCCGATGGAGTTCCACCAGCGGGTGCGGACCGGGTTCCTGACCCTTGCCGCCGCTGATGCGGGGCGCTATCTGGTGGTGGACGCGGGGCAGGAGCCGGAGTCGATCACGACCGTCGTACGGCACCGGCTCGACCAGCTCCTCCCGCTCTCCGAGGCCGAGGTCAAGGCCAAGGAGGACGCGCGCAAGGCCGCCGAGGCGGAGGCCAAGCGCCTCGCCGACGAGGAGGCCGCGCGCAAGGCCGAGGAGGAGCGCCTGGAGCGCGAGCGCCAGGCCCAGCTGGAGAAGCTCCGCGCCGAGGAAGAGGAGCGCAAGCGCCTCGAGCTGGAGGAGGCGCGCCGCCGCGAGGAGGAGCGCCAGGCCGAGGAGGCCAGGCTGCGGGCCGAGGAGGCACGTCGTCTCGCCGAGGAGGAGCGGCTGCGCCGCGAGGCCGAGGAGCGGGCGCGCGCTGCAGAGCAGGAGCGGCTGCGTCGGCAGAAGGAAGAAGAGGAGCGGCTGCGCGCGGAGGCGGAGGAACGCCGCCGCGAGAAGCAGCGCAAGGCCGAGGAGGCGCTCCTGCGGGCCGAGGAGGCACGGCGTCTCGCCGAGGCTGCTGCTGCCGCTTCGGCGGCGAAGGCCACGGCAGCCACGGCCGCTGTGGAGGCCTCGGCCGCCGAGACCACGGTCGAGACGCCGGTGGTCGGTGCGAACGAGGTCACCCAGCCGGTGCGGAGTCCTGCGGGCGACGCGGAGGAGACCACGGTCATGCCCCGGATCGTGGACGCCGAGGAGACCACGGTGATCCCCAAGATCCAGGACGCTCCGGCTGTTCCGGATGTTCGGGACGTGGAGGAGACCGCGGTGCTCCCGCCCGTACGGCAGGAGTCCGCGCCGGAGTCCGCGAACGAGCGCACCCGGGAGATCCCCCAGGTCGACCCGAGCAAGCCGCGGCCCCGCTCGGACTGGGCGGAGGAGACTCCGCTGGACGATCTGCCGTCGCTGGCGGACGAGTTGCTGGGTGAGCACGACGAGGACGAGGGCGACGGACGGGGCGGACGCGGGGGCCGGCGGCGCTAGCCGGGGCGGGGCGGAGCCCCACCAGGGCTCCGCCCCGGACCCGTTGTCAGACCTCTGCCTCACAATGGGTCCGTAGCACCGCACAAGCCACCACCAAAGGGGCGACCACCATGGCCGTATGGGACGACCTCGTCGGGCAGGACCGGGTTCAGGCGCAGCTGGCCTCCGCCGCTCGCGATGCCGACGCGCTCGTCACCGCCGCGGCCACCGGCGGCGACGCCCCGGACGTGTCCAAGTCGACGATGACCCACGCCTGGCTCTTCACCGGGCCTCCGGGGTCGGGGCGCTCCACCGCCGCCCGTGCCTTCGCCGCCGCGCTGCAGTGCGTCAGCCCCGACCGCGCGCTGGGCGGCGCCCCTGGCTGCGGTTTCTGCGACGGGTGTCACACCGCCATGGTCGGCAGCCACGCCGATGTGCAGGTGGTCCGCACCGACCTGCTCTCCATCGGTGTGAAGGAGACCCGCGACCTGGTCCGCCGTGCCCAGCTCTCCCCGGCCACCGGCCGCTGGCAGGTCATCGTCCTGGAGGACGCCGACCGCCTCACCGAGGGCGCGGGCAACGTCCTCCTCAAGGCCGTCGAGGAGCCCGCTCCCCGCACGGTCTGGCTGCTCTGCGCGCCCTCGCTGGAGGACGTGCTGCCCACCATCCGCTCACGCTGCCGCCATCTCACCCTCCGTACGCCACCCGTCGAGGCCGTCGCCGACCTCCTCGTGCGCCGTGACGGCATCGACCCGCAGGTGGCGCTGTCCGCATCGCGCGCCACCCAGGGGCACATCGGCAGGGCCCGCCGCCTGGCCACGGACGACCGTACGAAGGCCCGACGCGCCGCCGTGCTCAAGATGCCGCTCCGCATCGACGACATCGGCGGTTGTCTCAAGGCGGCCCAGGAGCTGATCGACGCGGCGAGCGACGACGCCAAGCAGATGGCGGAAGAGGTCGACGGGAAGGAGACCGAGGACCTCAAAGCGGCGCTCGGCGCGGCTGCGGGCGGGCGGATGCCGCGTGGCACCGCAGGGGCGATGAAGGAGCTGGAGGACCGGCAGAAGCGCCGCAAGACCCGTACGCAGCGCGACAGCCTCGACCTCGCGCTGACCGACCTCACCGGCTTCTACCGCGATGTCCTGGCCCTGCAGTTCCGCTCCCGGGTGGCCATCTCCAACGAGGACCTGCGCGACGCCCTCGACCGGATCGCCCGCGCGTCGGGTCCCGAGCGCACCCTGCGCCGCATCGAGGCGATCAGCGCCTGCCGCCGGGCACTGGACAGGAACGTGGCCCCGCTGCTGGCCGTCGAGGCGATGGCCGTGGCCCTGCGCGCGGGTTGACCGTCTCACTCGTACGAGCGCGGGAGCACACCGCCCGTCAGCGGCCGACTACGCTCCGGGGATGGACACCAGGCGCCTGCTCTCCACACTCGCGACCACGCTGGCCACCGCCGGCCTGCTCATTTCGGGCTGTACGTCGGGGAGTTCGGCCCCCAGCGCCTCGGCGTCCTCGACCGCCGCGTCGTCCAAGGCGGCTCCGGCCGCCGCCCTCGCCACGTACTACGCGCAGAAGCTGACCTGGCGCTCCTGCGGGGCGCCCGGTTTCGAGTGCTCGACCATGAAGGCCCCGCTCGACTACGCCAATCGCTCCGCGGGCGACATCAAGCTCGCCGTCTCCCGCAAGAAGGCCACCGGACCCGGCAAGAGGATCGGCTCACTGCTGGTGAATCCGGGCGGCCCCGGCGGTTCCGCGGTCGACTATCTCCAGGGGTACGCGGGGATCGGCTACCCCGCCCAGGTCCGGGCCCGCTACGACATGGTGGCCGTCGACCCGCGCGGTGTGGCCCGCAGCGAGCCCGTCGAATGTCTGACGGGCAAGGAGATGGACGCGTACACCGAGGTCGACCAGACCCCCGACGACGCCGCCGAGACCGCTCGACTCGCCACCGCGTTCAAGGACTTCTCGAAGGGCTGCGAGAAGCGCTCCGCCACCGTCCTGCCCCATGTCTCCACGGTCGAGGCGGCCCGCGACATGGACATCCTCCGGGCCGTTCTCGGCGACGAGAAGCTCAACTACCTCGGCGCTTCCTACGGCACCTTCCTCGGCGCGACCTACGCCGGGCTCTTCCCGAACCGCACAGGGCACCTCGTCCTGGACGGCGCGATGGACCCCTCGCTCTCCGCCGTCGACATGAACCGCGACCAGACGGCCGGCTTCGAGACCGCCTTCCAGTCGTTCGCCGCGGACTGCATCAAGCACAAGGACTGCCCGCTGGGCACCACGTCCGTGGCGGACGCCTCCGCCGACCTGAAGAAGTTCTTCACCACGCTCGACGCGCACCCCGTTTCGACCGGCCAGTCCCGCAAGCTCGGCGAATCGCTCGCCACCACCGGCGTGATCGCCGCGATGTACGACGAGGCCGCCTGGCCCGAGCTGCGCGCCGCCCTCACCCGCGCGATGAACAACGACGGCGCGGGCCTGCTCTCCCTCGCGGACTCCTACTACGAGCGCCAGGAGAACGGCAGTTACTCGAACCTGATGTACGCCAACGCGGCCGTCAACTGCCTCGACTCGCCCCCCGCCTTCACCGGCCCCGACGCCGTCACCCTCGCCCTGCCCTCCTTCGAGAAGGCCTCCCCGGTCTTCGGCGAGGGCTTCGCCTGGGCCTCCCTGAACTGCACGTACTGGCCGACTCCCGCCACCGGAACCCCGCACCGCATCGCGGCCGACGGAGCCGCCCCGATCGTCGTGGTCGGCACGACCCGCGACCCGGCGACCCCGTACAAGTGGGCCAAGTCCCTTGCCTCGCAGCTCTCTTCCGGCACGCTGCTCACGTACGAAGGGGACGGCCACACGGCGTACGGCCGCGGCAGCGACTGCATCGACACGGCGATCAACACCTACCTCCTGGAAGGCGCGGTTCCGGCAGCAGGGAAGACCTGCCGGTAAACGGCGGCCTGCGGGCCCCCGACATTCTCCGGAACTCCCGTGTCCAGGGCCTTCGTTGCCCCTGGTGCGGGAGTTCCCGCGGTTACCGTCAGCCCTCCGGTCCTCGGGGGGATGGCAGATGTCGACGGAACTCACCCAGGCGCTCTGGGCGGTCATCGCGACCGTCCTCGCCTCGGCCTGCACCGGCCTGTGGCAGTACTACCGCCTGCGCCACCGCATCGCGTACCGCATCCAGCTCAACATCCCCATCAGCATCGTCCGTGACGGCCCCGGCGGCGCGGTCCGCCTCCGCCCGCCCGGCACGGGCCCCTCCGACGGATCGCCCGGCGAGTCCGCCAGCCTGGTTCTCCTGCGCATCGAGAACGTCGGCTTCCAGGAGCTGCGCACCGAGGACATCGAGCACGCGCTGTACGTACGCTTCCCCGGCCGCACCCTCATCCACGTCGAGCCGGTCGAGGTCGAGCGCGACGTCCTCCTCGACACCCTGCGCCGGCCGCCCGGCCTGCACGCGACCGGCGAACGCCTGCCGATCCCGCGCTTCGCGATGAAGCGCAAGGACCACTTCAAGCTCCTCATGCTCCTGGACGGTCCGCATGGCAGCGACATCCGCCTCAACGGCCACATAGGCGGCGGCGACATCGTCCGCGGCCACGCCCGCCTGGAGCGCGCCAAGGCCTTCCGCAACTCCGCCCTGCTCCTCACCCTGGGCCTGGGTTTCCTCGCGGGTTACGTGGCCGCCCCGCGCACCTCCTCCCCGGCGTCCGCCGCCGCCTGCCCCTCCGGCCCCCTCACGGTCACCGGCTCCACCGCCTTCGAGCCTGTCCTCGACCGGGCGGTGAGCTCCTACCGCTCCGCCTGCCCCCGCGCCGCGAAGATCAAGGTCGAGCTCGACGGCAGCGCGGCGGGCACCCGGTCGGTCACCTCTTCCGCCCGGATCGCCTTCAGCGACACCCGGCTGCCCGGCGACGAGTCGGGCCTGACCGGCGCCCCGGTGGCGGTCACGGTCTTCCGGGTGGTGGTGAACCGTTCCGCCAAGATCGACAACCTCACCCTCGCCCAGCTCCGCGACCTCTACGCGGGCCGTATCCGGAACTGGTCGGCGCTGGGCGGAGCCGATCTGCCCGTACGCCTGGTGGGCCGCAACGGCGACTCGGGCAGCCGCCAGATCTTCGAGTCCAAGGTCCTCGCCGACCATCCGGAACCCCCGACCAACTCGGGCGACTGCCGTACGGCAGACCGCGGCCTCTCCACCCCCACGATCCGCTGCGAGCGCCCCACCACCGGCGAACTCCTCACCGCCGTCGACACGACCCCCGGAGCCGTGGGCTACGCCGACGCCGGAGCCGCCGCCTCCACCGCGCACGGCAACACCCTCGCCGTCCCCCTGGACCACGTCACCCCGACGCTCGACGCCCTGAAGTCCGGCCGCTACCCGTACTGGTCGGTCGAGTACGCGTACACCCGCGGCCGCCCGCCCGCCGGCTCCCCGGCCGCCGCCTTCCTGGACCACCTGGCGGGCCCGCACGGCGCGGCGGCGATCACCGCGGCAGGCAATTACCCGTGCGATCCGGGAGCCCGGGGCCTCTGCGGCTGACCTGGGGCGGAGGCGGTCCGGAGGCGATCGGGAGGTGATCCAGCGGTGATCCGGGGGTGGTCCGGAGCACGGTGCTAAACCCTGTAGACTTGGCTCCGCTGCTGACCGCACCATGGGTCGTACAGCATGCCGCCTTAGCTCAGCTGGCCAGAGCAACGCACTCGTAATGCGTAGGTCTCGGGTTCGAATCCCGAAGGCGGCCCGGATCAGCCCCAGGACTCACTCGCCGTGACCTGGGGCTTTTTCATGCCGGAACGTGGCGAGGCCGGAACGCGATGATCTTCGCATCCTCGTGTGCGGGTGCTGCCCCGCGATGACGCGGACGAGTGCATGCGCGGCGTGCGGCGCGGAACGATGGCGGCCGTCGCCTCGGCGGCATTGCGAGCAGCCTTCGGTCGGTTCCCGAACACCTTTCAATATGGGCAATCCACATTGTGGTCTTGACGCGCAAGGGGAACAAAGGTGTCGCACGGCTTCGAATGTGGAGACGAGGGCTCTGGGGTGTGCGGAAATGCTGCCATGAAAGACTACTTGGCCCGGCTCAAGGCAGCCCGATAGGATTCCGGCAGTTTTCCCTCCCATAAGGATCTGCGCGCATGACCGACCCGCTGACCCGAGCCATGCTGGACACCGCGTTCGAACCGCACGAACTGCTCACCCCGCCGGTCGACATCCTCGGACCCGCGACAGACCCGGACGCCAAGGAAGTACTGCACACGCTGGGCATCCCGTCCTGGGACAATCCATGGTTCGACGTGGACGACGAGATCGGCCGGCGACTCGAACCGGTCTCGGAGTGGGACTACGAGCTCTCCGACGTCTACCAGGACGTTCCCGAGGGGGCGGAGAACTGGGTCGCCCTGGGAATGGTCCCGTACGACGACATCGCATTCGATCCGGCCACGGGAAAGGTCTACTGCCTGCCCCAGGACGCCGAAATCTATCTGCTCAACAGCTCACTGCGGAGCTTTGTGTATTTCCTTTATCTCCTCAAGGTCGACTGCCCCCGCATGGACTCCGGGGACGACCAGAGCGAATGGGCCGGATATACGGCGGCCGAGCACGAGGAAATCAGGCTCCACATTTGCGAGAAAATGAGCGCCGTCGACCCGGTGGCTCTGGAGAATCCGAAATCCCTGTGGTTCGGTATCCTCACCTACATCGTGGACCCGGAAGCTCACTTTGGTCGAGGCTGAGCCGATCTGGCGCAGCACGCGGCGCACCTGAGCGCTCGTGTCGTGTACGAGCACGGCATACGCCGAAGGTGTGCTCACCGGCGAGCAACAGACCGCGGTCGGCGGCCCGGAGGATCGCCTCGGATACCGCGCCACTCGCCGTGGACTGGGGCTTTCGCGTGTTTCGGTGTGGCGCAACAGGCCCGGCGCGGTGCTCAGTTCGAGCGCTGCAGGGCGGGCAGGTCCGCGCACAGCGCGGACGGGAAAGCGGGCTCGCTGCGGTGTACGTCGGTGCAGCCGGCCGCCGTACCGCGGGCGATGGGCTTCCAGCCCGACTTCTCGGCCCGGAAGAACCACCGGTCGCCGAGGCTCGCCCCGCAGCCCGGTGTCTCGCCCTCGGAGCAGGCCGGGCCCATGCGGGAGGAGACGTCGAACACCAGCCACTTCCCGTCGCATTGCTCCTCGCCGCGGGAGGTGTGGTTGGGCACGTCGAGTGCCGCCACCGCCTGGTCGTAGGAGGCGGGGGTGCAGCCGGTGGGCGCCGGGTGGCAGCCGAGGTCGCCGCACAGGCGCAGGTCGGGCAGGTCGGCGTCGTCCGCGGTGAACGTCGTGTCGTTGTCCACGGACAGTTCGCGGTGGCCGAGCGCGGACGGCAGGCGGACCTGCGCCGTGCCGGTCGCGGTCTTCGAGCAGTCGGCGTGCGGGTCGCCGGTCAGGCCCGAGAAGGTGACCTGCACCCACACGGTGCGCTCCGACGTGGAGGTCACGACAGCCTTCAGGCCGCGCGCGCAGGTCTTCCCCTTGCCGGGCACCTCTGCGACGACGCTGAGCGCGCGCCCTCCGTCGGAGAGTTGGGCGGCGGTGACGCGGAACGGCGCGAACGTCTGCCAGTGCGGTGTTTCCGCCGTGGTCGGCGCATCGGCCCCGATCCGCTGGGTCCCGCAGGCGCCGAGCAGCAGCATGGCGACGGCGCTCAGCAGGACGGCGGCCGGCGATCTCCTGGACTGCATGCGTTCCGTACCCCCCCATGAAAACGGTCGACCCGGGCGACTATAGAGCGCCGCGTACAAGGGGCACGGGGGCGAGGGGGGCGGGGGGCGTGGGACCCCACCGCCGGCCACCGATCACATCGGATGGTGTGGAGCGTCGCGCCCCAGGCGCCCATGGACTCCCCTTCGACCGGGGAAATCGAGGATGGGGAGCGCCGCCCTCGTCGCACGCGGTGGGAGGGTCGAGTCCCTGTGCGGGCATCCGCGGCTGATCGAAGCCATGACGGGCGCCGTGGTGCGGAGTGGCCCTGCGGGAAGGTGGCTTCCAGGGATGGCAGTTACGAGGTCACGCACATCCCGACGTCCGTAGCGGCCGTGCATCCCGACGGAACGTTCCTGGCCGTCGCTCAGCCGGGAAGAGTCGCACTCATCGACCGTCTCTGACGGGCCATCCTTTCAACTCCTGTAGAGAATGAGGGATTTGGGGTGTACGTGCGCGGGACTGCCCTGTTGAGCTGAACGCACAGGTCAGGGCAAGTGGCGTCTTGTTTCCGAGAGTTGACGCTTTATCTGCCAGGAAAGTTTCCTGTCAAAAATCTTGACGACATGTCGTGTACACGCGCAGACTCCACAGCTCCGTACCCCAGCTGGACCAGAGAGGGGCACATCCATGATCAGACCACTGCCCGGGGCGGCAGCCGCAGCGCCCGGACACCCGTTACGGGCGATGCTCGTACGGCTGCTCGTCGTCGTTGCCGTCGTCGCCGCCGCGCTGGGGGTGCAGACCGCTCCTCCCGCGCACTCCGCGGAGGCGGCGGTCACCCCGTACAAAGTGCTCGCCTTCTACGACGGGACCTACGACGCCGCGCACATCAGCTTCGACCATGAGGCCAACGTCTGGTTCCCGCAGCAGGGGGCCACCCATGGGTTCACATACACCGCCACCACCGACTGGAATCAGCTCAACAGCGCGAATCTCGCGAAGTACCAGGTGGTGATGTTCCTCGACAACTACCCGCAGACCGCCTCCCAGCGCTCGGCGTTCCAGACGTATGTGCAGAACGGCGGGGGCTTCGTCGGGTTCCACGTCTCGGCCTTCAATACGGACACCAGCGACTGGCCCTGGTACCACAACACGTTTCTCGGGACGGGAACCTTCCAGAGCAACACCTGGGGTCCCACTCAGGAGACCCTGCGGATCGAGGACAGCAGTCATCCGGCCGCCGCCGGGCTTCCTGGTGCCATCACCTCGTCGGTCAGCGAGTGGTACAGCTGGCAGAAGGATCTGCGGACCAACCCCGCCATCGACATCCTGGCCTCGATGGACCCCTCGACCTTTCCCATCGGCACCGACCCGAACCAGACCTGGTACAGCGGCTACTACCCGATCGTCTGGTCCAACCGCGACTACCGCATGGTCTACAACAACTTCGGCCACAACGCGATGAACTACTCGACGAACACCGCCCTCTCGTCGACCTTCGCCAGCGCCCAGCAGAACCAGCTCCTGCTCCAGGAGATCGCGTGGGCGGCAGGTCGGTCCGGGCCCGTCGACCCGCCGCCCGGCGGCGGTGCGACCGGTCGGATCACCGGGTACGGCGGAAAGTGCGTGGATGTCGCGGGGGCGAGCTCCGCGAACGGGACTGCCGTGCAGCTGTACGACTGCAACGGGAGCGGTGCCCAGCAGTGGACGGTGGGTGCCGACGGGACCCTGAAGGCTCTGGGGAAGTGCCTGGACGTGACCTCGGCCGGAACCGCGAACGGTACGAAGGTGCAGCTCTACGACTGCAACGGGTCGGGCGCGCAGGGCTGGCAGGCCCGGACCGGCGGGGGGTTGGTCAACGCCGCCTCGGGCAAGTGCCTGGACGCGACCGGCAACAGTTCCGCCAACGGCACCCGGCTGCAGATCTGGACCTGCGCCGACAGCACCAACCAGCACTGGATCCTGCCCAGTTGAGACAGGTGGATCACGGATGCCGTCCGGTCGGCGTAGGCGAGGCCCCCTCCCTACGCCGCCTTGCGGTAACGCCCCGGTGAGGTCCCGTACTCCCGCTTGAAGGCCGTCGCGAACGAGAACTCCGAGCCGTAGCCCACCTTTTCGGCCACCGCGCTGATCGGCTCCTGGGTGCCGCGCAGTGCACGGGCCGCCGTCGTCATCCGCCACCAGGTGACGTACGCCAGAGGGGTGCTCCCCACCTGGGAGGTGAACCGGCGGGCGAACGTGGCCCGTGAACTGCCGGCCTCCGCGCCCAGATTCTCCACCGTCCAGGGATGGCCGGGATCGCGGTGGATCGCGTGCAGGGCGGCGCTCACCACGGGGTCCTTGAGCGCGGCGGCCCAGTCGGCACGGCCGCTGTTGACGGGCTCTTGGCCCACCTCGCCGTCGAAATAGGCGCGCAGGATGTACAGCAGCAGGGTGTCGAGGAGCGCCGGCACCACCGCGTCCGCGCCCAGCCGGGGCCGCTCCAGCTCGCGGGCGAGCAGCTCCACGGCGCCGCGGATCTCGGGATGGTGGCCGAGCCTGGCCGGGAGATGGAGGTGGTTCGGGAGCCCGGCGAGCAGGGGGTGCGCCCGCTCCTGGGAGAGCTGGTACGAACCGCAGAGTGTGACCGCGTCGGGTGCCTGCTCGTGGGGGAGGCCGCCGTCGGGCGCCGCGTACCGCTGCTCGTAACGGGAGTCGTCCGGGGGCTCGCAGGACGGTTCCGCGAGCGGCGTCGTGGGCTGGTCGGCGAGTCCGTATCCCTTCCCGTACGGCAGGAACACGACGTCGCCGACTCCCAGTGCGATGGGCTGGGCGCCGTCCGGTGGGATCAGCCAGCAGGTGCCCTGCAGTACGACCTGGAAACCGGCCCCCGGACCCTCGGCGAACCGCTGTCCCCAGGGCGACTTCCACTGGACGCGGGCCGAACGGGGCTCGCCCGTACGCATGGTGGCGATCACGTCGCTGAGTACGTCCATGCGTCCACCGTACGGGAATTCAGGCCGAGTGAGACGATCGCGAAGAAAATAGAGACCCAGGAACATTGGCCGTCTCACAGGCGGGTCATACGGTCATGTCAGACGAGGGCCGAGGCAGTTGGTGTCCTCGTGTCCTCGTGTCCTCGTGTTCACGTCCCTCACCTCAGGAGACCGTTATGACTGCCGAGATCACGCCCACCACATCCGCGGCCCCCGTTTCCGTATCCGTACGGCGTCTCCGCAGCCTCGCGGTCGGCGCCGCAGTGCTCACCGCCCCGGCCCTCTGGGCGATCGCCCGGGCGGCCGGGGCCGATCTGGTCGTCCCGCAGGGGGATGGCAAGGACTCCATGACGGTCGGCCCTGCGGCCGTGATCGCCACCGCCCTCGGAGTCTCCCTGCTGGGCTGGGGGGCCTTGGCCCAGCTGGAGCGCCGGACGACGCCGTCCCGGGCGCTGCGCGTATGGACCTGGACCGCAGTGACCGTGCTGCTGCTGTCGCTGCTGCCCGTACTGACCTCGGAGGCGGGCGCGGCCGCGAAGACGGTGCTTCCCGCGTTGCACCTCGCGGTGGCGGCGGTGCTGATTCCGCTCATGCGGCGCAGCGCGAGTGCAGACGGGACGACGACCAGTGCGCTCGTTCGGTAACCGGTCGCCGGTCAGAGGTGCAAGCGGTAGAAGCGCCGGCCCTCGGGGTCGTCGTACGGCTGCGCGCCCAGGCCGGCCGCGATCCCTTCCGCGAAGCCGGGTTCCGCGGGATTCCAGCGCAGTTGCGCGTAGCCCGCCTCCCTGGCCCGGTCCGCCGCCTCGGCGGCGAGGGCGGTGAGAGCCTCGATCTCCGCGGGGGTTCCCGGGTGCTGGGTGTTGCGGCCGCCGGTGATCCGTTCGCGTTCGCGCTCGGTCATCAGCCACTGGAGCGCCGCCGTGCCGCCGCCCGCCTCTTCGGCGAAGTACACCACCCAGCCCACCAGCGCGCCGTCCCGGCGTCCGGCGACGATGCCGTACGGCGGTCGCCAGTGCTCCCCGTCGCCGCCCAGCTCGGGCATCGGGACGGGGAGCCCGGCGTACAGCTCGCGGTAGAGGGCATCCTCGGATTCCGCTGTGACCTGCTCCAGTGCGAGCACCGTGCCTCCTGTGACAGCCCCCACTGTCACCATCGGCCGTGCGCACCCGCGTCGCAACTCTGCGACCCCGGGCTGACCCTCGTCATGCGGAGCCGGTCCTGCCGTGTACCTGCCTTTGGCGCAGAGGATACGGTTGCCGCCACCAAATTTGGCGGCGTACGGGGTGGATCGTTCCCCTGAGGGAGTGGGAATGAGGCTCACGGAGGTGGATCACACCGGGCTGGTTGTCATGGCGCAGGCAGGTGACGACCAGGCCCGCGAGGAACTGGTCGCCGCGTACCTGCCGTTGCTCTACAACATCGTCGGGCGGGCACTGAGCGGACATGCCGACGTCGACGACGTCGTCCAGGAGACCCTGCTGCGCGTGGTGCGCGACCTGCCCGACCTGCGTGCCCCGGAGAGCTTCCGGTCCTGGCTGGTGTCGATCGCGCTCCGCCAGATCAGTACGCACAGGGACCGGCAGCGCACTTTCGCCCGCCGGACCGCGGTCATCGACGAGGCACGCCAGATACCGGACACCGGCGGCGCACCCGAGGACCTGACGATCCTGCGTCTGCACATGTCGGACGAGCGCCGCCAGGTCGTCGAAGCGGGCCGCTGGCTCGACCCGGATCATCGGGCGCTGCTGTCGCTGTGGTGGCAGGAAGGCGCGGGCTCGCTGAGCCGTGAGGACCTCGCCGCCGCGACGGGTCTCACGGTCGCCCACGTCGGTGTGAGCCTCCAACGCATGCGCGAGCAGCTGGAGTTGAGCCGTACGATCGTCGGCGCGCTGGACGCCGATCCGCGCTGTCCGCAGCTGGAGGAGACCGTCGCCGGCTGGGACGGCCTCCGTACGTCGGTGTGGCGCAAGCGGATCGCGCGGCACACCCGCACATGCCCGGTCTGCGCGGCGACGACGGCGGAACGGGTCCCGGCCGAACGCCTGCTCCTCGGCCTCGCGCCGCTGGCCGTCCCGGCCGGGCTCGTCGCCGCGCTGGTCGCCAAGGGCTTGCTGTCCGGTACGGCCGCGAGCGCAGCGGGGCTGGCCGCGGCGCCCGTCGCCGCCGCGGCGACTGCTACCGCGACCGCGACTGCAACCGCGACCGCGACCGCGACGGGGGGAGGCGGTCTGCACGGCCTGCTGTTCGGCAAGCTCTCCGTGGTGACCGCTCATCCGCTGGTGAGCCTGGCCGCCGGCACGGTGCTCGTCGCCGGGACGGTCACCTACGCCGCCTGGCCCGAACCGGCGCACCGCGCGCCCGGCGTCACCGCCGCTCCCACCGCCGCCGCACCCACGTCCGCCGCCCCCACGTCCGGCCATCAGGCGCCGGCCCCGTCGCGCACCCCTACGTCGCCCGCGTCGTCCCCGGTGAGTCCGTCCCATGTCGCAGGCCTGGTTCCGCTGGGCGCACAGTCGCTGGAGTCCGTGGACGAACCCGCCCTGTACCTCGCGTACGCCGGCGACTTCGCGACGCTCGGCCCGCAGGTCACCTTCTCGGCCGTCCGGGGGCTGGCCGACGCACGCTGCGTCACCTTCCGCGCCGCCGACGGCCGCTATCTGCGCCATCGCGATCTGAGGCTGCGGCTGAGCGCCGAGGACGGCAGCCGACTGTTCCGGGAAGACGCCACTTTCTGCCCGAGCCCCGGGGCGACCGCGGGCTCGGTGACCCTGCACGCGCACAACTATCCCGGTTCGGTCCTGCGCCACCGCGACGGCGGGATCTGGCTCGACGGGTCCGACGGCACCCGGGCCTTCGCCGGTCAGGCTTCCTTCATCACGCGCAAGAAGTAGCGAGGACCGGACCGCAGGGGTCGGCATAACGCTTTTTGCCTGCGAGATGCATCACGGGGCAATCGTCCGGGTGGCGCGGCTTTTCTGTTACGAGAATGCGAACGCGGAGGCCTCCCTTGTGTGGGGCGCTTTCCCCGCCGATCACCATGGCGTGTCGGCGCGGCAGGTTCCCCGCTTCCCCCAAGGACGAATCCCCTGAAGAAAGCCGCTCCCATGTCGCATCACACCCCCAGAGTGACCCGCGGTCCGCGAGGACAGTCATGAAGGGCCTGCACCGGCTCGGCCGGCGCCGCCGGACAGCGGCGATAGGCATCTCGGCCGCGGCGCTCGTGGCCGGTGTCGTGACGCTGCTCCCGAGCTCCGCGGACGCCGCGAGCCTGGGTACGCAAGCGAGCCCCTCGGGCCGGTACTTCGGCACCGCCGTGGCCGGTGGAAGGCTCGGCGACTCGACGTACGCCACGATCGCCGACCGTGAGTTCAACATGGTCACCCCGGAGAACGAGATGAAGTGGGACGCGATCGAACCGTCCCGAGGCAACTTCAATTTCGGACCCGCCGACACGATCGTCAGCCATGCCCTGGCACACGGCCAGCGCATGCGCGGGCACACCACGGTCTGGCACTCCCAACTGCCGTCCTGGGTCAGCTCCATCGGCGACGCGAGCACGCTGCGCAGCGTGATGAACAACCACATCACCACCGAGATGAACCACTTCAAGGGCAAGATCTACGCCTGGGACGTGGTCAACGAGGCCTTCGACGACGGAGGCAGCGGTCAGCTCCGCAGCTCGGTGTTCCAGAAGGTGCTGGGCAACGGCTTCATCGAGGAGGCGTTCCGTACCGCACGTACGGCCGACTCCTCGGCCAAGCTCTGCTACAACGACTACAACATCGAGAACTGGTCGGACGCCAAGACCCAGGGCGTCTACAAGATGGTGAAGGACTTCAAGTCCCGCGGCGTGCCCATCGACTGCGTCGGCTTCCAGTCCCACTTCGGGGCCGGCGGCCCGCCCGCGAGCTTCCAGACCACCCTGTCGAACTTCGCCGCCCTCGGCGTCGATGTCCAGCTCACCGAGCTGGACATCGCCCAGGCCTCGCCCACCCAGTACGCCAATGCGGTCAACGCCTGTCTTTCCGTGGCCCGTTGCACCGGCATCACGGTATGGGGCGTCAGGGACAGTGACTCCTGGCGCAGCAGCGAGAGCCCCCTGCTGTTCGACAACAACGGCAAGCCCAAGCCCGCGTACACCGCCGTCATGAACGCCCTCCAGTCCGCCCCCGGCACGACCCCCACCCCGGGGTCGACCGGCGGGACCGGGACCGGGACCGGTTCCGGAGAGATCAAGGGGGTCGCCTCCGGCCGTTGCCTCGACACCACCGGCGCCGGCACCGCCAACGGCACCCAGGCGCAGCTGGCGGACTGCAACGGCAAGGCCACGCAGAGCTGGACCCACACCTCCGGCAAGCAGCTGATGATCCAGGGCAACAAGTGCCTGGACGCCAAGGCCAAGGGCACCACCAACGGCACACAGGTGGTCGTCTGGGACTGCAACGGCGGCACCAACCAGCAGTGGAACGTCAACACCAACGGCACGATCTCCGGCGTCCAGTCCGGCCTGTGCCTCGACGCCGTCGGCGCGGCCACCACCAGCGGAACCAAGATCCAGCTGTATACCTGTGTGGCCGCCGGCAACCAGAAGTGGACCGGACCGTCCGGGACTTCGACCCCTGCGCCGACGGGCAGCACCTGTGCCCTTCCGTCGACGTACCGGTGGACATCGACGGGTGCGCTGGCCCAGCCGGCGAACGGCGGGACCGCGCTGAAGGACTTCACCACCGTGACGTACAACGGCAAGCACCTGGTCTACGCGTCGAAGGTGGCGGGATCGTCGTACGGCTCGATGGCGTTCACCCCCTTCACCAACTGGTCGGACATGGCGTCTGCCGGTCAGACGGCGATGAGCCAGTCCACGGTGGCACCCACGCTGTTCTACTTCGCGCCCAAGAAGATCTGGGTCCTGACGTATCAGTGGGGCGCGTGGCCCTTCATCTACCGCACGTCCAGCGACCCCACCAATGCCAACGGCTGGTCCGCGCCGCAGCCGCTGTTCACCGGCAGCGTCGCGGACGCAGGGAACGGTCCGATCGACCAGACCCTGATCGGTGACGACCAGAACATGTACCTGTTCTTCGCCGGTGACAACGGCAAGATCTACCGGGCGAGCATGCCGATCGGGAACTTCCCCGGAAACTTCGGCTCGTCGTACACGACGGTCATGAGCGACACGGTGAAGAACCTGTTCGAGGCGCCGCAGGTCTACAAGGTCAAGGACAAGAACCAGTACCTGATGATCGTCGAGGCCAGGGGCGCCAGTGAGCAGCGGTACTTCCGCTCGTTCACGGCCACCAGCCTGAACGGTTCGTGGACCCCGCAGGCCGCCAGCGAGAGCAATCCCTTCGCGGGCAAGGCCAACAGCGGTGCCACCTGGACCAACGACATCAGCCACGGCGACCTGGTCCGTAACAACCCTGACCAGACGATGACCATCGACCCCTGCAACCTGCAGCTCCTCTACCAGGGCAAGTCCCCCACGGCGAGCGGTCCTTACGACCAGCTGCCGTACCGCCCGGGTGTCCTCACCCTGCAGCACTGACCTGAACCGCGACGTCACCCCGACCACGCTCGTGGCCGGGGTGACGTCGTCTCTCCACCTGCTCAACGCGCTCGCCGGGGCGCCAGGAAGAGAGCCGCGAGCACCGCCCCTGCCAGTACGAGTGCGGAGTTGACCAGGATCGCGACGCCCACTCCGGACAGGACCGCGTCGGGGCCGGAAGCCGTGCCCATCCGGGCGGTGGCGATCGCGCTCATCACCGGGATGCCGAGCGTGATGCCGACCTGCTGGGTCATGGTCGCGAGTCCGGTGGCCAGGCCCTGCTCCTCGTCGGGGAGGCCGGAGGTCGCGGTGACCATGAAGCCGACGATCATCAGCATGTTGCCGATGCCGCCGACGAAGGTCGCGGCGAGCAGCAGCCAGATCCAGCCGCCCGCGGTGCCCAGCGCGAGGAGTGCGGCGGTGGCGGCGGCCTGGATCAGGGCGCCGGACACGATGGTCGTACGGTTGCCGAAGCGGCCCACCGCCCGGCCGCCGAGCGTGCCGCCGATGACGGTGCCCAGGCCCAGGACGCCGAAGGCGAGGCCGGTGGCGAGCGGTGAGTAGCCGAGGACTTCCTGCAGGTAGAGGGTGAGCAGGAAGACCAGGGACGTCTCCGTGACGAAGGCGATCAGGCCGGTGACGTTGCCCCAGATGACGCTGCGGCGCTTGAGGATGCGGACCGGCACGAGGGGCGCGGTCGCACGCTTCTCCACGAACCAGAATCCGACGAGCAGGGCCAGTCCCGCGAGGAGCGCGGTCAGGGTGGTGGGGGTGGTCCAGCCGGTCTCGCCCGCCTGGGTCAGTCCGTAGACCAGGAGCAGCAGGCCGCCGGTGACGGTCGCGGCGCCGGGTACGTCGAGCCTGGGGCGCACGGCGGGGCGCGAGTCGGTGATCAGGGACGGGGCGAGGGCGACGACCAGGGCGGCCACGGGCACGTTGATGAAGAAGGCCCAGCGCCAGGAGAGCAGGTCGGTGAGGAGGCCGCCGAGGATCGCGCCGGCGGTGAATCCGGCGGACATCAGGGCCCCGTTGAGCCCCAACGCCCTTTCCCGCAGGGGGCCTTCGCGGAAGGCGGTCGTGAGGAGCGCGAGTCCGGCGGGGGTGACCGCAGCCGTCGCCAGGCCCTGCAACACCCGTGCGGTGAGCAGGACTTCGGGCGTGGTGGCGAGTCCGCCGAGCGCGGAGGACAGGCCGAGGACGACCATGCCGCCGATGAACAGGCGCTTGCGGCCGATCAGGTCGGCCACGCGGCCGAAGAGGAGGGTGAATCCGGCGGCGGCGAGGGCGAATGCGGTGGCGATCCACTGGAGGTGGGAGAGGGAGAAGCCGAGGCCTTCGCCGACGACGGGGAGTGCCACGTTCAGGATCGAGAAATCCACGGCGATCATGAACTGGGCACCCAAGAGGAGCGTCAGGACGAGCTTTTGACGACCCGTCATGGATGACGGACTCGGCTCCGCGAGGGGCTGCGGGCGGGTCTGGGCAGGAGCGGACATGGCGTGGCCTCCTGAGGCGAGTGCATTAACGGATCTGTGGTGCCGTTAAGCAAGCTCACCGTAACAGGGTCGGCGCTCTAATGGAACCGTGGATCCATTTAGGAAGAGGTGGGGTGCTGTCAGGTACACCCCTGACCTGGTGTGTACGGCCATCGTGGCGATCGCCCCCGCTCCGTAGCGTCGATGACGACAGCACAGCCCACGTGCCACAGGGGAGTTGACGAAGATGTTCGGCCACAAGAACCAGGCGCAGACCAGCAGGGCCGCCGAGGCCCTGCGCCTCGTATCGGTCACCAAGAGCTACGGAACCGGCGACAGCGCCGTCACCGCCCTCGACGGCGTGACCCTCAGCCTCCGTGCCGGGACCTTCACCGCCGTGATGGGCCCCTCCGGCTCCGGCAAGTCGACGCTCCTGCAGTGCGCGGCCGGCCTCGACCGGCCCGACGAGGGCATCGTGATGGTGGACGGCGCGGAGATGACGGGCGGCAGCGAGGCCGAACTGACCCGCTTCAGGAGGCGGCGGATCGGCTTCGTCTTCCAGCAGTACAACCTGCTCCCGACGCTCACCGTCGCCCAGAACACCACCCTCCCGCTGAAGCTCGCGGGCCGCCGCATCGACCGCGAGCGGGCCCGGCAGATCCTCACCCAGGTCGGCCTCGGCGAGCGCCTCGGACACCTCCCCGACCAGCTTTCCGGCGGTCAGCGCCAGCGCGTGGCCATCGCCCGCGCCCTGGTCACCGAGCCCGCCGTAGTCTTCGCGGACGAGCCGACCGGGGCGCTGGACACCCGCAGCGCACGCGACGTACTGCGGCTGCTCCAGGACGCGGTACGCACCCACGGGCGGACCGTGGTGATGGTGACCCACGACCCGGTGGCCGCCTCGTACGCCGACTCCGTGCTCTTCCTCGCGGACGGCCGGCTGGCCGGCGAGCTGCGCAACCCGACCGTGGACGCGGTGGCCGAGCGCCTCGCGCACCTGGGCGACGACACGTTCGCGGGGGTGTGAGCCATGTTCACTCTCGCCATGCGCTCGATCCGGATGCGTCCGGGCCGCTTCGTCGCCACCCTGCTGTCCGCCTTCCTGGGGGCCGCGATCATCATGACGTTCAACTCGATGCACGACACGGCGGGCGCTCCCGGCGTCGACTCCGTCAGCTCGGATTCGCTCTCCACGTCGGCGTACGTCGTCGGCGGATACGGCTCGCTGCTCGTCTTCTTCGCGATCGCCTCGACCCTGACGGTCGCGGTCCGCCAGCGCCGCTCGGAGATCGAGCTGCTGCGCTCGACCGGAGCAACTCCCGCGCAGATCAAGCGGATGGTGATCGGCGAGGCGGCCGCGGTGGGCGTCGTCGGCGCGCTGCTGGCGATCGGCCCGGCGATGCTCGCGGGCCATGCGCTCCTGGGGATGTTCCAGGACAGCGGCCAGGTGGCGGACAGCGTGGACTACACCTTCGGCACGATTGCGCTCTCCTCGGGAGTCTCGATCGCGCTGCTCGCCTCGGTGGGCGCGGCGCTCCTGGCGGTACGGCGGGCGACGCGGGCCGCCGCCGGAAAGCGTATAACCCCGGGCAGGGGACGGAAGTTCGCGGGTTACGGAGCGCTCGCGCTCGGCGCCGCCGCGATCCTGACCACCTTCACGATGGACTCCACCGACCAGATGGCCATGGCCCCCGCCGCGTACGGCTCGATCCTCCTCGCGGTCGGCTTCGCCGTCTTCGCGCCGACGCTGCTGCGCGCGACCCTGGGCGTACTGGAGCGGCCGATGACCGCGCTCGCCGGAGCGAGCGGCTATCTGGCGGCGGTCAACCTCCGCCGCAAAGCAGGGGAGTTGTCCGGAATCCTGATGCCGCTGATCCTCTTCATCGGAATGGCGACGGCGACGCTCTACATGCAGGCGGTCGAGAGCGACGCGATCAAGGCGTCGGGCCTGAAGAAGTCGGTGGAGGACAAGAACCTGGAGACGCTGAACCTCGTGGTCGTGGGGATCATCGTGGTCTTCGCCTGCATCATGCTGATCAACAGCCTTTACGCGGCGACGAGTTACCGCGCGAGCGAGTTCGGCCGGCAGCGGCTGGCCGGGGCGACACCCGGGCAGGTGCTGGGAATGGTGGGCTGCGAGAGCCTGGTCCTGACGGTGACCGGCGTCCTCTTCGGCACCCTCTCGGGCCTCGCGGGGATCGTGGCCTTCACCTCGGTACGTACGGACGAGATGATCCCCGACCAGGGCCTCGGGATCTGGCTGGCCGTGGTCGCGATCGGCGCGGCGGCGACCCTGGTGACCAGCCTGCGGACGGCGCGGCGGGTGCTGCGGGCCCCGGCGGTGGAGGCGGTCGAGCTCGCTGCCTGACACCAGACTGCGCTTTAATGGTCCTACTGTCCCGTTAGAACTGGAGGTGCGTCATGGAACCGACGACCGTGGAGCCCGGCACGGTCCGCCCCGGCGGACGCACCGCACGAGTCCGGGCCTCCGTACTGCAGGCGACAGGCGACGCGATCGCCGAGCACGGCCTGATCGGCCTGGACCTCGCGGACGTGGCGGCCCGCGCGGAGGTGGGCAAGACCACCGTCTACCGCCGCTGGTCCTCGACGTACGGACTGATCGCGGACCTCATCGCCTCGATGGCGGAGGACTCCTCGCCGCGTACGGAGACGGGCTCCCTGGAGGGCGACCTCAAGGCCAACGCCCGCCTGGTCGCCAAGACCCTCGCCGACCCGCGCCAGGGCCCGATCTTCAAGGCGGTCATCGCGGCGGCAACGTGCGACGACCGCACGGCGGAGGCGCTGCGCCGCTTCTACGAGGTACGGATCGCGGAATGGGCCCCGTGCGTGACGCAGGCGATCACCCGAGGCGACCTCCCGCCCGGCACGGACGCCCGCGAGGTGATCGCGGCGGTCTCGGCCCCGCTCTACTACCGCCTCCTCGCCAGCGGCCTCCCGCTCGACACCGCGACGGCGGACCGGGCGGCGGAGGCGGCGGTGGCGGGGGCGCGGGCGGGGGTCTACGCGTAGAGCTGCTTAGGGGCCCGGGGCGGTGAATCCGTCTCGGGCCCCTCACTGCGTCTCAGCGCATCTCAGTACAGCCCCTTGAAGCTCTGCCACCCCGTGCTGATCTTCACGCGGCCGGCGAACGACCCCTTGCCGTTGCCCGTGCTGCGCCACAGGACCCCGCTGGTGTCCCGCGTCACAAAGTCCGCCTTGCCGTCGCCCGTGATGTCGCCCGTGCCGATGATGGCGTTGTACGAGGCCCCCCAGGCGGACGCCAGCTGTACGCGGGGCTTGAAGCCGCCCGTGCCGTTGCCGTCGTAGCGCCAGAGGATGTTGTTCTGGTCCTTGCCGAGCAGGTCGCCGTACCCGTCGCCGTTGAAGTCGCCGATGCCCGCGAGCTGCCGGTAGTTCTTCCAGTTCGACGCGATGCGCACCTTCGCCGACAGCCCGCCGGTGCTCGTGCCCTTGTAGAGGTAGGTCTCGCCGGTCGCGGCCACGCGCGCGATCAGGTCGGGGCGGCCGTCGCCTGTGATGTCGCCCGGCGAGGTCATCAGGTTGTACTGATTCCAGCCCTTGCCCAGCGACTTGTACGGGGTACCGCTGCCGAACGCCTGCCCCAACATCGTCTGGTAGACGCGGAGTTCACTGCTGCTGAGCCGTACGAGGATGTCATTGCGCCGGTCGCCGTTCAGATCCCCGAAGGGGACGAGCGTGACCGTGGAGGGCCAGCCCACCGCCGGCATCGAGCCGTTGAAACCGCCCGCCCCGTTGCCCGGCCGGTAGGAGATCGTCCCGCTCGACGACAGGGTCAGCAGGTCGCCGATCCCGTCGGGAGCCCACGAAGCGCTGTTGGAGAAGTCCCGGCATACGGCGGCCCCGACAGCGACGCGCACCGCGTATCCGGCACTCATCACGGCCCCCGAGCCGTCGGCGGGCTTCACCGTCACCGTGACGGTGTACGCACCATTGGGGACCAGCGCGCCCGCCGTGTTGCGGAGGTTCCAGCGCGCGGTCAGGTTGCCGTTGACCGGGCCGCCGGAGAGCGTGCGCACCACGGCGCCGGTGGCCTTGCTGGTGACCGTGGCCGTCCAGGAGGCCGCGGGCTTCGACAGGAATGCGCGCACCTGCCACCACGGATCGGTGGCGGCGCTGCTCTCCCACTGGTTGTTGCCGATCTCGGACTCGATGGTGCCGATCGCCCCGCCGGGCACCCCGCTGGGCACCAGATGGATCTGCTGGTCCGCGTCGACGTACGCGGCGGGCCCGCCGAACCTGTCCACGGTCCACGTCACCCCGCGCGTGCTCTCGCCGCCGGTGAAGGCGCCGATCGACCGGGTGGTGGCCTTGCCGTCGGCGAAGGCGGTGAGCTTCAGGTCCCCGGCCGCGGTGTCGTTGCGTACGAGATAACCGTCGCTGACCAGGGCCGGACCGGCCGGGACGGAGATGGACTTCTTCGTCGTACGGTCATAGACGCCGGCCTGGGCGGTCGCACCGCAGGACCAGTAGACCCAGCGGCCCACGGACTGGAGCTCCTTGGGGATGCAGGGGGCGCCGGTGCTCACGGTTTCAGTCGTCTTGCGGGTCTTCAAGTCCATGGCGGTGACGACGCCCGCGGTGGTGCCGGGGGTCCACAGCCAGGTGCCCCAGATGGAGGCGGCGGTGACGGAGCGGGTGAGTATGGGCTCCAGGTCGGTGTAGACGCCGAGGTCGCCGATGTACTGCTTGGTGGGCGAGGCGCCGTTGACGATCGCGTACCGGCCGGAGACCTCCAGGGCGGACCCGGAGGCCGAGGGCGTACGGAAGTAGCCCTCCGTGTCGCCCGGGATGATGGAACGCACGGCCGTCTCGGGTTCCGAGGCGACCGACGAAAGCGAGACCGCGCGCCCGTCGCCGCTGGAGTACGGGCCTGTCGAGTCCATGCTCCACGACTGCGAGGTCGGGGCGGACGGAACGTAGGACGTCCCGGTCGCGTCGATCGTACGGGTCCGGTAGGTGCCCAGGAAGCTGCTGTCCGTCTCGCGGGTCGCCAAGTGGCCGTTCTGCAGCGAGAGTTTCTCGATCTTGGCGGCGATCGGCGGCACAGCGGCCACCTCGGCGAGGACCGGGGTCTGCGACCCCGCAGCGGTGACCCTGCGCACCGCCCAGTGCCCCGAGTCGGCCCCGCCAACGGCCAGCAGGCCGCCGTCGGGAGCGGGGACGAGCGAGCTGTTCGCGTGCCGCAGCAGGGTGACCGGGTCGCCGCCAGCCAGGGGAACGGCCATGAGGCGTTCGCCCGACTTGTCGACGTAGTCGGAAGGCTCATCCGGCACGGACCGGGCGACCAGCAGCCAGCCGCCGGCGATGCCCAGGGTCGGGGTGCCCTCGGTGCCGGGGAGCGTCAGCGTCGTTTCGGCGGCGGAGAGGTCGGCACGGTCCAGGACGTGGGCGGTGGTGCGGTTGGAGGCCCAGACGACATGATCGGCGCTCAGCAGGGCGGAGGTGGGGTAGCCGGATACGGCGACGGTACTGGTGAGCTTCGCGGTGGCGAGGTCGACCAGGCCCAGTCGGTATGTGCTGCCGAAGGCGAGGCGAACGACAGCGGTGGTGCTGTCGCCGCCCAGGACCGCGACGGTGGAGGTGGTCTCGGCAGGGATGCCCGTGACCAAGGTTCCGTCGGCATCGGCATCCACGCCGTAGAGCCAGAACCTGGGCTCCAGGCTCGGAGTCAGACCCACCGTCAGGACATGGCCCCCGAAGGTCCCCGCGTAGCGCCCGTGGGTGAGGGCGACATCGGTGCTGGTATCGGCGGCCAGATCCCGCAGGACGACCTTCGCGGTGGGCGAGACCACATCGGCCACGATGTCGGACGAGGACCCGAGATAACCGGGCGAGTCGACACGGGCGAGGCTGCCCAACTGGGTCGTCGCTCCGGTGGCGTACGAGGTCCACAGATACCCCGAACTGCCCTCCTGCGCATGCAGATACCCGGTGGGCCCGGCCGAGTAGAGGGCATCGGAGCGAGGAACGTAGCGATCCGACTGGAAGACCTTCTCCGCCGATACGCCGGTGGTGCCGGCGAGAGCGACCGGGACGGAGGCAAGGCCGAGGCCTGCGGTCACGCTGAGGACGACCAGAGCGGCAGTGACGCCACGGGCGGTGCTACGACGGGCCAACGCGATCTCCAGAAAGGAAAAGGTCGTGGCGGGACGGGCGGCGGCAACGGAATCACCCGCAGTCGGAATGCGGATCACGAAATGCGGACCACGCAAAAGAAAACACGGCCCACGAGACGTGACGCATGGCAAGCGGTACTGCGAAGAATCCCCAGCCCTCCGGCTGCCCCCCCAAGCAAGGAGCGCTGAGGCTAACAGCAGCCACACGCATTCCAGCAGGCCAGGCGGTCACAATCGCAGGAGGCAATTGCAGTCCCCGGGGACAAAACCTGCCAGGGCTGGGCAGATCGGAGAATGCGTGGTGTTGGCATAGCCTCCAGGGCGCGGTTCTGGAGACCTCGCTCAGACCTTGTGCCTCAATGCCCTTCGAAGTCCGACAGCAGCGAAGTGACACGCGCTGGAATCTTGTTGAGGAGGAAGTCGTCGATGAAGACGACATCCGATACCCCGCGGCTGTCGGAGGATGCAGCTTGCCTCACGCGGGCGACCCGGAGCGATTCCGTACTTCCGTCGGCGGTCTCGAAGGGGCTCTTCGCGGCTACCCATAGCCGTTCTTCGTATAGAACGGCCGGACCGGTCCCTCCCAGGTTGGGTACGAACTCGGCGTCGCCGTGCGGGAAGTCGCTCGCCCAGTTCCGCAGGAACTGGCTGGCCTGGCGGGGCTTGATGCCTCTACCAGAGGCCCGGCCGGTGAGGATGGAAAGGAGGTCTTCGGCGAGACGCCAGTCGAGGAGTGAGTGGTAGGCCATGTTGGTGTAGTCGCGAAGACACTCGTAGCACGAGCCCCGGCACTCAAGTCCGTGATTGCCCGTGTGGAACTTGGCCAGCATGCGGTCAGTGGAGGCCATCAGCTCTTTGAAGACCTCAGGCTCAGCAAGGTGCGTGCAGTAGCCGGCACCGTTGTCGAGAGTGTCGGAGAGGAAAGCGAACGTTCGGGCGTGGCTGACTGCCGAGCCAGCCCCGTGGATGCCTGCCGCGATCTCGTTGGGCTGGACTTGCAGGATGTCGCCGGCGGCTACCCGGAGGAGCGCCGCGAGTGAGTACCAAGCGGCACGGCGTCCAGAACGGTTGTCTGGGAAGCCAGTCACCTGTGGGACAGAGGCAAGACTCAGGCGGAGCCCTTGCTCTGGAAGTTCGCCAGAAGCCGGGCCGAGCAGGAAAAGGTCCGTGTGCTGGACAGCACCGATGGCAGTGCCGACGGAATTGCTGTCTGCTCCCGTGTCGGTTGCCAGCCGGGGGACGTAAGCCGCAGCCGCCTCGGTCTCGACGAAGGCGCCAGACCACCAGTCGGCTGCCTTGACGGAGGAGAAATTGAAGAGGCGTCCGCCGTTGTCGTTCACGGCGTAACGGCGGCCCTTGCCCGCATGGACTACCAGGCCCGCCTCGGTGTGGCGGAGAGGTGCTCCCGTCTCCAGGTCGGCTGCGGTACGGGGAGAGAGCGCCCGAGCGCGCCAGGCGAAGTTGCCGTCGAAATCACGGGACTTGCCGCCGGTGAAGAACCCAGCTGGCTGGCGAAGCGGGATCTCGCGGTATGACCCGTCATCGGCCTTGCACGCAGGGCAGAGCGAGGACTGTTCTTCGCCGTCGTTGGGGGCCGCAGCTTCAGGACTGGGCTTCACTTCTTCGTCGAGATGGCCGCAGGCACGGCACATACCGATGTGCTGAGCTTTGCCAAGCGGATCAACAACTGCCTTTGGGGTCCGGCCAGTTGGCTCGTACGCCACGATGCCGACTGCAGTGTGAACCTTTCCGTCCTTCACCGTTTCCGCGCCAGGAGCAAACTGGGAGATGGCGATGTCGAGGGACCGGTCCACAGAGCCGGCTGGAGGCCAGGGGTAGGACACAGCCGGCTTGCGTGTGTAGAGATAGCGGGCTGAGGTGGGGAAGCCGAACATGGGCAGGATTCCTGCTTCGGCCAGTCGCTGGCTGAGGTCACGGTGGCCTCGGTGTGAACCTGCAACGGTGCTGACACAGGAGATGAGATCTTCCGCCACCCATCGGAGTGTGGCCGCCGCATTGCCCTCTCCTCGGGTGAGTTCCGCCAGGGCCGCAGCGATGGCACTGATTTGATCCGACTCTGTGGCGATCCACGCCGTCATTGCAGGGCGTAGCGCTGGCCAGTCCTGGGCCAGTCCGAACTGCCCGTGGACATTACGCGTGGGGTCGAGGCCTGAGTCGTCCGGCTCGGTCTGCCGAACCGACACGAACGCACGGCGCAGAACCTCGGAGGCGAGCACGCGTCGGTAGATATCCGCCATCTCAGTCGAGAGATAGGGAGCCGGGGTCGGCGCATTGGTGATGCGCTTAGGGTCCTGGAAGTAGTGCTCGTCGTGACTTCGGCCGCGGCAGACCGTGAGGGCCAGAGCTACGGGTGATCCGCGGCGGCCTGCCCGCCCCACCCGCTGCTGGTAGTTGAAGCGCGTGGGGGGCATGTTCGCCATCAGCACGACGGAGAGAGGGCCGATGTCGACACCGGCCTCCATGGTGGTGGTCACGGACAGGACATCGAGAGTGTCGGGTCGGGCGTGCTCCGTGTCATCCAGTAGGACTCCCTGGAAGCGAGCCTGACGACCCTGGGCCTCAGTCCGGTCCGTCTGGCCGGTGAGTTCTGCAGTGTTGAGCCGGAACCTCCCGATCCCGCCCGCGGCCATCCAGGAGTAGTAATCGTCGTCTGGCGCGCTGAAAAGAACAGCGTCGGGGGGCAAATCCCCTTTGCACTTCGTGCAGATCCCGGTACCAGGGTGAAGGTGCCGCCGTTGGCACTGGTTGCAAGTCCAGGTCATGCCGCTACTGTGGCGAAGGGCGACGTGCTCGGGCTGGATGACGTATTTGATGACGGCCGGGCCCCATGCCCTTTCTGCGCGGAGTTGCACGTCTTCCTCTGTAACTCCGGACACTTCGGCGATCTTCTCCCAGTAGTCGCGCAGAGGCCGGGGCGGAGTGTCAGCAGAGGTGCGCAGTCCCGTGAACCGGCGCAGATGCCCCAGTACGCGCAGACTGCCGCGAACGAGCGCAGTGTCCGAGGAGCGAGTGGTATCGAGGGGAGCTTGATCTGAGGAGAGGGCGAGCCAGCCGAGGCCGAGGGATTCGAAGTCCCTACCTGCACTTCCGAAGAGGCCCATCAGGAGCTCCTTCCTGAGGGATTCCCAGATCTCGTCGCGGAGGCTCCGCTGGCTTTCACCAAGCTCGCGCGACGATGTGTCACTGACCTTCCCGTTGGGGTCGTCCGGCCATCGGTAGAGCGACGACCAGGATGTGGGCGGTGAGCCCTGCTGGCTGCGGGTCATCTGGAGCGACGCGCTTGGTCCGCCCGGGTTGACGCCAAGGAAGGCAAGGTTCTCTCTTACGGCGGCAGCATGACTGTCCAGGCTCGGCGCCCGGCAGAGGGCCGCATAAAGCTCGGCTTCCTCCTCAGGGCCGGGAAGGTCATCGAGATCGTCCGGCGATGCGGTCTGCTGCAGCTTCCTCCAAGCCTGGTATGCCTCAGGATCACGAGAGTTGAGGCGCTTGTGTGCCTCCAGGGCGTCCGCTCTGTCGACCGGGGGTTGTACGTCCTTGCGGGAGAATCCACGGATTGCAGTGAGATCCGCTACCGGGTCGCCCTGCCCGTTGACCTCTTCAGCGAGCAGGAGGCGCAGGAGGTCCTGGTAGTGGCGCAGCCCGAGACCCGCCGCGAGTTTGGCTGCGTCCTGGCGGCTGTCGGAGAAGACGACTGCCTGGCGGTGCGGAAGCTGAGAGAGGATGCCAGTGGTGAGTACCTGGTTGACCTTCTCGAAACCGGTGCGCATAGACCGCACGGGAGTACGGAGACGGCGTGGGTCGCTCAGGCTGAGGTGATCGCTGCCAATCCTGCGGAGCTCCCAATTGTCGCCGCAGCCCGGGCACTGCGTTGGGGCGGCGGGAAGATCCTCAGGGTTGAGCCGTCCACGGCCGTGCTTGGTTTCCGGGACGCTGACGTGGAAGGACCAGCCGGTGTGGTCCCGGTGGTTGCGCAGCATTCCGGTGCGCGGGTCATAGGCACTGCGCTTGAACCCGAACCCGGCGCTCATTGTGCCGTTGTCGGAGGTGGAGTCCCACTCCATCTTGTCCACGGAGGGGTTGCGCTTGCGTGGCCAGTAGACGATGTAATTCGCGGCGCTGCTTCCGAGAGAGACTCCGTCGGGCAGCGAGTCGAGGTCGGGTAGGTCGGCAAGCAGCCCGGCCTTGAAGGCCTTCCCCTTGCGGTGCTTGAAGGCTGATTCGGGGGCGTATCCACCGAGGAGCACGTCTCCGCAGTTCTGGCAATAGAGCAGTTCCAGGACTCTGGATCCGCAGTCGCAGCGGGGAGTGGGGCGGGAGTAGAGCTTGCCGACAGTCCTGTCGTCGGCCCGGCCTACTACATTCGTGCACATAGGGTCCGAACAGGCCCACACACCCGGGATGTTACGGAAGAAGAGGTGCCCACGGAGACGAGGTACGTTCGTCAGCGTGGTGCGGCGCAGGGCGGCGAGGACGCCGGCCATTGCCGCTGCCTGCTGGTCGCAGTCGAGTGCCTCTGGGAAGAGCTTGGCGGCTACAGCGGTGTCGAAGTCAGCGGTCAGCCGGTCACCTTCCCGCAGGGCATTGGTGAGTGCGTCTCCAGCTCCTGAACGAGTGAGGAGCTGGTCGGATTCGGCGGGGTCCGGTGCCTGCCCGAGGGCAGCGAACTCAGCTGTGTACGGCGAAATGTCCGCGGTGGGGGTGCCAGGAAGGACTAGCCGGCCTCCGAGTACCTCGAAGCGGTCGCGCTCGACGCCGAAGAACTCCTCAAGGAAGTCCAGATCGCGGGGAGCTTCCAGCGAAGCGGACGCTGCGAGCACGCGGAACTTGTCCGGCCTGCCATCAAGCCCCAGCCGGTGCCGGAGGTTTCTCAGCAGGTAAGCGATCTCCGTGCCTGCAGTGCCCCGGTACATGTGGAGTTCATCGACAACCAGCGTGAACCGGGCATCGGGCACCTCCTCAAGCCAGCGGCGCGTCTTCTCGAATACGGCGGCCTCACGGGACCGCATCAGCATGACGTTCAGCATGCTGTAGTTCGTGATCATGATATCCGGGGGAGCCTGGAGCATGTCCCAGCGAGACCGCATCTCAGCCCCGTCGAGACGCGGGATGAAGAACTTGCTGTCCCCTTCGAGGGCCTGGGCGCGGCGGGAGCGCTTCTCGGTCTCAGTGAACTCCGAGCGGAGCGTCCGGATCCCAGCGGGCGAGGCGCAATCGCCCGGGACCGGCGTGGCACCGGTGTAACGACCGAAGTAGAAGCGGTGCCCGGGACGGCGCCGAGAGAACCAGCCCCGAACCTCGTCGCTGTCCAGCGCTTTGCGGAGGCGCATCATCTGATCGTCGACCAGCGCGTTCATTGGGTAGAGGACCAGAGCGCGCACTGCCGCGTGCCGCCCGCGCTCACCCGTCCTTTGAGCCTGGAACGCACCGGTGGGCGACGACCACCACCTGTTGGATGGCAGGGAGGCGGGCGCCCATGCCTCGGATTCGCGTACGAGGTCAGCGAGAATCGGCAGCAGGAACGCTTCGGTCTTGCCTGATCCGGTGCCCGCGGTTACGACTACATCGCGCTGGTCTCGAACCGCGGCGGTAAGCGCGCGGTGCTGGTGTTCGTGCAGGGATGGGACGCCCTGGAGCAGTCCGATCCGGGCGAGTTCAGCGAGCTGTGGGTGGGCGCCCGCTTCCTGGATGGATTCCGTGATGCCCATTCCGGAAGAGACGTACTGGGGGCGCACCTCGATCATCGGCCGACGCCAGGCTCCGCCATCGCGATTGAAGAGGTCCTCCCGCTCGCGCTGGAGCTGTTCGTCGGCGAGCCCGAACGGTGTGTTGTAGTACCGGAAGAGAGCGTCCCTCAGATACTCGAAGGAGCCGATGACATCAAGATCCGGCGTCTGCTCACCTGTGGGCTGCGGCGTGGCGGTGTCGGTCACTGCTGGTCTCCGAGGTTCTGTCCGAGCGAGCGTGCGATCTTGGTAGCGACGACTTCTGGAACGTTGTCGTACGCGAGGTTTTGTGCCCCATCGTTGATACGGGGTGCGAGGCCAGAGCACATAGCGGCAACCCTTCGGTGCAGGTCGGGGAGCGGGTAGCCCCAGTCCACGAAGAGCGTCCCGGTCCGGTCGCGCCCGCAGTCGTCCTCGGGTTTCCACCGCAGTACATCGGCGTCGCTGTTCTGCGTGGCGAGCACCGCATAGACGGCGTGCTCATGTGAGGTCTCGAACCAGGCGCCGTTGAGCAGGACCTGGCAGACCCGCTTGCTGTCTCTGCGCTTCAGCCGGTATAGACCGTCGCCCTGGGGGCGGTCGACCAGCCGGTACTGGGAGTGCTCGAGGAAGTACTGCTCTAGAGGCTCCCCGAACTCCGGCGCAGAGGTCCGCTCCGTCAGAGTGTTGTCAGGGAGCAGGGCCGCACCTTGATAGGCGAAGCACGGGGCGAGTATCGCGCCAAGGTCGGAGGCAAGGTCCTCAAGATCGCCTGTTTCACAGAAGCGGACAAGGAGCGAATCAGGGAGAGGGATGTCCTGCGGAGGACGCATGGCGGAGGACCGGTACAGCGTGACAAGGTCGTCGTCTACGAGATTGTCAAGACGCCGGGCGAAGGCCGCGGTGCGGCTTCCGGTGAGTACGGCGAGCCCTTGGGCCCTGGGCAGAGGAGTGATGACAGGCGGCGCGGCCGACCACCGTCGCTCACTCCAGTCGATGTCGAGATAGGCGAGGGACACGGCATCGCGTAGCCAGCGGCCCGGAGCACCCTGCCCAATTTCAGGGCGCTTCTTGGAGCCGAACCACCACAAGCCCTGCTTCACTTCGGCGAGTTCGCCCTCGCCCAACTCACTGAGCCAGCGCAGCAACAGATTGCCGGAGTCGTTCATTCCGCGCTCCCATCGCTGATGCGGGAAATCGCCCTGGCAGCCTCTACGTAACGAAACCAGCCAGCTGTCCCACATCGGCCGCCGGCGTCCGCGCTGAGCACGGCGTACGCCCAGCGGTAATCGTCCGGGGAGGGATCAGGGTCAGGAGCCTGCACACGGGGATCTACTGCTCTCACCCACCACCGCTGGGACGTGCGGTAGACGAACCACACTGCTTCCTGTGGCGCCTCGGCTTCGAAGATGTGTTCTGTGGCTGCTTCCGGAACACGATTCAGGACCCAGGGCGGAGGTGACTGGCTGCGGGCTGGAACGACACCTCCGTGGGGGGTGATGAAGTACGCCTCCAGAACCCTCTTCTTCACGATCAACGACCGCGGAAGGCCGAGCGTGGCCGGGGCAGCAGCGCCCTTGAGGTAGGTCAGTCCGTCATCCGAGGCGCTGACATGAGGTCCAGCGGAGGTGGAGTTGCACAGATAGCCGAGACGTCCGGTGCCTTGCGGAAGACCTTCGCTGAATCCATCGTGCACCGTGAAGATCTGGCTGCTAGACGCGGTACCTACCTCGTGCTGGCCTTCCTCCAAGGGGACTTGGTGGAGAGGGAACGGGGTCCTCGGGTCGGTCCGCAGACTGGAAGTGCGTCCATCCAGCGTGACTTCGACTGTGCCGCTGAGAGTGTGGGGTGTGGGCAAGACCAGGTCCGGCACAGCTCCGCGGAGGTAGTGGCCTGCGACGCCCGCCCCGGCACGGTATTCGCGTGCGATGCGCAGTCCGCCGATGAGCTCCGCGTCGTTCCTTACCTGCGGCTGCAGGACGTGAATGTGCTCGCCACCGGCATCCAGCGCGCGGGTGAAGGCAAAGCCGTCAGCGGCGCGGACGTTCTTGAAGAACCGCCACCCTGGCACGGCAGCTGCGGACTCCCGGACCGCTCCCCTACCGAGGGAACCAAGCATGGAGCGAACCTGCGCTGCCGCTGACAATGAGGCCAGGATGCAGTGCTGTTCGCCAGGTTCGAAGTACTCAGTACTCACCCACTCCCCGAGGTCTGGGTGCATACGGAGCAGGATGACCTCTTGGGGAACCCACTCGATGAAGAGATCGTCCCCCTCAAGCTTCACGCCTAGCCGGAGTTGAGGCTCTGACGGCTGCAGGGTCTCCAGTCCTGTGTACACGCCGCCGTAGTCGGTGCGCAGGGTGAACGCGGTGCCGTCGTGGAAGCTGACACTCGTTTCCTCGACACCTTCGGCGGCGTCTGCGAGCCACTCCAGGCGCCTTCCGTTATCCGTTACTGCGATGCGCAGGCCGACCGCCCGCCTCCGGTGTGCTCTTTCGGGCTCATGGAGCGTGCCGTCCCAGTCGTTGGCTAGCCGCTCTAGGAGCGAGACGATAAGCGGGGGGTTTTCGTCAGCGTTACTAGGATCGGCTGCGAACCGCAGCTCCTCCATGAACCGCTGGGACAGGTGCCGGTCCCGTCCTGCGCTCCAAGTGGTAAGACGGCGGAGAAGCTCCCGGCCAGGCATGCCGGTCGCGTTTCTGGGGTGGAGCCGTGTCGTGGCGAAGAAGCGGGTCAGTTCCTGACGGTCCGACCTCCGGACGAGCGCCTGCGAAACGGGGTAGCCAACGCGCCAGTAGAACGCATCGGTGCTCACCGTGCTCGCTCCATACAGGCCACCGGTCGCATCGAGCCAGGCGTCAAGGCCCTTCCACATCGCGGCTACATCGTCCAGCGCTCGGTCCAGCCGGTTGGCCTGGTGGCCCTTCTGCGGGACATCGAACAGTTGGTACCAGCGCCCGCGGAAGTTGGTCCGGCGCATGCCGTCTGACGTAACCATCCGGGTGGCGGCGAGTACTGAAGCCGCGAGCACCGGGAGGCTGGGAGGTGCGCCACTTTGTCCCCCAGACTTCCACAGACGACACCGCTGTACGATCCGGGAGAAGAGGGGAATGTCTGAACGGTCCCAGCACAGCTGGTCTGAGACCGCCTGTGCCAGCGGAACCTCGATCCCATACTGCTCAGCGAGCTCTCGCTCTACCTCGTCATCGACGTAGAGGACGGTGCTCTGCAGTGCGTGCGCAACTCCGAAGAACTCTTCGGACAGTGCCCGGCGCCACTGGTCGTACGGATCCCTCATCTGCCTACCCATGCCCACAGTTTCAGAAGTAGCTGGATTTTGTGGGGGGACGAGCGTTCGCCGTGAACCGGTTCCCAACCACCCCTGCATTAAAGATGGTTGTTGAATGAATGTTCATCGTCTGCTGAGTGGGGCTGGCAGGAATCGATGCGCATAGCGTCTGCACGTACACGGCTAACGGTACGTCAGTGGTGACCTGATGTCAGTGCGCCGCAGGGGGGGAATCGGCACAATGGCGTAATTGGCATTGCATCACTCTTCTCGCTGGGCATGTGCAGCGCCCAAACAGTGCCGATCATCCTGCGGGCGGTCAGAGCTCCGGTAGGGCATCGGTGTGCGGCGTCCACCACATCATCGTGGGCGGTGGGGAGCGGGATGCCTGATTGGTGGCCGTGGTCAGTGCGAAGCGGCGTTGCGTCCGCCCCATGGGTGCCACCGCCCCCCGTCAGCGCCGAAGTTGCATATGAACACAGGTCGGTGGAGCGGGTGTTGTGAAGACGTACCTCGCGCGCGGCGCGTATATGTGGCGGAGTGGCGAGGAACCCCGCCCAGGCCTCAGCTGAGATCCTCAGCTGAGGACCGTCCGGGCGCTTCGAGTCGCGCACGCGGACACCCGAGCCATCCACGCGGAACGCGGCCTCCACGCACTCGGTGGAATTGGCCCCGCTGTACGACGATTTGAACCAGGCGTGATGAGCGCTTGCGGCGGGTACTGCGGTCACTGCAACTCCTTGCGGACACGGTGGATCATTGAAGACGAGGCTTCCATGTCCAACGCTTGTGCGCGGAGGTAGTCGAACGCAAGCCGGTAGCGGTCCAGTTCCGCCTCCTTCTCCAGGAAGAGGGAGCCGGTGTGGATGTCGACGTACACGACATCAAGGGAGGCCTCGGCGTTTCCGATGATGACGAAGCTGCCCAGGGCAGCACCGTGGGCTCCCTTGGAGAAGGGCAGGATCTGGAGAGTGATGTGAGGCGACTCATTGGCCTCCAGGAGTCTGCCGAGCTGCTCTTTCATGATCTCGGGTGAACCGACGACTCGGCGGATCACGGACTCATCGAGGATCGCCCACAGCCGGGGCGGCGTAGGCCGGACCAGGATCTCCTGTCGCTTCATGCGGATGTCCACGAGCCGCTCGATCTCCAGCGGTGCGAGGCGGACCTCGTTGGCCTGCTGCAGGGCAGTGCTGTAACTGCGGGTCTGTAGAAGGCCTGGCACGTAGACGCAAGAGAAGTGGTCCTCGCGGACTGCGTCATCCTCCAGCGTGAGCAGAAGGTTCATGCTCTCGGGGATCGCGTCGGTGAAGGAGCTCCACCAGCCCTGCTGTTTCGCGTCCCTGGCGAGGCCAACAACTGCTGTGCGTTCAGCGTCGGTTGTGTCGTACTCGCGACAGAGTGCATCCACCACGAGCCACTTGACGGGGCCTGCCTGGGTCTCGTACCGGCTGACGGTCGCCTTTGAAATACCCACGAGGTTCCCGGCCTGCTCCAGGGTCAGCCCCTTGCGCGCACGCAGCTTGCGCATCATCGCGCCGAGCTGCCGACGGCGGGTTGTGGTCTGTACGGACATGCGGCACTCCCAGAGTGGGCCGGGCGCCTGCCCGGGGATCGCAATCAGGCTATGCAGTACGGAAGTTGCCGGACTACCGGATTCACTCGATGGATTCTCGTGAGAAGTTACATGGCGAGACTTCTCTGTGTCATGCTCGGTCACAGATCGCTACGCAGTGCAGCCGTTTGGATACGGCGGGCGCAGTGCTGCGTGGCTGCGGAGGGAGTTCGGCAATGACCGGCTACGAGAACACTGAACCCCAGCTTCGATGCGTCCTGCCGTTCGAGGCATCGCCGGCGGAGATGCGGCTGTTGCGCAGAGCGGTGGCTGCACAGTTCATGCAGTGGGGGGTCGCTGCTGCGGTCGATGAGGCGCAGCTTGCCGTCACAGAGCTGGCCACCAACGTCATCAAGCACGTAGGCGGGGGAGCTGCCGCAACGCTGATCATGACGTTGCACGGGGGCCGCATCCGGCTTGAGATGCACGACAAGAGCCACGTGGTTCCGTCACCCGCCCCGGTAGGGGTGCATGAGGAGGAATGCGGGCGAGGCCTGCACCTGCTCGTGCACTTGGCGGCGGACTGGGGGACGCTCCTCACGGCAACCGGGAAAGTGGTGTGGTGCGAACTCGATGGAGCACCAGGCGACTTCAGCCGAAACGTCGAGCGGGCGGCTACGGTCCTGGAGGGGTATCAGGGGCGGAGCGAGCCTGGCGCCAGGGCTGGCGGGCCTCACTCAGCGGGGCTGCGGCTTACGGAGTCCGCCGTGGAGCTGATCACGGATCTGCTGCACTGGACTGCAGCGCGGGGTGACGACCCGGACGACATCCTGGACCGCGCTCAGATGCACTACGAGGCGGTGTCGGAGGTTGCCTAGCGCGGCCTATCGCCCTTCGTCGCCGGAATCCCGGATCTCGTCACGGAGCTCATCCGGTGTGCGCCAGGATTTCCCCCGATGGCTCCTGTGGCACATGCGGTGGCAATTGGCGCAGAGGAACGCGAGGTCGTCGAGCCTGGTCTCGGTCGGGCCGGAGACATGGAGAGGGAGGACGTGGTGCACCTCTATGTAGCCGTCGCCGAGCTGGCCGTATGTGCGGCGGAAGTCGAAGGTGCAGACAGCGCATTGGATGGCCTGTCCGCGCGAGAGAGCTCGCTTGATCTTGCGGTCGCGCAGGCCTCGGTCCCGCTCGCGGTACAACGCCCAGCGGGCCAGCAGTCGCCCCTCCGGGGCCGTCGTCATACCGTCGTCACCTGCCTCGTCCGGCTGCGGCGGAATGGCGTGCAGCTCTCCGGAGCCGATGCCTTCGCGGAGCGCTTTCGCCGAGGCCAGCATCTCGGTGGGGTGCTGTACGAACGCCTTCACTACTTCCCGGGTGAGGCGGCCGCCTCTGGTGGGAGTGCCCGGATAACTGGGGTGGGCCGTGCTGATGTCGGTGGTCTTGCGGCTCACGCTGTTAGGGGAGCGGAAGCGCGGGTCGTCGCCAGCTGCGTCGGCGTTGAGGGGGAGCGACCGGAGCAGGTCAGACAGATCGATCACGTCGGCATAATTCTGGCGCAGCTCGTGCCAGTCATTCTCCATGACCAGTGCGCACGCCAGCAGCAGTTCGTCCCAGGACCAATCAATCCTCGCCATGGGAATATCGTATGAGTGTTCGCCTTGGGATGTGTGGGGAACCGCGTGTTCCACGGGATGACGGATACTCGTGGAGGTCGCGTTGTCAGTGGGGTCTGTCACCCTCTGTGATGACTGGTTGCAACGAGTGCCAGTCGGGCACGTTTGGAAGGAGGGTGTATGACCAGCACTAAGAGGAAGCTGACCTCGGTTGAGATCTGCGCCGGGGCTGGTGGGCAGGCGCTGGGGCTTCACAACGCGCTGTTCAAGCACCTCGCGCTCATCGAGATCGACCCCAATGCAGTCGCCACGCTCAGGAAGAACGTGGAAGGCAGTGCAGAGTGGGGCAACTGCAAGGTGATGCAGGAGGATCTCACTCAGCTGGATCCGTATGCGCTGCGGAAGGAGCTGAAGCTGGAGCCCGGAGACCTTGACCTCCTGGCCGGCGGGGTCCCGTGCCCGCCGTTCTCCGTGGCGGGCAAGCAGCTCGGCGCGGACGACGAGAGGGACTTGTTCCCGACGATGCTCAAGCTCGTCAGGGAGCTGGAACCCAAAGCTGTAATGATTGAAAATGTCCGGGGTCTGCTGGAACCTGCGGAGAAGTTTCAGGACTACCGCGAAGAGATCCTCGACAGTCTTCATCTTCTCGGTTATGAAGTGTGCTATTGGGAGGTGCTTGAGGCTAAGAACTACGGAGTTCCGCAGCTCCGGCCCCGCGCCATTCTGGTAGCACTGAAGAAGGATTACGCCGAATTCTTCGTGAAGAAGAAGCCGAAGGAGCGAGCCCTCGTCACGGTTGGCGACGCGCTGGAGAAGACCATGCGCGAGAGGTACAACGCAGTAGAGGACCCTCGGGCTGACGAGTGGTTCGACCGCTGGCTAGAGAAGGCGTCGAAGGGTGTTGCCCCTACGCTAGTTGGTGGCTCCAAGAAGCATGGTGGTGCCGACCTCGGGCCTACGCGAGCCAAGAAGGCGTGGGCCACACTCGGTGTCTGCGGGCTGGGCGTTGCAAACGAGACGCCTGAAATGAAGCTCAAGGAGAGCGAGGACCGCGACCTGTTCTCGCCTGCCGGCCCCAAGCTCACTGTGACGCAGGCAGCGATGATTCAAGGCTTCCCTGAGGACTGGGAGTTCCAGGGGAAGAAGACCGCCGCGTACAGGCAGGTGGGCAATGCGTTCCCGCCTCCGGTTGCGGAAGCGGTTGGTGTGCAGATCCGAGTTGCCCTGGAAGCTGCGCGCAAGAACAAGGTGGTCGCGCCGGTACGCGAGTGGGAGAAGCGGGAGATCACTGGACAGCGGGACAGCGAGCTTCTGTTCAAGCTTTCAGATGTATCAACTCCGGTGACTGCGGAGGCGGTTAACGGTGTCCGTGATCGTGAGAGCGCAGTCGTCGGGTGACTCGTGCTCCCAGAAGCGCAGCACGGTCCAGCCCGACTCGGTGAGTTGGTGGTTGGTGTCGACGTCGCGTGCGATGTTGCGGGCGACCTTGTCCGACCAGTAACCGGAGTTGGTTTTCGGGGGTACATAGTGCTCCGGGCATCCATGCCAGTAGCAGCCGTCGATGAAGACTGCCACTTTCGCGGGGCGGAACACCATGTCGGCAGTTCTGCGAAGGCCGGGTAGCGGCGTGGCCGCTACCCGGTAGCGCAGACCGTTTGCGTGTATAAGTCGCCTGATCAGACGCTCCGGCTGGGTGTCCCGGCTCCGGATTGCCTGCATATTCCGGCGGCGAGCTGCAGAGGACGCCCAGGACCCTTCAGGGCGATCCCAGCCCGTCTCAGCATTCACTTTAGCGGGACCCCTACGTTCTTCATTCAGCGCTTGAGAGCGCCGCTCGACGACGGACGGATGGGAGAGCACAGGCGATAACGCGGTGCTCTTCGTGAGGCATGGCGGCCTGGCTGGTTGATTTGCCAGGCAATCGAGATGTCTGAATGGGTAGCTATCGGGTGAAAATGAGCTTGGAGAGGCTCTACCTGTCGATCTCTTGATTGTCAGGAAGGTCGGGTGCCGGCTCGGGCTCAGAAGGCCGCTCATCCTCACGAGCACGCGCCCAGAAATGTCCTTTCAGTGAAAACTTCGGTCGCGCATCGTCAGATGAGACGGGTACGAGACGGGTGGAGATCCACTCGCCCTTGATCGGTACCGGCAACCTGAGCGCGTGGGCGACGTGTGGGTGTGATCCTTGATGACCCAGCACCACAATGCCCTTCGGACGCAGAGCTTTACGGGCGTCGCGGGCTCGCTTCGGGGCGTCGTCCTGCTGACCGACGGTCAACACGGTCTGTCGGCCGACGAGACGGTCCTGCACCTCAAGGAATAGCTGGTTCAGCCGCTGCTGGCCCGACGAGGCTCGGCGAGGCAGCGACGCAGTGAGAATCCGCTGGCGCGTCTCGGTATCTAGATGGAGCAGCAGGTTAGTCGGCAGATCTGTCTGGAGCCCGCCCCAGAGCCAGTAGACCTTGGAATGGGCACCGTCGATGAGCTTGCGCTTGTTGTCTCGGTTGTATGCACGGACAGGGTCGCCGTTTGCATCCCGTGCCCTCTTCCAGCGCAGTCGTTCATCGGTGATCCGCACGATGCCCGCGGCCCACTGGCTTTTGTCGTCGTTCATCCAGGTCACGACTGCAGCGTGGTCGTCACGACCACTCCGCTCTCCATGGTCAGCGCACAGGTACATTTCCATAGGGATCTCCCAGCCGCCGAGATCCTTGGAAAACTTGCAGTCGATGTCGAAGCCAGCGATGGACCAGTCGAGGTCTGCACCATTGTCAATGGCGAACTCCTTGGTGAGGTTCACCTCGACGGCAGTACCGAGATACGTCTTTTCAGTCTTCGTCAGGTGCTGGTATGCCCAGCGTCCCGTCCGCTGGCCATCGAGCAGCTCATCGAGGGAGTCGCGGAGTGCCCATCGGAAGCGCTCTCGCGCCTCCGGCTGGTTGTTGAACCACTCCACGAACGGGGCAAGGTCATCGGGGACTTGCTGCGTAAGGCCGGGCTGGATTCGCCACTCGTGCGGCATCTTGCTCATGGCTTCGCGCGGGGGATCCCAGGTGTGGAATGTGTTGCGGCGCGAGTGCTTCGCAGCGAGTGCGCGGGACTCCTGCATGTCAGCCTGTGTAACATTCTGTATCCAGGTGGCTGCTCTGATGTCGTCCTCAAAGGGAAGCAAATCGGTTACCTATCCGGTGAGTTGCTGGTGCACAGGCCAGCATCGCTCTTACTGAGCATTGACGATAGCTGCGTTGGGGTCGTTCGAGTCCTTGGTCCGGAAACGGACGAGCTGGCGAGTGGAGTCGATCGCTGCGGTCGGCGGGATCAGGGTGAAGGCCATGATGACTTCGGAAGGCGCCACGGTGCCGGTAGTTGCGACGGCCTGCACTTCGGCGTCCGTTGAGGCCTCCACGACGGGGTAAAGCAGGATCATTCCGCGGTGCTGGCTCAGTGTGTGCGTGTCGGCCTCGGTCGTGCCGGAGTGTGCCAAGTCGTTCAACTGCTGCGCGTATGCGCGGTGTTCCTTACCGGAGATGCGGCCGAAAGAGGCCTTGCCCGCCTGCCGGCTGCGTCGGGCCAGGGAGAAGGGTCCGCTGCCCATGATGGACGCTTCGATGCGATTGCGTTCCGTGCGGTGAGGTGCGATGACAAGCCAGTCATCGACCCTCCCGAGGCGCCCATCCAGCTGGGCGAGGTAGGCAAGGTGCGGTGCGAGGATCTTGCCGCCCTCCCACTCAAGTCCGCTCAGGATGCCGAGGAGTTCGGAGTGTGCGACCACGGTCGTCGCGGCCTGGAAGGTGCGCGGGAGAGGCGTAGCGCTGTCTGGCTGCAGGCGGCAGAGTGTTGATTTTCCGCTGAGAGCGCTCAGCACTGTCTGCCAGCGCTCCGTGTTGCGGGATGTGACCCTGGGATCCGTGGGATAGGCGGCAGGTTCGATGGGCTTGCCTGGCGAACGGATTTCTACCAGTTCCGCGTTGAACATCTTGTTGCGGGCCGACGGCTTGATCCACGGGAGGTGCTGAGAGACCAATGGAGGGATCTGGGCCGGAGTTACCTGCGGGACGCCGTCCACCAGGGTCGCATACGTGGTGAGTTGGTCGCGGAAGGCCTCCTCGTCGCGGCACACCGCCTCGAACGCCTCGTACAGGTCCACCGTCGTTCGGCCGTGGATCTCCTCGCGGCCGATATAGAGGCGGACCAGGTCGCGGTAGCCCTCGCGGAAGCCGAACCAGCGGCCCATCTGCATGAGAGTGTCCGCCTGTTGGGTCCTGCGGCGGTAGTACGTGACCGTCAGGCCCTCCACCGTGAAGCCTCGCGAGAGCTTAGTGCCGCCCACCAAGATCTTCCACACGTTAGGGGTGCGGTCGAAGTCCAGGTCGTCTTTCGCGTAGTCGCTCTCCTTGTCGCCGTTGACCACGATCACCGGGCTCGCGCCCTTGTTGATCAGGCTGCGGGCGGTGGAGATGTACGGCTTCAGTTCCTCGTATGTCGCCGGGGTCGGCAGGTCCGCCGCTCGGGCCGCGCTGACCGTCGTGAAGTCCGACTCGTACAAGGCGCGCAGGCGGTCATGGTTCTTGTGGCTCATGGGGGCCGACTTGTGCCACATCGTGCTGACGCGCAGGGCCAGTTCGGCGTGTTCCGCCATACGTACCGACTCGTGGATCAGCATCGTGTGGTGGCGGAAGCGCCGCTCGGGGACGCCGTGGTCCGCGCGGTAGAGCTTCACCGCTCCTGCCAGGAGGAAGGCGTCCAGGGCTTCCTGGAGGCGGTCGTCGCCGGTGGAGTCCTCGTAGACGCCTCGGACGTGGGCCAGTTCCTGGGAGTTGGCGAACGTGCGGTCCTCGGGGTCGATCGCCGAGTCCAGGTCGTGGAAGTCCTGGACGCCCATGTAACCGTCGGGGCGGCGCAGTGAGATCAGGTAGTCGTTGGGGAACAGGTCCGCGCCGTCGCCCGGGTCGATGAAGACGTTGGCGAAGGGGGTCGCCGTGTAGCCGACGTACTGGGCGCGGGGGAGCAGGCCGAGCAGTTGGGAGATCAGGGCGTTGATCGCGGTGCGCTTGGGGTCGCCGCCTTCCCACTTCTTCGGGTCGGTGGTGTTGACCGAGGCCTGGTCGGACTCGTCGTCGATGATCAGGGCCGGTATCTCGGAGAGGAGGCCCTGGGCCTGGATCTGCTTGAGGTTGGTGACCAGCTTCTCGAGGACGGCCTTGTTCTTCTTGACGACCATGATGCGGGCCGCCGTGTGGTGCAGATTGTCCGGGTGGTGGAGCGGAAGCCTTCGGTCGCGCTTCTCGAACTCCAGCGCGCGGATGCCCTGTTGGAGGCCCGCGTAGTCCTTGTCGCGGGTAGTGAGGCGGTCGATGTCGGGGTGGCCGAGGAGGGACGGGCGGGCGCCGTACGACACGAAGTCGTCCCACTCGTCGTCGTCGCCCACGTAGTCGATGCCGATGACCGAGTCGAGGTCGGCGGGGTCGGCGCCGCCGAGGATGTTCTCCTGGCCGACCAGTTCCTTGTCGAGGCGGCGCTGGGTCTGTGCGCGCAGGTTGTTCAGAGTGCCGCCGAGCACGATGACCAGGCGATAGCCGGCGTCGATCGCCTTCGCCGTGACACCGGTGAAGTTGGCGGTCTTGCCGGACTGTACGTAGCCGACGACCAGGCCCTTCGACTGGCGTGGGGCGTCCTGTTCCGGGTCGGCCAGGCGTTCGACGACGGAGTGCGTCGCGTCGTCCAGGTGGCCCACGGCGGCGGCGGACAGACCCTTGGCGGCGAGCAGGTCCCGGTACTTGGGCCAGTAGAAGGCGCGGTCGGCGGCTCGCTGCGGGGTGTACCAGGGGGTGAAGCCGGGGCGGGCGATGACCGTCGTGCCCGGCTCCTTGTGGACCGGGGCGGCCGCGTCGAGCGCCTTGCGCAGGTCATCGGCGAAGCCGAGACGGTCGTACGTACGGGCGCGGCGTTCGTCGGTGCGCGGCTGGGTGCCCGCGGCCCACTTGGGGTCCCTGTCGAAGTCCCAGTGGGTCAGCTTCCCCGTCCACAGGGAGGCGAGAGGCGAGTCCCCGGCGGCGAGGTGCGCACGGAACGATTCCTCGTCCTGGACGACGTCCGGGTCCAGCTCCGCGTGCTCGTCCTCGGCTATCAGCACCGCCCACTTCGCGAAGGGCTGCGGGCCTCGCGTCATCCCGTCCAGCGCCCCCGAGTGGATGTCCAGGAGGACATCGGGGGTGATCGCGGCGCTGCTGTCGGCGGTGGTCACGTGGTCTCCTGGCCGTCGAGGTGGCGGTCGCGCTGGGCGTGCACCGCGGTGAGCATGATCGTGTTCCAGTAGTCGAGCTTGTCCTGGCGTCGGCGCTCCCAGCGGCCGAGGGCGAAGCAGTCCTCCAGGAGGAGATAGAGCATCGTCTTGAGCACGGGCGCATCGTTGAGGCTGTTGCGGTGGCCTGCGTTGAACGCATCCCGGTAGCTCTTGTTCAGCTGGATCGTGTGCGCCTCGCGGTCGATCTCGAAGAAACGGTCGGCCGGCAGCGGTACCCAGCCAAAGGTAATCGGGTCCGCGCCGCCCCGCTCGGGCAGTTCCTGCCGTACGGCACGGCGGACCTTCGGATCGAGCCCCTTGCCCGGGTAGATGACCGCCTTGCGCTCGATCTCGGCGCGCGAGGCGCCCTCGCGGTAGACGCCCTGGGCCTCGCTCAGATACGTGGCGAAGGTCCGGCCCGTGGCGTCGGCCGCCTTCTCCAGGCCGCGGGTGAAGGCGGGGGTGGCGGTGACACCCTCCTTCTTCACATCCAGGCTGAAGACGGCGTTCGGCGCGGTGGGGAGGTCGATGGCGACACGGGCGAGGCTGAGGTGGTTCTCCGGCGTACGGTGCCCGTTCCAGCCTCCCGCCTGCACGAGCCGGTCGTTGCGGTAGAAGTAGAAGCCCTGACGCAGGGCGGGCGAGCCGATGTCGCGGTATCCGGGGAGCTTGGATTTCGACGGCCAGATGTGCGCCTGTACGGGGAGATCGCCGAGCCCCTCGACCGGGGCGGTCAGCCCGGCCGGATAGCCGGCGCGGCCAGGCAGGCGGTAGCCGAAGGGGTCGAGGGGATCGACCGCGAGGTGGTCCAGTTCGTCCCCGGGGTGCTCCACGTGCTCCACGACGATGTCGAGGTGGAAGTCGTCGCGGGCCAGGAAACGGTGCAGGTGGAGGCCGAGGTGCCGCTCCAGGCGGTTGATGGCCTCGGAGAGATAGCGCTCGGTCTGGCCCGGCGCGACCGTCTCGAAGGTGCGGACCCGGTCCCAGCGCACGATCGTGCCCTGCCACTGGATCACACCGTCGTAGCGGTCGGTGAGCTGCTGGGCGTACGACGGGTCCACGGTGTCGCAGCGGAAGCCGTCCTCGATGCCCGCCGAGGTCAGGCGGCGTCCGGCTGTGCGGCTGCGGCGGGTGCGGCTGATCACGGTGAGTGCGTCGGCATGGGAGAGCGAGGCGGCTTTGAGCCCCGTGCCGTACATGCCGAGCGCGTTCTCGTCGTAGTCGCGGCGGCGGCCTACCGTCATCGCGGCGTCCAGCCCCGGCTCGTCCATGCCGCGTCCGTCGTCGACGATCAGCAGGCTGGTGACGTGGGTGTCGTCGCGCAGAAAGTGGACGACGACGTTGTGCGCTCCGGCGTCGATGGAGTTGTCGATCAGGTCGGCGATCGCGACCTCGAAGCCGTATCCCTGATTGGTGAGGGCCTTGCCGTAACCGGCGTCCGGCGGCAGTCGCTTGCTGCCGGTGGTGGGGACCTCGTACTGCCAGTCGCCGGTGGGTACTTGGGGCATCGTCCGTCCTCCGCATGGCCATTGCAGGCCCGCGTGAAGTGGGGGAGGCCCGGCAACTCAAACAATTATTGTGACGTTACTGCGAAGGTCGGACATAGGGGTCGGGAGTCCCGGTACTGGTGTCGAAAGTCCCTTATCTCCTCCGACCGCACTGTGGGCCTTGGTGGGAATCGATTTCCCAGGTCGGGGTCGAGTGACGTAGTGTCGTGTTCACCGACGCGGGGTGGAGCAGCTCGGTAGCTCGCTGGGCTCATAACCCAGAGGTCGCAGGTTCAAATCCTGTCCCCGCTACTAGCAAGATCGAAGGCCCAGTGCGAAAGCACTGGGCCTTCGGTGTTTTCCGGTGGGTGAAGGGGTGCCGTGAGCGGGTGGGGCGATGTGGTGGGGGACACCGCGCTGACCATCAAGGTGCCCGAGGCCGATGCGCTCGTGCGGGCCGGGTTTCCCGCTCATGTGACCGTGCTCTATCCGTTTCTGCACGAGAGCCTCATCGGGGAGGGTGTGCGGCGCGAGCTGGGCGGGATCTTCGGGGCGCGGGACGCCTTTGAGGTGGAGTTCCGGGAGTTCCGGCGGTGGCCCGGTGTGCTGTATCTGGCGCCCGAGCCGGGTGGTGCCGTGCGGGCGCTCACCGATGACGTGGTCGCGCGCTGGCCCGAGGCCGTTCCGTATCGGGGCGTCTTCGGGGACGACGGGCTCGCACCTCATCTCACCGTGGCCAATGGGGAAGGGCCGGAGACCTGGCGTGCCGCCTATGACGTACTGGAGCGCGAGCTCGCGCCCCGGCTGCCCCTCGTCAGCAAGGTGCGCGAGGTGCAGTTGATCGTCTGGGACGGGGCGCGGTGGTGCGACCGTGAGGTGTACGCGCTCGGGTGAGACCAGCGCACGTCAGTGGCCGTGGTGGTCGTGATCGTGCAGGTGGTGCGGGGTGAGGCGGGTGTCCTGGAGGGGCAGCTCGTTCGAGCCCGGCCGTGCCTGGACCTCGCCCGGCGGCCTCTGCGGGTCGGCCGGGTAGTGGGGGTGGTCCGCCGGGGACGGCGGGGTCGGGCGGTGGGCGGTGCGGCGTATGCCCCACCAGACTGCCGCGATCAGCGCGGCGGCGACCACCAGGCCTATGGGGATCAGCGTCAGTGCGTTCATAGGGGTTCGGGTACCCGGTGGGTCGGCCCGCAGTCACGGGGACGGTGAAGCGCCCCGGCGGAGAACCTCTGCGGTCTCCGGCGGGGCGCCGTCGGGGCGGGCGGGTGAGCCGCCGTCAGCGGATCTCGTACGCCGCGTGCACCGTCTGCGTCACCTTGCCGCCCTCGCGGTTCTGCGCCGTGACGCGCAGGGAGGCGAAGGGGATCAGCGACGCCGGGTCCTTGGAGTTGGTGACCGTCGCCGTCCAGGTGCCGTTCGCGTTACGGGTGACGGGCGCCGCCGTCCACGTCGTACCGTCGTCGAAACTGACCTCCGCCGTCAGGGACTTGACCCGGGGGCCGCCCTCCGCGCGCACCGTGACCGGGGTGGTCGCCGCGCCCACGGCCGTGGCGTTGCCGAGGCCCAGGGCCTCGGGGGTGATGCGCAGCGTGTTGAGCGGCAGGTCCCGCGCCTGGCGGGTGGCGGTGTGCCGCGAGCGGAACGTCCAGTCGGTGGTGACGCGGCTGGACGTCGGCAGCGACCAGCCGTCGCGGGTCTGGTCCAGGCTGAGCGTGTACGTGCCCTCGTCGTACGGGAGTTGGGCCGTGAGTGCCGGTGCGGTGCCCGTGCCTGCGGAGGTGGCGAGCTCGGTGCCGGCGCCGTTCGTCAGGGTCAGGGTGGAGTTGCCGGTGGAGAAGCCGTAGCGGCCGGGGGTCGCGTCGACGAACCAGTTCGGGACCGAGACCGTCGCCGTGTCGCCCTGGCGGACCGCGTTGCCTTCGGCGAGCACCGGGCCGAAGGCGGACGCGCCGAACGCCTCCTGGGCGCCGTCGGTCAGTTCCCTGACGTCGATGAAGCCGGTCGCCCCGCCCCGGGAGCTGTTCAGGCCGACCGTGCGCTCCCACTGGAGGCCCGGCACGGCGTTCTCCACGTAGTGCGTGAGGGTGATGCCCGCGCCGAGGTTGGTCCGCAGCAGCCGGATGGCGTCGGAGTCCGGGTAGACCGGGCTCATCTGGAACGCGATGCCCTGCGAGCTGTAACCGGTGCTCCGGTACTGCGTCTCGGTGTGCGTCAGCTTCGCCAGGCTCGCGTGGTGCGTCAGGTCCGCGGGGACCTCGTCCTTGCGGACGTCGAGGGTGTCGGCGCGCCAGTTCTTGGTGGCGCTCTTGGTGGTCGGGAGGAACGCCGAGTGGTGGTGGTAGACCAGGCCGGACGCCTTCGCCGGCGGGACCATGGTGGTCGTCGACGGGGTCACGCTGGTCTGCCAGTCGACCTCGATGTCACCGATCCCGCGGGTGAGGTCGAGGGTCTGCTGGACGAGCTTGGCGTTCGGGTCGTCGTTCAGGACGGCGTCCAGTTTCGACGTCGTACGGGAGTCGACGGTGACCGTCTGGGCGCCCGCCTTCACTGTGACCGGGACGTTCGCCATGACAGCCACGGACTTTCCGGTCAGGTCCTTGATGCGCATGTACACCGGCATCGCGTACTCGCCGGCGGGCAGGTGGACCGTGCCGGTGCCGTCTGCCGCGACGACCGCGTCCTGCTCGCCCGTCTTCATGTTGATGATCGGCCAGGCCTGCCCTGGGACCGGATTCCCCGCGAAGTCCAGGAAGTTGACGGTGACGTCGCCCGCCTCCGGCTCGATGTACGCGCCGATGACCGTACGGACCGTCTCGCCGCCGCCCTTCGCGGTGAGGACACCGCCGTAGGCGCCGGGCTTCGTGCCCCGGCCGCCGATCTCCAGCTCTGCGGTCGCCGTGCCGTGCGCCGAGACGCGCACCGTGCGGTCCTCGGCCCTGATCGCCTGCGCGTCCTCGGTCAGGTGCAGGGTCACCGGACGGTTGGAGGCGTTGGTGTAAGTGACCTTCTTCTTCGCCGACTTGGTGCCGTACTTCACGTACGTGCTCGCGTTGGCCGGGTCCGCCGTGACCGTCGCCTCGGTGGCCGCCGCCACGTCCAGCTGGCCCGCGCCCGTCTGGAAGGGGGTGTGGTCGTCGGAGGACGCCGAGCCCGTCAGGGCGTCCTTCAGCTGCCGTCCGGTCCAGGCGGGGTGCTGCTGGGCGAGGATCGCGGCCGCGCCTGCCACGTGGGGTGTCGCCATCGAAGTGCCGGAGAGCGACGTGTAGTTGGCGTCGATGGGGGTGCCGAGCGAGGTGCCGGTCGCGCGGGCCGCGACGATGCCCACGCCGGGGGCCGCGATCTCCGGCTTCACGCCGTAGTCGCCGATGCGCGGGCCCCGGCTGGAGAAGTCGGCGAGCGCTCCGGTGGAGTCGACCGCCCCGACGGTGAGCGCGGCGTCCGCGCTGCCGGGGGAGTCGATCGTACGGTCGCTGGTGCGGCCCTCGTTGCCTGCGGCGATCACGAACAGGGCGCCGGTGGACTGCGACAGCTCGTCGACGGCTGCTTCGAGGGGGTCGGTGCCCTGGGTGTCCGTGCCGCCCAGCGACATGTTGACGATCTTCGCCTTGACGTCCTTGGTCGCCCACTCCATGCCGGCCAGAACGCCTGAATCGGTGCCCTGGCCAGCCGAGTTGAGGACCTTGGCGATCGCGAGCGAGACGCCGGGGGCGACCGAGGGGTACGCGCTGCCGCGGCCCGCGATGGTGGCGGCGACGTGCGTTCCGTGGCCGTTGGCGTCGCCCTCGCCCGTGCCGGTGAAGTCCTTGGACGCGACGATGGCGCCCGCCAGGTCGGGGTGCGTCGCGTCCGCGCCCGAGTCGACGACGGCGACCGTGACGCCCTTGCCGGTCAGGCCCTTGGCCCACGCCTTGTCGGCGCCGATCTGGTGCGTGCTGGTGTCGTCGAGCGCCTTGCGCCTGCCGTCGAGCCACAAGCGGCTGTCGTCGCTCTTGAGGGTCTGCGACCAGACCGTGTCGAGGTCCGACTTCTTCACCGCGCCGGTGGTGAAACCGAGCGCGGGCAGCGTACGGGCCGCCGCGGGGCTCGACTTGGGGGCGTCGTCCGCGATGAGCGGGAGGGTGGTGCGGTCCTTGTCGCCGTACTGCATCGCGAGGAGCGCGGTGACGTCGAACAGGCGCGGGTCCAAGCGCTGTTCGGCGATCAGGGGCTGCGCGTCGGCGGGCGTGACGGAGGTGTGGCCGTCCTTGCCCCGTACGGTCGCGAAGGGGATCTCCTCGCGGCCCTCGGCCGGTTCCACGGACGTCAGCTTCCGGCCGTCCGGGCCGGGGTGGACCGTCACCTTGTCGCCCGTGACCAGGGTGACCGTGCGGGAGCCGGCCGGTCCGGCGGGTATGTTCTGGGTGTTCTGGGTGTTCGGCACGTCGTCGGCTATGGCGAGGCCGGGCGGGAGCGCCGTACTGCAGACGACCGCGGCAGCAAGTGCCGCGCGTATGAGGGGTCTCAAAACGTCCTCCGGGGACAGGTCCGGGCAGGTCGGGGTGGACTGACCCTTCCATGTGCTCTGCACGGACAGCCGCGCACGGCGTGGCGGGAACCTGCCTGGCGGGCTTCCGCCGCCGCAAGATTCTTGGGGTGGGGTGAAACATTTCCCGGGGGCCGGAGCATCAGAGAGATGTAGGGCCGCACAGGGGTGCCACAGGGGGAGGACAGAGAGCGTATGAGGCGAGCAGCGCGCGCGGAGGAATTCCGTGAGTTCGCGGCCGGCCGGGCCAGTCACCTCTACCGGTCCGCCTGCCTGCTCACCAGCGGAGACACGCACCTCGCCGAAGACCTCGTGCAGGAGACGCTGGGCCGGATGTACACGCTGTGGGGCGGCCGGATCACGCGGATCGACAACCCTGCGGGCTATGCGCAGACCGTTCTCGTACGGACCTTCCTCGCCCATCAGCGCCGGCGGTCGGCCACGGAGCGGCCGGTCGGGGAAGTGCCCGAGGGGGCGGTGCCTGCGGCCGGGGACGATCCGACGCTGCGGGTGGCGCTGCTGGGCGCGCTGGCACGGCTCGCGCCGAAGGACCGGGCGGTCGTGGTGCTGCGGTACTGGGAGGACCGCTCCATCGAGGAGACCGCCGACGCGCTGAACGTCAGCTCGGCGGCCGTACGGACGCGGGCGGTACGGGCGTTGGCGAAGCTGCGCGAGCAACTGGGCGGGAGTCTGGCCGAGTTCGCGGCTCACTGACCTCTGCCTTCTGCGCTCTGCCCTCTGCCCTCTGCTCCGGATTGACTGAAGCTTTCACACCGTAACTACGCGAATGGGTAGGTTTGCCATGCCATTTGAGGACCAGCTGGGTGACTCGCTCCGCCGCACCGGCGAGAGCTTCCACCCCGACGACAACCCCGCCCTGGTCGCCGGTGGCGAGCGCCGTGGCCGCCGTACGGTCAGGCGGCGGCGTACGGCCGCGGTGACCGGGAGCGTGGTGGCGCTGGCGCTGGTGGGGTTCGGCGGGGCGTACGCGGGTGGGGTGTTCGACGCGGACGGGGTCAGTGGCGGGGCCAAGGGTGCGTCGGTGGCGGCGCCTGCCAAGCCGTCGCCCGTCGCGTCCCCGGGGGGCGTCACCAAGGAGCAGGTGCTCAAGATCTTCAAGGGGCTGCTCCCCGACGGGAAGACCACGCAGGAGACCGCATCGGGAGCGGACCCGGACGCGGGCCCGAAGTCGGTCTCGCCGGGGGCGTCTCTCGTCTTCGACGACGGCCACGGCAAGGCGGGGATCGGGATCAGCATCTCCGCCGTGGGCAAGGACCCCGACGTCGTCGACGGGTACGTGACCTGTCCTTCGAAGGCGATGGTGAACTACGACAGGTGTGCGGCCGGGAGTCTGCCGAACGGCTCGCGGTTCATGGTCATCCAGGGGTACGAGTACCAGGACCAGCCCGACGGCACCAAGAACTGGCGCGCCTCTGTGGTCACCGCCAACGGCATCCTCCTCGACGCGAACGAGTACAACGCGCCCACCGAGAAGGGCTCGGCGACGACCCGGACCAACCCGCCGCTCTCCATGACCCAGATGAAGGCGCTCGTCACGTCCACGGCGTGGAAGCCGGTGATCGCCAGCGTGAAGCCGCTCGACGAGAAGCCCAGGCGCTCCACGGAGCCGAGCGCGGCTGACGTGCAGTCAGTGCTGATCGCGTTGCTCCCCGCCGAGGTCAAGGTTGCCGACAAGGGCGGCCAGAGCGGCTACGGCTTCGTGGTCGTCAATGACGGCAAGGGCGACAGCCTCGTCCAGATCAACGTCCAGCGGAACATGCAGGACGTCACGCCCGTCGGCGAGATCACGACGCTTCCCGACGCGAGCCTGCTGGGGCTGAACGAGGGGGTGGGCGAGAAGGGCGGTTCCGGGGTCGTGCAGCGTACGGCCGACGTGGTGGCTCCCGATGGGTTCCGGGTGGTGATCTCCGCGTTCAACACGGGGAATCAGGCCTCGGCGGCGACCCGGGCGAAGCCGGCGCTGACGCTTGCGCAGCTCAAGGCGATCGCCCTGGACCCGAAGTGGCGCGCGCTGAAGTAGGGACGGGGATGTTCCCCCACCCCGCCCCTTCCCGAAACCGGGGCTTGCAGCCCCGGCCCCCGCAGGGAAGGGGTTGCGCCCCGTACGCGGCCTTCGGCCGCGTGTCCTCAATCGCCGGACGGGCTTGATTTTGCTGATCTCGGCTTGATTCTGCGGGTGCGGGTGCGGGTGCGCGGGTGGGGGCGCGCCTTCCCGGCCCCTCACTTCGCGTCGGCGTAACACCCCACCACCGCCACCGTGAACGGAAACCTCACCGGCGTCTCCCCGAACGCGATCCGGCCGGCCAGGTCACCCGCCTCGCGGATCAACTCCGTCACGGCCTCCGCCTCCGCCAGGGGGCAGTGCACGATCACCTCGTCGTGCTGGAAGAACACCAGCTCCGCCCGCAGCCCCGCCCCTGCCAGGGACTGCCGCAACGCCGCCAGCATCAGCAGCGCCCAGTCCGCCGCGCTGCCCTGCACCACGAAGTTACGGGTGAAGCGGCCCCACGCCCGCGCGTCGTTCGACGCGAAGCCGGGTGCAGGGCCGTCCGACGCGTCCTGGGGAATCCCCGCCTCGTCGGCCTCCTCCGCCCCCGTCGGGCGCGGGCTCGTGCGGCCCAGCCAGGTCCGCACCAGGCGGCCCTCCTCGCCCGCCTTCGCCGCGTCGTCCACGTACGCCACCGCCTGCGGGAATCTGCGCCGCAGCGCGGCGAGGTTCTTCAGGCCGTCCCCGGACGTCTGGCCGTACACCGCCCCGAGCAGCGCGATCTTCGCGTGGTCGCGGTCGCCGCTGAACGCCCGGTCGGAGAGCCGGGTGTAGAGGTCCTCCTCGCTCCCGGCCACCTCCATCAGGCCCCGGTCGCGCGAGATCGCGGCCAGCACGCGCGGCTCCATCTGGTCCGCGTCGGCGACCACCAGGCACCAGCTCTCGTCGGCGACGACGGCCCGGCGGATGACCTTCGGGATCTGAAGTGCCCCGCCGCCGTTGGTCGTCCACCGTCCCGAGGCCGCCCCGCCCGGCTGGTACTCCGGTCTGAAGCGCCCCTCGCGCACCCAGTCCTGCAGCCAGCCCCAGCCGTGCGCCGTCCAGATGCGGTAGAGCTTCTTGTACTGGATGAGGGGTGCCACCGCCGCGTGGTCGATCCCCTCGATCTCCCATCTCCGCGTCGACTTGACCTTGATCCCGGCCTGTCCGAAGGCCTTTATGACATCGGCGGGCAGCTCGGGCCGCACCCGCCGCCCGAAGGCCGCCGACACCTCGTCCGCGAGCTCCGCCATACGGCGCGGCTCGCCCCCGCCCGCGTACCGCTCGCCCAGCAGCTCGTCCAGGACGCGGCGGTGGACCTCCGCCGACCAGGGCAGCCCGGAGGCGTTCATCTCGGCGGCGACGAGCATCCCCGCCGACTCCGACGAGGTCAACAGGCGCATTCTGTCCGGGTGTTCGGCCTTGTCGTGCCGGCGCAGCTGGTCTGCGTACACCTCCAGGAGCGCCTCGAAGGGGACCGTGACCGGCTGTGGTTCGAAGAGGGAGGACTGCGAGCCCGGTTCGGCGGCGCGCGGCGGCGGATCGGGGGGTACGGGACCGCCCCGCAGCCGGGCCCAGGCGGCGGCTGCCGAGCGCGGTTCGCCCAGGCGGCCCTCGTGGCCGAGCAGCAGGAGCTCCGCGTCCTCGATGTCGTAACACCGCTCGACGCGCACCCCGGCGGCGAGCAGCCGCGGATAGATGTCGGCGGTCGAGCGCCACACCCAGCGGGCGACGCCGGGGCGGGAGCGGACCGCCTCGACGAGGTCCGCCTCGTGCAGGACGGGGCCGCTGGGCAGCCCGTCGGAGCCGAGGGGTGCGAGGTGGGCCCCGCCGCCCTCGGCCGCCGCGACGGCCCAGCGCTCGATCATGCAATCGAGTCTGGCACCCGCCACTGACAATCGGGCGTATCCCTCAGGGCCCTCAGGTCCCTCGGAGCCCTCAGGCAGCCGAGCGGAACCTCGCCGCCGCCTCGCCCCGCGAGCCGACCCCCAGCTTGGTCAGGATGTTCGCCACGTGGAACTTCACCGTCGATTCGCTGATGTGCAGCTCCTCGGCGATCGCCCGGTTGCGGTGCCCCTGCGCGAGATGGCCGAGCACCTCCAACTCCCTTGTCCCCAGCTCGCCCAGCGGATCGACGGCAGCGGGCGCCGGCGTCCCCAGCGGCACGACCGCGGTGACCGTCGTCCCCCAGCCGGGGACCGCGTCGATCGTCACCTTTCCGCCGACCGCGCCAAGCCGCTCGTTGACCCGGTGCACGGACAGCGAGCAGTAGGACAGCTCGCCGGGCCCGTCGTCCCGTACGGTCGCGCGCAGCTCACCGCCCGCCACCTGCCAGCCCACGTGGATGCGCTGCAGCGGCGCCTGCTCCAGGACGGCGAGGACCACGGCGCGCACGACCGCCCGCAGCGCGTGCGCCTCGTTCGCGGGTACCGGGCGGCCGCTCTGCTCCACCGGAGGCCCGAGTTCCAGTCGTACGGGACTGTGCCGCAGCAGCGGCGCGAGGGAGGCGGCCAACCGGTCGAAGGCCTCACCTGCGGGTTCCTCCGTCAGCGCCTGGTCGCGTTCGGCCGCAGCGCGCTGGTCCAGGATGGCGGTCACCGCGTAGTCGACGGCCTGTGTTCTGGCCGCCGCGTCGTCCAGGTCCCGGCTGCGCAGCACGCCGAGCAGCCCGGTGAGCGCGGCCGTGTGCGCGTCCCCGAGCTCGGCGATGATGCGGGCCCGCTCGGACGCGGTGGCCCGCGACCGGAGCAGGGCCGCGGGCACGGCCTCCACGGAGAGCCGGTCGGTGTGCGCGGTGATGAGATCCCAGAGCGCCTGTACGTCGTCGAGGCCGGTCACCAGGGGTGCGCCCTCGTCCCGTACGAGAACGAGCGTCGCCCTCTTGGGCGTCCGGTCGCTCGCGACGACCACTACCGCCCGCTCCTCCCCGCCGATCAGTGCGGTCCCCGTCCAGGGCTCCCCGGCCGTCGCCGATGCGGCGATCCGTTCCATCTCGGCGCCGGTGACCCGGCGGGTGACGGTGGGATCGCCGGAGAACTTGAGGGGCGTGTGCGTGCAGTGAGGGGAGAGCTCTACCGCGGTGTGGTGCGGTACGAGGCCGGTGAGCAGGGCGGATGCCCGCGCCAGCATCTCGGGGAGCGGCGCCTCGATGACAGGCACGACGTCGGCGAGCGTGATGCGGTCGATGCGGTCCATGCGGTCGATGCGGTCCATGCGATCCCGGTCCATGCCGACCAGCGTACGACCGGCGGCCAGGTCGGGTCCCTGTCCTTCCGGACAGGCGGAACCGTCCTAAAGGCGGGCCGGGCGACGGCCGCCGGCGCTCAAAGCTGGACCTCACCACCCCACCGCCCCACGGAGGCACAGCATGGAAGCGATCGTTTTCGAAGAGTTCGGCGGCGCCGAGGTCCTGCACCTGAAGGAGATCGACGAGGTCCACGCGGGCCCGGGCCAGGTCCGCCTCAAGGTGGCGGCAGCCGCGGTCAACCCGGTCGACTTCAAGATCCGGTACGGCTGGATGCAGGCCGCGTTCCCCACTCCGTTCCCCGCCACACCCGGCCTGGAGGTCGCCGGCACCGTCGATGAGATCGGCGAGGGCGTCACCGGAGTCGCGATCGGCGACGAGGTCTTCGGCTGGAGCGTGACCGGCGCCTACGCGCAGTACGCCCTCGCCGAGCACTTCGCCCCCAAGCCCGCCGCGGTGTCCTGGGAGTCGGCGGTCGCCCTGCCCGTGGCCGGCGAGACCGCCCGGCGCGTCCTCGGCCTCCTCGCCGTGCGCGAGGGCGAGACCCTGCTGGTGCACGGTGCGGCGGGCGCGGTCGGCTCCGTCGCGGTGCAGCTGGCGGTGGCACGCGGCGCGAAGGTCGTCGGCACCGCGTCGCCCGCCAACCACGAGGCGCTGCGGGCGCTGGGCGCGATTCCGGTTGCGTACGGAGAAGGCCTGGCCGAGCGGGTACGGGAGGCGGCCCCCCAGGGCGTCGACGCGGTCTTCGAGGCGGCGGGCCACGGCGATCTCCCGGCGCTGATCGAGGCGCGCGGCGGGTCGAAGAGCCGCGTCGTGACGATCCTGGACCCGATGTCGGCCGCCGAGCACGGGGCGGTCTTCTCCGGGGAGTACTCCGCCGACCGCGTGGCGGGCCTCGCCGAACAGGCCGGGCTGCTCGCGGACGGCAGGCTGAAGGTCCAGGTCGCGGAGGTCTTCCCGCTCGCGCTCGCCGACAAGGCGCAGCAGCTCAGCGAGGACGGGCACGGGCGCGGCAAGCTGGTGATCAAGCCGTAGCGGAAGGCACTTGTCGTGACCGGTGCGTTCCGACGACGATGGCGCGATGCCTACCTTCACCGCACCGGACGGAACCGAGCTCGCCTACCACCTGGTGGGCGAGGGCGAGCCGCTGCTCTGCCTGCCCGGCGGCGCCATGCGCGCCTCCGCCTACCTCGGCGACCTGGGCGGCCTCGCGGCCCATCGCCGGCTGATCCTGCTGGACCTGCGGGGCACGGGCGACTCCGCGGTCCCGGCGGACCCGGCGACGTACCGCGCCGACCGGCAGGTCGCCGACGTGGAGGCGCTCCGTGTCCAACTGGGCCTGGAGCAGGTCGACTTGCTCGCACACTCAGCCGCCGGCGACCTGGCGCTGCTGTACGCGGCCGCGCACCGGGAGCGCATCGCCACCCTCACCCTGATCACGGCACGGGGCCGTGCGCTCGGCGTCGACTTCCCCCTCGTACACCGCCAGGAGGCGGCCGATCTGCGGAAGTCCGAGCCCTGGTACGACGGTGCGCGCGAGGGGTTCGACCGGCTCTGGGCGGGCACGGCGACCGACGCGGACTTCGACGCCGCCGTCCCCTTCTTCTACGGCCGCTGGGACGCGACGGCCCAGGCGCACGCGGCCCTGGACGTCGCGCAGACCAACGAGGCGGCCTCCGCGGCCTACGCCTCCGAGGGCGCCTTCGACCCGCCCGCCACACGCGCCGTCCTCGCCGGTCTGGAGGCCAGGGTCCTGCTCCTGGCAGGCGAGCTGGACAGCGGCCCGCGCCCCCAAGTGTCAGCCGCGATGGCCGAGTTGTTCCCTGCGGCCGAGCTGGTGGTCCAGCCGGGCGCGGGTCACTTCCCCTGGCTGGACGACCCGGACTTCTTCGTCCGGACCGTCACGACGTTCCTCGGCTGAGGCCGGGACGGGGGTTCTTGGGGTTCTTGGGGTTGCCGGGGGCGCCCACCTGCGCCGCGTCGGCCGCCGCCGTGCCGTGCTCCCAGCCCTCGTAATCCGTCGCGCCGCGCACCCGGGTCGTGGTCGTCCGCGGGAACATCCGGTCCGCGCCCGCCTCGACCGCCACGTCCCGCGCGGCCAGGACCGGCAGCAGGCTGCCGTCCGCCTCGGCCGCCGTGACCTGCTGCGCCGTCTCCGCCAGCCGCTGGCCGAGCCGACTCGCGTACGCCATCAGGAAGGACTGGCGGAAGGTCTTCGTGCGCTTGCGGCCGCCCGCCCGCTGCCCCGCTTCGGCCCGCGTCATGGCCGCGGTGCCCTGGACGAGGAGTGAGGTGTAGAGCAACTCGACGACTTCCAGGTCGGGTTCGAAGCCGACGACCGTGGAGAAGGAGTACGCGCCGTTCCAGACGGCGCGGCAGTGGTTCGCGCCCGCGACCGCGTCGAGGAGGATCGCCTTCGCCGTCTCGTACGGTGCGTCGACGCCGATACGGCACGCGGCCGGCGCATCCGGATCGTGCCCCTGAGCGGAGAGCCGCGCCTCGTCGATGCTGTGCCGCGCCATCAGCTCCTGCGCCTTCGCGCTGAGCGCCTCGGCCTCCTCGGGGAATCCGGTCGCCTCGGCCTTGGCGAGCAGCGCCCGGATCCGCCCGAGCATGCGCGGCTCCGCGTGGTGATGCGGCTGCGATACGAGGAACGAGGCGCCGGGGGCCGGGCCGACCGGCTCGATCGAGGGGAGGCGGAGCAGCAGCCGGTAGAGCTCCAGGGTGGCGGTGGCCCCGGAGAAGCGGTCGCCCGCGCGGTACGGGGCGGGGTCGAGGGCGTCCAGCTGGGGCTGCCAGCGCGGCGGCAGCCGGTCGTACGCCGCCACCTCCGAGGTGATCAGCGAGCAGAGCAGCTGCTCGTGCCCGGGCTCCAGGTCGCGGCGGACGACCCGTACGAGATCGGCGGGCTGCCAGCCCCGCTCCCAGGCCCGCCGTACGAACTCCTCGCCGCGCCGGCGCAGCGCCTCGTCGGCGGTCGGGTCGGCGGCGAGGAGGGAGGCTCCGGTGTCCAGGCCCTCGTCACCGTCGGTGTAGAGCGCGGCTGCGAACGCCTGGTCGATCACCTTGTGCATAGGTCCAGGGTAGGGCTGGGCCTACCCCGCAGACGCCCGCTGGTGGTCGTGATCGGGCGGGCCTGCGGCGGTTGGATTCGATGCATGGAAACAACTGCCGTACGGCTCACCGCCGTCCGTCGCCTCTACCGCGACGTCGCCGCTCTGGACGGGGTCGATCTCGACTTCGGGACCGGGACCTTCACCGCTGTGATGGGGCCCTCAGGGTCCGGGAAATCGACCCTCCTCCAGTGCGCGGCCGGCCTCGACCGCCCGACCTCGGGGGTCGTGGAGGTCGGCGGCACCCCGCTGACCGGGCTGAGCGAGCGGCGGCTGACGCTGTTGCGGCGGGAGCGGATCGGCTTCGTCTTCCAGTCCTTCAACCTCATGCCGTCGCTGACCGCCGCACAGAATGTCGCGCTGCCGCTGAAGCTGGCGGGGAAGCGGCCCTCGAAGGCGGAGATACGCGACGCGCTGGGACGGGTGGGTTTGGAGGGACGGGCGGGCCACCGCCCGGGGGAGCTGTCGGGCGGCCAGCAGCAGCGCGTCGCGCTCGCGCGGGCGCTCATCACCCGGCCGACGGTGCTGTTCGGGGACGAGCCGACGGGAGCGCTGGACACCACGACAGGGGCCGAAGTGATGTCCATGCTGCGGGAGTTGGTGGACCGCGACGGCCAGACGATCGTGATGGTCACGCACGATCCGGCGGCAGCGGAGTACGCCGACCGGCTGGTGCGCCTCGTCGACGGGCGGGTGGCGTCGTGCTGACGGTCGTACTGGGCGGGCTGCGCACGCGGTGGACCACGCTGGTGGGGAGTTTCGTCGCGCTCGCGGTCGGGGTGGGGCTGATCGCGACGGCGGCGCTCGGGCTGGCGGCGGCGCTGGATCCTCCCGTACGGGAGCCGGTGCGGTTCGCGGCGTCGCCGGTGGTGGTGAGGGGGACGGACACGCTCACGGTGGGCGGCGCGACGCAGAAGCTTTTTCATCCACAGCCTGTGGACAAAGATCTGGTAAGTGAGCTGCGCGCGCTCGGCCCGGTGGACGACGGCGGCGACGCGGTGGGCGTGGGCGCCCCGGCCGACCAGGTCCGCAGGACGGTCGGCCATCGTGCACAGGTCCTCACCGGGGACGCACGGCGCCGCGCCGATCCCGAGGCCGCCCGGGACGAGGAGGCCGTGGTGACGGTGGTCTCGCTGCTGGGGACGGCGGGCGGGGTCACGGCGTTCGTCTCGGTCTTCGTGGTCGCGTCGACCTTCGCCTTCTCGGTGGCGCTGCGCAGGCGGGAGTTCGGGCTGCTGCGGACGGCCGGGGCGACGCCGGGGCAGGTGAGGCGGCTGTTGCTGGCGGAGGCCGGTGTGGTGGGCGTGCTCGGGTCGGTGGCCGGCTGCGTACTGGGGGAGTGGTGCGCGCCGCTGCTGGCACGGGAGTTGGTGGACGCGGGGATGGCTCCGCACTGGTTCGCGATCGGTCAGCAGAACTGGCCGCTCCATCTGGCGTTCTGGACAGGGCTGTTGGTGGCGGTGACCGGCGCATGGGCGGCCTCGCGGAGGGCGGGGCGGATCGGCCCGGTGGAGGCGCTGCGGGAGGCGTCCGTGGATGTGGGGGTGATGCCCTGGAGCCGGAAAGTGATCGGCTCCGCACTGCTGGCGGGCGGGATCGGGATGGTGGCCTGGACGCTGGCGACGGACCCTTCGGAGCTGCTCCACCGCAAGACGTACATGACGCAGCCGATGGTCCTGATCACCGGTGCTGCGCTGCTGACTCCCTTGGTGGTGGGGCGAGTTGCGCGGGCGGTACGCATCCCCGGCGCGGTCGGGATGCTCGTACGGGAGAACACGGCAGCCTCCGTACGCCGCACGGCGGCCATCGCCGCGCCGGTGTTGATGACGGTGGCGCTGGCGGGGACGGTGCTGGGGACGACGGCGACGAAGACGGAGGCGAAGGCGGCGGAGGTGCGGGCCCGTACGCACGCCGAACTGGTGGTGACGGGGGGTGACTTGAGAGTCCCGCCCCGGATCCCGGGCGCGACCCTCGCGCCTTCCGCGTCGACGGAGGTGTACACGCTGGAGGACCGTGTGGCGCTCGTGAAGTCGCAGGCGCGGGCGGTGGCGCCGGGCACGTACCCCGGACTGGACGACGGCTCGATCGTGGTGAACGAGGAGTGGGCGCAGCACACGGTGGGCGAGAGGGTGAAGGTCTGGCTGGCGGACGGCCGGGCGGTGACGCTGCGGATCGCAGGGGTCCAGCCGATCGGCACGGGCGACAACGGCGCGTACGTCACCCCCGCGAACGCGGGCTCCGCCCCGGTGGACCGCATCGAGGTCACGCTGCGCCCGGGGGCGGACGGCGCGGCGGTGGCGCAGGCGCTCCGCGCGGGGACGGGCGGCGAGGTGCGGACGACAGCCGAGTGGCTGTCGGCGACCCACCCGCGCACGAATGCGCAGACGCGCCTGGGCTTGTGGATGGTGCTGGGGATCGCACTCCTCTATACGGCGATGGCCCTGGCCAACACGCTGGTGATGGCGACATCGGCACGCAGGGAGGAGCTCAGGTCCCTGCACCTGGCAGGTGCGACCAGAGCCCAGATCCTCCGGACGGTGACAGGGGAGGGGCTCGTGGCGGTGGGAATCGGGGCGGCACTCGGCACGGCGGTGACGGCACTGAACCTGGCGGGAGCAACGGCGGCCCTCGCACGCCTCTCGGCGCCGACGCCGGTGGCGGTGCCCTGGCAGGAGATGGCGGGAGCGACGGCGGCGTGCGCGCTGATCGCGGTGACGGCATCGGCTGTGGCGTCGACGCGACGCGGAACATGAGGTGCGGGGTCGGTCACCCGCGATGGGCGCTACGCGAGGCGCTACGCGAGGCGCTACGCGATACGCGCGGGCACGTCGTGGCTGGCCGCGCCCACGCGGCGGAGCCGCATATGTCACAGCCCCGCGCCCCTAACCCCGCCCCCGAGGCCCCCGCGCAATTCGAGCCCGCACCGGCCAAAACCCAGCCCGCACCGGCCAAAACTCAGCGGCCACATCCAAGCGCGAACCAGCCACATCCAAGCTCACACCGGGCAAATTCAAGCCCCTCCGGCGATTGAGGAGCGGGGGTCCGGGGGCGGAGCCACCGAAACCACCCGCGCACCCGCGCAGTCCGAGCCCGCACGAGCCGAATTCAAGCCCCGCCGGCGCTTGAGGAGCAGGAGTCCGGGGGCAGCGCCCCCGAAACCCCCGGCCCCACCCCCATCCCCCCACCCATAAGTCCCGGTTTGCCCAATAACCCCGCTACCCTCGACCCCATGAGCTGGCGACGCGCGCTGAAGGAGGCAGGTCGCTCGGGCCTCAAGATCGAGCGCCGCCGCCTGGAGCCCCTCATCGCCATCCGCGCAGCCATCGGCCTCGCCGCGGTCATCGCCCTGGCCCTCACCATCTCCACCCCGGCCGCCGCCGCCAGCTCCGCATTCGGCGCGTACTCCGCCGCCATCGCCACCTTCCAGCGGAGCTGGCGCCCCCGCCCCGTCCTGGCCCTGGTCTCCGGTGCCAGCCTCGCCGTCTCGACCTTCGTCGGGTATCTCGTCGGCACCCAGGGCGCCCTGTTCATCGTGCTGCTCGCCGCCTGGACCTTCCTCGCCGGCCTGGCCTGGTCCGCAGGCCCCACCGCCGGCATCATCGCCTCCTCCAACGTGGCGATCATGCTGGTCACGGTCACCCTCCCCACCGACGTCCTCAGCGCCGCGGGCCACGCGGGGATGATCGCGCTGGGCGGTCTCGTCCAGGCCGCGCTGATCGTGCTCTTTCCCGTACGCAGATGGGGCGCCCAGCGCGACGCCCTCGCCGACGCCCTGGCCGCCGAAGCCGACTACGCCCGCCGGCTCCGCCAGGACCCGCACGCCGCCTTCGACTCCGTCCACTTCATGACGGCCCGCAGCGCCGCGGCCGTCAGCGCGCGCCAGGCCCGCCGCCGCCCCGCCGAACTGCACGGCACCCGCGGCCTCGCCGAGCGCATCCGCCCCGTGCTCGCCTCCCTCGCCGACCCCTCCGTCGGCGCCCCCGCCGAGGGCCCCGAGCGCGACAGGGCCCGCGAGATCCTGGCCGCCGCGGCCTCCGTACTGGACGCCTCGGCCCGCGCGATCCGTCACGGCAAGCCGATGGTGGTCCCCGACACCGCGCTCGCGGCCCTGCGCACCCCGGAGTCGGGCCAGGTCCTCACCGGCCCCGCCCACCGCTCGGCCGTACGCCTGATCGCCCTGCTCAGGGACGTGGTCGAGACGGCCAGAGGCGCGGGCACCACGGAGGAGACCACCACCAACGACCCCGCCGCCCCGCTCCTGCGCCCCAGCCTCGCCCGCCTCGCCCCCGTCGTCGTCCGCGGAATGCGCAAGGAAGCGACCCGCCGCGACTCCCCGATCCACCGCCACGCGCTGCGCGTCGCGGTCGTCGCGACCGTCGGCTATCTGATCGGCGAGGTCCTCCCGTTCGGCCACGGCTACTGGGCCCCGATGGCCTCCGTCATGATCATGCGCCCGGACTTCTCGCAGACGTACAGCCGCGCGATCGCCCGCTTCGGCGGCACCCTCGTCGGCGTCGCGCTGGCCACGGCGGTCGTGCAGCTGGCCCACCCCGGCATGTACCTGTCGGCCGCCCTCGCGGCCCTCTGCGCAGGCCTGATGTATCTGCTCATGCGCACGGGATACGCCGTCGCCCAGGTCTTCGTCGCCGCCTACGTCGTCTTCCTGCTCGGCATGGGCGGCCTGCAGTGGACCCAGACCGTCCCCGACCGCGTCATCCTGACCCTCATCGGCGGGCTGCTGGCGATGGCTTCGTACGCCCTTTATCCGGCCTGGGAGACCCCGCGTCTGCGTACCCGCCTCGCCGACTGGCTGACCGCGACGGGCCGTTACGCCGCCGAGGTCGTCTCGCACTACGCGGACCCGGCAGGCGCCCGCCGCTCCGACGTACGCCAGGCGCTCCTCGCCGTACGGGAGGCCGACGTGGCCTGGCAGGAGGCGCTGGCCCGGGCGGCGAACGAGCCCGTACGCCACCGAGGCCTCTCCCGCGCCGCGGCCGACGACGCCGCACACGCCCTGGACCGCCTCGGCCGCGTCGCCATGCTGATGGAGGCGCACCTTCCGGAGCGCTCCACGACCCCGGTCCCTGCCGCCGAGGCCTTCTCCGACGCACTGCGCCGCTCCACGGAGGAAGCGGCAAAGGCCGTACGGGACAGGCGTGTTCCCCAGTGGGACGCGGTGCGCGAGGCCCTCGCCGCCTGGGACGGCGAGGGCGTGCCCGACCGGGTGGTGCGCAAGGGAGCGGGCCTCGTCCTCACCTCACTGGAGGAGTTCTCCGAGGCCCTGGAGCCCACCGACCCCTAGGGGGTGTCCGGCGGATCATGCCGCGGTCGCGCCGGTCTGGCACGCACATCTGCCGCGTTGTCGTCAGTTGCCAACGCTCCGCGTTGCCGCCCTCCTCCGCCTTGCAGCTGCACGCACCAGACCACCGCTCACCAGCAGTGAAGGGTTCGACGCCGAGCAAGGGCGACCTGATCCGCCGGACACCCCCAAGTGCCCTAGTCCTTGGGCGGAACGAGCCCGGTCGGCATCTTCATGTCGTCGGCCTTGGTGAAGCTGTCCTTGATGCCCGCGTCCCACGACACCACCAGCGAATCGCCGTCGGCCGACTCCACCGAGCCCATCGTGCGGTCGGAGTTCCCGTCGACACACTTCAGCGACAGCATCTGCTTGCCCATGTCGGCGACGGTGCCCGTGCAGACGTGCTCGCCGGCGATGGCGACGATCTTCCCCTGGATCGACAGGGCGATGGTCTTGCCGCCCGTGGTGGCCACCCAAGTGCCGTCGATGCCGCCGGACTTACCGCTTCCCCCGCCGGTGCTGCCCGCGTCACCACTGTCACCGGTTGCTCCACCCGACGCTGTGGTTTTGGACGCATCGGGGGTATGCGCTCCCGTGTCGGACGTGCCGTCGTCGCTGCTGGAACACCCCGCGAGTGTCAGTGCGGCAGCGGCGGCCACGGCCGTGAGAGTGCTTTTCCTTACGAACCTGTGCACTGCTGAATCCCCCTGGATCGACTATGCGAGCGCGCCAAGTTACCAGGAGTACCGAATCGGTTGGAGCCGGAAGTGTGCAGGGTGCGTCTCAGTCTGCGTACGGACTCACGCGGAGCTGTAGCGGGTTGACCACCCCCCGTGCACGTGCATCTTCCCGTGCAGCGGCACATGAACGCAGCTATGATCCGGAGCAGTTGACATCTGTACTACCAGGGAGCTTCCTGTGCACCACGCGTACAACGGCATGGCGGCAACGGAGCTTCACGGGGTTGTCTGGCAGAAGTCGGAGCACAGCAACTCGCAGGGTTCCTGCGTGGAGTTCGCGCGTCTGCCGGGCGGGGAAGTGGCGGTACGGAACTCACGCCACCCCGAGGGACCCGCCCTGATCTACACCCCGGCCGAGATCGAGTCGATGCTCATCGGCGCGAAGGCCGGGGAGTTCGACCACCTCATATCCGGGCCCGGCCAGGAGTAGCGAGCGACTACGCCTCCGCCTGCAGCCGGAACAGCGCCCAGACCACCTTGCCGCGCAGCGACCCGGCCAGCGGGTGCCAGCCCCAACTGTCCGCGAAGGCCTCGACCAGGAAGAGCCCGCGCCCCGACTCCGCGGCGAAATCGCCGCTCTCGCGCGGCTCGGGCGAGGCATGGCTGGGGTCGCGCACCGCGCACACCAGCCGTGAGGTCCACCGCATCAGATGCAGCCGTACCGGAGGCTCGCCGCAGTCCTCGCGCGGAGTGTCCGCGGGCAGGGCATGGCGCAGCGCGTTGGTGACCAACTCCGAGACGACCAGGGCGACATCGTCGAACCGCTCACTGAGATCCCAGCCGGCCAGCGTCGACTTGGTGAACTGTCTCGCCCCTCCGACCGCTTCGTAGCGGGTGGGCAGCGCGCACGAGGCGGAGCTGGAAACGGCTGCGGGGTCGATAGGAGGAAGCCCCTGCCTTAACGGCTCGAGCACGGTCGATCCATTCGTCCCCATGCGAGGCACTCCCGGGATTCGCGGCCGTGGCAGACAAGTGTGCCGTGGCGAGCGGTCGGCGGTACGAGAACGCAGGTGCGCGGGGACCATGGTTCCGAATGCGCAGAGCAGATGCAAGGGCAGATGCACGTGCACGCGCCCGACTTGGCCCCCACAGTGACGGTTCTTGCTCATTTCTTCCGTCAAGGTTCTTCCGCTTCCTACCCACGAGTTTTTCTCTTTTGCCATCTCCGTAATCGTTTGAGTACAGGCTGAAGCGTTTTGGTGGCAGACTGCGGCATCGCACACACCATCGGTAAGGGGAGGGATGACGCAGTGTCGACCGGAGAGAACGGATCCGTCGTTCGGCGCATCCTGCTGGGATCTCAGCTCAGGCGACTGCGCGAATCGCGCGGCGTCACCCGAGAAGCGGCCGGCTACTCGATCCGCGCATCCGAATCCAAGATCAGCCGCATGGAGTTGGGACGGGTGAGCTTCAAGTCCAGGGACGTCGAGGATCTGCTCACGCTGTACGGCGTCACGGACGACGCCGAACGCGAGCCGCTGCTCGGCCTCCTGCGGGAGGCCAACATGTCCGGCTGGTGGCACAGTTACGGCGACGTCCTGCCCGGCTGGTTCCAGACATATGTCGGTCTGGAGAGCGCCGCCTCGCTCATCCGCATCTATGAAGTGCAGTTCGTACACGGCCTGTTGCAGACCGAGGCGTACGCACACGCCGTGGTCGCCCGCGGCAACCCCGGAGCCTCCGCGGCCTCCGTCGACCGCCGGGTCGCCCTGCGCCTGGAGCGCCAGAAGGTCCTGTACGACGAGCGGGGCCCGAAGTTCCACGCCGTACTGGACGAGGCGGCGCTGCACCGCGCCCCCGACTCCGACCGGGCCCTGATGCAGGGCCAGTTGAGGCATCTCCTCGAAGTCTCCGAGATGCCGAACGTGACGCTCCAGGTGATGCCGTTCGCCTCCGGCTGGCACGCGGGCGAGAGCGGATCCTTCGCCATGCTGCGCTTCACCGAGTCCGACCTCTCCGACCTCGTCTACCTGGAGCAGCTCACCAGCGCGCTCTATCTGGACAAGACCGAGGACGTCGCCCAGTACGAGCGGGCCTTCGGTCAGATACAGCGCGACTGCGCGACCCCGGAGAAGAGCCGCGAACTGATCAAGGACCTCCTTCAACTCCCCTGAAACACAAGTACGATGACGCGACATCAGGCCCAGGGGATGCCCCCTGGCTTCGCGCATCTGTTTGCGTCAAGGGGATCTCATGTCCTTCTTCAGTGACCTGGACCGTCAGTACATCGACGGCGAGTGGAAGCCCGGCAGCGGCTCCTGGGACATCATCGACTTCAATCCGTACGACGAGACCAAGCTGGCCTCGATCACGGTGGCCACCGCCGACGAGGTGGACCAGGCCTACCGCGCCGCCGAGCGCGCCCAGGTCGCCTGGGCCGACACCAACCCTTACGCCCGCCGCGCCGTCTTCGAGCGCGCCCTGCGCCTCGTCGAGGAGCGCGAAGGCGAGATATCCGACGCCATCGTCGCCGAACTGGGCGGCACCCGGCTCAAGGCGGCCTTCGAGCTGCACCTCGCCAAGGAGTTCCTGCGCGAGGCGGTCCAGCTCTCCCTGCGCCCCGAGGGCCGCATCATCCCCTCGCCGGTCGACGGCAAGGAGAACCGCGTCTACCGCGTCCCGGTCGGCGTCGTAGGCGTCATCAGCCCCTTCAACTTCCCCTTCCTCCTCTCGATCAAGTCGGTCGCCCCGGCCCTGGCGCTGGGCAACGGAGTCGTCCTCAAGCCGCACCAGAACACCCCCGTCTGCGGTGGCACCCTGGTCGCGAAGCTCTTCGAGGACGCGGGCCTGCCCGGCGGTCTCCTGAACGTCGTGGTCACCGACATCGCGGAGATCGGCGACGCACTGCTGACCCACCCCGTGCCGAAGGTCATCTCCTTCACCGGCTCCGACAAGGTGGGCCAGCACGTCGCCACCGTCTGTGCCGCGAACTTCAAGCACGCCATCCTGGAGCTCGGCGGCAACAGCGCGCTGATCGTCCTGGACGACGCGGACGTCGACTACGCGGTCGACGCGGCGGTCTTCAGCCGCTACGTGCACTCGGGCCAGGTCTGCATGGCCGCCAACCGCATCCTGATCGACCGCTCCGTCGAGGCGGAGTTCACCGAGAAGTTCGTCGCCAAGGTCGCGACGCTGAAGACCGGCGACCCGGCCGACCCCACCACCCACATCGGCCCGCTGATCAACAACTCGCAGGCGGAGGCGGTCGGTTCGGTGGTCGAGCAGGCGGTGGCCGCAGGCGCGACGGCACTCCTGCACGGCACCACCGAGGGCAATCTGGTCTCCCCGTCCGTCCTGACCGACCTGCCGGCCGACTCCCCGGTCCTCCACCAGGAGATCTTCGGCCCGGTGGCCCTGCTGATCCCCTTCGACGGGGAGGAGGAGGCGGTACGGATCGCCAACGACACTCCGTACGGCCTGAGCGGCGCGGTGCACACCGGCGACGTGGAGCGCGGCGTCCGCCTCGCCAAGCGCATCCGCACCGGCATGATCCACATCAACGACGGCACCGTCCACGACGAGCCGATCGTCCCCTTCGGCGGCGAGAAGCGCTCGGGCCTGGGCCGGCTGAACGGCGACGCGATGGCCGATGCCTTCACCACCCAGCAGTGGATCTCCATCCAGCACGGCCGCAGTGGATTCCCCTTCTAGTACGCGGGTGAGTTCGTCCGCCGCTACGGGCCCTTGAGGACAGAAACTGTCCTCAAGGGCCCGTAGCGTCGTACTCACACCAACCGGGAGGAACACCATGGTTACGCATGTGAACGCAGAGGCCCAGGGCGACGAGCGCGGCGCGCTCCTGGCCTTCGTGGAGGCGCAGCGCGGCGCGCTCCGGCGCTCCGTGCTCGGCCTGACCGAGGAGCAGGCGGCGAGCCGCCCCAGCGCCAGCGAGCTTTCGCTCTCCGGGCTGCTGAAGCATGTGGCGGAGATGGAGCTGAGCTGGCTGCGGATGGCCCAGCAGCAGCCCAACGAGCGCGCCCGCACCCAGGAGACCTGGGGGGACAGTTTCCGCGTGGTGGACGGCGAGTCGATCCCGCAGCTGCTCGCCTTCTGGGCCGAAGTCACGGCGGAGACCGAGGAGTTCATCCGCTCGGCACCCAGTCTCGACGTCACGTTCCCGCTGCCCGAGGCGCCGTGGTTCCCCAAGGACGGCAAGGTCTCCTACCGCTGGCTGATGCTGCACCTGGTCGAGGAGATCGCCCGGCACACGGGCCACGCCGACATCGTCCGCGAGTCGCTCGACGGGAAGACCGCGTTCGAGCTGGTGGCGATGGGCACCCCCTAATCTGGGCCGTATGTCTGCCATCCGTCTGCTCGTACTCGGAGCGATCCGCCAGCACGGGCGCGCACACGGCTACCAGGTCCGCAACGACCTGGAGTACTGGGGCGCGCACGAGTGGTCCAACGCCAAGCCGGGCTCGATCTACCACGCCCTGAAGCAGATGGCGAAGCAGGGCGTGCTCCTGGCCCACGAGATCGCCCCGAGCACGGCAGGCGGCCCGCCGCGTACGGAGTACGAGCTGACGGAGGCGGGCAGCGAGGAGTACTTCCGTCTCCTGCGCGAGGCGCTCGTCGCGTACGACCAGAAAATGGACGTGATGTCGGCGGCGCTCGGCATGATCGTCGACCTGGAGCGCGCGGAGGCCGTCGACCTCCTGCGGCAGCGGATCACCGCCATCGAGGCCTGGCGCTCAGCGGTCACCGAGCACTACGTGCCCGAGGAGGGCCCGGAAAAGCTCGGCCACATCGGCGAGATCATGAACTTCTGGATCCATACGGCGGACGCCGGCGCCGAGTGGACGCACGGCCTCATCGGGCGCATCGAGTCCGGTGCGTACGTCTTCGCGGGCGAGGGCGAGCCCTTCGTCGGAGTCCTGGCGGACGGCCAGGAGAACCCGTACGCGACCGTCGAGTCGAGCCCGGAGAGAGAGGGCTGAGGAGGGCGACCTCCTAGTGGTGGAACCCGGTCGCCTCCGCCTTGCTCCGCTCCGACGGCCCGCTCTGCCGCCGCAGTTCGGGCAGCAGCGAGCCGAGATCCTCCATCAGGAGCTCCGCCAGATCGGCGGAGAAGCCGTTGCGGCAGACGATCCGGAGCGCGGCGAGATCCTGCCGGTTCTCCGGGAAGGTGTACGCGGGGACCAGCCAGCCCCGCTCCCGGAGCCGGCGGGACACGTCGAAGACGTCGTACGCGGTCACATCGTCCGCGGTGGTGAAGGCGAACACCGGCAACTCGTCGCCCCGGGTGAGGAGTTGGAAGTCCCCCAGCGCCTCGATCCGTGTCGCGAGACCCCGTGCGACGTCCCGCGTCGACTGCTGGACGGCCCGGTAGCCCTCGCGCCCCAGCCGCAGGAAGGTGTAGTACTGCGCGACGACCTGAGCTCCGGGCCGGGAGAAGTTCAGCGCGAAGGTGGGCATGTCCCCGCCCAGATAGTTCACCCGGAACACCAGCTCCTCGGGCAGCTCGGCGGCGGTCCGCCACAGCGCCCACCCCACCCCGGGGTACACCAGCCCGTACTTGTGCCCTGAGGTGTTGATCGACGAGACGCGCGGCAGCCGGAAGTCCCACACCAGGTCCTCGTCGAGGAACGGCGCGACCATGGCGCCGGAAGCCCCGTCCACATGGACCGGCACATCGAGCCCGGTCCGCTCCTGCAGCGCGTCAAGTGCCGCGCAGAGATCGGCGATCGGCTCGTACGACCCGTCGAAGGTCGACCCCAGGATCCCGACGACACCGATGGTGTTCTCGTCGCACAGCTCGGCGGCGGCCTGCGGATCGAGATGGAAGCGGTCGCCCTCCATGGGCACCTGCCGCGCCTCGACCTCCCAGAAATTGCAGAACTTCTCCCAGCAGACCTGCACATTGACGCCCATGACCAGATTCGGCCGGGCGCCCGCCCCCGGATACCGGCCGGCGTTCTTCTTCGCCCAGCGCCGCTTCAGCGCCATCCCGGCGAGCATGCAGGCCTCGCTCGACCCGGTGGTCGAACAGCCCACGGCGGCACCGGGATCGGGCGCGTTCCACAGATCGGCGAGCATCGACACGCACCGCCGCTCCAGCTCGGCGGTGCGCGGGTACTCGTCCTTGTCGATCATGTTCTTGTCCCGGCACTCCGCCATCAGGACCCCCGCCTGGGGCTCCATCCAGGTGGTGACGAAGGTGGCCAGGTTCAGCCGCGAATTGCCGTCCAGCATCAGCTCGTCGTGCACCAGCTGATACGCGATCGAGGGCGCAAGCGGCGCATCGGGCATCCGGTGCTTCGGCGGTGCGGTGGCCATCCCGCCCACCGGATTGGCCTCACCGTAGAAGGGATTGAGGGAGAGCGACTCGCGCTCCTTGTCGGGCTTTCCCTTGTGCAGTGCCATGGCCGCTGCTCCTCAACTCGCAAGCTTGCGTGCGTACTTCACGACCCGCTCAGCCTGCACCCTGGCGGCCGTCAGTGTCTGCTCGGCGACCGGGATGTCGCCCTGCCCCGATACGTGCGAGGTGCCGTACGGATTGCCGTCGGCGAACTTCGAGGGGTCGGTGTACCCGGGCGCGACGAGGATCCCGCCGAAGTGATGGACGGTGTTGTAGAGCGCGAGGAGCGTGGACTCCTGCCCGCCGTGCGCCGTGGCGCTCGCGGTGAAGCCGCTGTAGACCTTGTCGGCGAGCTTCCCCTCCTGCCAGAGGCCGCCCAGGGTGTCGATGAACTGCTTCAGCTGGGAGGCGATGTTGCCGTACCGCGTGGGCGAACCGAAGATCACCGCGTCCGCCCAGACCATGTCGTCGGGCGAGACCTCCCCGACGTCCGCGGTCGCGGCGGCGTTGGCCGCCCAGGCGGGGTTGGAGTCGATGGCGGCCTGGGGAGCGAGCTCTGCCGCCTTACGGAGCCGGACCTCGGCGCCCGCCGCCTCCGCGCTCTCGGCGATGGCCTTGGCGATCGTGGCGACGGTCCCGGTGGCCGAGTAGTAGATGACGGCGACCTTGACGGATGCAGACATGGACGTACCTCCGAATAGCAGGCCCCCCGAGGCGACGATACGGACAAAACACCCTCACCGCACCGGGGAGCCGTCCTCCCGCAACTGCATCTGCACCCGCCCGGTGACCACGAGCCAGGCGGGCAGGATGCCGATGCACAGCAAGGCCAGGATCGCGGGCGACGCCACCAGGACCGCCGCGGTGAACAGCGCGACCCAGCCCGAACGCGTGATCGCGAGCAGTACGCCCAGAACCCCCGCCGAGACCCCGACCGCAGGATGGACCCCGGGCACGAGAGCGTGCGCGCAGAGCCCGAAAGCGGCCCCCACGAACACCGCGGGGAAGATCCGCCCGCCCCGGAAACCACAGGACGCGGCGATGAGCAGCGCCGCCAGCTTCACGACGGTCATCAGCGCGAACTGACCGGCCGAGTGCCCGTCGGGATCGGCGGCGATCTCCCCCACCTCGTTCAGCCCTTTGAAGAGCGTCAGATGCCCGCCGAGCGCCCCGAGCAGCCCGAGCACGAGACCGCCCACCGGCAGCATCAGCATGGGGTGCCGAAGCCGCGCGAAGGCTCCATGGACGTACGGAAAGGCGTAGGCGGCCAGCATCCCGAGCACCGCGGCGGCGGTGGCGACGACCATCACGGCGAGCACATCGCCCCAGCCGGGCCTGGACAGCGCGGGCAGCCCCAGATCGAAGCTGGGGTGCGCGACGAGCGTGGTGGTCAGCGCACCGGCGGCGGCCGCGACCAGGGACGGGAACATGGTGTCCCACAGCGAGTTCTTCATCGGCTTGCCCGCCAGGGACTCGGAGATGACGAGCGCGGCGGCGACGGGCGTACCGAAGAGCGCGCCGAGCGTCGCCGCGGTGGCGAGCGAGATCCACAGCTCGCCAGGAGCGCGCGGCAGCAGCTTGCGCCCGACCCAGAAGGCGAGCGCGACGTTCACCGCGATGATCGGGTTCTCGGGCCCCAGACTCGGCCCGCCGGCGAGCATCAGCGCGGCCGCGACGGCCAGCCCCGGCAGCACGTACAGCGGGAGCGGCTCCTCCCCGCCCAGCCCCATCGTGGCGGGATCGGGCCCCGCGTGCCCCGGCGCCTTCCACACCACGAGACCGACCGCGACGCCGGTGGCGGTGAGCATGACGATCATCCACAGCGAGGAGTACCCGCCGATGCCGAGAGCGTCGGGCAGGTCGGTCCACAGGACGTCCAGCAGCTTCTCCGCCACCTCGCTGATGCCGAGGAAGAGGAGGCTGGCCCCGATCCCGACGCCGAGCGCGGGCAGGATCATCGGGAGCAGGGTGCGCGCGGAGGCGGCGGGGGCGGGGGTCTGCACTTCGGTGGCCACGGCTCACCATAGCCACGCAAAAGCCCCAAAACCGCCTACTTCTTGGCGATCACGACCGCCGTGCCGTAAGCGCAGACCTCGGTCCCCAGATCAGCGGCCTCGGTGACGTCGAACCGCATCATCAAGATGGCATTGGCGCCACGCGCCCGCGCCTGCTCGACCAGCCGCTCCATGGCCTGGTTCCGGGTCTGCACCAGGGTCTTGGTCAGCCCCTTGAGCTCGCCGCCCATCATGGACTTCAGCCCGGCACCGATCTGACTGCCGAGGTGCCGCGACCGCACGGTGAGTCCGAACACCTCGCCGATGACCTGCTGAACCTCGAAACCGGGTACGTCGTTCGTGGTCACGACCAGCACATCGGCCTGTGCGGCCTGCCCGCCGCCGAAATCCTCGATGCTCATCCGGCATCACCTCCTGAGGCTCAGCTTTGTCCTGATCCGTACACATCGCACCTCCGGTACGGCGACGGAACCAGGGGATCGCCGCAGGCGTTGATAACTTTGGCGAGTCATTACCCATGTACACCCCACCTGCAGACGCACCCAGGAGCCCGGAACCCCGTGAACACTCTCGCGCTCGGACCGAGCTGGCTGGACCCCGACCACCTGATCAACACGTTCGGCCTGATCGGCGTGCTGGTCATCGTCTTCGCGGAGTCCGGCCTGCTGATCGGCTTCTTCCTGCCCGGCGACTCGCTGCTCTTCACGACGGGCCTGCTGGTCACGACGGGCAAGCTGGACACGCCGCTGTGGCTGATCTGCGTCCTGGTGGCGCTCGCCGCGATCGCGGGCGACCAGGTGGGCTATCTCTTCGGCCGCAAGGTGGGCCCCTCGCTCTTCAGCCGCCCGGACTCCAAGCTGTTCAAGCAGGAGAACGTGGAGAAGGCGCACGAGTTCTTCGAGAAGTACGGCCCGAAGTCCCTCGTCCTGGCGCGCTTCGTGCCCATCGTCAGGACCTTCACGCCGATCATCGCGGGCGTCTCCCGGATGAACTACCGCTCGTTCGTGATCTTCAACGTCATCGGCGGCACGCTGTGGGGCGTGGGAGTCACCCTGCTGGGAGCGGGCCTCGGGAAGGTCGAGTTCGTCAACAAGCACATCGAACTGATCCTGGTGGGGATCGTGCTGATCTCGGTGGTCCCGATCGCGATCGAGTTCCTCAGGGCCCGATCAAAGGCAAAGAAGCAGCCCCGCCAGGAATCCCCCGGCCAGCCCCCGTCCCAGCCCCAGTCCCAGTCCCCGGAACGCGGCCGCCACGCGAAGCGCTGAAGGAAGCCCCGAAAGGGGCGGGGCCGGGGCGCGGCCCCGGTTTCGGGAAGGGGCGGGATCGGGGAAGGCCCCCTAGAACCCACGGGTCCGCTTCGCGGCCCTCCGCTGTCCCCCCAGCACCCCCGGCGCCTGCATGAACAGCCGGGAGATCTCGCCCCCCAGATTCACCCCGATAGCGATCGCCAACGCCAGCGCCGCCGCCTTCGACAGCGAAGCCATCCCCTTGTCGATGTCGTTGTGCGCGATGTACAGCATCCCGAAGTACGTCGCGGACCCCGGCAGCAGCGGCCCGATCGCGGCAGTCACGTACGGCAGCGCGGACGCGTACCGATACCGGGACAGCAGCTGTCCGAAGAGCCCCACGAGACCCGCCGCGATCGCCGTGGCCGGCACCGCCGAGAACTTGGCCCCGTAGGTCAGCGCCCCGTAGATCACCCACGCGACACCCCCGTTCATCGCGACCAGCAGCACGGTCGACCGGTCCTGCTGCAACAAGATCGCGAACGCGAACGAAAGCATCACCGAGGCGATGATCTGCACCACGGGCCGCGAGACGATGTGCAGCCCGGCCTCCGCGTCGAGGTTGTCGGTCCCCAGCTGCAGCCCGACGTACAGCATCACCAGCACGCCCGCGACGATCGCGATGAAGAAGTACATGACCTCCAGCAGCCGGGCCGAAGCGGTGATGTAGTACCCGGTCAGCCCGTCCTGCACCCCCGCCACGAGCGCCCGCCCGGGCAGCAGCGCGAACAGCCCACCGGTGATGACGGCCGAACCGCTCACATCCACGTCGGCCAGGGCCAGGGCGACGCCCATCGCGGCGGGCGGCATGCCGGCCACGGCGAACTGGTAGAACTCCGGCAGCCCGCGCCCCGCGAGGAGCCAGGCGAGCCGGTCGCCCAGCATCGCGCCGATGGCCGCCGCGATGAACACCAGCGGCCCACCGCCGACCAGCACGGAGGCCGCGCCGGCCAGCAGCCCGCTGGCGCCGGTCAGCGCCCAGCCCGGATAGGGGTGGCGGTTTCGCCGGATCGAGGCGAGACCTCGGTAGGCCTCCTCCAGCGAGACGTCGACGTCCTCCGAGGTGATGTCGTCGATGAGGTGGTAGACGGCGGCGAGACGCGTGTAGTCGGTCCCGCGCCGCCGTACGGTCCGGTTCGCCGAGACGGGATCGTCGACGAGCGAGGGCTGATGCGAGATCGACAGCAGCGTGAACGTCACATTGGGCTCGCACCGTTCGAGCCCGTACGCATGGGTGACGGCGAACATCGCCGCCTCCACGTCCTCGGCGCCCTCGCCGCCCGCGAGCAGCAACTCACCGATACGCAGCGTCAGGTCGAGCACGCGCGGCACCGCGGGCCCGGCATCGTCATGCTTCTGCGCGGGCTCCAGCGCGGGCCGCTCGCTGACCGGCATCCGCAGCACGGTGCGCATCCGGTCCTGCCAGGGCGCCTCCTTCGCCAGCTTGATCATGGGGAAGCCATGGGCCGGCGTGAAGGCGGTCGGGGAGTCACGGGCGCTGTACGTACGCGGGGTGGTGAACGCGGACCCCTCGGGCTCCGCGGCGCTCTCGGCGGCGAGCCCGGCGGGCACGGCGAACTCGGAGGTGGTGGAGGCCTCGCCCTCGGCCAGACCCGGCAGGACGGCACCCGTGTCCACGCCCGCAGGCGCGGAAAAGGCGCTCCGCGCCTCGTCGGACGCGGGTTTGCGGTCCTCGGGACCGTCCGTCTCAGCCACCGACCCTCCTCACACCAAGCTCTCGTATGCCCAATCTGATCACGCTCATGACCCGCCCGCCCGCTCCGTACGCCTCACAACGCAGGACGGGCGGCACACCCCGAAGGGTGCGCCGCCCGTACCAGGCGATCAAGCTCGGCAACAGCGCGTCAGTGCGCGCCGCCCTGCGCCTCGAGGCGCTTGTAGGAGGCGCGGACCTCGTCCTCGGCCTCGGTACGGCCGACCCAGTCGGCGCCCTCGACGGACTTGCCGGGCTCCAGGTCCTTGTAGACCTCGAAGAAGTGCTGGATCTCCAGGCGGTCGAACTCCGACACGTGGTGGATGTCGCGCAGGTGCTCGACGCGCGGGTCCGAAGCCGGGACGCACAGCAGCTTGTCGTCGCCGCCGGCCTCGTCCGTCATACGGAACATGCCGATCGCGCGGCACTTGATGACACAGCCGGGGAAGGTCGGCTCGTCCAGCAGGACAAGGGCGTCCAGCGGGTCGCCGTCCTCGCCGAGGGTGTTCTCGACGAATCCATAGTCCGCGGGGTAGCTGGTCGAGGTGAAGAGCCGACGGTCCAGACGGATCCGGCCGGTCTCGTGGTCCACCTCGTACTTGTTCCGCGAACCCTTCGGGATCTCGATGGTGACGTCGAACTCCACGGGTGGCTCCTCCATGATCAACACAATAGTCTGGTGGTGCTGCATCTCCAGGGGGACGGCCCCCGTACCCCCGGCCGGATGGCCGGAGCGAGCTGAGCGGTGCCCTGTCAAGGACAGAGCGAATGATTAAGTGTCCCTCACGCAGGTGTGTGATCGCGAAAGGGGCTGCTCCGAGGTGCGGATGCCGATGCCGAAGCTCACGACATGGCAATTCATCGCGGGCTCCACAGCCATCGGTCTCGTCATTGCGACCGGAGCAGTGGCGCTGGCAGGACCCTGGGACTCAGGCCAGCGTAAGGCTGAGCGGGACCAGTCGGCGCCCAAGGGTGGCGCACATCACCCGGCCCCGGCGCGCCCCAAGGCCCCCGCGCCCGCCCCCAGCGCCCCCGGCGTGCTCACGGCGCTGGGCGCCCCCGGGAACGTACCCGCACAAAAGGCGCTCTCCGCCACCCTCGGCCCGCTCCTCGCCGACCCCGCTCTCGGCTCGGTCCACACCGCCGCCGTGATCGACACCGCGACGGGGAAGCTGCTGTACGGTTCCGGCGCCGACCTGGCCATGACCCCCGCCTCCACCGTCAAGCTCGCCACCACGACCGCCGCCCTGGCGGCCCTCGGCCCCGACCACCGCATCGCCACCACGGTCGAGGCGACCGCGGACGGCAAGCACCTGACGCTGGTCGGCGGCGGCGACCCCACGCTCTCCAAGGACCGCCTGCGCGCCCTCGCGGACGACACCGTCCGTGTCCTGCGCGACCGCGGTGTCACCTCCGTCGACCTCGCGTACGACACCTCGCTCTACTCGGGCCCCGAGATCCACCCCATCGGCATCAACGACAACATCGCCCCCGTCGTCGCCCTGATGACGGACGAGGGCCGCGTCGACGGCAGCGACCACGGCCCGGCCCCGCGCACCGGCGACCCGGCGGGCGACACGGCCCGTACGTTCGCCGGCATGCTCGCGGACCGGGGCGTCACCGCGAACCCGGGCTCCACGCCCGCCCGGCCCGCCGCCCACTCCACCCCCCTCGCCCGTACGTACTCCGACCCCCTCTCCGCCCTCGTCGAACGCGCCCTGACCAACAGCGACAACGACCTCGCCGAGGCCCTGGCCCGCCAGACGGCCCTGGCCGCGGGCCGGCCGGCCAGCTTCGAGGGCGCGGGACGTGCGGTGAAGGACCAGCTGGCCAAGCTCCGACTCCCGGTCTCCGAGGCGCAGTTCGCGGACGGCAGCGGCCTCGACCGCAACGACAGGGTCACCGCGACCCTGCTGGCCACCGTCCTGGCCCGCGCCTCCGAACCGGCGAACCAGCGCCTGCGCCCTGTCCTCACCGGACTGCCCATCGCCGGTTTCAGCGGCACGCTCGCCGACCGCTACACGGGCAGCGCATCGGGCACCGGCCTGGTCCGGGCCAAGACCGGCACGCTGACCGGGGTGAACACCCTGGCCGGCACGGTGGTGGCGGCCGACGGGCGGCTGCTCTCCTTCGCCTTCCTCGCCTCGAACACCACCTCGCCGTACGCGGCCCAGTCCGCCCTGGACCGGCTCGCGACGGCACTGGCCACCCGGAAACTCACCTGACCCACGGCGCCACACGGCGACCAACGGCCCCCAACACCCCACCGCCGGGTGAGAAGGCAACGTACGGTTGACCGCATGACGCGTATCGGTGGTGCTGGTACATCGGGGATGGTCGACTGGAACCTCGCGGTGGCGACCGCGACCCGCTTCGTGCGGCCGGGTCCGGACGTGAGCCGGGACGAGGCCCGGGCCGTCGTCGCGGAGCTGCGCCGGCACGCCAAGGCGGCCGAGGAACACGTGCGCGCCTTCACGCGGATGATCCCGGAGGGACACGAGCCGGAGGACACCCCGGTCCTGGTCGTGGACCGGGCGGGCTGGGTGAAGGCCAATGTGGCGGGCTTCCGCGAAGTGCTGAGGCCGCTGCTGGAGAAGATGCAGGAGCGGCGCGGCAACACCCCGGGCGGAGCCGTCCTCGGGGCCGTCGGCGGCAAGGTCACCGGCGTCGAGCTGGGCATGCTGCTCTCCTTCCTGGCTTCCCGGGTCCTCGGGCAGTACGAGACCTTCGCGCCCGCCACCCGCGACCTGCCCGCCTCCGAGACCGGCGGCGGACGACTGCTCCTGGTGGCGCCCAACATCGTCCACGTCGAGCGCGAACTGGGCGTGGATCCCCACGACTTCAGGCTCTGGGTCTGTCTGCACGAGGAGACCCACCGCACCCAGTTCACCGCCGTGCCGTGGCTCCGTGATCACCTCGAGGGCGAGATCCAGTCATTCCTGGAGCAGACCGAGGTCGACCCGATGACGGTCCTGGAGCGGCTGCGCGAGGCCGCCCAGTCGCTCACCGGCAACAAGCCCGAAGGCGATGAGGACGAGGGCGGACGTTCGATCGTCGAGCTCGTACAGACCCCCGCACAGCGGGAGATCCTCGGCCGACTGACCGCCGTTATGTCGCTTTTGGAAGGGCATGCCGACTACGTGATGGACGGGGTCGGCCCGCAGGTCGTGCCGTCCGTGAACGAGATCCGCGAGAAGTTCCAGCAGCGCCGCGCCAAGGGTGCGTCCCGCCTTGACCAGGCACTTCGCAAGCTGCTCGGGCTGGACGCCAAGCTCCGTCAGTACCGCGACGGCGAGCGGTTCGTACGGGCTGTGGTGGAAGAGGTCGGGATGGACGGCTTCAACCGCGTCTGGACCTCTCCGAACACGCTCCCGACCAAGGCGGAGATCGCCAAACCGGCGGACTGGGTCGCGCGGGTGCACCGTAAAGCAGACTCGTGATCCCGTCGTGACCGACGGCAGAAGAACGCCCCTCGAATCACCCATCTGAGGGACCGTGGGCCGGGGGTAGGCGTGCGATGCTCGGGTAACGGCCCGGTTCTGTCACCATCTACGCACTCTGTGTGACGGAAGCGCACCCCCCAACTCCCCGAAGGGCACCGGACATGGGTCCCCATCCTGCGGTCGCAGCGATACGCCTGGCGGTTCGCCGCGTACTGAACGACGTACTCAACGAAGCACTCGCCCAGCCCGCCGCGCACGACGGGCCCCCCACGGCGCACGAGGCGCCCCCCACACCCCTCGTGCTCGTCGCCTGCTCCGGCGGCGCCGACTCCATGGCACTCGCCTCCGCCCTCGCCTTCGAGGCGCGCAAGCTGCCCGTGCGGGCCGGCGGCATCACCATCGACCACGGCCTCCAGGACGGCTCGGACATCCGCGCCGCCGAGGTCGTCTCCCGGCTGTCCGCGATGGACCTCGGCCCCGTCGAGTCCGTCGCCGTGACCGTCGGCCGCGAGGGCGGCCCCGAAGCCGCGGCCCGCGACGCCAGGTATGCCGCGCTGGACGCCGCAGCCGAGCGCCACGGCGCGGCCGCCGTCCTGCTCGGCCACACACGCGACGACCAGGCCGAGACGGTCCTGCTCGGCCTCGCCCGCGGCTCGGGCATCCGCTCCCTGTCCGGTATGGCGGCCGTCTCGGGGGCGGCCGGACGCTACCGCCGCCCCTTCCTCCAACTGGACCGGCAGACCGCCCGCAAGGCCTGCCTGGTCCAGCAGTTGACGGTCTGGGACGACCCGCACAACACCGACCCCTCCTACACCCGCTCCAGGCTGCGCCACGAAGGCCTGCCCGCCCTGGAGAAATCTCTGGGCAAAGGTGTCGTCGAAGCTCTGGCCCGCACTGCTCAGCTCTCCCGCGACGACGCCGACGCCCTGGATTACTGGGCGGCCGACGCCGATCGTTCCGTACGGGACGAAGCCGGCCGGCTGGAGTGCGCGAAGCTCTACGCGCTGCCCCCCGCGGTACGCCGCCGGGTGCTGCGCCGCAACGCGATCGCGGCCGGATCCCCGGCGGGTTCGCTCTTCGCCCGGCACATCGAGGAGATGGACCGCCTGATCACCGGGTGGCGCGGGCAGGGAGGCATCAACCTGCCCGGCCGAGTCGAGGCCCTCCGCCAGGGTGGCAGACTGGTCATCCGGCAAGGCTGAACTGCGCATCCCAAGTGCGGCTTCCCCCGGGGGCAACCCCCGGACCCCCGGCCGAACCGCCAGTCCGATCGCAGCATCCCAAGTGAAAGTAGCCCGGGTGAACGAGAAAGACATGGGCACCGACCTCCAGTCGGTGCTCATCACCAAGGAAGAGATCGACGCGAAGCTCGCGGAGCTGGCCGCGAAGATCGACGCGGAGTACGCGGGCAAGGATCTGCTCCTGGTCGGTGTCCTCAAGGGCGCCGTGATGGTGATGGCGGACCTGGCGCGCGCGCTCTCCTCCGACGTCACGATGGACTGGATGGCGGTGTCCTCGTACGGCGCGGGCACCCAGTCGTCCGGAGTCGTCCGGATCCTCAAGGACCTGGACACCGACATCAAGGGCAAGCACGTCCTGATCGTCGAGGACATTATCGACTCGGGTCTGACGCTCTCCTGGCTGCTGTCGAACCTGGGCTCGCGCGAGCCCGCCTCGCTCGAGGTCTGCACCCTGCTGCGCAAGCCGGATGCCGCAAAGGTCGCGATCGACGTGAAGTGGATCGGCTTCGACATCCCGAACGAGTTCGTCGTCGGATACGGCCTGGATTACGCCGAGAAGTACCGCAATCTCCCGTTCGTCGGAACGCTCGCCCCGCACGTGTACGGCGGCGCGTGACACCATCCGGCTCCGCCGGGTGCGTTCATCACCTGACGGGAACCCTCACACCGACCCCACCGTTGGAGCAGGGGAAGGCGGTCGCGGTTGGCAATGCTGGGGTACCGTCCGAAGAACAGTCTTTACTCACAGTGGCATTTACCTACGGGCAGGAGGGACGGGGCGTAAGTCCGCCCCGTATGGATGGACGTGAAGCGATACTTCCGTGGGCCGGTCATGTGGATCGTGCTGGCCGTCCTGGCCGTGGTCGTGCTGATGCAGGTCGTCGGCTCCTCCGGCGGCTACAAGTCAGTGGACACCTCTCAGGTCGTCCAGGCGATCACTGACAAAAAGGTCGAGCAGGCGAAGATCACCACCGGTGATCAGAGTGTTCTCAAGATTCAGCTGAAGGACGGCCAGAAGATCGATGGCGAGTCCGGCAGCAAGTTCCAGGCCAACTACATCGGCGACGCGCAGGGCACTCAGCTCGCGGCGCAGCTGCAGACCGCATCGAGCGCTGGGGACATCCCCAAGGGCTACACGGTCTCTGTAGAGAAGCAGAACGCCTTCCTGGGCATCCTGCTCTCGCTGCTGCCGTTCGTCCTCATCGTCGTGGTCTTCCTCTTCCTGATGAACCAGATGCAGGGCGGCGGCTCCCGCGTCATGCAGTTCGGGAAGTCCAAGGCCAAGCTGCTCACCAAGGACACCCCCAAGACGACCTTCGCCGATGTGGCGGGGTCCGACGAGGCCGTCGAGGAACTCCACGAGATCAAGGAGTTCCTGCAGGAGCCGGCGAAGTTCCAGGCCGTCGGCGCCAAGATCCCCAAGGGTGTCCTGCTGTACGGACCTCCCGGTACGGGCAAGACCCTGCTGGCCCGCGCCGTCGCGGGCGAGGCGGGCGTCCCGTTCTACTCGATCTCGGGTTCCGACTTCGTCGAGATGTTCGTCGGTGTCGGTGCCTCCCGTGTGCGTGACCTCTTCGAGCAGGCCAAGGCGAACGCCCCGGCGATCGTCTTCGTCGACGAGATCGACGCCGTCGGCCGGCACCGCGGTGCCGGTATGGGCGGCGGTCACGACGAGCGCGAGCAGACCCTCAACCAGCTGCTGGTCGAGATGGACGGATTCGACGTGAAGGGCGGCGTCATCCTGATCGCCGCCACGAACCGTCCCGACATCCTCGACCCGGCACTGCTGCGCCCCGGCCGTTTCGACCGCCAGATCGCGGTCGACCGCCCGGACATGCAGGGCCGTCTGGAGATCCTCAAGGTTCACCAGAAGGGCAAGCCGGTCGCCCCGGACGTCGATCTGGCCGCAGTGGCCCGTCGTACGCCCGGCTTCACCGGTGCGGACCTTGCCAACGTGCTGAACGAAGCCGCGCTGCTCACCGCACGCGGCAACCAGAAGCTCGTCGACAACAACGCGCTGGACGAGGCGATCGACCGCGTCGTGGCGGGCCCGCAGAAGCGGACCCGGATCATGTCCGACAAGGAAAAGAAGATCACCGCGTACCACGAGGGCGGACACGCCCTGGTCGCGGCGGCTTCCCCCAACTCGGACCCGGTCCACAAGATCACGATCCTGTCGCGCGGCCGTGCACTCGGCTACACGATGGTGCTGCCGGACGAGGACAAGTACTCCACGACGCGCAACGAAATGCTCGACCAGCTGGCATACATGCTGGGCGGGCGCGCAGCCGAGGAGCTCGTCTTCCACGACCCGACCACGGGCGCGGCCAACGACATCGAGAAGGCCACGGCCACCGCTCGCGCGATGGTCACGCAGTACGGCATGACCGAGCGTCTGGGCGCGATCAAGTTCGGTGGAGACAACACCGAGCCGTTCCTGGGCCGTGAGATGGGGCATGCCCGCGAGTACTCGGAAGAGGTCGCGGCGCTCGTCGACGAAGAGGTCAAGAAGCTCATCGAGACGGCGCACAACGAGGCCTGGGAAATCCTGGTCGAGAACCGCGACGTCCTCGACAATCTGGTTCTGGCGCTCCTCGAGAAGGAGACCCTGAACAAGGAGCAGATCGCCGAGGTCTTCGCCGGCATCGTGAGGCGTCCGGCCCGCCCGGCGTGGACCGGATCGTCCCGTCGTACGCCCTCGACGCGTCCGCCGGTGCTCTCACCGCGGGAGCTGGCGCTCACCAACGGTGCCGCAGGCACCAACGGTGCGGCCCCGGCCGCCGTGGAGGCAGCCCCCGAGCCGGTCCCCGAGGACCGTCCCGAGAGCTGAGCAGCCCGGCAGCCCCGGAATGCATGCCGCGCCCCCCAGGTTCTAGCCTGGGGGGCGCGGCACTTTTTGTTGACGAGGAGCGAGGCACACCACGATGACCGACCCGATAACGCTGGACGGCGAGAGCACGATCGGTTCCTTCGACGAGAAGCGCGCCGAGAACGCCGTGCGCGAGCTGCTCATCGCGGTCGGGGAGGACCCGGAGCGCGAGGGCCTTCTGGAGACCCCGGCGCGCGTGGCACGGGCGTACAAGGAGCTCTTCGCGGGGCTGCACCAGAAGCCCGAGGACGTCCTGACGACGACCTTCGACCTCGGCCACGACGAGATGGTCCTGGTGAAGGACATCGAGGTGCAGAGCCACTGCGAGCATCACCTGGTGCCGTTCACGGGTGTCGCCCACGTCGGGTACATCCCGTCGGTGGACGGGAAGATCACCGGCCTGTCGAAGCTGGCCCGGCTGGTCGACGTCTATGCCCGGCGGCCGCAGGTGCAGGAGCGGCTGACGACGCAGGTCGCCGAATCGCTGATGAAGATCCTCGAACCGCGGGGCGTCATCGTCGTCATCGAGTGCGAGCACATGTGCATGACGATGCGCGGGGTCCGCAAGCCGGGCGCCAAGACCATCACCTCGGCGGTGCGCGGACAGCTGCGCCACCCGGCGACGCGTGCCGAGGCGATGAGCCTCATCATGGCCCGCTAGGCGGGCGCGCCCTGGCTGTTGTCGTCCTCGTCCTCGGGGAGCTTGCAGACACGCTCCAGGAAGAGGGCAGCGGCGACCACGGCGATCCCTGCGACCACGGAGAAGGCGGCGTAGATCGCCTGGTCGCGGCGGGCCGGGACGTCGAGCTGGCCGAGCAGGAAGACGCCGGTGCCGCCGTACATTCCGCAGACCAGCGAGGCGACCAGCGCGCTCGCCTGGCCGAAGACCACCGCGCGGGCCGCCATCAGCGGCTCCACGCCCTTCGCGCCCGGGCGGCGCTCCCGCTGGGCGCGCAGGCGCGCGCGCAGCGAGAGTGCCGTCGCGAGCAGCGTGACCGCGATCAGCGCCAGCACGATCGGCGCGGCCAGCGGCACGCTCGGGAGCGTGCCCACCGAGTCCCAGAGCCGGGCGCCGGCCCAGGACAGGACGCCGGCCACGACGAACAGGCCGGCCAGTACGCCGAGTCGTAGTTGCTTCACAGGTTTCTTGCCTCCCAGAGGGCAACGTCACTCGGGCAGGCGGAGTTCCAGGTCGGGGCGGAACAGTACGCCTTCGCTGCCGATGCCGTTCAGGAGCTCGGCCACCGCGCCGCGGCCGGGCAGCTGGGCCTCCGGCTCCACGTCGTGCCACGGCACCAGGACGAAGGCCCGCTCGTGGGCGCGCGGGTGCGGCAGGGTGAGCACCGGGTCGTCCGAGAGAACGTCGGCGTACGCCACGATGTCGACGTCGATCGTGCGCGGGCCCCAGCGCTCGTCCCGTACCCGGTCGAAGGCCTCTTCGATGGCCTGACCGCGCTCCAGGAGCGAGGAAGGGGGGAGGGTCGTCTTCACGACCACGACCGCGTTGAAGTACGACGGCTGGGAGTCCGCGGCCACGCCCCACGGCTCCGTTTCGTACACGGGGGAGACCGCCTTGACGCGCAGTCCCGGAGTGTCCTCCAGGGCGTCGATCGCGCCCTGCAGCGTCTCCAGGCGGTTGCCCAGGTTGGAGCCGAGGGAGATCACGGCACGCTTGGGGTTGGAGAGGGTCACGTCCGCGGCGTCGACCTGCTCGGTCACGGAGGCGGGCACCGGCTGGACCGTCGGGTCGCTCTGCGAGCCCCCGAGGAATTTGGCAGTCATGCGCGGCTCCGGGTGATGGTGATGGTCACGTCGTCGAAGGGGACGGTGATCGGTGCGTCCGGCTTGTGGACGACCACCTCCACCTCGTGGACACCTTCGTGCTTCAGGCACTGCTGGGCGATCCGCTCGGCGAGCGTCTCGATCAGGTCGACCGGCTCGCCCTTGACGACGTCCACGACCTCCTCGGCCACGATGCCGTAGTGCACGGTCTTCGCCAGGTCGTCGTCGGCCGCCGCGGGGCGGGTGTCGAGGCTGAGCGTCAGGTCGACGATGAAGGTCTGGCCCTCCTCGCGCTCCTTGGGGAAGACGCCATGGTGTCCACGGGCCTTGAGGCCGCGCAGCGCGACACGATCCACGCGAATCACTCCTGCTTCAGTCGGTGAGTAGGGCGTGCGCACCGAGTGCGGTCGGTACGACGTCCTCATTCGAATCTACCTGCGAGCACTGACAGCGCCTGCCCGTGGGGGCTATGGACAGAAGTCCGGGCGGATGGTACCCGCCCATACCCCTGGTGTTCGGCTTCAATCCTCGCTGCGGTCGTCTTCGTCGGACTCGTCCGATTCGGCCAGCACCGGTGATCCGTGGTGCGACCAGAGCTTCCAGCCGTCCATGGTGCGGCGGAAGACGTTCGTCGCCACGACCAACTGGCCGACCAGCGGGCCCAGCTCACCGCTCTCCTCGGCGGGGCCGCCGCTGAGGATGTTCTCCGTGCAGGTCACCAGGGCGGTGTCGCCGGCGAGCGCGACCTTCACATCGGTCAGGAAGAACTGGATGTATTCGGTGTTCGCCATGATCAGGGCGTACGAGCGGAGCACTTCGCCGCGTCCGGTCAGCACCGGCCAGCCGGGGTGGATGCAGGAGATCTCCAGCTCTTCGTCCCCGCTCAGCCACAGGTCGCTGAGTTCGTCGAAGTCGCCGCGCTCCATCGTCTCGTAGAAGGCGGTGTTGGCGAGCTCGACCGCTTCGAGGTCGGCCGGGGCGGTCATCGGGCACCCTCGACGGCACGGGCGACGCGGACGGCGTCGGCCGTCGCCCGCACCTCGTGGACGCGCACCGCCCAGGCGCCCTCGTGGGCGGCGATCGCGGAGATCGCGGCGGTGGCCGCGTCGCGCTCGCGGGCGGGCGGCGGGGCGGCCCCCTCGTGCGCGAGCACATGGCCGAGGAACCGCTTACGGGAGGCCGCCACCAGCAGCGGGCGGCCCAGGGCGCCGAGGTCCGCGAGGTGGGCGACCAGGGCGAGGTCGTGCCCGGCCTGCTTGGCGAAGCCGAGGCCGGGGTCGATGACGATCCGCTCGGGGGCGATGCCGCCCTCGATGACGGCCTCCATGCGGGCGCGGAGCTCCGAGGCGACCTCGGCCACCACGTCCTCGTACACCGCACGGCTGTTCATGGACTCGCTGAAACCGCGCCAGTGCATGACGACGAAGGGGGCGCCGGTGGCGGCGACCGCGGGGATCATCGCGGGGTCGGCGAGGCCGCCGCTGACGTCGTTGACCAGGACGGCTCCGGCGGCGACGGACTGCTCGGCGACCGTGGCGCGCATGGTGTCGACGGAGACGGTGACGCCTTCGGAGACCAGGCCTCGTACGACGGGGAGCACCCGCCGCAGCTCCTCGTCCTCGTCCACCCGGGAGGCGCCGGGGCGCGTCGACTCACCGCCGACGTCCACCAGGTCGGCGCCCTCGGTGACCAGGTCGAGGCCGTGTTTGACGGCGGCCGTGGCGCTGAACCAGCGACCGCCGTCGGAGAAGGAGTCGGGGGTCACGTTCACGACCCCCATGACCGCACAGCGGTCCCACTCCGGCAGCCCCTCGACCGTGCCCCGCCCGCGCAACGTACTCATGCGTCCAGCCTAGGGCCGGACGGGGGGTCCTTACGCCGCGTTGAACTCGGCATCCTTGGTCTGGGACGGGATGTGGGTGCAGGGGCGGCGGACCGGACCCCTGCGGCGGGCGAAGGGCCGGGGGAGCGCGAGGTTCACGAATCCCTCGGCCTGCATGGCGGCGATGCCGATCCGGGGGAGGTCGCCGTTGTTGCGGAAGACCACGAAACGGGGCTCCCAGCGCGGCTGGAATTTGGCGTTGAACTTGTACAGGGACTCGATCTGGAACCAGCGGGACAGGAAGACGAGCAGCCCGCGCCAGCCGCGCAGGACCGGGCCCGCGCCCAGCTTCTCGCCGCGTGCGAGCGCCGCGCGGAACATCGCGAAGTTCAGAGAGACCCGCTCGATGCCGAGGGCGGGCGAGGCCTGGAGGGAGGCGACGATGAGGAGTTCGTTCATGCCGGGGTCGGCGGAGCGGTCGCGGCGCATCAGCTCCAGGGACATGCCGTCCGGGCCCCAGGGGACGAAGTGGATGATCGCCTTCAGGTCGCCGTACGGGGAGTAGCCGCCGTCGGCCTTGTGCGCGGTGGCGATCACGCAGTCGCCGTCGCCCGGGTCGCCGATCCGGCCGAGCGCCATGGAGAAGCCGCGCTCGGTGTCCGTACCGCGCCAGGCCTCGGCGGCACCGCGGATGCGGGTCAGCTCGGCCTCGCCGAGGTCACGGACGCGCCGGACGCGGGTCTCGTAGCCATTGCGCTCGATGCGCTTCACCATCTGGCGTACGTTGCGCATCGCGCGCCCGGCGAGAGAGAAATCCGCGACGTCGACCACCGCTTCGTCGCCCAGTTCCAGTGCGTCCAGGCCGGTCTCGCGGGTCCAGACCTCGCCGCCCGTCTCGCTGCAGCCCATCACGGCGGGTGTCCAGGAGTGCGACTTGGCCTCGTCCATGAAGCGCTCGATCGCGCCGGGCCAGGCCTCCACGTCGCCGATCGGGTCGCCGGAGGCCAGCATCACGCCGGAGATCACCCGATAGGTGACGGCCGCCTTGCCGCTGGGGGAGAAGACGACGGCCTTGTCGCGGCGGAGCGCGAAATGGCCCAGCGAGTCGCGGCCGCCGTGCTTGGCGAGCAGGGCCCGCAGGTGCCGCTCGTCCTCGTCCGTGAGGCGGGCGGCCGGGTGCTCGGGGCGGAAGGCCAGGTAGATGGTGGTGACGGCGGTCAGCAGACCGAGCGCGCCCAGCGAATAGGCGACGGTCCATGAGGTGTCGCCGATGTACTCGACCGGGCCCTCGAAGCCGAACATTCCGTACAGCACATGCTGCAGACGGTCCGCGACGCTGGGGCTGCCCATCGTGCGCTGCGGGTGGACGCTCACGATGACCAGGCCGAGCGCGATCGAACCGGCGCCCAGGAGCACGAAGTTGGCCAGTGCCTTCCAGCGGCTGCGCGGGTCGGGCAGGGCCACGAACTCGTCGCGGTGGCGCAGCAGAAGGAAGAGCAGGACGAGCGAGATCACCGAGCCCACGATCGAGTGACGCCACGCGAACTGCGCGACGGCGCCGGCGGGCAGCAGTATCACCGCAGCCCGCCAGGCCCGGCGTTTGTGCCGCTTGAGGCCGTGCGCCAGGAGCAGCAGCAGGACGCCGGCGCTCATGGCCAGTGCGGCCGTGAACGGGCCGAGCGCCCCGGGCAGCACCTCCGCGAGCGCGTGCATCCTGCTGTGCCTGAAGCGCGGGAACACCCCGGCGGCGATGTCGAGGAGGCCTACGACAGCGCAGGCCGTTCCGACGAGCGAGGGCACCTTTTCGGGGCGGGGGCCGTGTATGGCCCGTCGCACACGAATCGGAACCGTTACTGATTTATCCCCATCTAGCCTGACAGACATCGCTTCCCACGGCTCCGCAAGAGATCCGGACATTTTGTGCTCACTAGGACGGCGCTTCCGGGGAGCCGGTTCACCCGTTTCCCGGAAAATCTATGGAAGAAAGCTTGATCTCCCCATGGGTCTCACCAGTCACAAGGTTCTCGCGCTGGCGATAGCGCTGGCGGTCGTGCTGTTCGTCGTGACGGTGGTGTTCTGGGGGCGGCTCGCGCGCAGCAACTGGCGTGCCGTGGTGGGCCGGATCGGTCTGCTCCTCGCGACCCAGCTGGCCGTCTTCACCATGGTCGGGCTCCTTGCCAACAACTCGTTCCTCTTCTACGCGTCCTGGGCCGACCTCTTCGGTCAGGAGCAGACACCCGGCGTGGTCGTCGACCACGCAGCCGGAACGGCGCGTTCAGGAAGCAGGAGCGTACAGGTGCTGAGGAAACAGGAGTTGGACGGTACGGGGGCGCGCGGCCGACGGGCGGGTGGACAGATCCAGGAGGTCCTGATCGGGGGAAAGGCGTCGGGGATCGCGAGTCCCGCGTACGTATATCTGCCGCCCGAGTACTTCGAGCATGCGTACGCGAAACGGACTTTCCCGGCGGTGGTGGTGCTCACCGGCTATCCCGGTGTCGCCAGGAACCTGATGAAGGGGCTGGCCTATCCGCAGACGGCGTTGAAGCTGGCCAGGGCGGGCAGGACGCAGCCGATGGTGCTCGTGATGATGCGGCCGACGGTGGCGCCGCCGCGTGACACCGAGTGTGTGGACGTGCCGGGCGGACCGCAGGCCGAGACCTTCTTCGCCAAGGATGTTCCGCAGGCGGTGCAGGCTTCGTACCGGGTCGGGAAGACGGCGCGGAGCTGGGGTTTCGTCGGTGACTCGACGGGTGGTTACTGCGCGCTGAAGATCGCGATGCATCACCCGAACGTGTACGGCGCGGGTGCCGGGCTCTCCGCGTACTACAAGGCCGCCGAGGACATCACGACCGGCGACCTCTTCCACGGCGACGCGAAGGCGCGGCAGCGGGCGGACCTGCTGTGGAGCCTGGAGCATCTGCCCCCGCCCGACACCTCGTTGATGGTGACCACCAGCAGGCAGGGCGAGGGGAACTACAAGAGCACCATGAAGTTCCTTGCGAACGCGAAGCCGCCGACCCGGGTCTCGTCGATCGTGCTGGAGAGCGGCGGGCACAACTTCAACACCTGGCGCCGTGAGATACCGCCGAGCTTGGAGTGGCTGAGCGGGCGTCTCACCGGCTGACGGTCTCCAGCTCCACTTCGGTACGGGGGATGGCGCGGGCATCGGCGGCGGTGGAGCGGCGCAGCGCTTCGTGCAGGCGGGCGGGGGTGAGGGCGCCGAGGAAGCGGCCGACGCTGTTCTCGTCGATCACCGCGATCCAGCCGGCGTCGTGCTGGAGCATGGTGGCGAGGGCCTGCTTGAGGGAGGCGCCGACGGGGAGCCAGGCCTCCATGCGGCGGGCGTGGTCGCGTACCAGACCCTTGGCGGACGCGGCCTGTTCGGCGGAGATCCAGCCGTGCAGATTCTCTTCGCTGTCGAGAACGACCGCCCAGCGGTCGAGGTCGGCGGGCAGCGGGTCGTCGAGGTGGACGATGGGAGGCTGCTCCAGGTCGCCGGGCTCGATGGGGGTGACGGAGAGGCGCTTGAGGCTGCGGTCCGCGCCCACGAAATCAGCCACATAGGGGGTCTGGGGCGCGCCGAGGACGGCGGCGGGGGCGTCGAACTGCTCGATGCGGCCCTGTCCGTAGACGGCGATGCGGTCGCCGAGGCGGACGGCCTCCTCGATGTCGTGGGTGACGAAGAGGACGGTCTTGCGCAGGGACTTCTGGAGCGCGAGGAACTCGTTCTGGAGGTGCTCGCGGACGACGGGGTCGACTGCGCCGAAGGGCTCGTCCATGAGGAGTACGGGCGGGTCCGCGGCCAGGGCTCTTGCCACGCCCACGCGTTGGCGCTGGCCGCCGGAGAGCTGGTCGGGGTAGCGGCTGCCGTAGACGGACGGGTCGAGGCCCACCAGCTCGAGGAGTTCGGCGGCACGGGCCCGGGCCTGGGTCCTCTTCACGCCCAGGAGGTGGGGGACGGTCGCGGTGTTGTCGAGGACCGTCTTGTGCGGGAAGAGACCGACCTGCTGGATCACATAGCCGATACGGCGGCGGAGCTGGACCGGGTCGATGCCGGATATGTCGTCCCCGTCGAGGAATATCCGGCCCCCCGTCGGCTCGATGAGGCGGTTGACCATCTTCATCGTGGTGGTCTTGCCGCAGCCGGACGGGCCGACGAGCGTGACCAGTTCACCCTCGGCGACTTCGAAGGAGAGGTCGTCGACGGCGGTGGTGCCGTCCGCGTACCGCTTGGTCACGTGCTCGAAACGAATCATGATTCCCCATTGTGCCGGGCCGATTGTGAAGGCCATGTTGCTGCCGTGAGACGGCCCTCGTTGATTGTCAGTGCTCAGGGATAGGGTCGGCCAGACATTAGTTCGGGGGAGGTGGTGCGGGTGAGCGGTTCCAACTGTCTGGTGACCAATGACTGGATCTGCGGGGAATATCTCCGCACCCGCCAGCAGGAGTTGATCGACGCGACGGTCCAGCATGTGTGGATCACCGCGATCTCGGTCGCGATCGGGTTGGCCGTCGCTTTCCCGCTGGCTCTGCTCGCGCGGCGGGGGCGTGGGTTCGCCGGGACGATCCTCGGGATGACGACGATCCTTTACACCGTGCCCTCACTGGCGATGTTCGCGCTGCTGCTGCCGGTGTTCGGGCTTTCCGCCGGGCTGGTGATCACCGGACTTGTGCTCTATTCGCTGACGATTCTCGTACGGAACATCCTGGCCGGCCTGGAAGCGGTCCCCGAGGACGCCAAGGAAGCGGCGCGCGGGATGGGATACGGCCCGGCACGGCTGCTCTGGGAGGTCGAACTGCCGCTCGCCCTGCCCGCTTTGCTGGCCGGGGTACGCATAGCGACCGTGTCCACGGTGGCGCTGACGACGATCGGGTCGATCGTGGACAAGGGCGGCCTGGGCAATCTCATCGGGGAGGGCGTGGACACGCTGTTCAAGGCGCAGGTGCTGACGGCCTCGGTGCTGTGCGTGCTGCTCGCGGTCGTGGCGGACCTGCTGCTGCTCGTGGTGCAGCGGCTGCTGACGCCATGGACCCGAATACGTACGACCCGTGGGAGCCGCACGGCCGGCACGAGCAGGCCCGGGAGTGAGTCATGGGCGTGATCGGGGAGTCCTGGGACTGGCTGACCACCGGCGCCAACTGGTCCGGGGACACCGGTGTCTGGCACCGGCTGGCCGAGCACATGGAGGTCAGCGGGATCTCCTTCGCGCTCGCATGCCTCATCGCGCTGCCCGTCGCCCTGTATCTGGGGCACCTGGGCAGGGGCGGTGCGCTCGCCGTCAACATCTCCAATGTGGGGCGGGCGATACCCACCTTCGCCGTACTGGCGCTGCTGATGCTCACCCCGCTGCGCTCGGACGAACAGGTGCCGACCGTCATCGCGCTGGTGCTCTTCGCCGTACCGCCGCTGCTCACCAACGTGTACACGGGGATGCGCGAGGTGGACAAGGCGGTGGTGGAGGCCGCACGGGGGATGGGGATGTCCGGATGGCAGTTGTTCCTCCGGGTCGAACTGCCCCTCGCCTACCCGCTGATCATGACCGGGCTGCGGTCCGCGGCGGTTCAGGTGATCGCCACGGCGACGCTGGCCGCCATGGTGGGCAGCGGCGGGCTCGGCCGCATCATCACGGCCGGCTTCAACACGTACAACACCCCGCAGGTGGTGGCGGGCGCACTGCTCGTCGCCGCGCTCGCCCTCATCGTCGAGGGTCTGCTGGTGGCGGCCGACCGGCTGCTCGACCCGCGGCGCAAGACCGCGTAATCACTCCTTACTTGGACGGTGGAGCTCATGAGCAGGACCTCGCGCATAGCGGGTGCGGTACTCGGCGTGGTGGCGCTGGCGGGCTCGCTGGCCGCCTGCGGCGGCGACAGCCTGGAGAAGGACAAGAAGGGCGGCTCCTCCGCGAGCGACTCGGGCTCCGGCAAGAAGGGCTCGCTCGTCGTCGGGGCGGCCGGCTTCACCGAGTCCCAGGTGCTCGCCGAGCTGTACTCCCAGGTGCTCGGCAACGCCGGATACCAGACCAGCGTCACAACGGTGAAGAACCGCGAGCTGTACGAGCCCTCCCTGGAGAAGGGCGAGATCGACGTCGTCCCGGAATACGCGGCGACCCTCGCCGAATTCCTCAACGCCAAGGTGAACGGCGCCAAGGCGGCGGAGAAGACCCCGGTCGCCTCCGGCGATGTCGCCGCCACCGTCGCGGCCCTGACCAAGCTGGCCGGGCCGCGCGGTCTCAAGGTGCTGCCCGCGGGCGCGGCCGTCGACCAGAACGCCTTCGCGGTCACCAAGGAGTTCGCGGACAAGAACAAGCTGAAGACGCTTTCCGATCTCGGCGCCTCGAAGGTCAAGGTCAAGATCGCCGCGGGTGACGAATGCACCATCCGGCCGTTCTGCGCGCCGGGTCTGAAGTCGAAGTACGGCATCGATGTGACCGGCATCGACCCCAAGGGCGTCGGCACCCCGCAGGCCAAGCAGGCGGTCAAGGACGGCAAGGACCAGCTGGTCCTGACCACGACGACCGACGCGACGCTGGACACCTTCGGCCTCGTACTGCTGGAGGACGACAAGAAGCTGCAGAACGCGGACAACGTCCTGCCGGTGGTCAATGCGAAGGACGCGGGCGCGAGCGAGGTGGCCGACGCTCTGGCCAAGCTCACCCAGGCGCTGACGACCGACGATCTGGTCGCGCTGAACCGCAAGGTGGACGCCGAGCGGGCCAAGCCGGCGGACGTCGCGAAGGAGTATCTGAAGTCGAAGGGCTTGATCAAGTAGGAGATTGTGGGGAATGGAGGTAACCGCAAGGGAACAAATGGCCGGGCGGTCATCCATTCGGCCGGTCCGCACGGTAAATTTCGGGCCATGCCACGTGGACGACACCGCCATTCCCCACCCCTGCACCGGATTCTTCAGCCCTCGGCCGTTGCCGGTGCGTCGATCCTCTGCGCCGCCGGCGCCTGGCTGTTCGCGGAACCTGTGGTGCTCCGCGGCCTGGTCGCCGCTGCCGCCGCGGCGGCCGTCTCCGGCGCCGTGCTCATGCGCGGCTGGGACCGCACCGCGGGCCGCCGCGTCGCCGAGCTGACGCGGGCGCGCGCCGCCGACGAGTGGAAGACCGAAGAGCGGATAGCCGAGCTCGAGGCCGACCTCGAGGAGTCGCGCGAGCTGCGTGCCCGTATGGACGGCAGGCTCCGCGCCAAGCGCGTCGAGCTCGCCGGTCTGCGCAATGAGCACGCCGCGCTGCTGCGCCGTTACGCCACCGCCGAGACCGAGCGGGCCGGTGCCCTGGAGAGCCGCCGCCTCCTCGCGATCGAAGCCGCCGCTCCGGTACGGGCCCTGCCCGCGGCCTCATCGACTCCGACCCCGGCGGCCTACGCCAGGGCCGCCCGCGCCCTGGAGAACCTGGTCTGCGCGCAGACGCGGACCGAGGCCGGGGCCGAGCCCCGGTCCGAGGAGGCGGAGGAGCACAAGGGGAAGCCCTCGGCGGCCGCCGGGAGTGACCACTCCCGCCCGACGTCCGCCCTTCCCGTGCCCCGCAACGTCCCGGCCACGGCGGTCGTTCCGTACGCCTCGGTACAGAACAGGGCCGTGCGCCCGCTGGGCACCTTCGACTTCTTCGGCAACCAGGTGACCGCGCCGAAGGCCGCCGCGGACCTGGAGAAGGAGGACCTGGCGGACGTGGTGGGCGCCGAGGCGCTCGAAGCCGTACGCAACGAAAAGGTGGCGGACAGCCGGGGTGTCGGCCAGGTCATCGACCTGACCGCGCACGACGAGACCGAGCAGATCGATGTGGCGCAGCTGAGGAGCGCGATCTCTTGAGCACGGCAGGCATCGAACTGGGCGATTCCGTACGGAAATTCCTCGACGGCGCGCAGCTGGCCGTGCTCGTCACGCTCAATCCGGACGGCTCCCCGCAGTCGTCCCCGGTCTGGATCGGCCGCGAGGGCGACGACCTCGTCATCTCCTCGCAGGCGGGCCGCCGCAAGGTCAGGAACATCCAGCGCGATCCCCGGGTCTCGGTGACCGTGATCGACCCGGCGGACCACGAGTGCTACGCCGAGGTGCGCGGGACCGCGGCGGTCACCGAGGACGAGGGCCGGGCGCTCGCCGTCCTGCTCGCGGAGAAGTACGAGGGCGAGGGCGCGGGTCAGGAGTATCTGGACCTGCCGGCGGAGGACGTGCGGACCGTCATCCGCGTCACGCCGCAGAAGGTCCTCGGCAGCGCGTAACAGCGCGCCCCAGTGGGGGAAAGCCCTACTTGTCGATGTCGCCGACGACGAAGAAGAGCGACCCCAGGATCGCCACCATGTCGGCGACCAGCGTCCCCGGCAGCAGCTCGGCGAGCGCCTGGATGTTGTTGTACGAAGCCGAGCGCAGCTTGAGGCGGTAGGGCGTCTTCTCGCCCTTGGACACCAGGTAGTAGCCGTTGATCCCGAGCGGGTTCTCGGTCCACGCGTAGGTGTGTCCCTCGGGCGCCTTGAGCACCTTCGGCAGCCGCTGGTTGATCGGCCCGGGCGCCAGGGTCGCCATCCGGTCCAGGCAGGCGTCCGCCAGGTCCAGGGCGTTGTGGGTCTGCTCCAGGAGCACCTCGAAGCGGGCCAGGCAGTCGCCCTCGGTGCGGGTGACGACCTTGAGGGTGTCCTGGAGTTCGCCGTACGCGAGGTACGGCTCGTCGCGGCGCAGATCGAAGTCGACACCGGAGCCGCGCGCGATGGGGCCGCTCACCCCGTACGCGTGGACGGCCTCGGCGGACAGGACGCCGACGCCGCGCGTGCGGCCGCGGAAGATCTCGTTCCCGAGGACCAGATTGTCGTAGACGTCCATCCGCGACCGTACGGAAGCGACGGCGTCGCGCGCCCGCCCGAGCCAGCCCAGCGGGAGGTCCTCCTTCAGGCCGCCGACGCGGTTGAACATGTAGTGCATGCGCCCGCCGGAGACCTCCTCCATCACGTTCTGGAGCTCTTCGCGCTCACGGAAGGCGTGGAACACCGGGGTGATTCCGCCCAGTTCGAGCGGATACGACCCCAGGAACATCAAGTGGTTGAGCACCCGGTTCAGTTCGGCGAGGAGCGTGCGTGTCCACACCGCGCGCTCCGGGACCTCCATGCCGAGCATCCGCTCGACGGCCATGACCACGCCGAGCTCGTTGGAGAAGGCCGAGAGCCAGTCGTGCCGGTTGGCGAGCATGACGATCTGGCGGTAGTCGCGCGCCTCGAAGAGCTTCTCCGCGCCGCGGTGCATATAGCCGATGACCGGCTCCGCCTGCTGGATGCGCTCCCCGTCGAGGACCAGGCGAAGGCGCAGCACACCATGGGTCGAGGGGTGCTGGGGGCCGATGTTGAGCACCATGTCGGTGGTCTCCGCCGCACCACCGATGCCTACCGTCGTCTCCGTCATGGGCGACAGTCTCTCAGAGCCCCTCAGACGGGCCGCACCCGCTGCAGCAGCCAGCCGAAGTCGCCGAGCCCGCCCCGCGCGGTGAGCTCCGCGGCCTCGCCCGCAGCCGCCAGTCCCTTCACGTACGCGGCCGGGTCGCTCGACGCCAGCGACAGCGGGGGCCGCTCGCCGCTCACCCCGAGCCGGTGCAGCGCCTCGCGCTGCGAGATCAGCTCCGAGCCCGCCGGCGCGCACGCGTCGAGGGCCACGTGGGCCGTGATGTCGCACGTCCCGTCCGGTACGGGACGGACCTCGCGGCCCGCGCGGAAACCGGTGAGCGTGCCGAAGGGCGGGCGGGCGCCCCAGGCGTGCGCGTAGTCGACGGCGACCGCGAGCCCCTCCTGGAGCGTGGCGACCGCGGCCGCCCACGCCTCGTCGCGGGGGCGCCCGATCTCGGCGCGCTCCCCGGGCCCTGCGAGCGGCCACCAGCGGGCCAGCCACGCGGCGTCCGGGCCCGTCACGGGATCGCCCAGGCGCTCCTCGCCGTCCGCCCGCACCTGTACGTAGCGCACCACCCCTTCGCCGTCCGCCTCCGCGACGTCGGTGGGGACGTTGTCCAGCCACTCGTTGGCGAAGAGGAGCCCGCGCACGCCTGTGGGCGGCTCGGAGCACCAGGCGATACGCGGGTCGAGGCCGTCCGGGCGGGGGGCGCGCTCGACGGCGTACGCCCGTACCGGGAAACCCTCGGGCAGCGCCGCGAGCACGCCCGTCAACAGCTCGCCGCGTCCCGCCCCCATGTCGACGACCGCCGGATCGTCGAGCTCCAGCTCCGTCACGAGGCGGGCCACCGCCGAGGCGAACAGGGGGGAGGCGTGCACCGAGGTGCGGAAGTGCCCGGCCGGTCCCTCGGCCCGCAGATAGAAGCCGTTCGTCCCGTACAGAGCGGCCTCTGCCGCCTCCCGCCACCCGCGCCACTCATCAGTCACGCCACCAAGTCTCCACCTTGGGGAGTACGCCGGAGCTCACCGGATCGGTCCTCCGGTTGACCCTTGAACCGGTTCTCCATCCCTACGCTGGGTTACGTGCAGCGTCTCTACGACTTCATCCGCAGACACCCGACGTGGGTCGACAGCTTCTGGGCCGTCTTCCTCTTCGGTCTCTCCGGCATGCAGTACGCGGCGATGCTGCACGACCTGAGCCGCGTGGAGCGCGTCGCCTCGGTGCCGATCTTCCTGGGCCTGGCCGTCGTCGTCGCACTGCGCCGCCGCGCCCCCGAGAAGATGCTGCTGCTCACCATCGCGATGGGCCTGGCCCAGCTCGCTTTCGGCGTACGGCCCACCGGGACCGACTTCGCGATGCTGGTGATCATCTACACCGTGGCGGCCGAGGGGAAGCGCTGGGCCTCGCGCACCGCGATCGTGGGAGGGCTCTGCGCCGCCCCGCTCTCGCAGGTCCGGTGGCCGGACAACGGCTCCAACGGGGTCTTCCAGTACGTCGCCATCACCGTGATCATGACGGTCCCCTTCGTCCTCGCCTGGGTGCTGGGCGACTCCATGCGCACCCGCCGCGCCTACTTCGCCCAGCTCGAGGACCGCGCGGCACGCCTGGAGAGGGAGCGCGAGGCGCAGTCCAAGGTCGCGGTCGCCGCCGAGCGCGCCCGGATCGCCCGCGAGCTGCACGACGTCGTCGCGCACAACGTCTCGGTGATGGTGGTCCAGGCGGACGGCGCCGCCTATGTCCTGGACGCCTCGCCCGACCAGGCCAAACAGGCTCTGGAGACGATCTCCTCCACCGGCCGTCAGGCGCTCGCCGAGATGCGCAGGCTGCTCGGCGTGCTGCGTACGGGCGAGCACCAGGAGGCCGGGGAGTACGTACCGCAGCCCGATGTCCAGCAGATCGAGGACCTCGTCGAGCAGGTGCGCACCGCGGGCCTGACCGTCGACTTCCGGATCGAGGGGACCCCGCGCGCCCTGCCCAGCGGCGTCGAGCTCACCGCGTACCGCATCGTCCAGGAAGCCCTCACCAACACCCGCAAGCACGGCGGCCCGGACGCGGGCGCGAGCGTGCGGCTGGTCTACTTCGACGACGGGCTCGGCCTGCTCGTCGAGGACGACGGCCGGGGTGCCGCGCACGAGCTGTACGAGGACGGCGGTGCCGACGGGGCCGGCCACGGACTGATCGGTATGCGGGAGCGCATCGGGATGGTCGGCGGCACGCTGGACGCGGGGCCGCGGCCCGGTGGCGGCTTCCGGATCAGTGCACTGCTCCCGCTCAAGCCCGCCCACTAGCGGCCCACCAGAGAGGCATCCCCACCATGTCAATCCGCGTCATGCTCGTCGATGACCAGGTACTTCTGCGCACCGGCTTCCGTATGGTGCTGGCCGCCCAGCCCGACATGGACGTCGTCGCCGAGGCGGGCGACGGCGCGGAGGCGATCGAAGAGCTGCGGTCGACGGCGGTCGACGTGGTGCTGATGGACGTACGGATGCCGAAGCTGGACGGCGTCGAGGCGACCCGCAGGATCTGCGCCGAGCCCGACGCTCCGAAGGTGCTGATCCTGACCACCTTCGACCTCGACGAGTACGCCTTCTCGGGGCTGAAGGCGGGCGCCAGCGGCTTCATGCTCAAGGACGTCCCGCCGGGCGAGCTCCTGGCGGCGATCCGCTCGGTCCACAGCGGCGACGCGGTGGTCGCCCCGTCCACGACCCGCCGGCTGCTCGACCGGTTCTCGCCGATGCTGCCGAGCGTCGGCGGCGAGCCGAAGCACAAGGAGATCGAGCGGCTGACCGAGCGCGAGAGGGAGGTCATGCTGCTGGTCGCGCAGGGCCTCTCGAACGGCGAGATCGCGGCGCGCCTGGTCCTCTCGGAGGCCACCGTCAAGACGCATGTGGGGCGCATCCTCACCAAGCTGAACCTGCGGGACCGGGTCCAGGTGGTCGTCCTCGCGTACGAGACCGGGCTGGTCAGGGCGGGCGGCTCCGGCGCGCACTGACGGGGACGGCATCGGCCGCGCTCAGTCCTCGCGCAGCACCAGTTCCAGAAGCCCGGGGAAGCGCGCCCCGAACTCCTCGCGGCGCAGCCGGTTGAACCGCCGCGCCCCTTCGTCCTTCTGCTCCACGACGCCCGCTCCGCGCAGCACCGCGAAGTGGTGGCTCAGTGCTGCCTTGCGCACCTCGACGTCGAAGGAACCGCAGGTGCGCGTCCACTGCTCGGAATCCGCCAGCTCCCTGAGGATCCGTATCCGTACGGGATCGGCGAGCGCGGACAGTGCTGTGAGCAGGGGGACTTCATCGGGGTGGGTGTGTTCCGGCGCGGCGCGGTGGCTCATGGGGCGGGTCCCTCCTTGCCAGGTGTTCGATCGCGGTCATACACTTCGAGTGTTCGTCTTTCGTCGAACACTTTACTCCGAGGGGATTCCCATGCGTGCGATCCAGCTGAACGAATTCGGCGGCCCCGAGGTCCTGCGCGAGGTCGAGATCCGGATCCCCGAGCCCGGCCCCGGCCAGGTCGCGATCGACGTCGCCTACGCCGGAGTGAACTTCGCCGACCTCAAGGCCCGCGCCACCGGCTACCGCGTCCCGGACCTCCCCTTCCTCCCCGGCCTGGAGGTCGCGGGACATGTCCGTGCGCTCGGCGCGGGCGTCGAAGGCCTGACCGTCGGCCAGGAGGTCGCCGCGCTCACCGCAGGCGGCGGTTACGCCGAGACCGTGGTCGCCTCCGCCACCACCGTCTTCCCGGTCCCCGCGGGCCTCCCGCTCCGTACGGCGGCCACGCTCCCCACGGTCCTGCCCACCGCCCACGCCCTCGTCCACGAGGTGGGCAGGCTGCGCGCCGGCGAGACCGTCCTGGTCCAGGGCGCGGCGGGCGGTGTCGGCACGGTCGTCGGCCAGCTGGCGAAGCTCGCGGGCGCGGGAGCGGTGTACGGCGTCGTATCGCGCCCCGAAAAGGCGGAGTACGCGCTCAAGTACGGCTACGACCAGGTCTTCGTCGGCGAGGACTGGGCGGACCAGCTCGCCCGGGCCACCTCGGGAAGGGGCGCCGACCTGATCCTCGACGCGGACGGCGGCGAGGCACTGCGCCGCAGCCTGGACTCCCTCGCGCCCTTCGGCCGGATCGTCAACTTCGGCAATTCCAGCGACGAGGCTCCGTGGCAGTTCGGCCGCGCGGAACTCGACCCCGGCGCCCGCTCGGTGACGTCCTTCTCGATCCTCACGCTCGCGGGCACGGCCCCCGGCGTGCTCCGCGACCTCTCCCACCGGGCTTTCGCGCTGGTGGCCGAGGGCAGGGCGGAGCTCCCGATCACCGCGGAACTGCCCCTGGCGGACGCGGCCGAGGCCCACCGCCTGATCGAGACGCGCACGACCACCGGCAAGCTCCTGCTCCGCGTGGCGGACTGAGGACGCCCCCTAACGCAGCACCCCTTCCAGGAAGTCGCTTCCCAGCCGTGCCACGACGGCCACATCCAGCTGATGGAGGACGTAGCGTCCGCGCCGCTGCGTCAGCAGGAGCCCCGCCTTCTTCATCACGGCGAGATGGCGCGAGACCTCGGGCGCGGTGATCCCGTACGCATCGGCCAGCTCGCTCGTCGTATACGACCCCCGGGCCAGGCTCCGGCACAGCCGCATCCGCATCGGATGGGCCACCGCCTCCAGGCGCAGCTTGACCATCTCGACGGGCGCCGCCCCGGCGCCGAGGTCCGGGGTGTGGACGGGGTACTGCACAACGGGCTGCCATCCTGGCGCGTGCAGCGCGAAGAGGTGCGGCCAGCCGAAGGCGGTCGGCAGGAAGGTCAGCCCGGTGCCCGCGGCGGAGGTCCGCCCATGGCTGAGCTTGTCGACCACCACGCGTACGCCGTTCTCGTCCTCCTCCAGCGTGATCGCGGGGGAAACCGCGGCAATGGCGTCCGCGAGGCCCTTGCGGCGCAGCAGTTCGGTCTTGTGCCGGGCATCGGCGGCCAACTGGACCCGCACCCGCGCCCAGGTGTCGGCGAAGAAGGCCTCCTCGCAGTCCTCCAGGAGTCGCCGGATCCAGGCCCGTACGGCAGGCGGATCGGCGAGCATCCGCCGGACGAACGCGGCCTGGCGCGGTCCGCGCGCAGCAGCAAGATCGAGCGCGCGCTCCCGCATCCTGGCGTCGACCAGCGGCGAGGGAGCCCCTTCGCTGTAGAGGCTGGCGCACGATATTTCCAGCGCCGCGGCGACGAACCTCTCCTCATCCATCAGGTCGAGATCGTCGAGCTCCTCGGCGAGCGTGGCCCGGGGCCGGGCGGGCAGCAGGATGTCGGAACGCGTCGAGCGCCACAGGAAGTCGGCCTCGCTCAGCCGGTCGGCGAGCTCGGGCTTGAGCCCCGCGTTCGTCGTGGTGATCCAGCCGTGCAGCCGGGCGTGATGGGCGGGCTCGGACAGCGCGTGCAGCGCGGCGCCGAGCTCTGCGAGGGGTGAGGGACCGAAGGTGATCCGCTCGTGGGGCAGCCCGGTGATGTCGATGCAGACGCTCATGTCCTCCATGGTGCCTGCCCCCACTGACAACGCCGCCGCCAATTGACGCGCCCAGTCAATCCACGCGCCAACTCCTCGTTTCCCGGCGCACGGTGACGTCATGAACGCCATCCAGCAGCACATGCTCGACGCCTACCGCGCCTCCCAGCGGGGCGAGCCGGCGCCGCCCCTGCCGGGCCGCCACGACTGGCAGGCCGTCCGGGAGTTCGCCGACCGCCGCGAGTTCACGGCGCTCCTCGCGGGCGATCGCCCCCTGGGCCGCTTCCGCAGGGCGCTGGCCCGCCTGACCAGGTGAACCAGGTCAGGCTGACCACGACCCGCACCGCACCCACCCGCTCACCCCACCCGCTGCAAGAACCCCGCCACCGCGACCCGCACATCATCCGCAGTCCACTCCAGCCCGGACGCAGCCACCGTCACCTCGGTGCACGACACCCCGGGCGGCCCACCCGGCGCGTCATTCCACCGGGAGAAGAGCACGACCCCGGTCTCCTCGGCCAGCCGCACGGACGCCTCGCCCAGCACGTCCGCCCCGTACGGCAGCCACACCTGGAACTGGTGGGTGTGCGGCACCTCCGGATTGATCCGGAACCACGGCAGCGCACCGCCCCGCACCCCTTCCCGCAGCCCTTCCCCGAGCGCCTCGGCCACCACCTTCGCGTGCGCCACGTACGACTCCAGCCGGGGCAGCTCCCGTTCGAGCCCGATCAGCGCACCCAGCGCCGCCGGGTACTGCTGGAAGATCTGTCCCCCGTACCGGTGCCGCCACGTCCGCGCCTCCGCGACCAGCGAGGCGTCCCCGGCGAGCACCGCCCCCGAGAGGCCGCCCAGCGACTTGTAGAAGGAGACATAGACGCTGTCCGCGAGCCCCGCGATCTCTCGCAGGGGCTGCCCGAAGTGGGCCGTGCACTCCCAGAGCCGCGCCCCGTCGAAGTGCACCACCGCGTCGCGCTCGCGGCCCGCCTGCACGACCGCGACCAGCTCCTCCCACGAGGGCAGTACGAACCCGGCGTCACGCAGCGGGAGTTCGAGCATGAGAGTCCCGAAGGGCTCGTCGAAGTCCCGCACCTCGTCCGCCGTCGGCAGCCGCGGCGCATCGGTCGGATACACGGTCCGCAGCCCGCTCACCGCCCCGAGGGCACCCCGCTCGTGCACCTCGGGGTGGGCCATCGGATGCAGCGCGACCGTCGCGTTCCCGGTCCGCGCTGCCCAGCACCGCAGCGCGACCTGCTGCGCCATCGTCCCCGTGGGGAAGAAGGCGGCGTCCGGGAAGCCGAGCAGTGCGGCGACCCGCTGCTCCAGCTCCGCCACCACTCCGTCGCCGTAGATGTCGACCCCGCTGTCGAGGTCGAAGACCTCGCCCGCACCGGCGGCCAGGGCGGCCAGCGCCTCGCCGACCGTGCTCACCGCGGAGTGCCGGGACAGCGCCCGCCGGGCCTGCCGGTAGGCCGCGTTCCTGCGCTGCCGCTCGTCCTGCTCGCTCTTCTCGGTCATAAGTCAGATCATCACCCACAGCCTGTGGACAGCCCAGGAGGTCCCCCGAAACGCTGGCGTAGCATGGCGATGAATCGTCCGGTACCCCCCGCGGACTGGAACGGAAGGCCCCCGTCCCATGAACACACCCCCAGACACCCGCCCCGCCCGCCTCACCGTGGGCGTCGTCGGAGCAGGCCGAGTGGGACCCGCACTCGCCGCATCGCTGCAGCTCGCAGGGCATCGCCCGGTGGCGGTCTCCGGCGTCTCCGAGGCGTCCGTACGCAGGGCGGCGGCGCTCCTCCCCGACGTCCCGCTGGTCACCCCCGCGCAGGTCCTCCAGGCCGCCGACCTGGTCCTGCTCACCGTCCCCGACGACGCGCTGCCCGCGCTCGTCGAAGGCCTGGCCGAGACCGGCGCCATCCGCCCCGGCCAGCTCCTCGTGCACACCTCGGGGCGGTACGGAACGAAGGTCCTGGACCCCGCCCTGCGCGCCGGCGCCCTGCCCCTGGCGCTGCACCCCGCGATGACCTTCACCGGCAGCTCCGTGGACGTACAGCGCCTCGCGGGCTGCTCCTTCGGGGTGACCGCCCCCGAGGAGCTGCGCCTCGCCGCCGAGGCCCTGGTCATCGAGATGGGCGGCGAGCCCGAGTGGATCGCCGAGGAGTCCCGCCCGCTCTACCACGCGGCCCTCGCCCTGGGCGCGAACCACCTGGTCACCCTGGTCGCCCAGTCCATGGAGCTGCTGCGCACCGCAGGCGTCGAGGCCCCCGACCGGATGCTCGGCCCGCTCCTCGGAGCCGCCCTGGACAACGCCCTGCGCTCGGGCGACGCGGCCCTCACGGGCCCGGTCGCCCGCGGGGACGCAGGCACGGTCGCCGCCCATGTCGCGGAGCTGCGCAAGCACGCCCCGGCGGCCGTCTCCGGCTACCTCGCCATGGCCCGTACGACCGCCGACCGGGCCCTCGCCCACGGCCTGCTCAAGCCGGAACTGGCCGAGGACCTTCTCGGCGTACTGGCGGACGGAGAGGCCCGATGACGGCGCCGACGACGAGAAGCACGGCGCTCGTCCACACCGCGGCGGACCTCAGGGCCCTCCCGCGTACCGGCGGCCGCCGAGCCGTCGTCATGACCATGGGCGCGCTCCACGAGGGCCACGCCACCCTGATCCGCACCGCCCGCGCATCGGCCGACCAGGTCGTCGTATCGGTCTTCGTCAACCCCCTCCAATTCGGCAAGGGCGAGGACCTCGACCGCTACCCCCGCACCCTGGACGCCGATATCGAGCTCGCCCGACAGGCAGGCGCGGACGCCGTCTTCGCCCCCGCGGCCGACGAGGTGTATCCGGGCGGCGAGCCCCAGGTCCGGATCTCCGCCGGTCCCATGGGCGAGCGGTACGAAGGCGCTTCGCGCCCCGGCCACTTCGACGGGATGCTCACCGTCGTCGCCAAGCTCCTCCATCTCACCGCGCCCGACCTGGCCCTCTTCGGCCAGAAGGACGCCCAGCAACTGGCCCTGATCCGGCGCATGGCGCGCGACCTGAACTTCCCCGTGGAGATCGTCGGCGTCCCCACGGTCCGCGAGGAGGACGGCCTCGCCCTCTCCTCCCGTAACCGCTTCCTCTCCGCCGACGACCGCCGCACGGCACTCGCGCTGTCCCGCTCGCTCTTCGCCGCCCGCGACCGCCTCGCCGCCCAACAAGCCCTGGCCGCAAGGGCGGAGCTGGTCCCGGCCACGGGCGCCAGGGCCGCCGCGCTCTCCGCGCTGGGCGAGGCCCGTGCCGCGGCGGACGTCCACGCCGTCGCTCGGGCCGCGGAACTCCCGGCCCCCGCGGTCGTGCGCGCCGCCGCCCGCCAGGTCCTGGCCGAGGCCGCGCTCACCCCTGACTATCTGGCGCTGATCGACCCCTCCGACTTCACCGAGGTCACCGACGGCCACACCGGCGAGGCGATCCTCGCGGTGGCCGCCAAGGTCGGCACCACCCGCCTCATCGACAACATCCCGCTCACCTTCGGGGGCCCTCAATGACCGTGTCCGCAACAGGAACAGGAACCGGAGCCGCAACGGGCATACGCCTGCACGCCCCGGCCCCCGGCTGGACCGTCGACGCGGACGTCGTGGTCGTCGGCTCGGGTGTGGCAGGCCTCACCGCGGCCCTGCGCTGCACGGCGGCCGGTCTGCGCACCGTCGTCGTCACCAAGGCCCGCCTGGACGACGGTTCCACACGCTGGGCCCAGGGCGGCATCGCGGCCGCACTCGGCGAGGGCGACACCCCCGAGCAGCACCTGGACGACACGCTGGTCGCGGGGGCCGGACTCTGCGACGAGAACGCGGTGCGCGCCCTGGTCACCGAGGGCCCCGACGCGGTACGACGCCTGATCGCCACCGGCGCCCACTTCGACACCTCGCCCGACGGCGACATCCAGCTCACCCGCGAAGGCGGCCACCACCGCCGCCGCATCGCCCACGCGGGCGGCGACGCCACCGGCGCCGAGATCTCCCGCGCGCTGGTCGAAGCGGTCCAGGCGGCAGCCGTCCGTACGATCGAAAACGCCCTGGTCCTGGACCTGTTGACGGACGCGGAAGGCCGTACGGCGGGCGTCACCCTGCACGTCATGGGCGAGGGCCAGCACGACGGAGTCGGCGCGGTCCGTGCCCCGGCCGTCGTCCTCGCCACCGGCGGCATGGGCCAGGTCTTCTCCGCGACGACCAACCCCTCCGTCGCCACAGGGGACGGCGTGGCCCTCGCCCTGCGGGCCGGGGCCGAGGTCTCCGACCTGGAATTCGTCCAGTTCCACCCCACGGTCCTCTTCGTGGGATCCGGCGCCGAGGGCCAGCAGCCCCTGGTCTCCGAGGCGGTACGGGGCGAGGGCGGACACCTCGTGGACGCGACCGGCACCCGCTTCATGGTCGGTCAGCACGAGCTGGCCGAACTGGCCCCCCGCGACATCGTCGCCAAGGCCATCACCCGCCAGATGCAGCTCCACGGCACCGAGCACATGTACCTGGACGCCCGCCACTTCGGCGCCGAGATGTGGGAGACCCGCTTCCCCACGATCCTCGCCGCCTGCCGCGCCCACGGCATCGACCCGATCACGGAGCCGATCCCCATCTCCCCGGCGGCCCACCACGCATCGGGCGGCGTACGCACCGACCTGCGCGGCCGCACCACGGTCCCCGGCCTCTACGCCTGCGGCGAGGTCGCGTGCACAGGAGTCCACGGCGCCAACCGCCTGGCCTCCAACTCCCTCCTGGAGGGCCTGGTCTTCGCGGAACGGATCGCGGAGGACATCAAGGCCAGCACCCGCGAGTGCACCGAACCGGTGATGCCCGAAGGCACCACCCTTCCCCTCCTCGCCCCCGAGTCCCGCATCACGATCCAGCGGATCATGACGAGGGGCGCCGGAGTGATCCGCTCCTCGGCCGGCCTCGCCGAAGCAGCCGACCGGCTCGAGGCGATCAGGGACTCCGCCGACACGGCCGAGAAGACCCCCGACGACCACAAGCCCGCCGTCCCCGGCGTCGAGGCATGGGAGGCGACGAACCTCCTGTGCGTGGCCCGCGTCCTGGTTGCCGCCGCACAGCGCCGCGAGGAGACCCGCGGCTGCCACTGGCGCGAGGACCACCCGGACCGCGAGGACGCCCCCTGGCAGCGCCACTTGGTCGTACGCCTCCAGCCGGACCGTTCCCTCGCGCTCCACACCACAGACACCGCCCAGTTCCCCCCGACCCTCCCTCCCCTTCCCCAGGAGCAGTGACCGTGAGCACCCCCGACCTCCCCCTCGTTTCGACCGGCTGCGGCGACGGCTGCGGCTGCGGTGACGGCGAGGGCCAAGACCCCGAAGCCCTCGAATGCGGCCTCGACCCCGACCTCGCCCAGCTCCTCGAAGACGCGGGCCTCGACCCGGTGGAGGTCGAGACGATTGCGCACGTCGCGCTCGGCGAGGACCTGGAGCACGGCGAGGACGTCACCACGGTCGCCACGGTCCCCGAAGAGGCCGTCGCGACAGGCGACTTCACGGCCCGTGAGGCAGGAACCGTCGCCGGCATCCACATCGCCGAAGCGGTCCTCTCGGTCGTCTGCACGGACGCCTTCGAGGTCGAGCGCCACGTGGAGGACGGCGACCGCATCGAAGCAGGCCAGAAGCTGCTCTCGGTCACGACCCGCACCCGCGACCTGCTCACCGCGGAGCGCAGCGCCCTCAACATCCTCTGCCGCCTCTCCGGCATCGCGACCGCCACGCGCGCGTGGGCGGACGCCCTGGAAGGCACCAAGGCGAAGGTCCGCGACACCCGCAAGACGACCCCGGGCCTGCGCGCCCTGGAGAAGTACGCGGTCCGCTGCGGCGGCGGCGTCAACCACCGCATGTCCCTCTCGGACGCGGCCCTGGTCAAGGACAACCACGTGGTGGCGGCGGGCGGTGTGGCCGAGGCCTTCAAGCTCGTACGGGCAAGCTTCCCCGACCTCGCCATCGAGGTGGAGGTCGACACCATCGCCCAGATCACCGAAGTCCTGGACGCCGGCGCGGACTTGATCCTCCTGGACAACTTCACCCCGGCCCAGACGGCCGAGGCGGTCGCCCTGGTGAAGGGCCGCGCCGCCCTGGAGTCCTCCGGCCGCCTCACGCTCGACACGGCACGCGCGTACGCCGAGACGGGCGTCGACTACCTGGCGGTGGGCGCCCTCACGCACTCCTCCCCGATCCTGGACATCGGCCTGGACCTGCGCGACGCAGAGGCGAGCGTCTGATGCTGCTCACCATCGACGTGGGCAACACCCACACCGTCCTCGGCCTCTTCGACGGCGAGGAGATCGTCGAGCACTGGCGCATCTCCACCGACGCCCGCCGCACCGCGGACGAACTCGCGGTGCTGCTCCAGGGCCTGATGGGCATGCACCCGCTGCTCGGCGACGAACTGGGCGACGGCATCGAGGGCATCGCGATCTGCTCCACCGTCCCCTCGGTCCTCCACGAGCTCCGCGAGGTCACCCGCCGCTACTACGGAGACGTCCCCGCGGTCCTGGTTGAGCCCGGCATCAAAACCGGCGTCCCGATCCTCATGGACAACCCGAAGGAGGTCGGCGCGGACCGCATCATCAACGCGGTGGCGGCGGTCGACCTCTACGGCGGCCCGGCGATCGTCGTCGACTTCGGTACGGCGACGACCTTCGACGCGGTCTCGGCACGCGGCGAGTACGCGGGCGGGGTCATCGCCCCCGGCATCGAGATCTCGGTCGAGGCCCTCGGAGTCAAGGGCGCCCAGCTCCGCAAGATCGAACTGGCCCGCCCCCGCAGTGTCATCGGCAAGAACACGGTCGAGGCGATGCAGTCCGGCATCGTGTACGGATTCGCCGGCCAGGTGGACGGCGTCGTGGCGCGCATGGCCCGCGAACTGGTGGGCCCGGAGGGCGACCCGGACGACGTCACGGTGATCGCAACGGGCGGCCTGGCCCCGATCATCCTGGGCGAGGCATCGGTCATCGACGAACACGAACCGTGGCTGACGCTGATCGGCCTGCGCCTGGTGTACGAGCGAAACGTCTCGCGGTTTTCCGCCTAAACCGGCGGCGCTCTCGCGGAGGTGGTTGGCGCAGGTCGGGGTTGCTCAATGGCCGCTTGCGGCCCGTTCGACTGCGACACCGGCAAGATCCAGCCCGGGCCCCACGGGGTCTGGGGCGCAGCCCCAGTTTCGGGAAGGGGCGGGGTTGGGGAAAAGCCCCCGCCCCACCCCAGCCGCGCCGAAGAAATCCCATTAAGACGATTTCCGCATAAAGGGGCATATCGTCACCCCATGCCCACGCCATACGGTTCCCGCGGCGGCATGGCGTTCAGCGCAGACGAACTGCGCGTCCTCCGCCGCGCCCTCGCCATCGCACTCAATCCCACCGCCCCGGTCGCAGACGACGAGCAACAGGACTGCCTGCGCCTCGCCGACTCCGTGGACGACGCGATCCACGAGGCCGGCCGACTCCGCAGCTTCCTGCTCGCCGACCTGGCCCGCTACCGCGACGCCCTGCCCGGCTCGGCCCCCGGCTACACCGAGCTCCTCCAGGACGCCCTGGCCGCCGGCTACGACCCCCGCCCCGAAGACCTCGCGGCCCTGCGCGCCCTGCGCGGTACGCCGACCGGCGCGGTCCTGCTCCGCCGCTGCCAGGCCCTGGCCGAGCAGTCGGTACGGGCCCGCCTGGCCGCCCGCACAGCGACCCGCACCGCGGTCCGCGTCCCCACCACTCCCGCTCCCCGCACCCGCCTGCTCGCCCTCCCCGGCGGCCGCGCGGCGGACGAGCCGAAGAAGCCGTCGGACCCGCCGCCCGCCAAGCCCCCGATCCCGCTCCGCCCGGCGCCCAAGCCCTCCGACGTCTTCCCGCCCAAGCGCCGTCCCGTCCCCCCGCCTCAACAGCTCGCCGCCGGCTAGGGGGGGGTCGGTCGCGCGGTGAGGCCGGGCTCGCGGGGTCTGGCACGCACATCTGCGGCGTTGTCGTCGGTCACCAACGCTCCGCGTTGCCTCCCTCCTCCGCCTTGCAGCTGCACGCACCAGACCCCGCGAGCCCGGCCTCACCGCGCGACCGACCCCCGGCTACTCTGTCCGTATGGACTACGTTTCCGCGCTTGTGCCCCCCGTGGTGATGGCGGCCTTCTTCATCGGCCTGGTCGTGACGATCGTCAAGAGCCAGGGCGGACCGAACAAGGCCAAGGAAGACGCGGCTGTGGACGCGGCACTGGCCCGCGCCGAGTCCGTACAACAGACACCCAAGGTCGCCGACTGACCGAAGCACCTGCATCAAGGGCGTATGGCTTTCCGGCCGTACGCCCTTTTTTGCTGCGTAAATAACCAGCCATTCATGACATCTCCGAACTTCTCCCACTATGGTGCTTCTGTGCCCCGTCAATTGGGAGAGCTGGAAGACGCCGTCATGACCCGCGTCTGGCAGTGGAACCGTCCGGTCACCGTCCGGGAAGTCCTGGAAGACCTTCAACAGGAACGGTCCATCGCCTACACCACCGTCATGACCGTAATGGACAATCTCCATCAGAAGGGCTGGGTGCGCAGGGAAGTAGACGGCAGGGCCTATCGGTATATGGCGGTCTCGACCCGCGCCGCCTACTCGGCCGCACTGATGAACGAGGCCTGGTCCACCAGCGACAACCTGGCGGCCGCGCTCGTGGCGTTCTTCGGCATGATGTCGCAGGAGCAGCGCGAGGCCCTGAGGGACGCCATTCGCGTCGTAGAAGGCGATGCCAACCGCGATGAGCAGGCGCAGACCGCGGAACGATAGCGTCTGCGTATGCCACCAGGTACGCCAGCAAAAGCCGTCACAGTACGCAGGGCCAGGACGAGCGATGTGCCCGCGGTTCGCCGTCTCCTCGATGCGTACGTACGCGACCGGATCCTCCTCGACAAAGCAACGGTGACGCTTTACGAGTCCCTCCAGGAGTTCTGGGTCGCGGAACGGGACGACGATGCGAAGGTCGTCGGTTGCGGCGCGCTCCATGTCATGTGGGAAGACCTTGCCGAAGTGCGCACTCTCGCCGTGGACGGCGAGTTCCGGGGTGCCGGAGTGGGGCACCAGGTGCTGGACAAGTTGTTGCAGACCGCCCGCTGGCTCGGGGTGCGGCGGGTATTCTGCCTGACCTTCGAAGTCGATTTTTTCGCGAAGCACGGCTTCACGGAGATCGGTGAGACTCCGGTCGACAGCGATGTCTACGCCGAGCTGCTGCGTTCCTATGACGAGGGAGTCGCGGAGTTCCTCGGTCTCGAACGAGTGAAGCCGAACACCTTGGGCAACAGCCGGATGCTTCTGCACCTGTGATCGCCGGAACGGACCGTAGCCCTATGTCCGAATCGCGTACGTTTCCCGTGTTCCCGCGCTCCTGAACCTTCGACAGGGGTTTGTGTTTTCCTGGGAAAAGCGGTTTCCTTTCCGCGTACTGCATTTTCGATGAAAGGAAATCCGGTGGCACAGAAGGTTCAGGTCCTTCTTGTCGACGACCTCGACGGCGTCGAGGCGGACGAGACGGTGACGTTCGCGCTGGACGGCAAGACCTACGAGATCGACCTCACCACCGCCAACGCGGACAAGCTCCGTGGCCTCCTCGAGGAGTACACCAAGGCCGGCCGGCGTACCGGTGGCCGTGGCGTGGGCCGCGGTAAGGCTCGTATCGCCGTCGGTGGCAACAAGGACACCGCCGAGATCCGCGCATGGGCGAAGGCGAATGGCCATGACGTGAATGACCGCGGCCGTGTGCCCGCGACCGTTCGCGAGGCTTACGAGCAGGCCAACGGCTGACTTTTCGTACGGCCGACATGGTCCGCACGGTGAGCAGCAACCGCACCACGCAACAACCGGGCCCGGTGGCATTCCGTCGCCGCCGTGTCCACGAGCCGTACCAGGTCGGGAGCGCCCCCACGCTCCTTGCCCGCGGTGACTCCGGCGAACCCGCGGAAAGCGGGCAGTGTCGGCTCCACCTCGTACCCCGGCTCGGGGGGTCGCAGCCACACGGCGGCCCCCCGCGAGCCAGGCCATGAGGGCGGTACGGGGGCGGTGATCCGCCCGCCCGTGCCGAGGGCGGTCAGGTCCAGCAGGACCGAGCCCCACTCCAGCCAGTCGAGCAGCCCCGGCAGCTCATCGGCGCTTCCCGCCCCCACCAGGAACTGCATCCGCCGCTCCCGCACCAGGGCCACCGGACCGGTCACGGGCAGCCGCCGCAGCACCGCGTACCCCGCGTCGGCCGGCAGCTCCAGGACGTCGAACGCGCACCAGGGCGCGACGTCCTCGTCTTCGAGCGGCGAGCGCGGGTGCGGGAGGGGGTAGGCCATGTCAGGAGCAACGCCAGGGAACGCACGGGAGTTACGCTGTGTGGATGTGCGGCTGCGTTCCGTTGATGCAGCAGGGGCGTACAGGAGCATTCGGCGGCGCAAGGTTGTTCGCCCGTAGCTGAGGGAACCGGCGTGCGCCGCATGGAGTGTCAGTGATTGCGGGTAAGACATTCCTAGTGGGAAGGGGCGACACGTTGCCCGGGCCGTCTCGCGTTCGCCATCGGCGTAGTGGAGACAGGGGTATCTGCCTGGCCTGCGGGAACATCGTCTCGCACCATCGGGTTGGAGCAGTTGTCGGCTGTTCGGGGCAGGAGGTCCAGGACGGGTGTCGGCAGTTGGAATGAGCTGTCCCGTCCTGCGGGACTAGCATGCGGAAGGACATGGGGAGGGGACACGCCCCTCTCACTGGCCCGACCGCTCTGAGGAGCGATTAACGATGTTCGAGAGGTTCACCGACCGCGCGCGGCGGGTTGTCGTCCTGGCTCAGGAAGAAGCCCGGATGCTCAACCACAACTACATCGGCACCGAGCACATCCTCCTGGGCCTTATCCACGAGGGTGAGGGTGTCGCCGCTAAGGCCCTGGAGAGCCTCGGGATTTCGCTCGAGGCGGTTCGCCAGCAGGTGGAGGAGATCATCGGTCAGGGCCAGCAGGCCCCGTCCGGTCACATCCCCTTCACCCCTCGTGCCAAGAAGGTCCTGGAGCTCTCGCTCCGGGAGGCTCTTCAGCTCGGCCACAACTACATCGGTACGGAGCACATCCTGCTCGGCCTGATTCGCGAGGGTGAGGGCGTCGCCGCCCAGGTCCTCGTGAAGCTGGGCGCCGATCTGAACCGGGTCAGGCAGCAGGTCATCCAGCTGCTCTCCGGTTACCAGGGCAAGGAGACCGCCGCAGCAGGCGGTCCCGCCGAGGGCACGCCCTCGACCTCGCTCGTCCTGGACCAGTTCGGCCGCAACCTCACCCAGGCTGCCCGCGAATCCAAGCTCGACCCGGTCATCGGGCGCGAGAAGGAGATCGAGCGGGTCATGCAGGTGCTGTCGCGCCGTACCAAGAACAACCCGGTCCTCATCGGCGAGCCCGGCGTCGGCAAGACGGCGGTCGTCGAAGGACTGGCGCAGGCCATCGTCAAGGGCGAGGTGCCCGAGACCCTCAAGGACAAGCACCTCTACACCCTGGACCTCGGCGCGCTCGTCGCAGGCTCCCGCTACCGCGGTGACTTCGAGGAGCGCCTGAAGAAGGTCCTCAAGGAGATCCGCACCCGCGGCGACATCATCCTGTTCATCGACGAGCTCCACACCCTGGTGGGTGCGGGTGCCGCCGAGGGCGCGATCGATGCGGCTTCGATCCTGAAGCCGATGCTCGCCCGTGGTGAGCTCCAGACGATCGGCGCCACGACGCTGGACGAGTACCGCAAGCACCTTGAGAAGGACGCGGCTCTCGAGCGCCGCTTCCAGCCGATCCAGGTGGCGGAGCCTTCCCTCCCGCACACCATCGAGATCCTCAAGGGCCTGCGCGACCGGTACGAGGCCCACCACCGCGTCTCCATCACGGACGAGGCACTCGTCCAGGCGGCGACGCTCGCGGACCGGTACATCTCGGACCGCTTCCTCCCGGACAAGGCGATCGACCTGATCGACGAGGCCGGCTCCAGGATGCGCATCCGCCGGATGACCGCGCCGCCGGACCTCCGCGAGTTCGACGAGAAGATCGCGAACGTCCGCCGCGACAAGGAGTCGGCCATCGACTCCCAGGACTTCGAGAAGGCAGCTTCCCTCCGCGACAAGGAGAAGCAGCTGCTGGCCGCGAAGACCAAGCGGGAGAAGGAGTGGAAGGCCGGCGACATGGACGTCGTGGCCGAGGTCGACGGCGAGCTCATCGCCGAGGTCCTCGCGACGGCGACCGGTATTCCGGTCTTCAAGCTGACCGAGGAGGAGTCCTCGCGTCTGCTGCGTATGGAAGACGAGCTGCACAAGCGCGTCATCGGCCAGAAGGACGCCGTCAAGGCGCTCTCCAAGGCCATCCGCCGTACGCGCGCCGGTCTCAAGGACCCGAAGCGCCCCGGTGGCTCGTTCATCTTCGCCGGTCCGTCCGGTGTGGGTAAGACCGAGCTCTCCAAGGCCCTCGCGGAATTCCTCTTCGGCGACGAGGACGCACTGATCTCCCTCGACATGTCGGAGTTCAGCGAGAAGCACACGGTTTCCCGTCTCTTCGGTTCTCCCCCCGGTTACGTGGGTTACGAAGAGGGCGGCCAGCTCACCGAGAAGGTGCGCCGGAAGCCGTTCTCGGTCGTCCTCTTCGACGAGGTCGAAAAGGCCCACCCCGACATCTTCAATTCCCTGCTCCAGATTCTGGAAGACGGTCGCCTGACCGACTCCCAGGGCCGGGTCGTGGACTTCAAGAACACGGTCATCATCATGACGACCAACCTCGGGACCAGGGACATCTCGAAGGGCTTCAACCTGGGCTTCGCGGCCCTGGGCGACACGAAGTCCAACTACGAGCGGATGAAGAACAAGGTCTCGGACGAGCTCAAGCAGCACTTCCGTCCCGAGTTCCTCAACCGTGTGGACGACGTCGTCGTCTTCCCGCAGCTGACGCAGGACGACATCCTCGAGATCGTCGACCTGATGGTCGGCCGCGTGGACGAGCGCCTGCGGGACCGGGACATGGGCCTCGAGCTCTCCCAGTCCGCGAAGGAGCTGCTGTCCAAGAAGGGCTACGACCCCGTGATGGGCGCGCGTCCGCTGCGACGCACGATCCAGCGCGAGATCGAGGACACGCTCTCGGAGAAGATCCTCTTCGGCGAGCTGCGCCCCGGTCACATCGTGGTCGTGGACACGGAGGGCGAGGGCGAGACCAAGACCTTCACCTTCCGCGGCGAGGAGAAGGCGGCACTGCCCGACGCCCCGCCGATCGAGCAGGCGGCAGGCGGCGCCGGCCCGAACATGACGAAGGACGCGTAGCTCTTACGCGTACAGCGGTACGGAGCGGCCCCGGAACCCATCGGTTCCGGGGCCGCTCCGCGTGTGCAGGCTGCCGCCTCAGGCGGTGATGAACTCCCGCAGGTCGGCGTTGAGCCGGTCCGCGTGCGTGGTCATGAGGCCGTGGCCGGCGTGCTCGTACACCTTGAAGCCGGCGCCCGGGATCAGGGCGGCGGCGCGGCGGCCGGTGAGGTCGATGGGGGCGGATGCGTCGTCGGTGCCGTGGACGACGAGCGCGGGGATGGTGATCTTCGCCAGTTCCGGGGCGACGTTCAGGGTCACGATGAGGTCGTTGAGAGCGTTTCCGGCGCGCGCGGTGGCCACGGCGCACTTGTCGATCGCATAGCGGAGGTGTCCGGGGGAGACCTGGTTCTCCGGGAACTGCAGCGCGAAGAACCCCTCGGCCCCGCCGTTGAAGAACGCCATCCGGTCGCGCCGGAAAGCCTCGTTTCCGGCCTCGACGAGTGCGGGGTCGACACCGTCGGGGTGGTCGACGGAGCGTGCGGGTCCGGGTGTCATGCCGCAGACGAGGGCTATACGGGAGACGCGCCCCGCGCTGCCGTGCCGGGTGAGGTAGCGGACGGCCTCGGCGGTGCCGAGGGAGTGGCCGACCAGGGTGATGCCGGTGAGGTCGAGGTGGTCGACGAGCGCCCCGATGTCGTCGGCGAGCGTGTCGAGGTCGAAGCCGCCCCAGACGTCGTCGGACCTGCCGTGCCCGCGCCGGTCGAGGCCCACGCAGCGGTAGCCCTCGGCGGCGAGGGGGAGCATCTGGTGCTCCCACATCTCCGTACCGAAGTAGGAGCTGTTGATGAAGAGGACGGTGCGCCCGGTGGCCGGTCCGTAGTCGACGTAGTGGAGGCGGGTGCCGTCGGTGGTGGTCTCGAAGTACGGCATGGTGGTGGGTCCTTCCCCGTGGTCGGTGGGTGCGGATTCATCGTGCCGGGGGGAGGCGGGCGGCGCGATTACCTCTGAGGGAAGGGGAGTTCGGTCAGTAGTAGCGGCGTGTGAGGTCGACGGTGACGGTCGCGTCGGGGAAGAGGCGTACGTACGGATCCTTGTCGACGGAGTGAGCTGGGATGAGGATGACCGTACGGACGTTGGGGAAGAGGGCGGGCAGGGCGGAGAGGTCCTCGGTTCCGGCGAACTGGGGCAGGCACAGCTCCTCGACCCCGGGGAGGGGGCGGGCGCTTCCCGTCGCGGGCAGCATCCTGCTGTTGAGATTCAGGCGGTTGAGCGAGGGCAGGGCCGCCACTTCGGCCCAGTCCCCGGCGTCGAGGGACCCCGGCTCGGGCCCGATGCTCAGCGTCTTGAGCGTGGGCCAGCGGCCGAGCCCGCGCAGGCCGGTGGTGGTGAGCGAGTCACGTCCGAGGAACAGGAACTCCAGGGGGGCCGCGGCCGGGAGGGCGGACAGGTCGTTGCCGGGCAGGGGCCCGGAGAGGCCGATACTGGAGAGACCGCTGAGCCTGTCGAGCCCTCTGAAGCCTCCGAGCTCAGGCAGGGGGCCGAGACTCAGGCTGTCGAGCGACTCCATCTCCGCCAAGGGGGAGAGGTCCGACACCGGGCAGCCCTGGATCTGCAGATATCCGAGCCGGTGGAGATGGGTGAAGTGGCCGAGATCCGCCATGTCGGGGAACTCGGCGAGGTCGAGATGGGTGAGGACGTCCGCGTCCAGCACGGACAGGGCGTCCGGCAGGGAGAGGAACTCGCCGCTCAGGCTGAGCAGCGGGCGCGGGCCCATCCTGCGCAGTGCGTGCAGCCTGTCGGGGGCGTTGATCGTGAGGAAGAGGTCCTCGGCATCGAGATGGGCGATCACCTCGTCCGCGTACACCTCTGTGTCGAACCGGTGCCAGGTGCCCACGAGTTGGCGGCGTACGTGCTCACTCGGATGTGAGCGGAATCGCCGCAGCACGGGCAGCGCCGCATCCGTGGCGACCCGGGACGCGGTGACGGTCACCGCCCAGGCCTCGTCGTCCGTGAGCCCTTCCGGGCCCGGCAGCAGTCCCAGCACCAGCGGGCCCGCCTCGGCGAGGGCGAGGGCCGTGGTCCTGGTGCGGGGCGGGATCAGTTCGGCGGTGCGGGACTCGACCTCGGTGCGGGTGTGCGGGTCGAGCTCCGTCGCGTGCTCCAGGCAGGCCATCGCAAGGAGGCGCAGCCGGTCGCTGGTGGTGAGGTCCGCGCGGTCGGCGACCGCCTTCAACTTGTCCAGGAGCGCCTTGCGTTCGTGCGGGCGGGCGTGGGCGACGGCCATCCGGACCACGTCCTCCCACTCATGGTCGGATGCGTGGCTCGCCAGGACGTCGAGGTGACCGTCCTCCACGGCGGCGCGGGCGCCCAGGTAGTCCAGGAAGGTGCGGTGGACGAAGTCGACGGTGCCGGGGCCCGGTTGACGCAGCAGGCCGCTGCGCAGGAGCAGGTGGTGCAGGACCGCCCGGGCGTCCGCGGTGCTGGGGGTGATCGTGATCGACGGGAGAGCGCGGGCGATGAGGGACTCGGCCGTGGACTCGTCCATCTCCGTGCGGCCGCTGAGGATCAGTGCGTACGCGATGCGCTGGAGCAGGGCGAGCCGGGCGGCCTCGGTCGTCTCGACGTCGTCGGGCACTCCCAGGCCGCGCTCCAGGTCGCGGCGGGTGAGGAGCATGGCGAGGGCCGCGTCGTACAACTGCTTGCGGTCCTGCGGGAGATAGCCGCGGCGCTCGCGGTGGAGGGCGCAGATCAGGCCGCACATCAGGGGGTTGGTGGCTAGACGGGCCAAGTCGGGCTTGGAGCGCAGGGCGTTGAGCAGGTCGGTTTCGTAGGTTCCGGCGTCGGCCGCCTTGTGCCAGCGGTGCACGAAGGCTGCCACATCGGTGCTGAGCATCGGGGTGAGGGCCAGTTCGCGGAAGCCCTCGAGCCAGTCCGGGCGTACGGCGGTGGGGCGGGTGGTGACCAGCCAGTGGTTGCCGGGGAAGGCTTCGGTGAGGTCGGTGAGCCAGTTTTTGGTACGGGTGCGGTCGGGGCCGGGGATCTCGTCGAGGCCGTCGACCATGACCAGCGCGCGGCCGGACCGCAGCACGCGCTCGGACCAGCCGTCCGGCGGGGTGTGCGGGCAGCCGACGGCGGAGAGGAAACGGTCCGGCGTGGGGAGGGCGTCGGTGCGGATGAGGGTGCGCAGGGGCAGGACGAAAGGGATCCGGTTCTGGTCCGACGTGATCGCCAGCCACTGGACGAGGGTGGTCTTGCCGGAGCCGGCGTCGCCCCGCAGCAGGACACGGTCATGGTCCAGGAAGGCGTCCTCGGCGCGGAGCCGGACCCGGCCGGGGGCGAGCGGCTCGTCGGCGGCTCCCGTGGTGCGGCGGTCGGCGCCCGTGGCCTCCAGGCTCAGATACGCCGCGTCCAGCGGCCAGCGCTCGGGTGAGTCGCGCAGATCGATGCCGTAAATGGTGAGCGTGTTGTGCTTCTGGGCGATGTGTTCGAGATAGCGGCGCTCGAAAGCCGCGTCAGCAGAGCCCGGCAGCGGATTGCGGGCGATCAACTCATCGACCCGGGCTATGAGTTCGCCCTGGCGCCGGCTCTGGGCCACCAGCGTCGCGGGGATGAATGTCGAGCGCTGCGTGAAGAAGTTCAGGACGTGCAGACAGGCGGTCTCCAGGAGGCGTTCGTAGAAGTACGTGGCGTCCGCGGAGAGTTGGCGTTCCGGGGAGTCGGCCGCCCGGCGCAGTTCGCGTGCCAGGGCCGCGTGGCCCAGTTCCACGGCGGCCACATCGCTGAGGGTGAGGTCGCCCAGGGCGTAGAGGGTGGTGGTGAGGGCGTCGACCACCGCCCATTCCTCGTCGGCGGGGGCGGGGCGTACTTCCGTACGGAAGGCCTCCTTGACCAGCGCCGCCGCCAGATCGTGCATGTCGTTGCCGTTCAGGGTGCGTTTCTCGCCCTTGAAGGAGACGTACGAGGCGATGCGGACGGGCCTGTCGACCAGGCCTGCGCCCGGGCCCTCCGCCTGGAAGAGCTTCTTGATGAGCGGGCTGGCCACGCTCGACGCGATGCGCATGACTACGGGATCCACCACGTCGCGAAAGCGTAGTAAAGGTTCAGGGTCTTTGGTCCCGAAACGGACAGGCTTCGGACCCACCGGCGGTGACAAGGCGCACAGGGCTTTTGAGGCCTACTAGGCGCGATAGGAGATCCGGTTGGGGTGGATTCGGGACTTTCGGGTCGGGGGCGGTCGGGCCTTTGGTCCTTCGGGGGTAAAGCCGGGCGTGGGCAGGGAACGAGCTTGGGTTAAACCTGATTCCGGGGATGGGTTTCCTGGGGGCCGCAGGGGCTGGCAAGAGGATTATTTCCCTGGGACTTGCTACGGCCTTTGTTCGTAGGTGGGCGATTTGGGCCGGTCTGGGGGGCCGCGTTACCAAGGGATGGTTCCACCCGGCCCGAGTGGCCGGGACCCCCCTGAGTTCGGAGTCATCTGTATGTCTAAGCGCGCCTCTTCCCACATAGCCAACCGCTCCATGCGTCGTGGAGTCGCTGCCGTCGTGGCAGCCGGTCTCGGTGCGACGGTGCTGTTCGGTGCGGGGACGGCGCTCGCTGCGGACAACGACACGATCCTCGCGGGCACCTCCACCGCGGCCACCGCGCTCGACAAGCAGGCCAGCACCCAGTCCACGGCCGCCAAGAAGGCGGCGGACGCGGCCAAGAAGTCGGCGGACGCAGCCAAGAAGTCGGCGGACGCCAAGGCCGCGTCGGCCAAGAAGCTGGCGAGCGAGTGGGTCACGCCGGTCGACAACTACACGCTCGGCTCGGACTTCGGTACCGGCGGCAGCCTGTGGTCGAGCGGTTCGCACTCGGGCCAGGACTTCGTCGTCCCGTCCGGTACGGCGGTCAAGGCCGTGCACGGCGGCACCGTGGTGAAGGCCAGCAACAACCTGGACGGCGCCGGCGACGGTTCCGCGTACGGCAACGCGATCGTGATCAAGCACGACGACAACACGTACTCGCAGTACGCGCACCTCACCTCGGCCGACGTCAAGGTCGGCCAGACCGTGACCACCGGCCAGGTCATCGGCCACTCGGGCTCCACCGGCAACTCGACGGGCCCGCACCTGCACTTCGAGATCCGTACGACGCCGAACTACGGCTCCGGCGTCAACCCCGTCACCTTCCTGCGCAACCAGGGCGTCACGGTGTGACGGTCGACATGCCTGTGTGAGCCTGGCTCATCAGCTCCGTGGCGACCTCGAGGACAGCCTTGCGCTTCTCCTCGGGGTCGCCTTTGGCGTCCTTGAGGGCGAACATGCCGGCGTGCATCGTGAAGAGCGCGCTCATGCAGCGGACCTGGTCGGCGAGCGAGGCGTCCGGGACGTTGATCAGGTCGCGCAGCGCCAGCATCCGGTCCTTGAAGTTCTCGCCGACGCTCAGCTCGCGCACCGTGCCCTGGTTCTCCTGCATGAAGCGGAAGAGAGGGGAGGCGCTGTCGAGTGCGTTGCTGTAACGGCTGAGGATCTCCTGCTTCGTCTCCAGGGTGCGGGGCTGCTCACGCGCCCAGACGATCAGCTCGTCGATCGGGGCCGTGAGGTCCCGGAAGAGGCTGATGAGGATGTCTTCCTTCGTCTTGAAGTGGTAGTAGAGCGCCGCTTTGGTGACGTCCAGTTTCTCGGCGATCTCCCGGAGCGAGGTCTTCTCGTAACCCTGCTCGGCGAAGAGTTCCAGCGCTACGTCCTGGATGCGCTGCCGGGTGTTCCCTCTGGCCATCATGGACTCCGATGCTTACTTGACGCCCGGCTAGTTACGGGTCTACCTTCCCCAGTGTAGTCAGCTTGCCGGTCGGCAAGTAAGTACCAAATGGGGAGTGGTGGGGAAGATGGCCGGGACTGCCAAAGCGGCAGATGCGATACCGGAGGCGAAGGACGGACCACAGCCGCGCAGCGTGCGCGTGGTCCTGCTCGCGCTGATGATCGCCATGCTGCTCGCGATGCTCGACAACATGATCGTGAACACCGCGATGCCGACCATCGTCGGCGAACTCGGCGGGCTCGAGCACCTGTCCTGGGTCGTCACGGCCTACACGCTGGCCACCGCCGCATCCACCCCGATCTGGGGCAAGCTCGGCGACATGTACGGGCGCAAGGGTGCCTTCCTCACCTCCATCGTGATCTTCCTCGCCGGGTCCGCGCTCAGCGGCATGGCGCAGGACATGGGCCAGCTGATCGGCTTCCGTGCCATTCAGGGGCTCGGCGCCGGTGGCCTGATGGTCGGCGTGATGGCGATCATCGGTGACCTGATTCCGCCGCGTGAGCGTGGCAAGTACCAGGGCATGATGGCCGGGATCATGGCGCTCGCCATGATCGGCGGACCGCTGGTCGGCGGGACCATCACCGACCACCTCGGCTGGCGCTGGGCCTTCTACATCAACCTCCCGCTCGGCGCGGTCGCGCTGGCGATGGTCACCGCCGTACTCCACCTGCCGAAGAAGCGGGCGCGCGGGCGGATCGACTATCTGGGCACGGCGCTGCTCACGGTCGGGATCACCTCCATCGTGCTGGTCACGACCTGGGGCGGTTCGCAGTACGAGTGGGGCTCCGCGATCATCATGGAGCTGATCTTCCTCGGCGTCGCCTCGATCGTCGGCTTCCTTTTCTGGGAGACCAAGGCCGCCGAGCCGGTCGTGCCGCTGCACATCTTCCGCAGCCGCAACTTCTCGGTGATGTCGGTCATCGGCTTCCTGACCGGCTTCGTGATGTTCGGCGCGATGCTCTTCCTGCCGCTCTACCAGCAGTCCGTGCAGGGTGCGTCGGCGACCAACTCCGGTCTGCTGCTGATGCCGATGCTGCTCGCGATGATGGCCGTCTCGCTGGTCGCGGGCCGGGTCACCACCAGCACCGGCAAGTACAAGATCTTCCCGATTGCGGGCGGCGCGCTCATGACGGTGGGCCTGTACCTGCTGTCGACGATGGACGTGTCGACCTCGCGGTTGATGACCGGCGTCTACATGGCGGTGCTGGGCGCCGGCATGGGCTTCCTGATGCAGATCACGATGCTGGTCGCGCAGAACAGCGTGGAGATGAAGGACATGGGTGTGGGTTCCTCCACGACCACCCTCTTCCGTACGCTCGGATCGTCCTTCGGCGTCGCGATCATGGGCGCGCTCTTCACCAGCCGGGTCAACGACGAGATGGTCTCCCGCCTCGGCAAGGCCGCGGCCGAGATGCCGGCGCAGTTGGACGCGGCGCACCTGGCGAAGCTGCCGGCCCCGGCGCGCGAGGCGTACCAGTACGCGGTCTCCTCCGGTGTCCACGCCGGATTCCTGCTGGGCGCGTGCATCGCGGTGGCGGTCTTCGTGGCGGCGTTCTTCGTCAAGGAGGTCGCGCTGCGGGGGGCCGGTACCCCGAAGGCCGACGCTCCGAAGGACACGGCGGCGGAGCTCGCGGTCGAGTCGGTCTGATCCCCGCTCCCCACCACCCTGTCGACGGCCCCGGTGCATCCGCACCGGGGCCGTTGCCCGTGGTGCGGTCCTCCACCGAGAAGGACTCAAGGGGTCGCGGCGAGACGGCGGCGGTGGCCGGGGGTCTCGGCCGCCACCGATGCCGCCACGAGAGCGGCGAGGATGGCCAGCAGGACGGGGGTCGGCAGGCGGGTGCCCAGCGGGAGCAGGGCGAGGGCGAGGAGGGCCGTGGTCACGCGGATCGCGACGACCGGGTCGCGCAGGCCGGTGAAGGCGGACCGTACGGCTGAGGTGGCGAGGAGGAAGAGGGCCACGCCGCCGAGGATGCAGGCCGCCGAGGCGAGGGACATGTGCCCGGCGGGGTCGGCTATCGCCGTGGAGAGCGCTCCGCCGGTCACGGCCAGGCCCAGCTGCACCGGCAGGTGGCCGAAGACGTAGGCGTGCAACAGGAGGGGGTTCCGGGCGAGTTGGGCGTGGGCGCCGGGGCGGGTGCCGCTGGCGCTGAAGTACGACCACCACAGGCTGGCGCAGAGCGCGAAGGCCGCCGCGGCGCCGACCGCCGCCTGGGGGGCGGTGCGGGCGTGGATCAGGCCGTTGGTGAAGCCGAGCACCGCTTCGCCGAGCACGATGATGGTGAACAGGCCGAAGCGCTCCCGCAGATGTTCCACATGGTGGGTGGCGCGGGCGATGCGCCGTCCGGAGAGCAGCGGCATGAGCAGGTCCGTGGCCATCCCGGCCGCCCAGGCCCCGTAGCGGAGCGGACCCGGCGCGAAGGCGAGGCCGCCCGCCCACAGGACGGCGGAGCCCGCCGAGCCCATCGCGAACGACCGGAGGAGCGGGGCGAGTTGGGTGTCGGTGCGGGACTCCCACGCGTACAGCGCCGCGACACCCGCGCGGGCGCAGAGATAGGAGAGGACGAAACCGGCGTCGGCGCCGGGGGAGTGCCCCACCCCGCCGATGAAGACGGCGAGGCCGCAGACCGCGGCCAGACCGCACATGGTGAGCAGCCGGTGCGCGGTGTTGTCGCGGTCCGCGCGGTTGGCCCGTACGGCATAGAGCACCCAGGTCCACCACAGGGGGACGAACAGGGCGGTGGCCGCGGCCACCGCCCCGCCCGTGGGGTGTTCGCCGATGCGGTGGGTCACCTGGCCGACGGCTGCGACGAAGACGAGGTCTCCGAAGAGCTCGAACCAGGTGGCACGGCGCTCAGTTGGGGTCTCGGTGAGGACCTCGGCGGGTCTCTCTGCGGGGGATTCGGTGGTCACCGGCCCGACGGTAGGTTCGTGCCGCCCGTGACGTCCAGCACGGTGCCGGTGATGAATCCGTTGCGCGCGAGCATGTGGATGGCCGCCGCGACCTCTTCGGCCCGGCCGACTCGGCCCACCGGGGTGGTCGCCGCGAGCCCGTCGAACAACTCCTTGCGCTGCTCGGCCGGTACGGCGTCCCACCAGGCGGTGTCGATGACGCCGGGGGAGACCGCGTTGAACCGCCGGGGGGCGAGTTCGACGGCGAGCGGCGGCACCATGGCCTCCAGTGCGCCGTTGATGGCGGCGAGCCCGACCGTGCCGGGGAAGGCGGCGCGTGCGGAACCCGCGGTCACCAGCGTCACCGATCCGTCGGCGGCGAGGTGGGGGAGTGCGGCCTGCAGGATGTGGACGTACGGCCAGAACTTGCCGTCGAAACCGGCTGCGAGATGGGCCGGGTCGAGCGTCGCGAAAGGCCCGCTGCCCGCCGAGCCGCTGACCGCGATGACCAGGTGGTCGACCGTCTGGGACTGCCCGAAGAAGGCGGCGATCTGCGCCGGGTCGGACGCGTCGAGGCGGTGCGCCGAGGTCTTGCCGCCGATCCGGGCGAGGGCGGCATCGAGCTTTTCCTGGCTGCGCCCGGTGATGACCACCTCGGCGCCCTCGGCCGCGAAGAGCGTGGCGGTGGCCTCGCCGATTCCGGAGCTGCCACCCATGACGACCACGCTTAAGACGCTTGCAGACATGATTTCCTGCCCTTTGCTGTTGACGAGACTTATGTTCTCGACAAGAGTGTTGCTCGAACCGCCGGTCTCGTCAAGGGAGTTGAAGCGAAATGAGCGCAACGGAGCGGCCGCACACCGGTCGTAAACGCAATGAGCTGGTACGGAGCGCGATCCTCGACGGCGCCCTGCGGCTGCTGGCGGGGGCGGAGGGCGGCGCGGTCACCGTCGACGCCATCGCGCGCGAGGCGGGCGTGGGCAAGCAGACGATCTACCGGTGGTGGCCGTCGAAGGGGGCCGTGCTCCTGGACGCGCTGACCGACCGCGCCGAGGAGTCCGTACCACCGCCCGACAGCGGCTCGCTGGGCGCGGACCTCGCCGCCGTCGTCACCGCGACGTTCGCGGCCGCGCAGCACCCGCAGACCGCGCCCGCACTGCGCACGCTCGTACGGGAGGCGGCGAACGACCCCCAACTGGCCGAGCTGATGCAGGAGTTCACCGGAGCGCGGCGCGCCGCACTGCAGCAGGTCCTCGCCCGGGGCCGGGAGCGCGGCGAGCTGCCCGACGACGCGGACCTCGATCTCATCGTCGACCAGGTCTACGGCGTCTTCTGGTACCGCTTCCTGCTCGGCCACGCGCCGCTGACACGGGACGTGGCGGAGAGGCTTGCGCGGGGCCTGGTGGGCTAGGAAGCGGGGATGTTCTTGCGCAGCACCGGATAGCTGCCCGTGTTCGTCGGCGCGTGCTCCGGCAGCCACAGCACCGCGATCGCACCGCCGGTGATCTTCGCCCCTTCGGGCGCCGCGTTACGGAAGGTGAGCCGCGCCCCCAGCACCTTCGCCTGCCCGGCGGCGATGGTCAGCCCCAGGCCGTGTCCCTGCCCGGCCCGGTCGCTCGATCCCGTACGGAACCGGCTCGGCCCCTCCCGCAGCAGATCCTCGGGGAACCCGGGCCCGTGATCCCGCACCCGTACGACCCGCCCCTCGACCGTGACCTCGACCGGTCCCGCCCCGTGCTTGGCCGCATTGCCCAGCAGATTGCCCAGGATCCGCTCCAGCCGGCGCGGGTCGGTGTTGACCCACGACTCGTGCACCACCCGGACCTCGACCTCCGGGTCGAGCACCGTCACCCGCCGGCTGACGAACTCGCCCAGCGCGACCTCCTGCAGCTCCGCCCGCTCCGACGCGCTGTCGAGCCGCGCCACTTCCAGTACGTCCTCGACCAGCGTCCGCAGAGCCTGCGCCCGGTTGCGTACCAGCTCCGTCGGACGGCCGGGCGGCAGCAGCTCGGCCGCCGTGAGCAGACCGGTCACCGGCGTCCGCAGCTCGTGCGCGATGTCCGCGGTGACCCGCCGTTCGGCGTCCACCCGCTCCTGCAGGCTGTCGGTCAACGCGTCGACCGCGCGCGCCAGTTCATCGGTCTCGTCCCGTACGACACCACCGATCGCGTCCCGCACCCGTACGTCCCGCTGCCCCTGCGCGACCTTCCCGGCCGCCGCCGCAGCCTTCCGCAGCCGTCGCGAGAGCTGCCCGCCGATCAGCACTCCGAGCGCGCAGCCGCCTATGACGACCGAGACCGAACCGATGATCAGGGCCCGGTCGAGGTCGTTGAGCACGCCCGCGCTGTCCTGGTAGACGTTGTGCACGGAGAGCACGTCGCCGTTGGGCAGCGGGGATGCGGCCCAGACGTCCGGTGCGACGCTGTGGTGTTCGTCGACGAAGGTGGAGCGCCGGTGGGCGTTGGCCTTGGAGCGCAGCGGCTTGGGCAGCAGCGGGTCGTTGATCTTCGCCCCGCCCACCTGGGTCCGCTTGTTCGGGTCGTACAGCCGCTGCGCCCAGTCCAGGCGCCCCAGTTGGGTGTCGCGGGCGTTGTCGAGCATCGAGACGCGCGCCGCGTTGTGCACGACGAGACTGAGCGTCACCGCGACCAGCGCGCCGACGGCCGCGATCGCGATGGAGATCTTCCAGCGGACGCCGGTCCGCAGGGCGAGGTGCTTCATGGCGCAGGCCTCATGCCTTGAGCTTGTAGCCGAAGCCGCGGACGGTCTCGATCCGGTCCTGGCCGATCTTGGTGCGCAGCCGCTGGACGTGGACGTCCACGACGCGGGTGTCACCGCCCCAGCCGTAGTCCCAGACCCGCTCCAGGAGCTTGTCGCGCGACAGTACGGAGCCGGGCGCCGAGGAGAATTCGAGCAGCAGACGCATCTCGGTCGGCGTCAGCGCCACCGGATCGCCCGCCTTCCGTACCTCCATGCCCTCGGTGTCGACCTCGACATCGCCGAAGACCAGCACCCCGCGCTCGTCGGGGCCGCCCTCCTCCTGTTCGCCCGCGGCACCGCCGGCATGGCCGAAGCGGCGCAGCACGGCGCGGATACGGGCGACGAGGACGGCGCCGTCGAAGGGCTTGGTGACGTAGTCGTCGGCCCCCGCCTCCAGGCCGAGCACCACGTCGATGGAGTCGGCACGCGCGGACAGCATGATCACGGGCACGGTCGACTCGTCGCGGATACGACGGCAGAGGCTGACGCCGTCCAGGCCGGGCACCATCACGTCGAGCAGTGCGATGTCGGGGCGGTTCGCACGGAACGCCTCAAGGCCCGAGAGCCCGTCCGGCATGGCGGTGACGGTGAAGCCGTCGCGCTCCAGTGCGAGCTGGGTCGCCTCGCGGATCACATCGTCGTCCTCGACGAAGAGGACATGGGTCTCGGCCATGGGTCGGGCTGCCTTCTCAGTTGTCCGTCGTCGGAGCGCTGGTCGCCGTACCGTCTCCGTTGCTGACCGCCTTGGAGAAGTCGGTGTGCACCGAATCGGTCTCCGCGAACTTACCGCCGGACCAGTGGTAGGTGATCACGTCCTCGCTGGACGCATACCCCATCGCGTCGCCCTTGGTGTACTGCTGCTTCGTGACAACGAGGTCGCCCCGGTCGATCTCGGAGTAGACCGGGGGCTCCTCGGCCGCGAAGACGTTCTTGTACGTACCGGAGTCCTCGCGGTAGACGTACGTGGCGATCCCCATCGCATCGCTGCAGGTCATCAGGTTGACCACGACATCAGGGGTGTTGTTGCCCGTCACCTTGCCGTAGCTGACGTCGATCGGGTACTCGCGCCCGCCGCACGTCTTCAGCTCGCGCTTCACCGCGCTGCTGACCTTGGGGTCCTCCTTGAGGAGCGCGGCCGCGTCGACCCGCCTCGTGGCCTCCTTGGCCGCCGCGCCGCTGCCCGAAGCCTGCGGAACCGGACTGCGCGACTCCGTCGTCGACCGGGCCGCCCCCGCGTCCCGCGCGCCCGTGCCGTCGCTGTCGCAGCCCGCCACCAGGAGCCCGAAAGCGGCGAGCCCGGCCACTGCCGTGGTGCCCGCCGCTGCCGTGTTTCTGCTGCCAGTTCTCAGGCCGCGCACCGCTCCCGCCCCATCTCTTCCTGCTCCATCCGTCCCAGCGCCTGGTCGCTGGAGTCGATGGCCCGGCTCTCCAGCTCCTGCCGCAGACGCGCCAGCGCCCGGTGCAGTGTGGACTTCACCGTACCCGCCGACATGCCGAGCGCGGCAGCCGTCTCCTCGGTGCTCATCTGCTCCCAGTGACGCAGCACGACGACGCTGCGCTGCTTGGGCGCGAGCACCTTGAGGATGTCCATCAGCAGGGCGCGGTCGGCGCGCTGCTCGGTGCCGTCCTCGACGGACGCGTCGGGCAGCTGCTCGGTGGGCACCTCGTCGAGCTTCCGGGCACGCCACCACTCCGTACGCGTGTTGATCATGACGCGGCGCAGGTAGGCGTCGGCGAGGGACTTGTCGGCGATGCCGTCCCAGCGGCCGTACGTACGCGCCAGCGCGGTCTGCAGCAGGTCCTGTGCGTCGACCGGGTCCGGGACGAGGCGGCGGGCACTGCGCAGCAGCGCGTCCTGCCGGGTGCGTACGTACTCTTCGAACTCGAGCACCTCACCGTGCGCCATACCGAACCGCCTCCGTCGTCCCCGTGGGTGTTGCTGTGCTTCGTGGTCTGATCTCGAAGCTACGGAGGCGGTGTCACGGACTTGTCCGCACCAGCCGTCGGCGGACGCACGGCTGGCCATCGGTTATGTAACAGGTGAAGGTTTAAGTAAGTGGCAGGCGGTAAAGGCCGTCCGCCAGGGGCTCGACCAAACCATCCGAAACCAGCCCGTCCAGGGCGCGCGCCCGCTGCACGGGCTCGTTCCAGACCGCGTCGAGCTCCTGTTGCGTCACGGGCGCGACGGCCTCCCGCAACACGGCCAGGAGCTTTCCGCGGACCTGCCGGTCGGTCCCCGCGTACGTCTGCCCGCGCCGCGGCGGACCTTCGTGCGCCGGCTTCCCGGCCAGCTTCCACGCGCAGTGCGCGGCGACCGGGCAGCGGCCGCACTCCGGGCTCTTGGCGGTGCACACCAGCGCCCCGAGCTCCATCGAGGCCGCGGCCCAGTCGGCCGCCCTCGCCTCGTCCTCGGGCAGCAGGGCCCGGGCGAGCTTGCGTTCGGCGGCGGTGGTCGCGTTCGGGGGGTACTGGACGCCGGTGACCGTACGGGCGATGACCCGCCGCACATTCGTGTCCAGGACGGCATGCCGCTGCCCGTACGCGAACGAAGCCACGGCGGCGGCGGTGTACTCACCGATCCCGGGCAGCGTGAGAAGCTGTGCGTGCTGGCTGGGCACGTCTCCGCCATGCCGTTCCGTTATGGCCTGAGCGGCCCCGTGCAACCGCAGCGCGCGCCGCGGATAGCCGAGCCTGCCCCAGGCGCGGACGGCCTCGCCGGGTGCTTCGGCGGCCAGGTCGGCGGGGCGCGGCCAGCGGGCCACCCACTGTTCGTACACCGGAAGAACCCGGCTGACCGGGGTCTGCTGCAGCATGAACTCGCTGACCATCACACCCCAGGCACCCGCTTCGGGGCGGCGCCAGGGGAGATCACGGGCATTGGCCTCGAACCACGCGATGACGGGGGTGTGGAGGGCGGCGGCACTGGGCTCGGTCGGCTGCGTCTGCTGGGTCTGATCGGTCTGATCGGTGTGAGTAGTCATGGCGCTGTCGATCCTCTCAGCTCCTCCGGTGCTTGGACTTCATCCCGGGCCCCGCCCCGGCGAACCACGTCACAACGGCGGTATCGCTCGACCGCATCGTCTCCACCAGCGAGCCCACAGGCCGGGCCAGCGCCTTGGCGGCGGCGAAGGAGACCAGCGCACCGAGCAGCAGCCCCACCGCGACGTCATGCGGATAGTGCACGCCGACGAAGACCCGCGAGAAGGCCATGAGCAGCGCGAGAGGAACGGTGAACCAGCCGAGTCGCGGCACGGCCAGCGCGAGGCCGACGGCCGCGGCGCCCGCGATCGTCGCGTGGTTGGAGGGGAACGACCAGTCGCCGCTGACCGGGCAGGTGATCAGCGAGGCGGCGGCGCCGGCGACCGCGCGGCAGGGGCGCTCCTCGTCGATCATCGACTTCACCAACTCGCTGATGACGTACGCGATCGCCGTACCGACCGGCGCGAGCAGCGCCAGCGCCATGGCGCTGGAGTCGCCGCGGCGGGCACGCCACCAGACCGCGACGAAGAGGACGCCGAAGAGCAGCAGTCCGATCTCCGTCCACACCTCCATCAGTTTCTGAATCCAATGGGGTGTCGAGTGTGCGAAGTCGACGATGTCTTTGTAGAGCCAGGAATCACTGTGCATGGTGACGCACAGTATGAATCATCGCCCGGTTGTCACCACGAGCGATCGTTCGGCCGTGCCCCCGACGAAAGTTGGGGTCCGGCGAAATGATGATCCGCAAAAGTTGTCGGTACGGGCGGCGGGTGAGGCCGGAGTTGGCCCTGATCTCTCGTACAGTTGCCGCCGTGGGATCTATGCGCAATCCGGTCGGTCCGCTTCCCTCCACCATCTACTGGCGACGGAGGGCAGTAGCGGCAACTCTGGTTGCGCTGCTCGCGCTCCTGATCGCCTGGGTCGTCACCTCGGGTGGCGGCGGAGGCAAGAAGGGCAAGCCAGGGGCGGACGGCTCGCACGCCCCGTCCTCGATCACTCCCGGCCCCGCGAGTTCGGGCCCGGCGATCAGCCAAAACCCCGGCGGCCGTGACGAGTCGAGCGGCTCCGGCGGCTCAACGGGCGGCGGTGCGGATGCCGGCTCGGGCGACGCCTCGTCGGGTACGGACACGGGCGGATCCTCCGGCGGTGACGCGGCCGGCGGCGGAGCGGGCGCTTCCGGTGGCGGTGACAGCGGGGGCCAGCGTGTACCGGCGGGCTCCTCGCTCCCCGACTGCACGGCGGCTGCGGTGCAGTTGACGCTGCACAACCCCAAGAACACCTACGCACCGGGCGAGAAGCCGAAGTTCGAGCTCGTCGCGAAGAACGTGTCGGCGTCGAGCTGCAAGGTGGACTTCGGCCCGAAGGCGGCTGTGGTGACGGTCACATCGGCGGACGACAAGGTGATCTGGTCCTCGAAGGACTGCCCCAAGGACGGCGCGCTGCTGTTCCAGGTCCCGGCCAACTCCACGATCAAGCACACGGTGCAGTGGAACCGGGCCAAGTCGGCCCCCAACTGCGCGACCCCGCCGCCCGGTTCGGCCACCCCCGGTACGTACCTGATCGAGGCGAGCCTCCCCGGAATGCCGGTCCAGCGCACATCGATCGTCCTGACGAAGGACTGAGCAGGGGTCCGGGGGCCGAGCCCCCGGGATGGGGGACCGCCCGCACCGGACGCGCGCCTGCCTAGACGTACCGCTCAAGGATCGAAGACTCGGCCAGCCGCGAAAGCCCCTCGCGCACACTCCGCGCCCGAGCCTCCCCGACCCCGTCCACCGTCTGCAGATCGTCCACGCTCGCGGCCAGCAGCTTCTGCAGCCCGCCGAAGTGCTCCACGAGCCGCTCGATGATCGCCCCGGGCAGCCGCGGCACCTTCGCGAGCAGCCGGTACCCGCGCGGCGACACCGCGGAGTCCAGTGTCTCGGGAGACCCGCTGTAGCCCAATGCCCTCGCCACGATGGGGAGTTCCAGGAGCTCGGAGTGGCTCAGCGCGTCCAGCTCGGTGAGCGCCTCCGCCACGGTCCGCGACCGCTTGGCCGTCGGCTCCGGTACGTAATCCCGCACCACCAGCTCCCGCTCGGGCTCCACGCCCGCGATCAACTCGTCGAGCTGCAGCGCCAGCAGACGACCGTCGGTCCCCAGCTCCACCACATACTCGGCGATCTCCGTCGCGATCCGCCGCACCATCTCCAGCCGCTGCGCGACCGCGGTGACGTCCCGCACGGTCACGAGGTCCTCGATCTCCAGCGCCGAAAGCGTGCCCGCGACTTCGTCCAGCCGGAGCTTGTACCGCTCCAGGGTGGCCAGCGCCTGGTTCGCCCGCGACAGGATCGCCGCCGACTCCTCCAGGACCCGGCGCTCCCCGTCCACGTACAACGCGATGAGCCGCATCGACTGCGACACGGACACCACAGGGAACCCGCACTGCTTGGAGACCCGGTCCGCGGTCCGGTGCCGGGTCCCCGTCTCCTCGGTGTGAATCGAAGCGTCGGGGACCAGCTGGACACCCGCCCGCAGAATCTTGGTGATGTCTTTGTCGACGATGAGCGCGCCGTCGAGCTTGCACAGCTCGCGCAGGCGCGTCGCGGTGAACTCGACGTCCAGCACGAAGCCGCCGGTGCACATCGACTCGACCGTCTTGTCCATGCCGAGGACGATCAGTCCGCCGGTGTTGCCGCGGAGGATGCGCTCCAGGCCGTCACGCAGGGCCATTCCGGGCGCCACGGCGCTCAGTGAGGCGCGCATCAGCGCTTCGATACCGGAGGAGCTCCCGCCGGACTTTCCGGACGCCGATGCCCGGTCGTTGGCTGCCACTGCACTCCTCCGGCTCGTACGGATGGGCGAGACCAGGGCAAAGTCTACCGGCGCGAGTCATCCTCCCGGGGCGCCTCTGCCCGAGACCGTCGCGGAAGCACACGCAGCGCGTCCCCCATGTCGCCCACTTCGATGACCTTCATACCTGCGGGAACCTTGCCGGGATCGGTCGGAACCAGCGCGTGTGTAAAGCCGAGCCGGTGCGCTTCGGCCAGCCTCCGCTGGACCCCCGTCACCCTCCTGACCTCGCCCGCAAGCCCGACTTCGCCGATCGCGACCAGGTTTTTCGGCAGCGGTACGTCACTGGCGGCCGAGGCGAGCGCGAGCGCCATCGCGAGGTCGGCGGCGGGTTCGGTGAGCTTCACCCCGCCCACCGTCGCGGTGTAGATGTCGCGCTTGCCAAGGGCGCTGATCCGCCCGCGCTGTTCCAGCACGGCGAGCATCATCGACACCCTGGACGTCTCCAGACCCGATGTGGTGCGCCGGGGCGAAGGGATCTGCGAGTCGACGGTGAGCGCCTGGACCTCGGCGACCAGCGGCCGCTTGCCCTCCAGAGTCACCGTCAGACACGTGCCGGGCACGGGCTCGTCGCGCCGGGTCAGGAAAAGCCCGCTCGGATCGGCCAGCCCCGTGATCCCCTCGTCGTGCAGTTCGAAACAGCCGACTTCGTCCGTCGCGCCGTAACGGTTCTTGATGCCCCGCACCAGCCTGAGCCGCGCATGCCGGTCGCCCTCGAAGGAGAGCACCACATCCACCAGGTGCTCCAGGAGCCGCGGCCCCGCGATCGCCCCGTCCTTGGTGACGTGCCCGACGAGCAGCGTCGACATCCCGCGCTCCTTGGAGGCCCGGATCAGTGCGCCCGCCACCTCCCTGACCTGCGCCATTCCGCCCGGCGCCCCGTCGATCTCGGGGGAGGCCACGGTCTGTACGGAGTCCAGGACCAGCAGCGAGGGCTTCACCGCGTCCAGATGCCCGAGCACCGCCGACAGATCGGTCTCGGCGGCCAGATAGAGGTGGTCGCTGAGCGCGTGGATCCGGTCGGCGCGCAGCCTGACCTGGCTCGCGGACTCCTCGGCGGTGACGTACAGCGTGCGGTGGTCGTCGCTCGCCGCCTTCGCGGCCACGTCCAGCAGCAGCGTCGACTTGCCCACGCCCGGTTCGCCCGCGAGCAGCACGACGGCGCCGGGCACGAGCCCGCCGCCCAGCACCCGGTCCAGTTCGTCGACGCCGGTCGAACGGGCGGTCGCCTGACGGGTGTCGACCTGTCCGATGGGCACAGCGGCCGTGCTGACCCGGCCGGCCGCGGTGGTCCGGACCGCGGGCGCGCCGCCGAACTCCTCGACCGTCCCCCAGGCCTGGCACTCGGGGCAGCGGCCGAGCCACTTGGCCGTCGTATAGCCGCATTCCTTGCAGCGATAGGACGGCCGTTCTTTGGTGGATTTCGCTCGGGCAGCCATGTCGCCCACCGTATCCGCGACCACTGACAACGGGCCCCACGCCTGATCACGGCGGCGGAATGCCCGGTTCCTGTCCCCTTTTGAGGGATACGTTCACCCGTAAGGATTAAAACCGTTCAAGGGGTGCGAAGAGGCCGCGCTCTGCGGCCTACCGTCGCCGGGTGACGAGCAGCAGCAGGCTGGAGCACCCCACGCACACCACCGGCGCACACCGGGCGCAGCGACGTGCCCCGGGCCGGACGACCCGCATCCAGCGGCCGCCGGCGCGCTACGAGGCCTATCTCGACGGCCTGTTCACCTACTGTCTCTCCGTCCTGTGCGACCACGAGGCGGCGACGGCGGCACTGGGCGACGTACTCGCCCTGTCCGAGCGGCAGTTCAGCCGCTGTCCGTCCGCCGACCCGCAGCGAAGGGCCTGGCTGTACGCGCTGGCGCGCTGGGCCTGCCTGCGCAAACTGTCCGAGCTGAAGCGTTCACGGCCCGGGGCGCACACCGGCCGCGCCCCCGCCCGCACCACCGAGCCCGCCCCGTCCGTCCCGCAGGAGACCGCCGACCTCAGGCGCCGCGAACTCGCCCTGCTGGCCTGGCCGGAGGCCGCAGGCACCACCCCCGAGCAGCGCGAGGCACTCGAACTCGCGGTACGCCACCGGCTCGCCCCCGCCGAGGTCGCCGCCGTCCTCGGGATGGACTCCGCATCGGCCCGCGCCCTGCTGGCCGCCGCCGCGTGCGAGGTGGAGCGGACCCGGGCCGCCCTCGCCGTCGTCGAGACAGGCAACTGCTCCTCCGTGGCCCGCCTCACCGGCGACCGCCGGGTGCTCCTCTCCTCGGCGCTCCGCCGTGAACTCGTACGCCATGTCGACGACTGCCCGCGCTGCCGCCGCGCCGCCGAGCGCGCCGGCGCCTCCGGGCCGTGGCCCGGCTCCGCGCTCACGCCCTCGCTCCACGGCTCGCCCGCCGAACTGCCGCTGGTCACGGCCCCGCGCCAGGCGGCGTACGTGGCGATGCTGCACGCCCCGCGCGGCAGCGCCCCCCGCTTCGGGCGAAACGGTTTCCCTCTCGACCCCAAGGACCACGCGGCCCGCCGCGACCGGCTCCGCGCCCGCGCGGTCACCACCACCGTCGTGGCGACCGTGGTCGCGGCCCCCGTGCTGGCGCTCTGGGCGGCGTACCGCGGAGCACCCTTCACCGGCGAGGGCCACGACGGCTCCCGGGTCACCGCGAGCGAGACGGACGGCGCGGGAGGCCTCAACTCCAGCCCGTACGACCACTACGAGAACGCGGGCAACGCCCGCACCGACCCGTCCCCCGGCTTCACCGCGGGCAGCCGGGCCCCGGACGTCTCGGTGGAGGTGGTCAGCCCCGGAGCCGCGGCAGGACCCACGGCCCCCGGCGCAGGGCGCCTCACGGTGGAGGCCCAGGTGTCCGGCGGGACGACCACGATCACACTCACCAACACGGGCGGCGCCCCGGTGCGCTGGTCGTCCTGGACGGACGCGGACTGGCTCCGCTTCAGCAGCACTTCGGGAACCCTCGCCCCCGGCGCGACGTTCACGATTCAGGTGTACGTGAACCACCACCGCGACCCGGACGGCGACTGGACGGCCCGCATCGGCATCGACCCCACCGGCGCGGTGGTCTCGGTCTCCGGGCACGGCCGGTCCCACCACCACGACGACCCGACGGACGACCCCACACCGCCCACCCAGGACCCGACCCCGACCCCCACGGACAGCGCGTCGCCCACCCCGACGGACCCCACCCCGACGCCCACACCCACGGCCTCGGACAGCACGACGCCGCCGCCCCCTTCGGAGACGGCGGCGCCTGGACCCACCGACTAGCCGACCGGGTCCGCCGGGTGCGGCGCCATCGGCAGCAGCGAGGACAGCCGCTCCTCGCAGAGCTCCACGAGGCGGTCGTAACCCCCCTTGCCCATCAGCTCGGTGAGCTCGGGCCGGTACGTCACATAGACCGGATCGCCCGCACCGTGCGCAGACGTCGCCGACGTGCACCACCAGTGCAGGTCATGGCCGCCGGGACCCCAGCCCCGCCGGTCGTACTCCCCGATCGAGATCTGGAGCACGCGCGAGTCGTCCGGCCGGTCGATCCAGTCGTACGTCCGCCGGACCGGCAACTGCCAGCACACGTCCGGCTTCGTCTCCAGCGGCTCCTTGCCCTCCTTGAGCGCCAGGATGTGCAGGGAGCACCCCGCGCCGCCCTTGAAACCGGGCCGGTTCTGGAAGATGCACGACCCGTTCCAGCGGCGCGTCTGGCGCTCGCCGTCATCGTCGAGCTGGGTCCACCCGGTGTCGGTCCCGACGTCATGGAACTGCCACATGTCCGGCGTCAGCCGCGCCACATGCCCGGCGACCCGCTGCTCGTCCTCGTCGTCGGAGAAGTGCGCACCGAGCGTGCAGCACCCGTCGTCCGCCCGCCCGGCCTCGATCCCCTGGCACCCACTGCCGAAGATGCACGTCCACCGTGACGTCAGCCACGTCAGATCGCACCGGAAGATCTGCTCGTCGTCGGCCGGGTCGGGAAACTCGACCCAGGCCCGCGCGAAGTCCAGACCCTTCTCGTCATGCTTCGGCTTGGGCAGCTTTACGGCTTTGCCCGGCTTAACCTTTTTCGTCTTCGGCACACGGCAAGGGTAAGTGCCCATCCGCAGTAGCGTTCCGCATATGAGACTCGGAGTCCTCGACGTCGGTTCGAACACAGTTCATCTGCTGGTCGTCGACGCCCACCCTGGCGCCCGCCCGCTGCCGGCGCACTCGCACAAGGCCGAGCTCCGTCTCGCCGAACTCATCGACGAGCACGGGGCGATCGGCCCCGAAGGCGTCGACCGGCTGGTCGCCACCATCAACGAAGGCCTCCAGGCGGCCGAGGACAAGGGCGCCGAAGAGGTCCTGCCCTTCGCGACCTCCGCCGTCCGCGAGGCCAGCAACGCCGACCACGTCCTGGCCCGCGTCCACGACGAGACGGGCGTCGACCTCCAGGTCCTCACCGGCGAGGAGGAGGCCCGGCTCACCTTCCTCGCCGCGCGCCGCTGGTACGGCTGGTCCGCCGGGCGGATCCTCCTCCTCGACATCGGCGGCGGCTCCCTCGAAATCGCGTACGGCATGGACGAGAACCCCGACATCGCCGTCTCCCTCCCGCTCGGCGCCGGCCGCCTCACCCACACCTGGCTGCCCGGAGACCCGCCCGACCCGCTGGACGTGAAGGCCCTGCGCCGCCACGTACGCGCCCAAATCGCCCGTACGGTCGGCGAGTTCACCCGTTTCGGCAAGCCCGACCACGTCGTCGCGACCTCCAAGACCTTCAAGCAGCTCTCCCGCATCGCAGGGGCCGCCCGCTCGAACGAAGGTCTCTATATCCAGCGCCGGCTGAGTCGTAAATCACTGGAGGAGTGGGTCCCCAAGCTCGCCGCGATGACGACGGCGGAACGCGCCGCACTCCCCGGCGTCTCCGAGGGCCGCGCGCACCAGCTCCCCGCAGGAGCCCTGGTCGCAGAGGGTGCGATGGACCTCTTCGGCGTCGAAGAGCTCGAAGTCTGCCCCTGGGCACTGCGCGAGGGCATCATCCTGCGCCGCCTGGACCACCTCCCGCCCCGCTAGCCATGGCCCGTACGCTGTCTCCCGTGGCAGAACCAGTGGTGCGCATCCCGGATGCGAAGGTCGCGCTGTCCACGGCGTCCGTGTATCCGGAGTCGACGGCGACGGCCTTCGAGATCGCCGCGCGCCTGGGCTACGACGGCGTCGAGGTCATGGTCTGGACCGATCCCGTCTCCCAGGACATCGAGGCGCTGCGCCGCCTCTCCGATTACCACGGCGTCCCGATCCTGGCCGTACACGCCCCGTGCCTCCTGATCACCCAGCGCGTGTGGTCCACCGACCCGTGGACCAAGCTCCAGCGCGCCCAGGCGGCGGCCGAGAAGCTCGGCGCCTCCGCGGTCGTCGTCCACCCGCCCTTCAGGTGGCAGCGCCAGTACGCCCGCGACTTCGTCTCCGGGATCTGGCGGATGGCGGACGAGACGGACGTCCGCTTCGCTGTCGAGAACATGTACCCCTGGCGCTACCGCGACCGCGAGATGCTCGCCTACGCACCCGACTGGGACGTCACCAAGGAGGACTACCGCCACTTCACGGTCGACCTCTCGCACACCGCGACGGCCCGCTCCGAGGCCATGGACATGGTCGACAGGATGGGCGACCGCCTCGCCCACATCCACCTCGCCGACGGCCGCGGCTCCGGCAAGGACGAACACCTGGTCCCGGGCCGCGGTACGCAGCCCTGCGCCGAACTCCTGGAGCGGCTCGCCCGTACGTCCTTCGACGGCCACGTCGTCATCGAGGTCAACACGCGCCGCGCGATGTCCGCCGCCGAACGCGAGGCCGACCTGGCGGAGGCCCTGGCCTTCACCCGCCTCCACCTGGCCACCCGGGTCCACCAGCCGTGACCTCCGAAGGGACCCCGCGCCGCCGCGGCCGCCCCTCCCGCGCCCAGTCCGCAGGAGAACCGGCCGCCCGCGAGCGGATCCTGGCCGCCGCACGCACGGAGTTCTCCGAGCGCGGATACGACAAGACCTCCATGCGCGGCGTCGCCAAGCAGGCCGGGGTCGACGCGGCCCTGGTCCACCACTACTTCGGTACGAAGGACGACCTCTTCGAGTCGGCCATCGAGACGACCCTGGAGCCCGCCCAACTGCTCCCCGCGATCATCGGCACGTCCACGGACGGCATCGGCGACCGCCTGGCCCGCTCCTTCATCGGCATCTGGGAGAACCCGGCGACCCGCGCCCCCCTCCTCGCCGTGGTCCGCTCCGCCCTGACCCACGAAGCCGCCGCCAAGGTGCTGCGCGCCTTCTTCCAGCGCCGGGTCCTGGAGCGGGTGGCGGCGGACCTGGACGTGCCCGACCCGAAGTTCCGCGCGGAGCTGGCGGCCTCGCACATGATCGGCATCGCGGTCATGCGGTACGTACTGAAGGTCGAGCCCCTGGCCTCCGCGGACCCGGAGGAGATCATCGCGCTGGTCGCCCCGACCCTCCAGCGCTACCTGACGGACGCGGCCCCCGACCCCGACTCCGGCCCCGCCCCCGTACGAGCGCCCGCATCCTGAGCCCCGCGTCCCGCATTCCGGACGAGCTGTCCAAATCGTGGAGCCCGGGCGTACGCTCGCGAGGAGCCCCATCCCTCCTAAGGAGCGAGCGACGATGCCCGAGCTGAGGTCCCGCACAGTCACCCACGGACGCAACATGGCAGGCGCCCGCGCCCTCATGCGCGCCTCCGGTGTACCCGGCGCGGACATCGGACGGAAGCCGATCATCGCGGTGGCCAACTCCTTCACGGAGTTCGTCCCCGGACACACGCACCTCGCCCCGGTCGGCCGGATCGTCTCCGAGGCGATCACGGCGGCAGGCGGCATCGCCCGCGAGTTCAACACGATCGCGGTCGACGACGGCATCGCGATGGGCCACGGCGGGATGCTCTACAGCCTCCCCTCCCGCGACCTCATCGCGGACAGCGTCGAGTACATGGTGGAGGCGCACTGCGCCGACGCCCTGATCTGCATCTCGAACTGCGACAAGATCACCCCGGGCATGCTGAACGCCGCGATGCGCCTCAACATCCCGACGGTCTTCGTCTCCGGCGGTCCGATGGAGGCCGGAAAGGCCACCCTCGTCGACGGCACGGTCCGCAAGCTCGACCTGGTCAACGCGATCTCGGACGCGGTCGACGAGAGCGTCTCGGACGAGGACATCCTCCGTATCGAGGAGAACGCCTGCCCCACCTGCGGCAGCTGTTCGGGCATGTTCACCGCCAACTCGATGAACTGCCTGACCGAGGCCCTCGGCCTCTCCCTCCCCGGCAACGGCTCGCTGCTGGCCACGCACACGGCCCGCAGGGCGCTGTACGAGCAGGCCGGCCGCACGATCGTCGAGATCACCCACCGCTACTACTCCGAGGACGACGAGACGGTCCTGCCGCGCACCATCGGCAGCCGCGCCGCCTTCGAGAACGCGATGGCCCTGGACATCTCCATGGGCGGCTCCACCAACACGATCCTCCACCTCCTGGCCGCCGCCCAGGAAGCCGAGCTCGACTACGACCTGGACGACATGAACGCGGTCTCGCGCCGCGTCCCCTGCCTCTCCAAGGTCGCCCCGAACGTCGCCCCCGGCGGTACGTACTACATGGAGGACGTCCACCGGGCAGGTGGAATCCCCGCCATCCTCGGCGAGCTCCACCGCGCGGGCCTGCTCAACGAGGAAGTCCACTCGGTCCACTCCCCGTCCCTCGCGGACTGGCTGAAGACCTGGGACGTCCGCGGCGGCTCCCCGTCGCCCGAGGCCGTCGAGCTCTGGCACGCGGCCCCCGGCTGCGTCCGCTCGGCAACGGCCTTCTCCCAGTCGGAGCGCTGGGACACCCTCGACACGGACGCGGCCGGCGGCTGCATCCGCGACCTGGCGCACGCGTACTCCGTGGACGGCGGTCTGGCGGTCCTCAAGGGCAATCTGGCGGTCGACGGCTGCGTCGTGAAGACGGCCGGCGTCGACGAGTCGATCTGGACCTTCGAGGGCCCGGCGGTCGTCTGCGAATCCCAGGAATCCGCGGTCGAGAAGATCCTCAACAAGCAGATCGAGCCGGGCGACGTCGTCGTCATCCGTTACGAGGGCCCGAAGGGCGGCCCGGGTATGCAGGAGATGCTCTACCCGACCTCCTTCCTCAAGGGCCGCGGCCTCGGCAAGGTGTGCGCCCTGGTCACGGACGGCCGCTTCTCCGGCGGTACGTCGGGCCTCTCGATCGGCCACGCGTCCCCCGAGGCGGCGAGCGGCGGCACGATCGCGCTGGTCGAGGACGGCGACCGTATCCGCATCGACATCCCGAACCGCACCATCGAGCTCCTGGTCTCCGACGCCGACCTGGACACCCGCCGCGCCGCCCTGAACGGCGTCTACGCCCCCAAGTCCCGCGAGCGCAAGGTCTCGCAGGCCCTGAAGGCGTACGCGGCAATGGCCACCAGCGCCGACAAGGGCGCGGTCCGCGACGTCAGCAAGCTCGGCTGACCCAAGGCCACCACCCGCCCCACGCACCCCACGCGTTTCAGCCACCGACTGGCCCGGATGCCCCCTGTGGGCGTCCGGGCCTTCGGGTCAAGCGCTCACGGTCAAGTGGGGCGGAATGATCACGGCGGGCGTCGGCACGTACACGTACACCAGCCCGTGGGAGCACTGCGGCTAACCGCAGCACGGCTCCCGCCCAGGGATAATCAACCCTGTGAGCGAGAACCCCAGCACCACCCCCGGCGGGCCGCAGCCCGAGTCCATCCGCTTCTTCGGCACGACCTGGGTCGACCGTTCGGACGGCTACGGACTGCGGCGCGCCGGTGTCGCGGCCGGCTCGCTCGTCGCTGCGGCAGCGGCCTGTTTCATCATGCGCTTCGCCTACCAGGGCCTGGAGATCGCCAATGTGGGCGGCTTCGTCAACGTGCTCTTCATCCTGGTCTTCTCGGTCTGCAGCGCCCTCGCGTTCGCCCGCACCTGGGACGGCTTCCGCCGCCGCCCCGCGGACCCGGGCAGGGAGGAAGCGCTCCGCAGCCTGAAGGCGATCGGCTTCATCGGCTCGCTGATCGCGTACTTCTTCCGCTCCCTCATCGAGGCCCCCGGCGAGAAGCTCCGCCGCGAGGAGTACGCGACGGCGGTGTCGCAGTACGAGAAGCGCCGCGGAAATCGCACGGGCAACCCCGCGGCGCGCAAGAAGCGCAAGTAGCGCAGTAGCGCAGTAGCGCGGGAAGCGGCCCCGCCGGAGCCCCCACCTGGACGACGCCCCCTGGTCAACCTCCGTGTGGCCCCGCCAGGATGACCGGCATGACGAAAGACTTCGCGCTGTCCTTCGACTCGGTGGCCGCCCAGTACGCCGCATCCCGGCCCGGCTATCCGCCCGCTCTCTTCGACGCCGTCGAGGCGATGGCCGGCCTCTCCTTCAAAGGGGCGACGGTCTACGACATCGGCGCAGGCACAGGCATCGCCACGCGTCTCCTCCGCGACCGGGGAGCGCAGGTCACCGCCGTGGAACCGGGCCCCGCAATGGCGGCCCAACTGCGGCAGCGCCTCCCGGACGTCCCACTGATCCAGGGCGACGGCAACAGCCTTCCCCTCGCTTCGGGCTCGGCGGACTTCATCACGTACGCCCAGTCCTGGCACTGGACGGACCCGTCCCGCTCCATCCCCGAAGCGTTCCGCGTACTGGCACCGCGCGGCGCGCTGGCGCTCTGGTGGAACATCCCGGACCCGAAGGTCCCCTGGACGGCGGCCCAGGAGGCCCGCCTCCAGAAACGCTTCCCCGACTACCACCGGCACGGCGTGGCACCCGAGGCCCCCGCGATCATCAAGACCCTCGACGACGGCCTGAGGCCCGCGTTCCGCACCCTCCACTGGCGCCGGACGGTCCCCCTGGACACCCACCTGGGCCACCTGGGCAGCCGCTCCTACTTCGCGACGATGGGCGCGGAGGTCACGGCCGAGGTCCTGGCGGACGAACGTGCGGAACTCCTCCGCACCTTCCCCGACGGCCAGATCGAGGAGTCGTACGCACTGGACGTCACGGTGGTGAGAAATCCGCCCCGCTGACCACCCGTCCGGGCCCCGCTCCCACGGCCCCGGCCCGGCCGCTCAGCGACGCCCACCACCGAACCGCCCCACCAGCCCGACCACTCCACCCACCACGATCCCGCGCCAGATCCCGTCGCCCACGCTCGCGAAGAAGCTCTCCGACCCGAGCACCTGCCGCACCACCACATCGCTGAAGGCCATCAGCGCGGCAGGCACCGCGGCGACGCGCCAGGGATGGGCCGCGGCCCACCGCCGTATCCGGCGGTCGGACCCGGACCCGGACGTCGCCCCGCCCCGCCTGCCGAGCACCGCCCCCGCCCCGCCCACCACATAGAAGAGCGTCAGGGCGACGGACAGCGCGCCGACGACCACACCCGACCCGAACCCGTCGGCGATGGTCCCGACGCCGAGCGAGACGACTCCGCCCAGCGCCCCGACCGCCGATGCGGCCCGCCAGGGCCCGAGCGTCGCGGAGGCGACCGCCAGATTCCGTCCCTCCGCCTTGCTGATTCCACTGTTCTGCGTCATATATCCACACTCCGCCCCCAACTCCCCTCCCGGCCATGGGGGATGACCCTGACGTACCCCTGAACTCCCCGGAGCCTTGACGGCGGCCGCGACCCGAGCGCATTATTCATCACATGATGAATAAACCGCCGGACGCCGTAACGGCCCGCGGCCTGTCCGTCGTCCGCGGCCCCCGCACCGTCCTGCACGACCTGCACTTCACCGTCCCCCGAGGCCAGATCACCGGACTCCTCGGCCCGTCGGGCTGCGGCAAGTCGACCCTGATGCGCGCGATCGTCGGCACCCAGGCCAGAGTCACCGGCACCCTGGACGTCCTCGGCCTCCCCGCCGGATCCACCGCCCTGCGCCCCCGCATCGGCTACGTCACCCAGACCCCCTCGGTCTACGCGGACCTCACCGTCCACCAGAACCTCGCCTATTTCGCCGCGATCCTCACCCCGGGCCGCGCGGCAGCCGCCCGACGCCGTACGGACGTGGACCGAGCGATCTCCGCCGTGGACCTCACCACCCACACCGAGGCCCTCGCCAAGAACCTCTCCGGCGGCCAGCTCAACCGCGTATCCCTCGCGGTGGCACTCCTCGGAAGCCCCGAACTCCTGGTCCTGGACGAGCCGACCGTCGGCCTCGACCCCGTACTCCGCCGCGATCTGTGGACCCTCTTCCACGACATCGCGGCCGACGGCACCACGATCCTCGTCTCCTCCCACGCCATGGACGAGGCCGAACGCTGCGACCGGCTGCTCCTCCTCCGCGAAGGCACGATCCTCGCCGACGAGACCCCGGACGCCCTCCTCACCCGCACCCGCACCGCCACAGCCGAAGAAGGCTTCCTCCACCTGGTCGACGAGGCCGCCGCCCAGGCCACCCCCAAGGCCAAGGAGCAGGCCCGATGAACGCCGCCCGTACCGCCGCCACAGCCGCCCGGGTCCTGCGCCAGCTCCGCCACGACCCGCGCTCGATCGTCCTGCTCCTGGCAGTCCCCTGCGTGATGCTGCTCCTCCTGCGCTACGTGTTCGACGGCAGCCCGCGCACCTTCGACTCCATCGGCGCCTCGCTCCTCGGCATCTTCCCGCTGATCACGATGTTCCTGGTGACCTCCATCGCCACCCTCCGCGAACGCACCTCGGGCACCCTCGAACGCCTCCTCGCGATGCCCCTGGCCAAGTCGGACCTGATCGGCGGCTACGCCCTGGCCTTCGGCGCGGTAGCGGTGATCCAGTCGGCACTGGCCACAGCCCTCGCCCTCTGGGCCCTGGGCCTGGACGTCACGGGTTCCCCCTGGCTGCTCCTCCTCATCGCACTCCTGGACGCCCTCCTCGGCACCGCACTCGGCCTCTTCGTCTCCGCCTTCGCGACCTCCGAATTCCAGGCGGTCCAGTTCATGCCGGCGGTGCTCTTCCCCCAACTCCTCCTCTGCGGCCTCTTCGCCCCGCGCGCCACGATGCAGCCGGTCCTCGAAGCGATCTCGTACGCCTTCCCGATGTCGTACGCGGTGGACGGCATGACCCAGGTCCTCACCCACCCCGACGTCACCTCCACCTTCGTCCGCGACTCCGCTGTAGTGACCGCCTGCGCCCTGGCCGTCCTCGTCCTCGGCGCGGCAACCCTCCGCCGCCGCACCCCCTGACGACGGATCCACGCCTCGGACGCCCGCCCGCACCCCCCACCCGCAATGCGAGGATGACGAGAACAACCAGGCACCAACGGCGAGGTGAACAGCCCCATGGCCACGACCACGACAGTCGCAGTCCTCGGTACGGGAAAGATCGGCGAAGCCCTTCTCTCCGGCATGATCCGAGCGGGCTGGCACCCCAGCAGCCTCCTGGTCACCACCCGCCGCCCGGAGCGGGCCGAGGAGCTCCACACCCGCTACGGCGTGGAAGCGGTCACCAACGCCGAGGCGGCCAAGCGGGCCGACACCCTCATCCTGGCGGTCAAGCCCCAGGACATGGGCACCCTCCTCGACGAGCTGGCGCCCCACACCACACCCGCCCACCTGCTGATCAGCGCGGCGGCAGGCATCCCCACCACGTTCATCGAGGACCGCCTCCCGAACGAGACCCCCGTCGTCCGGGTCATGCCGAACACCCCGGTCCTCGTGGACGAGGGCATGTCGGTGATCTCGGCCGGCACCCACGCGACCCCCGCGCACCTCACCCACACCACAGAGATCTTCGGCGCGGTGGGCAAGACACTCCGTGTCCCCGAATCCCAGCAGGACGCAGCCACCGCGCTCTCCGGCTCGGGCCCGGCGTACTTCTACTTCCTGGTCGAAGCGATGACCGACGCCGGAATCCTCCTCGGCCTCCCGCGCGCCCAGGCCCACGACCTGATCGTCCAGGCGGCCATCGGCGCGGCAGTGATGCTCCGCGACAGCGGCGAACACCCGGTAAAGCTCCGCGAGGCGGTCACATCCCCCGCAGGCACCACCATCAGCGCGATCCGCGAACTTGAGAACCACGGCGTACGAGCAGCCCTGATCGCCGCCCTGGAAGCAGCCCGCGACCGAAGCCGCGAGCTGGCTTCCGGCAACGGCTAAGGCTCCAGCAGCCCGATCGCCGCATAAGCAGCATCCACAGTCGGCCGAGCGAGCCCACGAGCCCGCTCGGCCCCCGCCCGCAGCACGCCCTGCACATACCCGGGATCAGCGGCCAGCTCCGCATGCCGCGCCCGCACGGGCCGGAGCAGCTCCACGACAGCCTCGGCGACATCGCGCTTCAAAGCCCCGTACCCCGAGTACTGCTCCGCCAGCTCCCCGGGCTCCTTCCCCGTACAGGCAGCGAAGATCTCCAACAGATTCGCGACACCAGGACTGCGCTCCCGCTCGTACACAACGTCGCTCCCTCCGTCGGTCACAGCCCGCATGACCTTCTTCCGTACGACATCGGCGTCATCGAGCAGATAGACGATCCCCGCCCCCGAGGCCTGCGACTTCCCCATCTTTCCGCTCGGATCCTGCAGATCCATGACCCGCGCGGCCACCGGCGGCCGAATGGCCCGAGGCACCACAAAGGTCTGCCCGTACCGCTGGTTGAACCGCACGGCCAGATCCCGCGCCAGCTCGACATGCTGCGTCTGGTCCTCGCCCACGGGCACCTCATCGGTCCCGTACGCGAGGATGTCGGCAGCCATCAGCGCCGGATAGGTGAGCAGGGACAGCCGAACCCCGTCCCCACGCTCCCGCGCCTGCGCGGCCTTCTCCTTGTACTGGATCATGCGCCGCATCTCGCCGTCGGAGGCGGTGCACTCCATCAGATACGACAGCCGCGCATGCTCATCCACCTGACTCTGTACGAACACGACGCACTGCTCCGGATCGAGCCCAGAAGCCAGCAACAGCGTCGCCGCCTGCCGACTGAGCCGCCGTACCCGCGCAGGATCGTGCTCCATGGTCAGCGCGTGCAGATCCACCACGCAGAACAGCGACTCGGCCCGGTACTGATCCACCTCGGCCCACTGCCGGATCGCGCCCAGGTAGTTCCCCAGCGTCAGATGCCCCGTCGGCTTGACCCCACTGAAGACCCGCGTCATCTCTCTCAACCTCCTGATCGAGCCCGCCACCACCAGCGGCCGAGCTCCCGGAGGGAGAAAACAGAAACGGCCGCCGAAGCGGCGGCCGTTGGTACATGCGCAAGTGCCGGCCGCCTGTCAGGCGGCCCACCACTGAAGGATGCACGCATGCGATGTCATGCCCCTCACTCTAGCGACCAGGCCCCGGCTTGACACGGGTTTGTCCGCTCCGTAATGTTCTCCGAGCTGTCCGACGTGAGCGCCGACCCTGGTCGGTCCCCGGACAGTCATCTCGCAACAACCATTTCGAACGAACGACGACTAGTCGTTTCATTCCTATGCGTGTGCGCGAAATGAGGATTCAACCCCGATTAGCGTCGGAGGCCAGGAATCCGCTAAAGTCTCACTCGTCGGAACGGCCCAACAGCCGGAAAGACAACCCAAGTTCGACTGGGAATCGGGCCCGAAAGGATCTGATAGAGTCGGAAACGCAAGACCGAAGGGAAGCGCCCGGAGGAAAGCCCGAGAGGGTGAGTACAAAGGAAGCGTCCGTTCCTTGAGAACTCAACAGCGTGCCAAAAGTCAACGCCAGATATGTTG